>CAZOPE010000029.1:0-49966 GCA_964581625.1 uncultured Cellvibrionaceae bacterium
TAGCTCAAGTGAGGTGGCGCAGTATAGGGATCCAACCGAGTGAGGTCAAGTAAAACTTTACAACTCAATTACTTAGTTTACGGTAACGACAATAACTTGGCTCGATGACGAGCAGATGACAGGCCGTATTTACACACTGCCGTTAATAAAGTTACCAACGCTTGGAGTGCTTTTAACCGCACCTATTTCCACAAGGCGGCGACTTATATCAAAGGTTGTTTGTGCAGTTCTGGCAAGAATAGCGGCACGCTCTTGGTTACTGCGATCCAATTCAGCTCGTTGCCGATCTTCGTCTTTGCGGATTTCTTTACGCAACTCATCTTCTTCAGCAGCTTGTTTTTTAGCTTCCGCTTTACGCGCATTTGTCTCATCGTCAGAGGTTTGCGCTGACTGCTGAACTTCAGACGCGCCTTGCGCAGCTAACTCTGCGCGTGCTTCATTTTCAAGACTGGCAGCTTGGGCCGCCACACGGCGGTCTTGCGGAGAGGGTTCAGCAGGCGCGCTAGCTGCCGCGCGAATTACTTGAGCCTTGCGAAGGGTTGCTTCAGGGTCGTTGGGCACAGGGGAGGTATCTATAGCAACTTCGCCGCCGACAGCATAATTGACGCCGTTGGGGCCACGCTCAAACGAATAAGTAGGAGAGCCCGCATATTGCCCACCAATGGCAGCATGAGCTTGTTCGTGGGCGCGAACTTCACGGTCACGCGTTGCCAACTCAGCGATGATCTTTTGCTCTTGCTCCTGCTGTTTTTGCTCTTGCTCCGAAGACTGTTGTTTCGAAGGCTTACCAGACACGCGGTCGCGCTCAGCATTTTGATTGAGCGAGTATTCTGGGCTGGGCCGATTTTGACCCGCGGCAGTATCAGCAGTCTGCTCAAGCGCTTTTAAACTGGAGCTTTTAAGTTCAGCAGATTCCAAACCAACGGGCTGGCGACCAATTGGCGCGTAAGGCGCAACTGTGCTGGCACTGGATGAAATTGAACTAATCACTGAAATCACCTTACCTTAATAATCACTTATGCCGTTGCTTTCAGCAAAGTGCCTATGGTTTCGTCGGCTGACTTCACAATCTTGGCCGATGCATCAAACACCTGTGTTTGGGCTTTGATGTTTACCAAAGATTCGGTGATGTCATTTTTGGCCGGGTTCTCACGTTCGGTTGTACCCGCCTCCACAATTTGCTGGGCAGACTTGGATATTTCCGCTTGGCTGCGTTGCATGCCAATTAGACCTTGAGTTACCGCAGAACCACTTGTTGCTGAACCTACGTCCATTACTCTGCCCTCGCAAAATAGATAGAAAGACTTCTCACAACTTTATTTTACGCGCTGAAGCGATTAAAAAACAGGCGAAGCTTGCCGCTAAGTGTAGTGTTTTAAGACAAGTTTGGATTAAGAACGCGAGAAATATAACCAGTGAAACTTATCGCTCGTATTTGAACAAGCCTTGCTCGGATTGCCATAGGGAAATGTAGCGCGCCTGTTCGAAAACTCCTTGCGCCGTCAAACGGTTAGCAACGGGCAATCCTGCCGCGCGCAATGCGTTGCCACTCCAAGTGTTGCAATTGCTGAACAAACTGTAATGATCTTTGGACTGAAAAAAAGCCCCCATGGCATCTCCATAAGCAGTAAGACGAATGGGCTTGCCCTTGGTGTCGATCGCTATTGAGCCACCCAAATAAGCAACCAACGCATTCATTCCCTCTATGGTGATGGCGAGCGGAACGCGTGTTTCAGCGGGGATTTCCGCAAAAGGCTCGTAGTCATACGTGAGCAACTGCACCGCCGAATAACCCGAAGCAACCAAGGCCTTCGCAGCAGTGGATGTAGACTTGCTTTTGCCCGTGAAATAATCACCATCACCCCAACCAATTCGGGCATAACGCTGCCCTTTAAGATCATCAGCTAACTGCGGATTTTGGGCGGCGAGCAGTTTCGCGTCCAATAACAAGCTCGTGTGCCAGCCGCGGTAAATAAAATAAATGGTGTGTGTAGTGTTAGCTACCGGAATGGCTTTTGTGGGCGGCATGCTTGCGCAGCCAGAAAGAATTAGCCCTGTCAGAGCCGCCACAATTACAGGGCGCACAAGGCAAAAATGGAAAAATAATTTCATCATTATTTAATTAAGTGATCTAGCGCAGCTGGCGTAAAACAGCTAGCAACTTGTTCTGGGATTGGATTCACCAAGAAAGGCACCACACCCAAACAAGGAACGGGAAGGCGCGTCTTTAAGCTTTCGATATTTTCCTGC
This sequence comes from uncultured Cellvibrionaceae bacterium, assembly GCA_964581625.1. Classification (GTDB taxonomy): domain Bacteria; phylum Pseudomonadota; class Gammaproteobacteria; order Pseudomonadales; family Cellvibrionaceae; genus Cellvibrio. Next base: position 2,251 of record CAZOPE010000029.1, read on the forward strand.
AACACAGGCATATCCGCATCAATACAATTAGCAACCCAACCTGCAACCCCAAGACCATCACGCACAACGGCTTCAAAGGTTAAAAGCGCGTGATTGATGCAACCCAAGCGAACACCCACAACAATGATAACTGGCAAATTCAAATTTTTTGCCAAATCAGCCAAGGTTTCGCGCGCATTTAAGGGAACTCGCCAACCGCCAGCACCTTCCACCAAAGTGAAATTTGCGGAGGACAATACACCACGACAAAAACCCGACAAACGATCAATCGACAAACTGCGCTTTTCTTGTTGCGCAGCGATATGTGGAGCGATAGCAGCTTCCAATGCGTAAGGATTGATTTGATCATAATGCAGCGATTGCGTCATAACAGATTGCAACAAGAGCGCGTCGTCATTACGTAAACCGTCTTCAGTTTTTTCACAACCGGCAGCAACAGGTTTTAGCGCAGCAGTAGTTAAACCCCTCTGCTTTGCAGCCACAAGCAAACCTGCCGCAATTAACGTTTTGCCCACATTCGTATCAGTGCCTGTAATGAAAAATGCTTTCTTTGTCATTGTGTGTTCTTTGTAGTAGTCGCTTTTTGTGATTAGGCTTTTGCCCTGATGTAAAACACATCATAAGTTGCGGGCAACATATGATTTCGTCGCATACTTTCGTAAGCTTGCTTAAACGTTTGAATTTTTTTACGCCCGGTTAACCCGGTCAGCCGGCCTGAATTTACATTTTGCGCGCCTAATGCTTTTAGGCTGCGCGTTAAATCCGACAAACACTCAAACTCCATAACTTCTGTAGCCTGCTCGAACTCAACTTGGCCAAAACCTGCGCTTTGCAACTGCGAAAGCAACGCAGCACGTTCGTGGAATTCATTAACGTGTACATTGTTGTCCACTTGCTGCCACGCCGATTTTAGTTCGTGCAGAGTTGCTGGACCCAAGGTTGTAAATATTAATTCGCCCTCCGGATTTAGCACTCGCCGCAATTCCTTAAACAGCTTTGGCAAATTTGTACACCACTGCAATGCGAAATTGGAGTAAATAACATCTACCGATGCATTAGCAAAGGGCAACTGCTCTGCATCCGAACATACCCACGCAAAAATGGGGTCAGAGTCATTTAATATGGCGCAATTGCTCGGAACCATATTGTTCTCCATTAAATGACTCTGACCCCATTTTTGCTTTGCGAATTGCAGCATACCTTCCGCGATATCTACCGCCACAATTTGCGCTTGCGGAAATTTTTTCTGTAACTGCGGCGTAAAATAACCCGTACCACAACCAAGATCGAGCACACATTGTATTGACGAATTGGCTGGCATTTTTTTAAGAAGCGCACCACCCACTTTACGCTGCAAACTAGCCACTGAATCATAAGTATTTGCGGCACGACTAAACGAATGTGCTACGCGCGCTTTATCTAACGCAGTCGGCCATAAAAATTCTTTTAGGTTCTGAACAACAAAATCTGGCCGACTCCAATGCAGCGCATGTGCAGCGCCGCTCACCACCACTACTTTCTGCTGTGGGTTTAACACTGTAAAAGATTGCGCAGCCGACGCAGGAACCAATACATCTTTTTCAGCCAGCAGGTGCAACCCTGATTGAACCAAGGATGAAAAAGTCTCGCAATTATCCAACTCCGCCAATAAAAGTAACGCCTCCAACCAATTGTGATTAATCGCCTCCGCTTTCATTAAAGCACGCATTTGTTTGAGCAACGAGCGCTCATTAGCGTCGCCCTGCGCTAATAGCCCGCTAAACAACTTCAGCGTACCCAACGCATCTGCCGCAAAATGTTGGTTGAATTGGTGATTAACAGCAGCTGGCATTGCGGTACTATAATCTTGGCCAGCAACAAATTTCAGATTGCTCGCCAGCGTAACAAGGTGCGTTATTTTTTGCGAATAGCGGGCCGCCAATTGAACGGCCAGCATGCCGCCAAGCGACCAACCTACAAGAACACATTGCGGAGGCAATTCATTCGCAACCAAGGCGATAACAGATTCAAGATTAAATTCCGGTATGGATGGGCTTTCGCCAAAACCCGGTAAATCCAGCGTAATAACTGAAGAAATCGTCTGCAACTGTGAAATCAAAGGTAGCCACGATTCACTTGCAGAACCCCAACCATGTAATAGCACAAAAGGTTGCGGCAAAGATTCGGACGAAGTGGAGGGATAATCTTGTCTGGCAAGCTTGAACTGATTTTCACTCACGCGATCCACCCGTTGAACCCACATCAGCACCAAGAATATCGCTCAAGGCATTTAACAATTGATCAACCTGCGCGAGGGAGTGCTCCGCAGAAAAAGTTACGCGCAAGCGTGAGCTTCCTGCCGCAACCGTTGGCGGCCGTATGGCGACAATTAAAATACCACGTTCAGCTAATTTTTCTGCAACCGACAATGTGCGAGCTTCGTCGCCAATAATAATGGGTTGAATAGGCGAGTAAGAATCCAACAATTGCAAACCTAATTGCTGCGCGCCCGCACGAAAACGAGAAATTAATTGCTGCAAATGCTCGCGCCGCCACTGTTCTTCTTGTAATAAACGCAAGCTCGCCCGCGTAGCTGCCGCAACAGCGGGCGGCATGGCGGTGGTGTAAATATAAGAGCGTGAAAATTGAATAAGCGTTTCAATCAAGGTTTCACTGCCCGCGACAAAAGCACCAAAGGTTCCAAATGCCTTACCTAAAGTACCCATCAAAATCGGCAATTCATTTTGGCTTAAACCAAAATACTCTGCGCTACCGCCACCTTTTTTTCCTAAGCAACCAAAACCGTGGGCGTCATCAACCATAAGCCATGCATTATTATTTTTTGCGAGCGCAGCAAGTTCTGATAAGGGTGCGCAATCGCCATCCATACTGAACACGCCATCAACCACAATTAATTTTCGCTCTGCGTCGACCTTATCCAAGCGGGCTTGCAAATTATTTAAGTCGTTGTGTAAAAAACGTTGGAAGCGCGCGCCACTCAGCAAGCCTGCATCTAACAAACTGGCGTGATTTAAACGATCTTCAAAAATCGCATCGCCTTGACCAACCAGCGCGGTAATCGCACCCATGTTAGCCATGTAACCTGTTGAAAATAATAATGCGCGATCACGACCGGTAAATGCAGCGATTTCTTCTTCAAGCGCGTGATGTTCGCTGGAGTGACCCGCAACCAAATGCGATGCACCGCTGCCCACACCAAAGCGGCTCGCCGCTTGCTGAAAGGCAGAAATAACGTGGGGATGATTAGCGAGACCTAAATAATCGTTACTGCAAAATGCGAGGTAGGGTTTTCCATCAACAACCACAGAGGGAACTTGCGGCGATTCCAATACACGACGATGGCGATAGAGGCTTGCTGCACAGCGCTCAGCGAGTGCCGCGGCGAGAATATTGTCGAGAGAAAATTCGTTGGCCACAAGGTTTCACTATCATTTAAAAGCGCCCCACCCAATTTATTGTGAGCGCATTACTGTTAAATTCTTTGTCGCTGCTTTTGCCGCTAATTCTGTCACTGCTAGCACCAGCATCTAACCCGCGCCAATTTTGCCACTGCAAACGCACGAAGCTTCCTGAGAGATTTCCGAAATCTATACCCGCTTTCCATCCATAGTTCAGGCCGATGTTGGTGGACGACTGCGATGAAGAATTCTCGTCGCCAAAATATTTTACGTCGTAATCAAAACTGGTGATGGACATACCCAAGCTTGGCCCACCGAACAAGCGCACCGAGTAAGAGAGCGGTAAGGTCGCCAGTGCGTGCACACCGAAATTCACCATCCCCCATCGATCATTCGTGACTTCAGCATCGTTGAAGTTGACCGTATCGCTGCTTGCATCGACAATAAAATCAAATGCCGTTCCGGAGCTGATGGCCGCATCTATACTGGCTTCAAGCGTAAAATAATCGCCAGCCTCGCGACCGATAAAACCGTGGATATCTACATCAGGCGAAATGCAATCACCACCGCTAAAGCTGGGTTGATACTTTGTCTTGCAGGCCTCAACCAAACCAATTCCAATACCGCCATAATCATTTGCGTAGAGGGATTGAGACAAAAACAAGAGCAACACAATAGCGATGACATTTTTCATAGACAGTCCTTGGTTTATCAATTCGATTAAAAGCGGCCACCTTAAGTGGCGCGCAATTAACCTGAACTGAACATAGAACTGCCAACTAAACTCAGATTAATTCGCCGCGTTGTAAAACAAAGAATCCAGTTTGGATTCTTGCAATTTATTCACAATTGCCGCTTCTTGTTCGCGTTCATCTTCATGCACTTCGTAAGCTTCTGGCTTGATGCCGAGACGCTTGAACAATTGCATATCTTTGTTGGCTTCGGGGTTTGGTGTGGTTAGTAATTTTTCGCCGTAGAAAATTGAATTTGCGCCCGCCAAAAATGCCATGGCTTGAGTTTGCTCATTCATTTGTTCGCGGCCAGCAGACAAGCGCACGTGCGATTGCGGCATAAGAATACGGGCAACAGCGATGGTGCGAATAAAATCAAATGGATCCAAATCCGCTTCGCCTTCCAACGGCGTGCCTTCCACTTTTACCAGCATGTTGATGGGCACTGATTCGGGGTGTTCTGGCATGTTCACTAATTGCTGCAGTAAACCTGCGCGATCAGTTACTTCTTCGCCCATGCCGACGATTCCGCCGCAGCATACTTTCATGCCGGCTTTGCGCACGTTGGCGAGGGTTTGCAAACGATCTTGGTAAGTGCGAGTGGTGATAATTTCACCGTAGTATTCGGGCGAGGTATCGAGGTTGTGGTTGTAGTAATCAAGACCCGCGTCTGCCAAGGTTTGCGCTTGGTCTTCATCTAACATGCCCAAGGTCATGCAGGTTTCCAGACCTAATGCTTTTACGCCTTGAACCATTGTGGTTACGTAAGGCATATCGCGATTTTTGGGTGAGCGCCATGCAGCACCCATGCAAAAGCGAGTAGCACCGCTGGCTTTGGCGGCTTTAGCTTCTTCAATGACTTTTTCTACCGCCATGAGCTTTTCGCGCTCAAGGCCTGTGTCGTAACGAGCTGATTGCGGGCAATAAGCGCAATCTTCTGGGCAGGCGCCGGTTTTAATGGAACAAAGTGTGCTGACTTGAACCTCATTGGGGTTGAAGTGCGCGCGGTGAACGCTTTGCGCTTGGAACATCAAATCGCTGAAGGGAAGATCAAACAGCGCCTGAATTTCAGGGCGAGTCCAGTCGTGACGTACAAGAGGTTTGGTAAAAGCGTTCATGTGGGAGCCCCGTTGGTAAGCAATAGATCCATATTAACGGGGCGAACCCAGCTGTCAACCAAAAAGTTAATTCCAGGTTAACAGACTAATAAAGGCTATCGGCTATCGCACGGATTTCGTCGCGGTTAGTGACCACCAACTCTAACTCGTTGGTATCGGTGATGGCGTTATGTTTGGCAGACAGTTTCTGGTAAGCCGCCAAATGGTTAATGGCCGGCAGACGATTAGCCGTCATACGTGCCTTCAAGGAGTGATAAAGCCCAAGGTTAACCACGTCGATTAATCCGAAAGGCTCGTTCTCTCCGGCTTGCCAGTTACCAACTTGCTTCACCAAACGGAGATATTCGTCATCCATCCCCCAATCTTGCAAGAGCGCGATACCAAGATTCTTTGCGAACTCACGGCACAAATTCACATAGGTTTCCCGATCTGGAACCGGCAAATCTCCTGATTTGAAAACAGACAACACCGCCAAAGTACCTATTTCACTTAGCAGGCTACCCAGCAAGGCATAATCAGGCGCAACTCGGCCCACTTTTTTGGCAATCAGTGCGCTCATACTGGCTTTGTTGATTAGGCGATCCCAAGACGCGGCAAAAATGCGCGTATACGCCTGAGTGTTGCCGCGGAATAAATCTTTCACCGCATGCAGCATGGTGATGCGCTCAACTTGAGCCATCCCCAGAATTCGCACCACATCAAACACACTTTGCGGCGGCATGTGATTGTGCATCATGACACTGGATGCGTAGCGAAGTAGCAGCTGGCTCAACTCGGTATCACGCTCGATGAGTTTACTCAGAGAGTTGGCGCAACTATCCGAGCGCACCAAGGCTTCTCGAATATTTTGGGTAATAGCGGGCAAGCGGGGAAAATTTTCCGGGTGATTCAGTAGCGCTGAAACAGCACTTTTATAGTCAACATAATCGCTACGAACAGCTTCCACAGCAAAACATCCTTTAAACGACAGAATTACCCTAAGCCTAGAAGAATGCCTCATAAATTCAACGCCATCTTGGATATTCCCCAAGAATTGTTAGACTAACGCCCGAACCGCATCAATGAATGAGCGAGAAGGAACAATCTGAAGGATCAATACTGAAAGGAACTCAACCCATGCAAAAACCCACTCCCTCTTTATTACCACTCTCAAAGCGCTGGACTTTTGCTGTTACTCGATCCGCAGCGAAGCTATCAAGTATCACCACCCGGCTTTTTCCAAGCCAATGCCTTTTGTGTGCTTGCAGTCTAGAGGGCGAATTATTGTGCGCTAATTGCCAATACGATTTACCGCACACCTACGGCCAATTGCTGTGCCAGCAATGCGGCCTTCGGATTGAAAGCCTTAGCCATTTCTGCGGTAGTTGCTTGCGCCATCCACCCGCATTTAGCCGCAGCTTTATGGCTTTCTCCTATGAGCACCCTGTAGATGCGCTCATTCATAAATTCAAATACCGCGCAAACCTCACTAGCGGAAAACTGCTGGCACAGATGTTGGCGGAAGCTTTAAAGCATCGCATACACGAAGAGGATGGGTTGGTGTTACCAGACTTTATAATTCCCGTTCCGCTACACTGGCAGCGCCTTTGGCTGCGAGGCTTTAACCAAGCCGACATCTTGGCCACCCACCTCGCGCAGGAACTGCACATTCCCGTCGCCAACCGAATTGCTCAACGCAAATATAAGACACCCACGCAAAAAGGCTTGTCGCGCAGCGATAGGCAACGGAATTTACGGCATAGCTTTGTGATTCAAGAAAAGCACCTACCGACGCTGAAAAACAAGCGTATCGCCTTAGTAGACGACGTGGTAACAACTACAGCAACCGTAAGAGAGCTAAGCGCTCTGCTCATCAAACAAGGCGCTAAAGATGTCCAAGTGTGGGCGCTGGCGCGGACGATGTGACTCAGCCACGGCATCGCGTGGATGAGCAACATTGAGTCCTCATTAGACGCCGTCAAAAAATAAATTGAAAAAAATGCACCTACAGGGCTTTTCTAACAGAATATTTCCCCAAACTTTCATTTAATTCTGCGAGAATTCGCATCCCAGCTTTTCGGCGCGCAAGCGGTGGCCTCAACCTTGCCCAGGCGTCTTTACCTGCACCTGCCCTTGGGCACTTGCTCTATTTGGAGGTTTCCATGAAGTTTCGCTTTCCTATTGTCATCATCGACGAAGATTTTCGCTCCGAAAACACCTCTGGCCTTGGCATCCGCGCCCTTGCAGATGCTATGGAGAAAGAAGGTATGGAGGTGCTGGGCGTAACCAGCTACGGCGATTTGTCGCAGTTTGCGCAGCAGCAATCGCGCGCTTCCGCTTTTATTTTGTCGATTGACGATGAAGAGTTCGGGGAAGGTTCTGAAGAGGAAACCGATGAAGCTTTAAAATCGCTTCGCGCCTTCGTGGAAGAGATTCGTTACAAGAACAACGACATCCCTATTTACCTCTACGGCGAAACGCGCACCTCGCGCCATATCCCTAACGATATTTTGCGTGAGCTGCATGGCTTTATTCACATGTTTGAAGACACGCCTGAATTCGTGGCGCGCCATATTATTCGTGAAGCCAAATCTTATCTCGATGGCTTGGCACCACCATTTTTCCGCGCGCTGGTGAATTACGCCAACGATGGCTCTTATTCTTGGCACTGCCCCGGTCACTCGGGCGGCGTGGCGTTTTTGAAATCGCCTATCGGGCAAATGTTTCACCAATTCTTTGGCGAAAATATGTTGCGCGCCGACGTGTGTAACGCGGTAGAAGAACTCGGCCAATTGCTCGATCACACCGGCCCTATCGCCGCATCTGAACGCAATGCCGCGCGTATTTTTAATGCAGACCATTGCTACTTTGTCACCAACGGTACATCAACTTCTAACAAGATGGTTTGGCACTCAACCGTTGCGCCGGGCGATATTGTGGTGGTTGACCGCAACTGCCATAAATCCATTTTGCACTCCATTATTATGTGCGGCGCGATTCCAGTATTCTTGATGCCAACGCGTAACAACCTCGGGATTATCGGGCCTATTCCACTAGAAGAATTCACGCCAGAAAGCATTGCGCGTAAAATCGAAGCAAACCCATTTGCACGCGAAGCGGCGAACAAAAAGCCACGCATTTTAACCATTACCCAATCGACCTACGACGGTGTTCTCTATAACGTTGAAACACTGAAAGATATGCTCGATGGAAAAATTGATACGCTGCATTTTGACGAAGCATGGTTGCCACACGCCACCTTCCACGAATTTTACAAAGACATGCACGCGATTGGAAAAGATCGACCACGCGCAAAAGAGTCGATGATTTTCTCCACGCAATCCACGCATAAACTGTTAGCAGGCTTATCACAAGCGTCGCAAGTTCTTGTGCGCGAATCTGAAAAAGTAAAACTAGATCAAGATGCTTTTAACGAAGCTTATTTGATGCACACTTCTACATCGCCGCAATACTCCATTATCGCATCTTGCGATATTGCAGCAGCCATGATGGAAGCGCCCGGTGGTCACGCACTGGTAGAAGAATCTATTTTTGAAGCGCTCGACTTCCGCCGCGCTATGAAAAAAGTGGACGCCGAATGGGGGCAAGATTGGTGGTTCCAAGTGTGGGGCCCCGATGAGTTTGCAGAAGACGGTATTGGTGAGCGCGATGATTGGATGTTGCGCAGTGAAGACAACTGGCACGGCTTTGGAAAATTAGCGCCGGGCTTCAACATGCTCGACCCTATTAAAGCCACCATCGTTAACCCGGGCCTGTCTGTAAACGGTCAATTCAGCGAAACAGGTATTCCTGCTTCCATCGTTACCAAATATTTGGCAGAGAACGGTGTAATCATCGAGAAGTGCGGCCTCTATTCGTTCTTCATTATGTTCACCATCGGCATCACCAAAGGCCGTTGGAATACATTGGTAGCTGCGCTACAACAATTCAAAGATGACTACGATAAAAACCAACCCATGTGGCGCATCATGCCGGAATTTGCACAAGCGAATCCACGCTATGAGCAAATGGGTTTGCGCGATCTGTGTCAACAAATTCACGATTTCTATAAAGCTTATGACGTTGCGCGCTTAACGACAGAAATGTATTTGAGCGATATGCAACCGGCGATGAAACCATCCGACGCTTTCGCGAAAATGGCGCACCGTGAAATTGAACGTGTGCCCATTGATGAATTGGAAGGTCGCATCACCTCAATTTTGTTAACGCCCTATCCACCAGGCATTCCACTGTTAATTCCTGGCGAACGCTTTAACAGAACCATCGTTGATTACCTGCGCTTTGCGCGCGACTTCAACGAAAAATTCCCCGGTTTTGAAACCGACGTTCACGGCTTAGTGAAACGCGAAGTTGACGGCAAGCGTGGGTATTTTGTGGATTGTGTGAAGCAATAAATAAAAGTTTTACTAGGGCGCGATTATCGCGCCCTTTTTATTTAAGAAAGAATTAATCGGAACTGCCATGAGCAACAAACTGGAATCAGAAGCTCCTCCCGTTGACCACACACCACAATCACATCCCTACGAGAAGCTCAGCCCAGACGTAGTGATGGACGCGGTGGAAGCCAATGGCTATTTAACCGACGCTCGCATCCTTGCGCTTAATTCTTACGAGAACCGCGTCTATCAAGTCGGCATTGAAGGCGGCACACCCATCATTGCAAAATTTTATCGTCCAGAACGCTGGACTCGCGAACAAATTTTAGAAGAACACAGCTTCACCCAAGCGCTCAAAGAATTAGAAATTTCTGTAGTCGCGCCACTCATTGACGATGCAGGAAACACCCTGCACCACTACCAAGGATTCGACTTTGCGCTCTTCCCCCGTCAGGGCGGCCACGCACCCAACTTGGATGATTTTGACTCGCTGTTGATGATTGGCCGCTGCCTTGGTCGCATTCACGCCATGGGGCAAGCAGAGTCGTTTCAATATCGCCCATCAATGACAGTACAAAATTTTGCGCGCGATTCTTACGAGTTTCTACTGAACAACAATTTCATTCCCGCCAATCAATTGGAAAATTACAAACGCGTTGGTGCTGACATTATTATTCAATGTGACGCACTCTTTGATCGTGTGAAATACAACCCCATTCGTTTACACGGTGATTGCCACCCCGGGAACGTGCTGTGGCGCGAAGGCGTTCCCCATTTTGTAGATTTTGACGATGCGCGCACCGGCCCCGCAGTTCAAGACCTATGGATGCTGCTTACCGGTGAGCGCGACAATCAGCGATTGCAGTTGAGTGAAATGTTGGATGGTTACCAAGAGTTTTGCGATTTTGATTTGGCAGAATTACAGCTGATTGAAGCTCTTCGCAGTATGCGCATTATGCATTACAGCGCATGGCTCGCACGACGCTGGACTGACCCCGCCTTTCCACGTTATTTTCCGTGGTTTAATACCGAGCATTATTGGTCACAACATATTTTGGAATTGCGCGAACAATTGGCGGCATTGCAAGAACCGCCGCTGGCGATATTCTAAGTAAAAAAGGCGAACTTCTCGGTTCGCCTTTTTTTATGCGGAGACATTCTCAATCTGGTTGACGGGCGTGGTGATCTTGGGCGGGAGGAATTGATTTTTGAGCGGATGGAAAAAGCGTGTAATACAGTGTAAGTGATGCATGCTAAATCGTCTGGTAGGCTCGACCACCAATTGGCTATGTTTAATAACTGTTCGCCTTATTTGGATGAGATTAATAAACGTTATAAAGTTCCTCAAAGTTTACTCTGACCACAATTGTTCCTAAGCAAATGGGTGAGTTTAAATATACTTGTAATCCCAAGACCCTAGAAAAAATTGAAATATTAGAAACATTCAAATAACTATATACCTAACAAACAGTCAGCATCGTTTTATGTCCCTTAAATCTGGTGCTGTACTGAATAAGGAGTACACATGGTTAGTGATGAAACAGTGGAGTTGATTAAGGCGAGGCTGATCCTAGCGCAAAAATTATTGGAAGAATCTGACCGCCTAGAAGGCTTTGCAGGATATAACCATCATAGTGACAAGTGGTGGCTTCATCCTCGTCACGAGAGAGAGTCGTTAGTTATTTATTTGTTGCTAACATGTTTTGATTTGCTGGGTCAAAATAAAGAATACAAAAGCTTTGATGATTGGTTAACTTCTAGTAAGTGTGCATCTGAAAGAAAGGCCGCACTTGCAGATTTTTCGAGCATTGAGGGAGATTATGTGGCTGCTGCGAAGGCTTTGCATTCGGCATATAACAAACTATATGGCGTCAAGCATTCGTTTACTAACGGAATACTAACTCTAGCATCAGATACTAAAGAAAAGTTCTTAAAGAGCGTAGAGGTTTCATTCAGTCCTGAATATGGAATGTATGGGCCTGAGACTATTACGCCGAGTTTTGAAATTGAGGATAAAGAGCTTGAGCTACAACTCAAGCTGAACCGAATTTATAAAACGCGAAATAAATTTACTCATAATTTGGAGCAATATCATCGAGCATCTACTCCTCGGCCTACGCGTGCTATTTACCCTACAAATTCTGTTGCTTCAGTAGATGGTTCAGCTTGGGGTGCGTGTATTGAAGGTGGGGAGCTATATTATTACAGCGGTCATTATGAAACCGAAGAACTTAAACCTGTTGGTCATGTACGTCAGTATAGCTTTTTAAGTTGGCCGTTCATATTGTTTGAGACCTTATACTCATCTATTGGGATTTCATTCGATAAAGCCGATATAAACTTAAAATTTTATGTAGTAATAAGAAACGACAATAATCAATATCGTCAGTTACATGGTATACCCCACAAACTGTTGAAACCATTAAGGGACTATGTTCGCTCGGTTGATGATTTGGGTAGAGGTTTTGAGGATATTGTCCATCATTGATTCGCATTTAATCGCGCTAGCTAATCCCATTGATTCTGATAGTTAACAATTGGGGTCAGAGTGAAATTAGATTAGAAAGCGTTTTCATCTGAGCCATTTTTATTTTCAATTTTACTTTTGGCCTCATTTAACCAAGAGCTGGATCCCCACTCCGCGAGGATGACGATTCCCTACTAAATAAAACCCTACTCCAATCTCAGCAAGAACGCCTGAAACATCAACAACCGGCTAAGCAATATTCTAAACAGAAAAGGCGAACCTCTCGGTTCGCCTTTTCTGTTTAGACTGAAGCCTCATTACTGCGGCAAGAAATCCAAGGTTTGGTAAAAAGTTGTCCGCACAACATTAGCCGTGGGAAAACTGATTGATTTCATTTTTGCGAGAAGTTTAGCTTCAAGTGCAGCATCTTTTAATTCACTAAATTCAATGCTTGCTTCCACGACTTGGCCGCTGGGGTCGATAATCATTTTAAATTTAACTTTTCCTTGTAACGCTGCGTTATCGCGAAGAGCGCGGTTGTAGATGGAGAAAATAGAACTTTTGTATTGCTCCATTACTTTACGCATTTCTTCTTCGCTACGAGCTGCGCCACCAGCGCCATAGCTATTACCACCACCCGTACCTGTAGCACCTGCCGCTTTTTTGCCGGCAGTTGCTAACTCGCTTTTCACCTTGGTAGTTTCACGACCAGAAAGCGCAACTCCACCGATATCATGGCTTGCATAAGCGCCAACGTTAATACCGCCGCTACCTTTAGTTTGACCGCTATTAATCATGGAGCGATCAACTTGTGTGGCTTGCCCTGCACCATTGCTCACGGTAGCACTGGCTGTTTCCACAGCGCTAGTTTGCAAGGCCTCACGCATTTCCATCAAATCATCTTTGAATGTAGAAATCTGCGCTTGTGCTTGCGCTTTTGCATTCGCAACGACTTCACTTTTTGAATCTATATTTTTTGCATTCTCAACCGGTTTACTGGTGTTGGTCGTTACAGGTTTTTTCTCCTGCAATTTTTCAACGGGCTTTTTTTCCTCAGGTTTTTTCTCTTCTTTCGGTGGCTCAATGGGCTTGGGTGGAGGCAGCTCTTGCTTCTCCAACATAATACGCGCCAATTGCGGCGGAAGATCTGCTTTTTCCTTACGGGATAATTCCGGTAATTTGGCGATGGTAATGGGAATAGCGATCACTAAAAAAATCACCATCGATACTGAGAGGATTTTTTTAAAGCGCGCATCGTCATTCGCAAATGACCAAGGTAGCTGCATGGTTGATATTACGTATGTTGTCATATCAACCTCCACTCGCCGTGTTGCCGCCGGCGCCCAATACTTTGTTGCTAGCATTTTTATGTGATACCGCTAAGGCGATATTTCTATAATCAGCCGCAACACAGGTGGCCATAATTTTTTTGAGCTGCTCGTAGGGGATTGTCCTGTCACCCAGAATAGTAATTGGCCTTCCCTCCCGCTTTTCTTGTTCCGTCATAGGCGCAGCATTACTTGCCAAAAATTTTAATTCCGTTTCAAGCGGTTCAAATTTTTGAGCCGTATTCGCCATCATGTCAGCAATGCTGCCAACACGCTGGCCAGACACAATAATATCTGTCGCGCTTACAGTAATGACGACAGTTTCGCCGGGTGCCGTTTCAGAAATAGACGCGGGTAACTTAATGGTTTTATCGGCGCTTAACACTTCTACCGTTGAGGAATAATTAATTAACAAAAAGAAAATCAACAAAGTAAAGCAATCAATCAACGGAACCAAATTTAATTTAGGCACTACATTTAAACGCTGGCGATGCTTTGCCATACGTTTTGCGCGCATGGATTTTTTCATTGCTGCGCTCCTTGGCCACCAGAAACCGCTTGTGTCTGTTCCCCGGGTGGCGGAGCATCACCTAATGAGACCTCAGGAAATAGTTCAGCATTAACGACAGACGTGGCAACCACAGCGCGATAAGAGCGCACTGTGTCCATGACCGCCACCAATGTTTGATAATCGGTATTCTTTTCTGACAACAAATAGATGTCGCGTTTTTGAATGCCTTTTTCGCCTAACTGACGCTTAATTTCTTGCAGGTAAAGTGTCAGGTTTTCGTAATCGTATTTCCCATCCACAGTTTTATCAATACGTTTTAAACGTATGCCAGCTGGGTAATTAATATCAAAATAATCCGGGCGTATAATCAACTCAAGCTGCGCAGGTGGCTCTTGCTGCTCAATGCTTGCTGCAGGAATATCGGGCAATTTTAAATCCAGCACCGTGATGTGCGACAACACCATCCCCATCAAGAGAACAGGCACAAGCACCACCACCAGATTTATAAATGCTGTAACGTCGACATCCGCGTGTTCGCCATTTCTTTTAGCTAATCGGCGCATTTAGGTTTACCTCTAAGCGACAATGACTTTCTGAAAAAATAAATTTCAATTCAAATCATTATTTAGGTGAGCCGACGTCGGCGCGTTGCTTAGCCATTAAATCTTGCGCGTGAGTGAGGATATTCATGCATTTCACGCCTGCCATTTCCAAACTATCTACAATTTCTAATGTGCGGCTTTGGATAAAAGAATGGCTCAACAGTAACGGAATAGCGGTGAACAGGCCGAAGGCTGTCGCATTCATTGCGACGGCAATACTTGCAGAAAGAAGAGCGGCTTTTTCAGAGGGATCAGCATTGGCAACGGCACCGAAAGCTTCACTCAACCCCGCGATTGTTCCAAGCAAGCCAAGAAGTGTGGCCACGTTAGCAAGAGTCGCTAAATAACCTGTACGGCGTTCTAAACGAGGTACAGCCTCCATCACACCTTCTTCCATCGCTAACTCAATATCTTCGCGGCGACTCGATTGCGCCATGCGTTGCAAGCCTGCACTAATAATTTTAGCTACCGGAGCGTCGGATGACTTACCCACATTCAAAGCGCCTTGGTAATCTTTCTTTTGCAACATTGCCAAAATTCGATCAAAGGCATCACGATTCATTTTTTTCGCGTTGCTTAAAAAAATGAATCGCTCGATAACGATTGCAGTACCTACGATAAGAATCAACCCAATTGGGAACATAAAAATGCCCCCATCCTGAAAGAATCGAATAACCGTTGCCATGTTCATAGTTTTCCCCTGCATCTAACATTAAATGAGTTAAAGAAATAACGAGTTAAAAATAATTATTGCAATTCACCAGCAGACTCGAGTTCGCGCCTAAGCTCTTCGCGCTCAACATGCCCAAAAACTGCTTTCTGTTGATTATCTAGCGGCTCGAAATCAACATCGGCCGTTTGTGGGGATTGCCAAGGCAGAATATAGAGCACGCGAGGTTGCTCCTGGTTACCTGTAATTGTGGTTTGCAAATTGATGGTTGCATCTTGAACCATTTTTTTTGCAGGCTGCGCTTTCACTTCAGCAACTTCATTTTTTTTAGTTGGCGATGGCGATTCTTGTTTAGCATCTGAGGTTGTAGCCACATTTTGTTGAGCCGCTACCGGCTCTTGCGCACCAACATTTCTTGCAAACGCGCCCAGCACCAAAATAGTAGCCACAAATTTAAAAGGAATGCGCATTTATTTCACCTCTGCCTTTTCAGGCGCTTTGCTACCATTTAAACGGCGCTGCAAATCTGCAACCCAGCTATCTACTTGTTTGTCTGGCGCAGGAAGCAATTGTTGATAGGCTTGATAATGAGGCAAGGCTAATTCAGGTTTTCCCAAATACAGATCGTACAAAATCGCAATATTTTTGTGGCCATCTGGATAAAACGGCCAAATAATCAGCGCTTTTTTGTAAAGGTTTTCTGCATCGGTAAAATCGCCCGATTCACGCTTTAACACCGCTAACTGATTGTACGCATCCACATTTTTTGGGTTAGCGCTAATCGCTCGATTAAATTCCGCCGCTGCTTTTTCGGCTTCACCTTTATTACGGTAAACGATACCTAAATTTAGGTAAACACCAGACAGCTTAGGATTTTTTTCAGCCAACTGTTTTAGAACAGATTCAGCACGATCCCAATTTTTTTGCTGGATAGATGCAACCGCATCGTGAAAATTAATCTCCACTTGCTCGCTAAGTTTTTGCGGATTCTGCAGATAAGGATTTGGCGTTACAGGGCCTACTGGCAAAACACTCGAAGACGCACCGCCTTGAGTCGTTACTGGCATTGATTGTTCAGAGCTTGGCTTGGTTGATTCTTTTGCGCTGGCGTTTTCTTTTCTTTCGACAGCCGGCTTTTCGGGATTGGAACTACACCCGCCAAGAATCACCATCAGCATCATGCCGGCAAACAATGGCTTACTGAATTTCATTGCTCACCTCCAACACAGATTCTGATTTTTTATAACGCGCTGGCAGCAATTTTGCCAGCTCGTCAAAGCTGCGTTTAACCCACTGATCGTAAATTCCTTTGCTCGTGCGTTGCGCGTTTGCCTGATGAATTTGAATAGCTTTTTCCTCAAATGGAAAAGCTTGTTCTTCCAACAATAAATCATATTGCTCCAACGCAGCTTCATCCAGATTGGTAGGCCGCTCTGACTTCATGAGGTCACGGCTTAATTGCGCATAGATATCGCCAATGCGATAGCTCGCCTGCGTAGTAAATTCAGCCACACCAAACGCGAGCACAGCTTCTTGCGCCTTAAGTGCTTTATCCAATGCAGTACGCTTACGCTGCAAGCTCTGCTTTAAGGGTAAGGTGAGTGGTGTGCTGGCGAAATCTTTATAGGGGATATCTGCCAATTCGTTGGTAGCAGATGCAGCCAAATATTTAGTGCGATCATTTGCTTGCGCGCCGGCGGATGCATGCGCATCAATCATGCGTTGCAACCAGTATTGGCGTTTTTTAGTATCTTGAAGCTCACCGAAGAGTTGCGCCAAATGAAACTCTGCTTCCATAGCTTCTGCCACTGGGCGAGGATATTCGTTTGCATAACGTTGATATTGCTCAATAGCCATTGGCTTATTGCCAGATTTTTCGTAAAGCTCCGCTCCCATCGCAAGTGATTGTCGCTTAACATCTGGGTCATTGCTGCTGCGCTCCATAATGCTCAGCTCATTCGCAGCCAGTGCCCACTTACTTTGATGTTGATAGATCAACACCATTTTTGCGGGAATTGATGCCGTTAATTCATGCTTAGGGTATTGCTGACGAAAGCTGAGGTAAACCTGCTCCGCATCGTTCCATTTTTGTTGTTCGATGAGATACACACCGGCGTCGTAGCGGCCTTTAATTGCAATATCGGTATCAGGTGCAATATCTGAAATTCGGAGCAGCTTTTTAATTGCATCATCTTTTTGACTCAAGGCTAAATCGGACTGCGCCTGCTGATAAATACTAGCGGCAATGCGCTCGCGCATTTGCTGCGCGGTAGGTGCACCGGGTGTTTGTGTGTTTGCAGGCAAGAGATTCAAAACTTGCCAATATGCTTTTTCCGCTCCCGCGTAATTTTTATCATCGAAACTGGCATGGCCTAAAACCAACCAAGCAGTAAATTGCAATGTTGCTTCAGCGGGCGGTTTTAAATTGATAATTTCTTCAGCAACTGTAGCCGCTTCTGCGTAACGTTTTTGCGCAAGCAATTCTTGTGCAGCTTGCGTGAGTACTGCGGCGGCGCGCGGATCAGATGGATAGCCTTGCGCAAATCGCAGTGCATAATTTGTTTTACGTTCTTGCCATAAAGCCTTTTGCGGTTCCGCTAAAGATTGGCCGGTTGCCATTTCATTTGCGAGCAGCACAATTGAATAGCCGGCATCTGCACCATGCGCTTTATCTTGATATTGGTAAGCAACCTGCTCGTAAGCGGTAATCGCTTGCGGATAATCGCCAGATTCGCTCAGCGATTCAGCAAGCAGGAATGTCATTTCGGGATTTTTTGGGTCTTTAGGGAAACTGGCGACAAATTCGCGATACCAATTAGCGGCTCGACTAAAGGCCGATTTTGCGGCAGTTTTATTGCTGGCAGAAAGTTCCTGAGCCTGTGCGTGTTCATATTCAGCAAGCTCTTGTAAGGATTTATGTAAATAAGTTAAGGCGTTGGTACCAATAATCCCATTACGTTGCGTCCAGTAAGTGCTGCTAATACCGTAACGCTGAATATATTCTTGTTTGGCAGGTAAAATTAAACTCGGAAAATTGCCCTGTTCATATACGCCAATCATTTTGATGGAAAATTCAGGTGCATAATTACTGAGTGGATTGTGCTCTACAAAACTTTTATAGGTTTCTGCGCTATCAGTGAAACGCTTTTTCTCAAGATAAAGTTGCCCAAGATTTTCATACAGCAAATGCTCATAAACGCGATCACCCATTTGCTTTTGCAAATCGATAATTGATTGAGCACCTTCCAAATAAGAAAAAGACAAACTCATTACATGGAAGGTGTCTTCCATCATATTTTTTTGTGCGCCGCTCAATTGCTCAACAGCTTGCGAAACCTCTTCTGGCTTCTTTGCCAAGGATAAAAGTTGGTCTGCAACTTTGGTAAACGATTGCAACGCCAAATCGTAATCGGCGCGCTTAAATTCAGCCCAGCCCTGCATGTAAAGCGCGTTTTGTTGCAATGGATTAGACTTATCTTCAGCTACGCTTTTGTAATGCTTTTCAGCCGCCACATAATCGCCATCGGCAAAGGCTTTTTCCGCACGACGAAATTGGGTTTCACCCATGTAAGCCGAGGAAGGCGCCGTTTTTGCAAGCTGATCCAACGCACCGGCAGCTTCATCGGCGCGGCTATCCATAGACAGCGCTTTTGCCAGCTTATAACGCAACTGATCCAGATCTACGCCTTTAACGGGTTTACCAGATTTCTCCTGCTGCGCAATTAATTCCCTGTAAAGCGCTATAGGCTTATCAAAATAACGGCCATTATCGGTTGCATTGAGCTGCGCTTGTTCGCTGCGCGCCATTTCAAAATCAGCAACACGCGCAAGAATTTGCTGACGAAGAATGGGGTCTTCCGCTGCACTCAAGGCTTTTTGATAGCTTGCTTCAATTTTTTTATTGTCTATAACCGCTACCGTACTTTTTGCATCAGGTAAGCTCGCGGGCGGTAAATCAGCAAGCGTTTTACCTGCATTTTTATCGGGGCTGAACATATGGCAGCCCACCAACAAGACGCTGGCACATAGAATAGGTGTTGCGCGCACAAGCCAATATTTTAATTTCATTGTGCTTGTTTCCTTAAAGCCGTGTCATACAAACGCGCCACTGCCAGGTGTGATTGCGCCAAGTAACGGCTCAGACGCTTTTCGTGCGCCGCAAGCTGAGCATCAACTTTGGTGCGTAATTTTTGGGCACGAACATCAATGACGCTATTGAGTTCAAGTAATTGCTTATCTACTTGTGCTTGTTGAGATTGAATGCGAGCAACCATTGGCGCGAGGTCTTGTCCTTTGGCGATGACAGACGCAATTCTTTCCTGACTCGCTTTTGATGTCGCTATAGCCGCATCCATTTCAGATAAGGATGATTCAAGCGCAGACAAATTTGCCGCAAAATCCTGCGCTGCGCGCCACAACAAAATTCCACGCACAGCCCACAATCTGGCTTCATATTCGGCGGTATCTTGCCCGGCGGCTTTCATACGCTCAATGGTGGCAACTGAGCGCTCAACATTGGCAAACAATTTACGTGTTTGTGCATCAGCCAATGCCATGTAGTCATTACTAGCTTTAATGGTATTGATACGCGTGAACAAGGTATCGCGCTGGTTTTGCATATCGGCTTGTTTTTGCACCAACGCATGCTGCGAAACCTGTTGCTCTTTTTGCTGGCGCCAGTGTTGTTTTTGCTGCAACAGATCCTGATAGGCAGTGAGCTTAGGCTGCCAATCTTTTAATAACGCTTGCAGTTTTAATAAGTCACGCAAATCCAACACTGCAGATTGAAAATCATTTTGCGCGAAGAGCTCGCGCAAATAAATTGAACGCGTTTTGATAACGCTGGTGCCACTGAGTTTTAGCCAGTTTTGTCCATCATCGGTAATAAGGGCGGTGAGTGTTCCGGGTTCGTTTTTCTTTTCCAGTTCCTGCAACATACTGGCAGAAACCGGTTTACTACTCACCAAGGTTAGCAACTCGCCTGCAGTAAGCGTTTCGCGCATGTCGCGCACCAAATCTATTTCTTGCGCGAGCAAGGCTTCGGCGTGTTCATATTCACGCAGGGCATCGCCAGGTGCGTTTAATTTTTCATAGGCGAAGGGTAATGCGAGCAGTGCTTCTTGTGCGGCAGGGAACAACAAGCTGCGCTGTTGCAATACTTGCCAAGGCCTGATTGCCTCTGCATATTTTTCTTGTGCAACAGCAGCCCAGCCGTAACCCAACAGCGCCTGATTGGATTCCATACCATCCAACCGTACTTTGCGAAATTCTTCGATAGCCGCTGAATAACTTTTGTCTTGCAGATAGGTGTAACCAATAGCAGTGTGAGCTTTATCCATTAGCGTTAAATATTCGATGCGCGACTGCTTGGTTTCTTCTGACGAAAAGTTAGAGAATGAAATGCTTGTTAATTCATTAAAAAATTCTTTCGCCGTGTTTAAGTCGCCATTGCGCGCATTTGCTGCACCCAAGTTATAAAGCGCATAAGGCTCCCATTGAGATAACTTTTCTTGTTCAATTTTTTTTATGCTGAGCGGTACCAAATCGTTTTGCTTGATTTGCAAGTTGATTTGCAGCGAATGCATTTCTGCCAATAAATCTGCATTAAATGTACCACTTACCCTACTGAAACTGCTGGCAGCACCTGCCCAATCGCCTTTGGCGTATTGCAGTTTTCCTAAATAAAACCAAGCGGCATCGCGCACTTTTTGCGGGCGGCTATTGTCTTGCAATAAATGCGTAAATAATTGCTCTGCATGATTTTGCATGCCGAACGCAAGGCTTAATCCACCGGCTATTAATTCTGGGTTGTCGCCGTGACCTTGAATGCCATCGCGTGCATCAGCCACCATAAGCTCGGTAATAGCGGGAATATAATCTTGTTGGTAATAGTGATAGAGCGCTACGCCGTAACGTAAATCGGCCACTTCGGTTTTTGGTTTTTCAACAGCCGCAAAAGATGCAAATGGCCATGCAAGGACACTGGCTGCCCCAAGGCTTGCCAGAAGATTTTTCCTCGGTGATTTTTTGTTAAACCACTTCATGGATCGCATCATCACTCTTGAGCTTTCCATTCTTTAATGTCGAAATTGGGTTGCAATTGTGCTGTTGAGTCGATGATTTTTAGCTCTAACACTAAAGGTGACTGGGTTTTGTTAACCACCAGTTTTGCCGCGCGCTTATAATCTTGCTGTGGGCCACGGCCTGTAAAAAACGCGGCAATTTCATGCTGCCCCGCTTTCAAATTACCCATATACAAACGCTGAACACCGCCGCGGTAGAGCGCGTTAATTTGCTTGTCGGTATAAAGCTCGCTGGCTACTAACTTATTGTCGATTTCAACTTTTACGGCATCCAAATTGAAAAACTGGCCGATATCCATGGAGAGGTACACGGCGACCTGATTACTGGGAGGGTAGAGAAGTTCTTCTTCCAATATCAGCAAATCGCGATTGAGATTAAGAACAGAGACTTTAAGATTTTCAACTTGCGGGGTAACCGCTGGCTGTTGAACAGATTCTGCGGCGGCTGTAGGTTTAGGTGCAGCCGCTGGTTCAGCATTTTGCGCGTACACATTCGCACCAATGCACACTGTAAAGAGAAACCCCAACAGCGGTAATTTTACCGATTGATTAAACATGCCTGCCCCGCCCTGTGTCGTGCTGATTGTTATTTACGATTGGTGCAATTCTAGAAGCCAAACAGGTTATTAGGTGTGACTCTCTCCACACTTAATCTACCCATTCATTGGTTTCACCACACTTTTGTTCGTTATTCGAGTTTGGTAAGAATAGTTGCTGTTTTTGGCGGAATTAGATATTCCGCCAGGCAAAGTTCAATTTCGTGATCAAGGTGGCGTTAAGCCTTTGCTGTAAAGAACTTTTCCGTCTTCTTTAATCACCACTGCATCAAAATCGGGCAAGCTATCAATCAATGCCAAACCTTTCTCTGGCCCTAGGATAAAGATTGTTTTGGTGAGCGGATCTGTATCAAATCCATTGGGGCCAATCACACTGACGCTGATAATCCCGTGGGGGGATTTACCCGTTTTGGGGTTAATGATGTGGTGAACACGCTGGCCGTCTTTATCGATAAAAAACCGCTCGTAATCGCCAGATGTCGATATTGCACAGTTTTCCAGCGGGAGCGTAATGGCAACGGCATTTTTATCTTCCGCCCTTGGGTTGCGAACGCCTACCAGCCAAGGCTTGCCCAGCTTGTCACCAATCACGCGGCTGTCACCCCCAGCGCTTACATTGGCGTTGGCGATGCCGTACTGCCGCAAAATTTCTGCTCCGCGATCTACCGCGTAACCTTTGGCGATACCGCCCAGATCAATGTAAACCTTCGGGTGATCGAAATAGACGGTATTGTTTTTAGTATCGAGATGGATAAATTTGTAGTTAATTTGCGGCACCAGCTCTTTGAACTGAGCATCGGTAGGCTTTAAGCCTTTGCGATAATCGTAATAACGCGCAAGAGACGCAAAGGTGATATCAAACGCGCCGCCGCTAAGATCGCTGTAGTGCTCCGCTTTTTGAATAATACTGACCAGCTCGGCTGAAATCGGCATGGGGTTTTTAGCGGTAGATTTAGGGGCGAGCTCGTTAACGCGGGATAACTCGCTGGTTGGGATATAAGGGCTGTATTGCTGATCGATCCTGTGCATTTCAGCCATTACTGCCGCTATTGCCTGCTCTGCCTTGTCGTCATCCGCATGCCAAACCGTCACATTGATGACAGTGCCCATAATATTTTGAGTATCGCCGTGCCAACCTGCTATCACCGGCAAGCTCAGCGCACTCAATAGCACAACAAGCAATCGCTTCACGTCTACTCCGTCGCTAATGCGCGTTCTTAGTTAGAAGTTCAAATCCACAGCATAAACCAAGTTACCCTGAGCGTCGGCAGGTTGCGGTGTGGCGAACATGGACACCCAAGCGCCCGCGTTAATTTCGCGAAAATAAGCATCAGGCATGGCCAAGGTACCTTTGATGATCGCCCCGGTTGGATAAGGCAAACTGCCTGACATATCCAACTTTAACGGACTGTTTACATCAAAAATGTGGGCATTCATGCCTTTCTTACCATCATCTGCCAAGTCTGCACCCAAGACACCAAGGTTCATCCAATTGGAACCGTTGTAGATTTTTCCATCTGTCCAAGTTGCTTTGCCGCGCAAGCCCAACAGCTGCAATTCACCAACTTGCAGGTGATCAATACTGAGTGAAAACTGGCCGCTAATTGCAAGAGGCAATAAAGGTTGAACCAAGGCAGCCGGGAAGCTGAGCGTAGCGTCTTTTACCGAGACAGAATTTTTACCCGCCGCACACACCCTGCCCTCAAAATCTTGGTTATCCATGTGGGTGGTGATGTGGGCGCAGGGCTTAAGGGTGAAGAAGGAGAGCATATCCAGATTCCACGTGAGCTGGCCGAGGGAGTGATCAACACCCCGAACTTTTATACTCGCCAAGCTCGCGCGACCTGACCAAAGCGTACCTGAAACGCCGCTCATGGCAATGTCGCCACCGCGCGTTAAAAAATACGCGCCCCAGATGGCGGGCAAGTTGCTCACCACAAAGTACAACCAAAAAATAACCCCAAGACTTATCCAGAATTTTTTACTCGCATTGAGCTTGGGCAGTGATACAGCCTGAAACATCATCAACACATCAACCTTGTCATTTATCACGAATATTAGGGCTTCAATAGGCGCAAGTTTACGGAAACTTGCCCCGGATCATTACTGGCGGTTATTGATAGCTCGCGAATGGCGATGTGGTATTTCGCCTCTAAATCGTACAGCCATTGCATAAGCACGTCGGACGCAATGCGATCCACGCGCACGCGCACCTCGCCGCCCGCACCGGGGGTGAAACTGGTCATGGTAATGCCGTTATCGCGCAAGCTGGCATCTAACAAGCCACTGATATCGCCGCTGTTGGCGGTTTGGTTGGATTGTTGCGACAAGACTTCGTATTGACGCGCAAGTAGCTGCACTTTACCCAAGGATTGTTGGGTGGCAGTGGTGGTTTGCAAAAGCGAATCGCGCTTGTGTTTGAGCGGCGATAAAACCGCAAGCCATAAAATGTAGACGGCGATAAGCAGGGCGCCTACCAACAGCATCATTTGTTCACGGCGATTGTATTGAGAGAGCGTTTGGGTAAGCGAACTGACTAATTTTTCCATGATTTCTCTCTCTAGCGCTGCGGCTTGCTGATTTTAAGGCGGCCAGTATTGAGATCGCCCTGCGCATTAACACCCTGCAACTCTGCCGTATAACCTTGCGCTGCAATACTTTGGCGCAGTGCATCTATAGAGTTGAATGAATGGGCTTGCACACTGACCAACATATCGCCCGTATCTGCCGAATAGGATATGACTTTCACTGTCACGTCAGGGTTACCGGATATAAGCGGTAAGACTCCTGCCAAGGTTGCCATCACGCTGCCCGTCTGTGTTTTGGGCTGCATGGATTGCACCTTAACGCGGAGGCGTTTTTCCGGGTCGTCTGCTTGGCCGCTGGGAACTACGCTGCGGTAGACCGCTTCCATTTGCTGGCGTAACTGGAGGTTTTGCTTGTTAAGTGTGTAAATGTGAAAGCCCAGTACGCCGACATAAGCAACAAACGTGACTAACGCCAAAATCCCCACGCCGCGCCAAAGCTTCATCCAACGCTCAAGCGGCAGCCGTTGAGAGAATTCGGCCTGACATAAATCTATGGCATTGCCGTTGAAATCCAAGACCCAAAAATCAACTATGTTTTTCTTACCAACGCGGGCAGCCAAGGCATCTGGAAGTTGGTTATAGAGCACATCCAAATCCGCTTGATGCGTAGCGCGAAGGTTTAACAGCGGTAAATTGTCTTTCACCTTTTTGGCAGTAATCAGCATATCCAAGGCGGGAGCCAGTAGCTGCAAAGGTACGCTAAACCCTTCCTGCGCTGCACAGCGCACATCAACTTGGCCATTCTCTAAAGCAAGCACCCAAGTTGCAGTAGGGCTCAGACTCAAGCTTTCCGGTGCCATATTGTCATCGGTTAATACTGGCTCTACCGCTTCTGAGGTCTGAGCGATTGAATCTATTGGTAACAGCGATGAGGTTGACCAGCAACGAGTGATATCCAGCCCAATGTTTGCCAATTGAGTGAAGATACTTTTTAACCATTGCTTATCGGTGTAAGCCAAAGCAACTGTGCCATTGTGCGGTGTTCCCATGGCGACATGCAGTTCATCAATATCGCCGATGACCGATTCTTCCAATTGAAACGGCAAGAGGTTTCGAAGGTGTTTCTTTTCTTTCTCGGTATACTCTAATTGACGAGTCACCACGCTCGAACTGGGCAAAAGCAACCAGGCTTGGTGGGTGAGGTTATCTAAACTTGCACGCAGGCTTTCAAGATTCCCCGACGCAGCAGACTGCACTTGGCCTTCGCTCAACCAACACCAGCGAAAATCGTCTGCGCCGCTATTACCCGCGCGGTTGTTAACGGAAACTACGAGTTGCGACATTTACCCTTACCCTGATTTTTATTTTCATTACAAATTGCCTTCTTCACGGCGCACAACCTTAAACGCCGGGCTACCACGTAGCAGCAGGCTTCGGCCGGTGCGACGCTGATCGCCGATTTGCACCACGGTGGTTAGCCAAAAATATTTAGTAGCGACAGCCAATTCGCCCTCTAATTGCACCTGACCGCCAACCACCTTACTCAAACTGGTGTTGAAATCGCTCAAGTTAGCATAGAAGCCCGCCGTTGGCCTTTGCTCCACGAGCGATTTTGCCTGGCTCTCGCTGAGCGGAGTCAGGTCTGTGTTGACGTTGATGCACCGGTACAACAATTCCGGCATGGTATTGAGATTTAATATCTCGCTCGGGTCCAACACGGTTACATAGGGGCGCAAGGCCTGCATGATTTGGGGCGTAACGCCGCGAATCATCTGTAATTCTTCCAAACTGCGAAACGGCATATTGGCTGCCTGATAGGGATTGGGCTGGCCAAGGTAATAATCGTTTTCCGCACCGTTAGAGCCGGAAGGCTCCACATCTTGATCGGTCCAATCCACTATAGCCTCCACAATTGCGGTGGCGATATCCGGCGATTGCACCAAGGGACTGTGCGCGTCCTCTGCGCTTGGTAAGGCTTGCAGCAAGCGAATAAACATCAATTGCGCGGCGGTATAGCGCGATGCGTCAGAGGGCGATTTAGCAGCGAAATCTGCCTTAACTTGCGCGAGCCGATTCAAATTGAACTTGGCGGTGGCGTCATCCAACGAGATCAGCAGCTGGCCCATATTATCAGGCAGCTGAACGGGAACGGGTTGCCCCCACAATTCCTGACGATGATCTACCGCCGCGTCATCGGTCGCCAAAAACTTAATGGCTGCCCCTTCACCGCTAAACAAATATGCTCTGGCTTGTGTACCATGCCAGCGCGCCTCTGCACGAGCCAAGCCCAGCTGATAATCACCCGCGAACTTAATACCTAAGCCCGCCACCAGCGCAACGATCAGCAACACCATAATCAGTACAGCACCGCGCTGCTTACTTTTGAGGGATTTCGAACAGGCGTACACTGCGCGCTCCTCCCTCTAGTTCAATCGTCATTTCCAGAGCGACTGGCATTCCCGCACCGCCGCCAGCGTTAATGGGAGGCCACAAGGGTTCCCAATTTCGGCTGTACTCACTGCCTTCCAAAACGCTTTTGCCATCGGCCTTAACTCGCCCTTGCGACAAAAACCGAAGTTGTACATCTACCACATTGTCCATTAACAATTGGTGGAAGGATTCGCGCTCAAAGTCGATATTTTCCAGCGGCATATTGCGTTCGGGTAAGTAATCCCGCCATAACTTGCCTTCGGCGATGCGGTAGTTCACCTGCTGCAAATCACTGCGCACACGCCCAAGTGGGTTCACCCAGCCGCGTCGCGCAAAAACCATAATGACTTGAAACGAATCCTTGCCCTTGGTTTTTAAACTCGCCGCTTCAAACTTGAGTTGCGGGTTGGGCATTTGCGGGTTCAGCGGCAGGATGTTGCGCATATCCTGCCCAATGAGTTGCCATGCCTTGTCGAGTTTGTTCACCTCATTGAGCACATCGCGCGTACGTTCAGCATTTCGGCTTGCACCATCAAACGACTGATAAGCCATAGTGGCAACCAACGCGGAGAGCGCAATGGCAATCACCATTTCCAATAGGGTAAAACCCCTATGGCGCGCCGGCCCGAAGCCGCTTGTCCGCAACGCGCTACTCACTCATGTATCCCGTTAAATGGGCTAGCGTATCTACTTTTTCCAAGCCTTGGGCAGGCTTAAACCCTGAGCTATCTGCAACACCTAATATGCTTACATCAATATCAATTTTAACAATGCCTTGAACCGGAATTTCTTCGGCCGTGCTGGTGACAACTTGCCACTGCCACTGCAGCCCCATCATCTCGGTTCTGCCAGAATCTTTTTCCGTGAGCTTAAAGTTGGGGAACAACTCTTTGTTGTTGAGCAGCGTTAACCGCGTTAATTCATTTTCGGCAACCCACATTCCGTAGGTTTTATTGCGGATATGCGCGGCACCATCCACTTGCGACATCACCAGCATGACTAAGGCTGGCAACGCCATGGCGACGATCATGAGCGCCACCATAACTTCCACCAGCGTAAAACCGCGGTTAGACATGTGTGTGCGCAAGCTGGCTTTCATCGCAGTCGTCATCCTGGTTTTACTTACTAAAACTGGGGTCATCGCGTTTTTGTGCTTCGTCTTCTTCGTGCCAACGGCTGTTACCCATCATGTCGATTTCCAGGTGCTGCGCTTCTGCCGCAGAACCTGTACCTTGTTCAAACAGCGCCATTTCTGCTGGTGTAGCTTCACCGCTGGGCGAAAATACCAAGACCGGTGGCTGGGTTTCTAACTCAGCGTCGTAGGTGTAGTCATTGCCTTCTACAACCAACTCCCATTGAACGCGCTCGTCCATACAGTGTGCGGCCAAGCTGTCTTCTGGGAGCTTAATCCAAGCATTATCGCGGTAGCGCTTCCAGTCGTAACACCAGTAGTAATTGGTGGTGTCACCATCGTCGCGGCGCTCAATAAACATCGCCACAACCTCGCCGTTTAAGGCGGCATATTCCCCTGCAAAACCTATGGATTGAATTAGCGCCTGTGCTTCAAGGCGCGGCGCGGCTTTACTTTTATCTTCTCCCATCGACAAGCTTATTACCGAGGCCATAAGACCGATAATAAAAACCACAATCATGATTTCAATCAGGGTAAATCCCCTGATTGAGGACAATGGTTTTATTTGCCGAATCACCACGGAGCCAGGTTATTCAGGCTTGTTGGCTTGATCCCAAACGCTGAGATCTGCATTGGGGCCTTCGCCACCGCTAACGCCATCGGCACCCAAGGTATAAATATCGTAGTCATGGCCGTTTTCAGCAGGGCTCATGTACAAATAAGGGCGATCCCAAGGATCAAGTTGCATTTGATCAAGGTAGCCGCCGGTTTTCCAATTGCGCGGAACAGGTGCAAGCGATGGTTTGTTAACCAATGCATCCAGACCTTGCTCGCTGGTTGGATAGGTGAAGTTATCAATACGGTAGAGCTTGAGCGCCGTTTGCAGGTTTTTGAAATCGGCACGGGCTTTTTGTGTGCGCGCTTGCTCCATCCGATCCAATACCGTGGGCACCGCCACGCTCGCCAACAAGCCGATGATAATGACCACCACCATAATTTCGATAAGGGTAAAACCGCCTTGGCGGCTCAAGGCCCGGGATGATTTGGACGCTAAATTACGCATAACAACTCCTGACACATTTATTAAAATCTTGTTTGAATAAAAAACTCGCTTGCGGTCAAACGAGTGAGTTCATTTGGAAGATCGGCTGCAAGATCGCCATTACGATCAAACATACCGAAAAGCCCATAAATACAATCGTGAGCGGCTCCAACAAGCCCATCGCCATACCTAATACCATTTCCAGCTCGCGTTCTTGGTCTTTAGCCGCGTTATCTAATTGCTGTGCTAAGGTACCGTTAGCTTCACCGCTGGACACCAACTGAACTAACAGCGGCGGAAAAGTTCCAGCATGATCCATAGCTCGCGCTAAACTGCTGCCTTCACGCACAGCAGCAACAACCTGTTCGCAAGAGTCCTGCAAAATTCGGTTACTCATAACCTGCCCAGCAATGGTCAACGCCTGCAATAAAGGCACACCGCTTGACGACAATAGGCTCAGCGTAGCGGCAAAGCGGGCTGCGTTAATTTGACGAACCAATTCGCCAATCACCGGCAGGCGCAACTGAACCCGGTGCCAAACACGTAGGTTGGCCTCTACCTTTAAAAGCTTACGTAGACCAACGACCAATGCGACCAATGCCAACAGAATTAGCACGCCATAATTGACGATAAAACCACTCACACCAATCAAGACTTTGGTGAGAAATGGCAATTCGTGATGACTGTGGGCAAAAATCCCCACCAGCTTGGGCACCACAAACGCCATTAACGCGGTTATCACCCCCAAGCTGATTAGCAACAGCACAATGGGATAAATCATCGCCATTTTTATGCGCGCCTGAATTTGCTGGCTGCTTTGGGTGTAATCCGCCAAACGCTCGAGCACCGGGCCTAAATAGCCGGAGCTCTCGCCCGCTCGCACCAGTGCACGGTACATATCGTTAAACGCTATAGGGTTTTCACCCAGCGCTTGTGCAAGACTAAAACCTTCCAGCACTTTGGTGCGAACGCCTAACACAATGCGTTTGATATTAGGTTTATGCGCTTGCTTTCCGGTTGCGTGTAGCGCTTCATCCAATGGCAAACCCGAGCGTACGAGCGACGCCAACTGGCGAGTAATAATGCTTAAATCACGCGGGCTCAAACGGCTGCCCATGCGCTTGCGCCAACCACTTAGATTCATACCGTCTTCGCCGGATTTTTCCGGCTGACTGTGCGCGCTTTCTACTTCCAAGGGTTTGAGTTTTTTGGCGCGCAACTGGCTGCGAACATGGCGTTCGGAGTCGGCTTCTAATATGCCCTTAACGGTTTTACCCGCTTCGTTAAGTGCTTTGTAGCTGTAGGCGCCCATAAGTAATTACCTATCGCCCACTAAAGTTGCGTGGTAACACGGAGCACTTCTTCCATGCTCGTAATACCGTCCAACACACATTGGCGGCCATCATCACTAATAGAAAGGCTGTGCTTACGCGCTTCGGCAAGCAATTCTTGCTCGCCGGCTTGCTCATGGATGAGATGGCGCAAGCGCTCGTTAATCTCAATTAATTCGTAAATACCTTTACGGCCACGGTAGCCTTGGTTGTTACAGTGATGGCAGCCCACTGGGCGGAAAATTGGGGTGTTTTCTGGCAGCTTGAGCATGGCGCGTTCGGAATCTACCGGCAGGTAAGATTCTTTACAGTGGTTGCACAACAGCCGCACCAAGCGCTGTGCCATAACGACTTCAAGGCTCGATGCGAGCAAAAAGGGTTCAACACCCATGTCTTTTAAGCGCAGCACTGCGCCAATGGCGGTGTTGGTGTGAAGTGTTGATAACACCAAGTGGCCAGTGAGCGACGCCTGAATTGCGATCTCCGCCGTTTCGCCATCGCGGATTTCACCCACCATCACCACATCCGGGTCTTGCCGCAAAATTGCGCGCAAACCACGGGCGAAAGTCATTTCGACTTTGGGGTTTACTTGAGTCTGGCCTATGCCAGGTAGCAAATATTCCACCGGGTCTTCAATGGTTAAAATGTTGCGGCTACGGCTATTGATATGGCTTAAACCCGAGTAAAGCGTAGTGGTTTTACCGGAACCGGTTGGGCCGGTTACCAAAATAATGCCATGAGGTTTGAGCAATGCGCGGCTCAGTTTCTCTTGCACGGATTTAGGCATCATCAATTGGTCAAGCGACAGCTGGCCTGCTGACTGATCCAACAGACGCAACACAATGCGCTCGCCAAATGCAGACGGGATAGTTGATACACGAATATCCACCGCGTGGCCCGCCAAGCGAACCGTAATACGGCCATCCTGCGGCAGGCGTTTTTCGGCAATATCCAAACGCGCCATAACCTTTAAACGCGATACCAAAACCGGAGCCAACTCTGGTTTTGGCGATAAGACTTCATTCAACACGCCATCAATACGAAAGCGTACCGACACGCGATCCTCAAAAGGCTCCAAGTGAATATCGGACGCACCTTCGCGCACCGCTTGGGAAAGAATGGCGTTAATGAGGCGAATAATAGGCGCATCGTCGTCACCCGCCAGCAAATCAGTACGCTCGGCCAAATCTTCCGCCATGGACGATAAATCAAACTCTGCGCCCAAGTCTTCAACGGCACGTTGGGCTGCGCCATCACCGCTTTGGTAGTCTTTGGTCAGGCGTTTTTGAAAATCGTCTGCCGGAATTTCTTCCAAACGAAAACCCTCACCCAAATAGCGTTGCAACTCCAGCAAAACGTCCAAAGTTAAACCGGGGCGATGCAACACCAACTTGCTCTCGGCATCTGCCAACATCACGCCATGGGTTGATGCAAAGCTAAACGGCAGGCGATAGCTATTTGCCTCATCTTCGTCAGCGGTGACCACTGGAGCATGCACAGGGGCGACCGCTTCCAAATCAATGATGTCAGCCGCGTCAGTTACTATGGCATCTGTAGCAGTCACGGTTATTCCGCCTTAGCCGGAGCAGGAGTTGCTACAGGTTCTGCAGGCGCTGTTTGCACGGGTGATGGCTGTATAGATTTAGGTTCTTCAGCTGGTAACGGCTTATCGTGCAATTCAGGCAATACCGGAATCGATTTGGAATCGATCAGCTCTTTTTGTGAGCGACGGTTTTGCAGTTGAACATCGCGAATAGCGCTGTATTTTTCGGCAGTAGCGCCAACCAACATTTGATCATCGCGCAGCACAGTTGCGCGGATAAACACCAGCAAATTGGTTTTTACTTTTTTGCTGCTTTGGGTGCGGAACAAATGGCCCAACACTGGAATACTGCCTAATACCGGAACGCGTGTAGCGCCAGTTTGAATATCGTCTTTTATCAAACCACCGAGCACCACGGTTTGACCATCCGCAGTAAGAATTTGGGTTTTGATTTTACGTTGGTTTGTGATGATGCCATCTGCACTGGATATGTTGGAAATACTGGACACTTCCTGATCGATATCCAACACCACACTGTTGCCTTCGTTAATGTGCGGTGTTACTTCCAAGGTGATGCCGACATCTTCGCGTTGGAAGGTTGTGTAGGGGCTTCCAATACTACCAGTACCAGAGCCCGTGCCAGTTTGAGTGTAAGAGCCCTGTTTGAACGGCACTTTTTGACCTACAGAAATTTTGGCTTTGGTGTTGTCGGTTGTCAGCAGGTTTGGTGTGGACAGGATGTTGGTGCCGCTGTCTTCTTGCAACAACTTCAACAAGCCAACAAAGCTGGTGCGTTCGCCCAAAAACGCGGTGCCAAAGGCTTGGCCATTAACGCTTGATAAGCCCTTGGCCAATTCTGCTACGCCAGTGTCATATACCGTTGCGTCGGAGCTACGAATTTTGAGCGCACCCGAGCCAATAGTCGCCAGCTCTGCGCTGCCGTTGTTAGATGTACCAAAGCCTTTTTTGGTATCTGCATACATCCACTGTACGCCCATGTCTTTGTTAGCGTTGTTTTGTATTTCAACAATAATTGCTTCAACCAACACCTGAGCACGGCGAATATCCAGTTGCTCAATAACGGAAATAAGCGATTGCATGTTGTCGCTATCTGCTGTGACCAACAGTGAGTTGGTCGCTTCGTCGGCTTGCACATTGGTTTGACTGGAACCACCTTCACCCGGTTTGGCGCCAGTGTTTTGACCTTGCGACATACCGGTTAGTACTTTCGCCACATCTGTTGCCTTGGCGTATTTGAGGTAAAACACGCGCACATTTGCGTTGCGAGTTTGCGGGCGATCCAAACTTTCTACCAAGCCTTTTATACGCTGGCGAGACATTTCATCGCCACTCACCACAACTGCATTGATACGTTTGTCTGCCACCACAATTGGCGGAGTAGTTGTAACGCCACGATTGGGATCAGGCTTTTCGAGTTGGGTGATCATGGCGACCACATCGGCTGCTTGCGCGTAGCGTAATTGCAGAACATCGGTGGCCAAGATGGCTGCTTTATCCATCTGCAAAATCAAGTCATTAATGCGTGCGATATTGGCGCGCGTATCGCTAATAATTAGCGCATTACTTGGTTCGTAGGCAGTTAAGGTGGAGTACTGCGGAACCAGCGAGCGAATCGCAGCAAGCACTTTGGCCGCACTGATATTGTTGAGCTGGATAATCTGAGTAACGTAACCATCGTCGCGCGAGCGAATAGCCTGCTCGGTGGGAATGGGGAAGTTACGCGCATCGCGGTTTACTATAATACGCACCACGCCACTGCTCTCAAACGCGGTAAAGCCGTGCACATCCAGCACCGCCAAAAATAAATCGTAGAGTTCTTTTTTGTTAAGCGGCTTATTGGCGATAACGCGGATAGGGCCACGCACCTTGGGGTCAACGATGATAGGTTTGCCGGTGACTTCTTGAACAAACTTCACAACTTCAACGATATCGACATCTTTAAAGCTAACCGTCCATGTTTGCTCTGGCACCACCGGCTTTGGTTCTGCCGCAATGAGTGATCCGGTCATACTGAGCACGGCCAGAAACACGACACTTTTTACAAATTTTGCGTTCACCCTACTTCCTCTCGTTACTCGCTCTTGTGCTCGTTCTCGGTCAAAGCACTACATCAACTGTTATCACGCTGCCACTGCGCTTGATTTCCAAACTTGCAGACGTGGTGTTGCCCATATTTTTATAGACTTCCATAATTTTGGCTGGATTGGTTAGCGGCATGCCGTTAATAGCCGTGACTACGTCATCAGGCTGCAAACCCAGAGATTTAAACTTTTCAGCGTCGCGGCCGGGGCGAATTCGGTAACCGATAACTTGGCCGTGGTCGCGCTCAATAGTCATTGCCAAAACATCCGACAAGTTGCGGCTTACTTCTGCCAGCGCAGGATCGCGCGAAGGATCCGGTGATTGCATTTCAGGGCCGGGGCGAGCAGCGTAGGTAGCCGTTTGCGGCGCAATTTGTTGAATGCCTGTTCGCGCACTGGTCGCTGCGGGTTGAGAAACTACGGGGGCATTGGGGTCGTACAGCATCAAGGATTCATACTGGCCGTTATTGTTAATAATCACGCGATCATTAAGCACTTTAGAAAGGGTGACATTGTTGCCAACAGGCAAGGTTCCACCCACAGGGTAAAGATCTTGTTTATCGCCAGCAGCAATCATGGCGCGTGCGGAATTTTCATCGCTGCTTACAATCACGCCAACTAAGCTCAAATTTAATTGAGTGACTGTCGCCTGCTCAACAACAGGCTGTTGCTGCTCTTGCTTGGGTGCTTCTGCCTTGCCAAAAATCGCTAGCGTTTTTAGTTGTGCGATATTAACGGCAGAGTTAGTGGATTCCACTTGCATTGTGGCGGAGGGAATTGCCACTGTAGCAACAGGAATGGCAGGCGTGGGAAGCAACAACCAAAATAGGCGTGCCAAGCTGACACTTAAACAAAAAATCAATAAAAAACGAACGAGAAACTGCCACGTGCTGAGCGGTACCTTGGCAAGCAGCGCAAAAGATTGCGCAAACACCTGCTCCCAATCGGCACGGCTTTGCGGTATGGAAAAACGGCTTGTGGACGACCGATTCACTAACATAGGGATTGCACTAATTCCTTCGCGATTATCGCTTGAAGAATCTTCTGAAGAATTCAGTTACAGAGTTCGACAAGCCGAGGTTTACAATCGCGCCAACGCTGGCCAGAAAGATAAACGAGCTGCGGAATACAAAAAGAAACACTGAACAAATTCATTATGGTTATAGCGAGCCGATTCTACTCCATCCTTTGCGCAAAAGCGAAAGCTGAAACCCAGCCTCTGACAACCACAAAAGCATTTGGTTTTAAGCCAAGTAAATCCTCTGCTCATGTGAAACTCGCCCCGCTATCACTTCAAGCAAAGGTGTAGTTTCACCCACAAAAAAACGCGGGCTTGCCGCGTTTTTTTGTGGGTGAAAAATTGGCTTATTTTTTCTCGCGCAAGAGATCACGAATTTCTGTTAAGAGCGTTTCCTGTGCGCTAGGTGCAGCTGCAGCGGCTGGCTCTTTGGCTTTTACTTTGTTAACGACTTTAATCAACATGAAGATCGCAAAAGCAACAATGGTAAAATCAATAACCGTTTGCAAAAATTTTCCAATTGAAATAACAACCGCTGGGGTAGCACCTTCCGCCGCCTTTAGCGTTATCACCAAATCACTAAAATCAACACCGCCAATCAGCAAGCCAATTGGCGGCATAATGACGTCCGCCACCACAGAAGTAACGATTTTGCCAAAGGCAGCGCCAATAATAATACCCACCGCCAAATCAACCACATTGCCCTTAACGGCAAATTCTTTAAAGTCTTTTAAAAAGCTCATAATTTCCCCTTTCTGTTTGTTTTCACTGGCGCCGTAAACATCAGGCTCGCGTTTTTATACCTCATAAAACCAGCAAAACCAAGGTGCGCACCTATGTTTAATCTGCTTTTGTCTATCCGTACGCTTAATTTAGCGCGGCTTAGGTAAATCAATGCCCAGCGAATCCCATAACTCATCCACGCGCAGTTTTATGGCTTGATCCATTTCAATAGGAGCACCCCATTCGCGCGTTGTTTCACCCGGCCACTTGTTGGTTGCGTCAAAACCCATTTTTGAACCCAACCCCGATACGGGCGATGCGAAATCCAAATAATCGATAGGCGTGTTTTCGATCATCACCGTATCCCGCGCGGGATCCATACGTGTAGTCATCGCCCAAATCACGTCATTCCAATCGCGCGCATTCACATCATCGTCGGTAACTATGACAAATTTGGTGTACATGAACTGGCGCAAAAAGCTCCATACCCCCATCATCACTCGCTTGGCGTGACCGGGATATTGCTTCTTCATGGTGACAACCGCCATGCGATAGGAACAACCTTCCGGCGGCAGATAGAAATCCACAATTTCTGGAAATTGCTTTTGCAAAATGGGAACAAATACTTCGTTAAGCGCTACACCCAAAATTGCAGGCTCATCTGGCGGGCGCCCCGTGTAAGTGCTGTGATAAATAGGATCTTTCCGATGCGTAATGCGCTCGACGGTAAAAACGGGGAAATTATCCACCTCGTTGTAGTAACCCGTGTGGTCGCCAAACGGACCTTCGGGCGCCATATCGTTTGGCGCAATGTAACCTTCCAGAATAAATTCTGCAGACGCAGGCACCTGCAAATCGCTACCAATACATTTAACAACTTCGGTTTTATCGCCACGCAGTAAGCCCGCAAAACCATATTCAGAGAGCGTATCAGGCACGGGCGTAACCGCACCTAAAATAGTTGCCGGATCTGCACCTAGCGCAACTGCAATTGGGAAGTTTTTACCGGGATTTTGTAGCTGGAATTCGCGAAAATCCAAAGCGCCACCGCGATGTGAAAGCCAGCGCATGATCAGCCGGTTTTTACCAATTTTTTGCATGCGGTAAATGCCTAAATTTTGCCGCTCTTTGTGTGGGCCGCGCGTAACAACCAATGGCCAGGTTACCAGCGGGCCGGCGTCGCCCGGCCAGCAGGTTTGAATAGGCAGCTTGTCTAAATCAACCGCATCGTCCTCTAACACAATTTCTTGACTCGGTGCTTTGCTCAGCACCTTCGGCTGCATATTCAACACTTGCTTAAAGACAGGCAATTTATCCCACGCATCTTTAAAGCCTTTAGGCGGTTCCGGCTCTTTTAAAAAAGCAAGCAATTTCCCCACTTCACGTAATGCGGAAACAGATTCTTGCCCCATTCCCAACGCAACACGCTCGGGCGTACCGAATAAATTGCCAAGAACGGGAGTGGAATAACCCTTTGGGTTTTCAAACAAAAGGGCTGGGCCGCCAGCGCGCAAGGTGCGGTCGCAAATTTCAGTCATTTCCAAATAGGGATCAATTTCTTGCGAGATGCGTTTTAATTGACCGCGCTTTTCGAGCAACACAATAAAATCGCGGAGGTCTTTGTATTTCATCGGTAAATCCTTAGGCCACTAAAAACAAAAAACGCCTTCCGCCAGCTACGTTGGCGGAAGGCGTTTTCATATTCCGCCTGAAAATAGTGCGATTATTTACGTTTCATAGACATGAAGAATTCATCGTTGGTTTTAAAGTCTTTCAATTTATCCAAGAGGAATTCGGTTGCCGCCACGTCTTCCATATCGTTCAACAAACGACGCAAAATCCACGCGCGTTGCAATTCGTCTTCTTTCATCAACAAGTCTTCACGGCGAGTACCTGAACGACGCACGTTAATCGCAGGATAAATGCGTTTTTCAGCAATCTTACGATCCAAATGCAATTCCAGATTACCGGTGCCTTTAAACTCTTCGTAAATTACTTCGTCCATTTTTGAGCCGGTATCGACAAGCGCGGTGGCGATGATGCTCAAACTACCACCTTCTTCAATATTACGCGCAGCGCCAAAGAAACGCTTTGGACGCTCTAACGCATGCGCGTCCACACCACCGGTCAATACTTTACCTGATGATGGAATAACGGTGTTGTACGCACGTGCCAGACGAGTTACCGAATCGAGCAGAATAATCACATCTTTCTTGTGCTCCACTAAACGTTTGGCGCGCTCGATTACCATGTCAGCCACTTGCACGTGACGAGATGGCGGCTCATCAAAGGTGGACGCAACCACTTCACCGCGTACAGAACGCTGCATCTCGGTAACTTCTTCAGGGCGCTCATCAATCAACAAAACAATCAGGTGACATTCTGGATTGTTGCGCGTAATCGCTTGCGCAATATTTTGCATCATGATGGTTTTACCCGCTTTTGGCGGAGCCACAATCAAACCACGCTGACCTTTACCGATGGGCGCAATCAAATCGATGATGCGGCCCGTTAAATCCTCTGTAGAACCGTTACCGGCTTCGAGCACAAGGCGCTCGTCGGGGAATAAAGGTGTGAGGTTTTCAAACAGGATTTTGTTGCGGGAGTTTTCGGGCTTATCAAAATTAATTTCGTTGACTTTTAACAGCGCAAAATAACGTTCGCCTTCTTTTGGCGGGCGAATCTTGCCAGAAATAGTATCGCCAGTACGCAAGTTAAAACGTCGAATTTGGCTTGGCGAGACGTAAATGTCATCTGGGCCAGCCAAGTAAGATGAATCGGCAGAGCGCAAAAAGCCAAAGCCATCGACCAAAATTTCCAGCACGCCATCGCCATAAATATCTTCACCGCCCTTCGCGTGGCGCTTGAGGATATTAAAGATGATGTCTTGTTTGCGGGAGCGCGCTAGGCTTTCAAGCCCCATTTCACGCGCTATATCAATAAGTTCTTCGATGGGTTTGAGCTTTAAGTCAGTAAGATTCATAAGTAGTGCTTTGTAGGATAGTTATTGCAGATATTAAGCCGGATGGCTGGATAGTTTATGTTGAAATCTGTTGCGTAATTTTTCTGTTATTTGCCGCTAGCAGTTTGTAATGACGCTTGAAACTTTTTTGTAAAACTTTCTATTGAAAACTCTCTATTAGAAACGCTTTATTGAAAAACTTGCTATTGAAAACTCGGTATGCTGGAAAACCTGGTCGCTGAAAGATCAACTGAATTCATTCTGTAACAAGGGTAAGAAACAGCAGGGAGTTAGATCTTATCCGGTGGGAGCCAAGCTCTGAAGTTTGACGCGGGATAAGTAGATGGGCTGAGTATAGCGATTAAAATCGCTGAGTGCAAAACGAAAAACTCAAAACAGCATGAAGATTGACTAAAACAGGGAAAACTCGCGAAAAAACTGGGTTACGAGCAAAAACCCGCAACCCTTTACACTTAGATTGAGCTATTGATGAACTCTACCAACTGCGCTTTCGAAAGAGCGCCCACTTTAGTGGCAGCTGGCTCACCATTCTTGAACAGAATCAAGGTTGGAATACCGCGAATGCCAAACTTGCCTGGAATTTCTTTGTTAGCATCCACATCAACTTTGGCGATCTTAACCTTGCCAGCATATTGCTCTGCCAAGTCATCGAGGACAGGCGCAATCATTTTGCATGGGCCACACCAAGCTGCCCAGAAATCCACCAATACGGGAATATCTGCACTCAATACGTCTTGCGCAAAACTGGCATCACTTACATGAACAATGGCATCGCTACTCATTTTTTTCTCCACTACGAGGGCTTGAATTGATGTTTTGCATCATAAGGATTGAAAACCCCGCCCGCAAGGAGAAAAAACCTATAGATGCTATAGCGGGCGGCAATTGCACAGCCGAACTTAATTTTTTGCGAGTATGCGCTCAAAAACGCCCACTAAATTATCAAGCGTAACGGGCTTGGATAAATAATGATTCATGCCACTGGCAAACACAGCATCGCGATGCTCCTGCAACGCGTGAGCAGTTAGAGCAACTATCGGCGTGGCAGACAAATTGCGCCCTTGCTCGAAGAGACGGATATTTCGAGTTGCCTCAAAACCATCCATTTCTGGCATTTCACAATCCATTAAAATCACATCGTAGGGGTGCACCGACTTGCGCACCATATCGAATGCCATGAGCCCGTTTTCAACTAACTCTGGCGTAATATTTAGTTTGCTTAGCAAGCCCTTTATCACCATGCGGTTGACCAGATTATCTTCTGCCACAAGCACGCGCATGTGTGCGAATTTGTCTGCTTTGGGCTCAATAACGAGTTGCTCTGGAGCGGCTTGTACCTCATGCCCTAGTAGCGCTGCCAATTCATATTTAAGCGATTTACCCGAAAGCGGTTTGCGCAAAATGGCGTGCACCGCGTAAGTGCGCAACGCTTGTTGATCTTGAAAAATATTGCTAGCCGAAAACATAAATGCAGGTAAATCTTGTGTCTCACTATGCCCCCGCAGCTGCCTAATAAATTCAATTCCACTCATATCCGGCAAATCGGAATCAACGCCGATAAAATCAAAAGGCTCTCCACTGTGCGACGCTTGTGCCAGCGTGGCGTGCGCGATTTTTGCAGAAGTGGCTGATTGAATTTCCAAACTCCAATCTGCACCGTGGGCAGACAAAAACTCAACCATTTTTGGATTAGCACCTACCAACAACAATTTTTTGTGCTCGAGCAACTTCGTTAGTTCGCATGCCTGCGCACATTCGGTTGCGGCCTCGTCCGCCGCGGAAAATTCTGCTGTAAACCAAAAGGTAGCACCCTGACCTTTAACGCTCTCAACGCCAATTTCACCGCCCATGAGCTCAACCAAACTTTTACAAATCGCAAGCCCTAACCCTGTGCCGCCGTATTTGCGAGTTGTAGACGCATCAGCCTGGTTAAATGAATCAAACAAGTTAACACCAGAACTCAAATCTATACCAATTCCGCTATCTTGAATGGTGAAACGTAAACGCGTTTTTTTTGCCGTAGAACTTTCTTCAAGACCTACCTCCAAGGCAACAAATCCTCTCGATGTAAACTTAAAAGCGTTGCCCAGTAAATTAATAATGACTTGCCGCAAACGTGTAGAATCGCCTTTCAATAATAAGGGGGCCTTAGGTTTTACACCGCCCACCAACTCGATATGGCGCTTATTTGCAGTCGCACCAAACAGCTGTAAGCAATCTTCAATTAAATCATCCAAGCGAAATGAAGCCTGCTCCAACTGCATCTTTCCGGCTTCAATTTTTGAATAATCCAAAATGTCATTAATGATTTCCAGCAGGGTTTCGCCTGAACGATGAATGACATCAATGTAATGTTTTTGATTTTCATTTAAGGGTGTATCGCGCAGCATTTCTAACATGCCGATAACACCGTTCATAGGCGTGCGAATTTCATGGCTCATGGTTGCCAGAAACTGACTCTTTGCGCGGCTTGCATCTTCAGCTGCATTTTTTTGGCGGCGGGTTTCAATTTTTTCTTCTTGCTCCGCCAGCAATGCCAACTCCATAGTGCGGCGTTGATCTAAATCGTCCAATAAAGTTTCGCGCATATGATTAATAGCATCGACAACCTTATCCAGCTCATCGCTTTGTACGTCTGATTTAATGCGCTTTAAACGCAAAGGCTTATTCAAGGTTTCCAAATTTAAGTGGCGCGCGTAATTCGCAATTGCCTCCATGTGCCGCGTTAAAAGTGCATGCACCATCCATAAAATCAACAGTGAAATCAGTAAAGTTTTTGCAGATTGAACCACTACAATAAAAATCGCTCGCTCCCACAACTTATCGTAAATACTAGAGAGCGATGCGGTAACGCGCAAAGTGCCCAAGCGTTGTTGCGGCGTGCTGGCATCTTCGTAAATGAGTGGATATTCCTTGACTAAATACTGGCTTTTCTTCGCGTCGATGTCTGTTTGAGTTTGCTGATTATTGCTTACAACCATGGATTGTTCGGTGTTATTCCAATCGCGCCAAACAACTTGCACTTGAACCACATCCTGTACATCCAACACGCTTCGAATTTGAATGCTCAACTGTTCCTGGTCAAAGCCCCAAAGACTTTTTGTAATACTGGCGAGCGTACTGATACGCACCTGATCTAGGCGTTTTTCCAAGGAGGAAACATCATCGTGAAAATTGCCGTAAAGCTGTAGCAATATGGTGAACAGCGTAATCAGCGAACTGCTGACCACAATCAACCCGAGCAACCGGAATGCGATAGGATTGTCACGTGCGTAACGCCGTATATTTAACATGGATTATTCAAGCTCTCGTCCCAATTGGCCTAAATGACGCCTAAACGCCAAGCGGCATAGACGCTAAAAAGTGTAGCAGCTCATTAAATCTCTGCGTTCGAATTCGGCTAACTCATCAAACTGACCGTTTTAACAGGAGTACAAGGTGCTATTTACTGAAAAAATATTTTTTCGTGGCAGGTTTTAGCACCTATATTTGTCATCGGATGTATTACAATGCGCCGGCTTTGAAACGCAGCTGTAACACGCATTTTTCTTCAAAGCCAAGGGAAGCTCTCAAAATGTTGGCGAGGCCGCCAGCGCAAGGCAAAACGCATGAAAGGCGGAGTTTACGAAAAAGTAAATGAGCATTTTGAATGCGCTTTAACGCCGCGCTGGCAACGCAGGTAATTTTTAGAGTTTCCCAGAACAAATTCCGCGCTGCGGTAGTTTACCGGAGCGTTTCGTTTTGAACGACATACCTGCATTGCAGACCAATCCTGTACGGAGAAAAGTGGATGAGTAAACTACTCACAAATGCTGTGCGCACGCTATCGTCCAGCCGCAAGCCATTGCACAAACCTTTGACCTTTGCTGCATCGTGCCTTTTGGCACTGTGCGTTGCTAGCGAATCCTTCGCCGCGCAACCCACCATCACCCCTACTTCCGCCAGTGAAACATCCCAGCCCGGCCTCTTTGATGCCATTAGTTCACGCGCCAAATTACTCGCCAAGGGCAATTTCAAACACTTCTCCGGAAAAATGCCGGAAGCCCTGGCCAAGATGGATTATGACCAATACCGTTCCGTGCGCTTCCGCCCTGATTCATCACTGTGGCGCAATGAGGCCCAGTTTGAAGTACAACTTTTCCACGCCGGTTACATCTTTAAAGAGCCTGTTGTGTTGCACATGGCTACTAACGGCAACGATTCTATAGTCCCGTTCAAACAAGAGTATTTCAATTACGAAGGTACAGCGGCTAAATTGGCAGGAATTGCCGGTAAAGATTTGGGCTACGCGGGTTTCCGTGTCCACTACCCAATCAACAACCCGCAGTACAAAGATGAATTCATGGTTTTCCAAGGTGCGGCCTCATCTTACTTCCGCATTATTGGCCCTGGCCACGCATGGGGCTTGTCTGCTCGCGGTTTGGCGATTGATACCGCCGAACCTAAAGGCGAAGAATTCCCCATTTTTCGTGAATACTGGATGTTGAAACCTACACCTACCGAGAAGCATTTAGTGATTTACGCCTTGATGGACAGCCCATCTGTCACCGGCGCCTTCCGTTTTGATGCCTACCCCGGCACCAATACCGAAGTGAAAGTTACCGCTCGCCTTTATGCTCGCAAAGATATCCAAAAACTCGGCGTAGCACCTTTGACCTCCATGTTTATGTTTGGCGAGAACAGCGTAAACGTCTCACGCTTTGATGATTTCCGCCCTGAAGTGCACGATTCCGATGGCGTATCTATGTTGACCTCTGCTGGTGAATGGATCTGGCGTCCGCTGTCCAACCATCGTGGATTGCACATTTCATCCTTGGGTGACACCAACCCACAAGGTTTTGGTTTGATGCAGCGCGACCGCGACTTTAACAATTATCTGGATGCAGAAGCGCACTACGAGCGTCGCCCAAGTTTGTGGGTTAAGCCTGAAAACTCTTGGGGTAAAGGCCGCGTAGAATTGGTTGAAATTCCTTCTGACAGCGAAGCGAACGACAACATCGTGGCCTACTGGGTACCGGAAGAGCCGATGAAAGCCGGCGATAGCCGTGAATTCAAATACAGCCTGCAACCCTTGGATGCCAATATTGCAGGCCAAACCGGCGCCAAAGTATTACGCACTCGCACCGGCTGGGGCGCTGTAGCTGCACAAGGTAACCCACCACCAAAGAGCAAGCGCCAATTTGCCATTGATTTCCAAGGTAATGAGTTGGCCAACCTGCCCGCCAACGCTGTGATTGAAGCCGACCTCAGCAAAAACGCCGGTAACTTTACCGATTTGCACATCAGTAAATTGCCCGATGGCAAAACTTACCGCGCCTCGTTCAAGTTTGAGCCGGACGGTAACAATGTGATTGATATGCGCGTGTTCTTGAAAGCCAATAATAAGCGCTTAACTGAGGTTTGGAGTTATGTCTGGTACCCAGATGACATCCAATAATT
The DNA here is from genome assembly GCA_964581625.1 of uncultured Cellvibrionaceae bacterium. Lineage (GTDB taxonomy): Bacteria > Pseudomonadota > Gammaproteobacteria > Pseudomonadales > Cellvibrionaceae > Cellvibrio. The sequence continues at coordinate 46,363 of CAZOPE010000029.1, forward strand.
CAACAAGCAGTGAGCCTATAGTGAGTAAACCTATCAATCGCGACCTTATGCCGGAGAATGAGATCCGGCTACCGGGCGAATCTTTGCGCCGTATTGTGTACGCCTTGCTGACGATGATTACCGCCGTCAGCGGCGTCTACATGATGTACGACATTCTCAGCGCCAACAGCATTACTGTGCTGGAGGCCATTATCCTTATTCTGTTCGCGATTTCGTTCTGCTGGATCTCCACAGCATTTTGGAGCGCCGTGTTCGGATTCGTCTTACTCATGATGCGTCGCGATCCATTGACGCTGAAGTCGATGGACGATATTTATAACGACAGCCTGCCCATTACCCAACGCACCGCTGTGGTCATGCCGATCTATAACGAAGATACCCATCGCGTAATTGCCGGCTTTGAAGCCACGCTCAATTCGTTGGTAGCAACAGGCGAGATTGAGCACTTCGACTTCTTTATGCTCAGCGATACCACCAAATTGGATATCGCCCAGCGCGAACGCGATCAGTGGAAGCAATTTACCGACCGTATTGGTGACTTGAGCAAGCAGACTTTTTATCGCCGTCGCGAGAAAAACCTGCATCGTAAAGTAGGCAACATCGCCGAGTTTTTGCAACGCTGGGGCAAGAACTACGAACACATGATTGTGTTGGATGCCGACAGCGTGATGAGCGGAAAATGTTTGCTGCGTATGGTGCGCACCATGCAAGCTAACCCACGTTCTGGCCTGATTCAAACTGTACCGATTCCCGTGCGCCAAACGACCTTCTTTGGTCGCTTTGTACAATTCGCCGCCGTGCTTTATAGCCCCATGCTCGCTACCGGTATCGCCTTCTGGCAAACGGGCGCGGCTAACTATTGGGGCCATAACGCCATCATTCGCGTGAAGGCTTTTATCGACCATTGCGGTCTACCGACCCTTCCGGGTAAAGCGCCTTTTGGTGGTGATATTCTCAGCCACGATTTCGTGGAAGCTGCCATGTTGCGCCGCGCCGGATGGGATGTATTTCTGCTGGCAGATCTTGAAGGCAGCTACGAAGAAGTGCCTTGTAACATCATCGACTACGCTACCCGCGACCGCCGCTGGGTGCAGGGTAATATCCAGCACTTGGGCATGCTGGGCGCTGCAGGCTTGCACCCTATTAGCCGCCTGCATTTCTTGTTGGGAGCCACGGCTTATATTTCGTCTTTGATTTGGTTGTTGATGCTGGTGCTGAGCACTGCGGATGCCGTTGTGCGCGCCTTGCACAGCAACGAATACTTCACCAATTCTACGCCCACCATGGAGCATTTCATCAATCTACCGGAGTGGCCCATTGCCAAAACCGGTTTGATTATTGCGCTCATTGTGATGACCACGATTTTGCTGCTTTTCCCTAAAGTGATGGGGATTATTAGCACCATGGCTCACCGCCGCGAGCAATTTGGCGGCACCAAGGCCATTCTGCGCGGCACAATCATGGAAACCGCTTTTGCAGTATTGATTGCACCAATCATGATGGCCTTCCACGCCTACTTCGTGATCTCTGTGTTCCTCGGCTTCAAAGTTAACTGGGATGCTCAGGATCGTGAGGGTCGCCTGCTCACTTGGGGCGAAAGCTTTGCTCGCACCCTGCGAACCACCATAGTTGCCATCCTGTGGGGCTATATGACTTTCACCTACGCGCCGATTTTCTTCTGGTGGCTAATGCCAATCCTCACTGGCTTGGTCTTGGCTGCGCCAATTGTGCGCTACTCAAGCAGCCTTGAATTGGGTGAAAGATGCCGTCAGCACAGCATCTTTGTATCTCCGTTTGAGACTGACGAAGACCCAGTTCTCACCGACCTTAAACACTTGCTGGCCGTTGAGCATTCACCGTTGACCGAACCCGCTGGCATTCCTGCATTACCGCCCGATAACTGGAGCGAAATGCCGGAGCAAAATATGGAAGAGTACCCGCCCAAAGCCTAATACCTAACGGATAAAAAAGGCGCTCACAGGGAACTGGAGCGCCTTTTTTATTGTTTACAGCCTAATCCTCTTAACCCCCTCCCAACCTCCCCCTTGAAAAGGGTGGAGGAGTCGTACTCCCAAATTAGAGGTATTAACAGAAAATGGTGTTCGTTTTTTAAGCAGGGAGTCGTCATCCTCGCGCAGCGGGGATCCAGCTGTTAGAAGACGAAAAATCAAAAGCTGGAGCGCTAATCTGGCAGTTTCTTAGCAAATATTCGGCAACAACCCTATAAAAAACGGCGCTCCAGTTACCTGCAGCGCCGTTTTTTTCAGCTTTTATAGCTAGAAATTAAGCATCAAACGGATGACGAAGCACCACGGTTTGAACGCGATCTGGGCCGGTGGAGATAATGTCGATAGGTGTTGCCATCAACTCTTCCAGACGTTTGATGTAGTTGCGTGCATTGGTGGGCAATTCTTCAAGACTCTTCGCCCCCACGGTAGATTCACTCCAGCCGGGCATTTCTTCGTAAATGGGCTGAATCGCTTCCCAACCTTCCGCGTCATAGGGAACACCAACGGCGTTGCCGTTTGCATCTTGATAGCCGATACAGATTTTCACGGCTTTCAAGCCATCCAACACGTCCAGTTTGGTCAAGCACACACCGGTAACCGAGTTAATGCGGTTGGCGTGACGTACCGCAACAATATCAAACCAGCCGCAACGGCGTTTACGGCCGGTTGTTGCGCCGAATTCGTGGCCTTTCTCACCCAAGTAAGCGCCAACTTCACAATCCAACTCCGTTGGGAAGGGGCCTGAACCTACGCGAGTGGTGTAGGCCTTGGTGATGCCGAGAACATAATCCAAATACAAAGGACCAAAACCTGAACCTGTAGCGGTGCCGCCAGCGGTGGTATTGGATGATGTTACAAAGGGATAAGTGCCGTGGTCGATATCCAGCAGAGAACCCTGCGCGCCTTCGAACAGAATGTTTTCGCCGTGTTCGCGAGCGGTGTGCAACAGATCCGTTACGTCAGCCATCATTGGCAACAATTGCGCGGCCCACGCGGTACAATCAGCCAGGGTCTTTTCGTAGCTGATGGGCTCTACTTTGTAATAGTTGGTCAACACGAAGTTATGGAAATCGAGGATCTCCTTCAACTTGACCGCAAAGCGTTTCAAATCAACCAAATCGCCCAAACGCAAACCACGGCGAGCAACTTTATCTTCGTAGGCTGGGCCAATACCGCGACCGGTAGTACCAATCTTGGCATCACCGCGCGCTAGCTCACGCGCTTGGTCAAGGGCAACATGGTAAGGAAGAATTAAGGGGCATGCGTGTGAGAGACGCAGGCGCTCGCGCACAGGTACTCCAGTCGCTTCCAATTCACCGATTTCTTTGAACAAAGCTTCGGGCGAAAGCACTACACCATTACCAATCAGGCAGGTTACGCCTTCACGCAAAATGCCAGAGGGAATCAAGTGCAATACGGTTTTTTTACCGTCGATAACGAGAGTGTGGCCCGCGTTGTGGCCGCCCTGAAAGCGAGTAACCAAGGAAACCTGATCGGTCAGCAAATCAACGATTTTGCCTTTACCTTCATCACCCCATTGGGTGCCCAAAATGACGACGTTTTTACCCATGACTGGAAAACTCTCTGTTAAACAA
>CAZOPE010000030.1:0-49062 GCA_964581625.1 uncultured Cellvibrionaceae bacterium
ATCACCTACCGCATGGCGTGGTACAGCGGCCTTAAAACCACTTACTACCTGCGCGCCTTGGCAGCAACCACCACAGAAAAATCCACCATCAATACAGGTGCATTGAATGCTGTATCAGCAACAGGCGCCGGTGGAATTGCTGCGGCCCCTGCTGTAGCTGCGCCTGTGGTTTCGGAAATTGAACAGGCCAGTTTTGAAACAGCGGCACCCGTTCCATTGGCATGCTCAATCGACAACCCAGATTGTGAGGCTTGCCAATAAAGTCCTATCAATTGGTTTAGCGTTAAAAGGCGACTTTCGAGTCGCCTTTTTTATTACAGAGGAGCAAATTGAATAATTTTTAACGTCTTAAAATAGACGACTTGACCGATAAACCAGCGGGCTGACGCCTTTTCAGGCATTACCTGAAAATACCTTGGAAAAAACGAAAAATATCGTTGACGTCGGAAAACTCGTTGATATAATGCGCCCACTTTCTTTGCCAGTGTGGCGGAATTGGTAGACGCACCGGATTCAAAATCCGGCGCCCTTAAAAGCGTGTCGGTTCGAGTCCGACCACTGGTACCAAATTAAACCAACAACTACCAATGTTGGTTAAACAAAAAAACCGCTTAATTGCGGTTTTTTTGTTTTTGTCATTCTCAATTCACCTGCCAACACCTTTCACGTACATTTAATCAAAATACATATCCTTAGGTACGTTTATATTGCTGGGGTAACGTGGCTTCTGACCACGGCCTTTGCGGTATGTGCGCAACTGGAATACATACGCAAGCACTTGGGCAACGGCTAAATAGAGCCCAGAAGGAATCTCTTGGTCCAACTCTGTTGTGTGAAATATTGCCCGTGCCAAAACGGGTGATTCAATAATTTCTATTCCTTTAGATTTACCAATCTCCCGAATTTTGAGTGCTATGTTGTCGCCGCCTTTCGCAAGCAAAATAGGCGTTGCCATAGATTCAGGGTTATATTTGAGTGCAACGGCATAGTGCGTTGGGTTAGTAATAATGACATCCGCATTGGGAACATTGGTCATCATACGGCGCTGCGCCATTTCACGCTGCAGCTGACGAATACGACCTTTTACTTCTGGCTTGCCGTCGGTATCTTTCGATTCATCTTTTACTTCCTGTTTAGACATTTTTAATTTTTTGTTGTACTCAAAAATCTGCAAGGGAACGTCAAACGCAGCAATGATCAACGTACATGCCGATAATGCGATAAGCGCATAGCCACTAATTTGTGTGGAATGAATAATCGCGGAGTCAATTGATTCATCGCTAATACGAAACATGGGTTGCGCGTAGTACTTAAGCAACAAAACGGTTGCACCTAAAATGATGCTGACTTTCGCTGTGGATTTGAGTAATTCAATGAGTGACTTCATTGAGAACATGCGTTTCAAACCCGCCATAGGATCCATACGGCTGAGTTTGGGCATTAAGGCATCGGCGCTGAACAACCAACCACCTAAAGCGACCGGCCCGATAATTGAAGCCAGCAACATGAGCGCCATAAAAGGCCCCATGCTGAGCAACCCTTGAAACAAAGCAGATACAAAGTGGCCAATCATGGCATTGGGATCAAATATTGTTTCTCGCGTTAAAACAAAATTAACGCGCATCATGTCAACAAATTTTTGGCCCATAAAATCTGCGTAATACAGCAGAGCTATAGCGCCTAACAACAAAACCACAGACGTAGTAAGGTCGCGCGAGCGAGGCACCTGCCCTTCTTCACGCGCCTTCTCGATCTTTCGGCCACTGGCCTCTTCCGTCTTTTCCTGGCTGTCATCTTCTGCCATTTAGGGCGCTCCCACTAATGTATTGGCAGCCGCTAAGCCTTCATCAAGAATTTGATAAAAGAGCGGTAGAAAGTTAGACAGTGAATACCACATTAAAATGAAACCAAACATTAATGTGATTGGGAAACCAACGTTCAGAATATTAAGTTGTGGTGCAGAACGCCCCATTACACCAAACGATAAATTGACAATCATCATAGATGTAAACAAGGGCAAACTAATAAGCAGGGCTGCGGCGAACATCCAGGAAAATAAATGCACTATGAGCATATAGTCATCGGGTGACAAACCAGATCCGCCGATAGGAAAAGTGCTAAAACTATTGACGATCATATTTATAACAGCCAAATGGCCATTGACCGCCAAAAACAGCAAAGTCGACATCAGCAAATAAAACTGGGAAAGTACAGTAACGCTAACGCCACTTGAGGGGTCATTTTGCGCGGCAAACCCCAACCCCAATTTCAACGCAACCAATTGGCCGGTCAACACAAACACGTGCATCACAATTTGCAATACAAAACCCAAAGCGAGCCCAATAATGATTTCTTTCGCAACCATTAACATTCCAGCCAAAGAAAAAAAAGAAACAATGGGAGCATTTGGCAACAGCGGAACAACGAGTAACGCCGTAAAAAGTGTGAGCAAAATACGAACGCGCGCGGGCACTGTACGCGCACCAATAACAGGAACCGCAAAGTAGAATGCGCTAATACGAATTAACGGCCATAAATACTGCCCAATAAATTGATTAATTTGCGCTTCACTAACGACAAGTTCTTGCATGTTTTTGATGCCGGTGTTTTAGCCGATAAGCGTAGGAATATTTGTGTAAAGCCGCGTAAACAAATCCATGAATTTGGTAATAATCCACGGACCTGCCATACCTATAGTGGCAATGGTCATTATCAAACGAGGAAGAAAACTCAGCGTCTGTTCATTAATTTGTGTAGCCGCTTGGAACATGCTCACAATCAAACCTACGACTAAGCTCGGCCCGACAATGACAAGCACCATTAAAACGGTGAGGTATAACGCCTCGGAGAACAAATCCATTACAACTTCTGGTGTCATAAAACCTCCGCTAAACCCCGTAACTGGCCGCTAGTGTGCCTACAATCATCGCCCAACCGTCAACTAACACAAACAGCATAATCTTGAACGGAAGAGAAATAATTAACGGTGACAACATCATCATCCCCATTGCCATAAGCACGCTGGACACAACAATATCAATCACTAGGAACGGAATAAAAATGATGAAGCCAATTTGGAATGCCGTTTTTAATTCACTGATAATAAATGCAGGAATTAAAATGTTAAACGGTGTGTCCTGCGGCGTTGCAATAGGAGCATGCTTAGCAATGCCTACAAATAAATTAATATCTGACTCACGAGTTTGCGCCAACATAAAAGCATGAAAAGGTGCAGCAACACGTTCAATGGCAACATTTGCTGTAATTTGTTGATTAATGTACGGCTGCAAACCGTCTTGGTTCGCCTTATTAAAGACCGGTTGCATGATAAAAAACGTCAGGAACAACGCCAAGCCAATTAAAATTTGGTTTGAGGGCGACTGCTGAAGACCCAGCGCCTGACGCAAGATAGAAAAAACAATAATAATTCGTGTGAATGAGGTAACCATCATTAACAAAGCTGGCAAAAAAGTCAGCATCGTCATGATGCCTAATATTTGCAGCGTTACTGTGTATTCCTGAGTACCATCTTTATTCGTTTTAACAGTAAGCGCTGGCAACCCGGGAATTGCTGGCAGGGAACCACCAATATTCGCAACGGACGTAGGGGCAGCAGCAGGTTGATTTGCTGAATTTGCTTGAGCCCATGTATTAGAACTGACGAGAATAAAAAGCGTCAGCACGAAAAAGTGGGTGATGCGAGATACCGCTCGCAAACCGTGGATCAACATAGTAATTCCTTAGGAATTGGATTTTTTATCGAGACTCTCGTCAGCAGACGATATACCTGAAGCCGACATATTTTTTTGCTGCAATATAGACATGAGTTTCTGACTAAAATCAGAAGCCACAGGCTGATCTTTTCCATTAGGCACAACCGGCTCATCAAATACGTGCAGGGTATTTATTTGCGTGGCAGTAACACCTAGCAATAATTGTTTGCCGCCCACCTCCACTAACATCAAGCGTTCACGTGTTCCCAGCGGCATAGCAGATACAATTTTCATGGTGGGATTTTGTAAAAAGCCGCCTTGACTAAAGCGTTTTACGAACCAGGAAAGCCCGTAAATCAACACCAAAATTAATGCTAAACCGCCAACCAAGCTTGCAAGTTGCGATGCACTATTTGGTTTAACTTGAGCAGGTGTTAAAGGTTTGGCAGCAGTCGCCGTTTGCGATGAATTTTGAAGAGAGTGAGCATTAGTCACTGAAATTGTAGACGCACTGTTATCAACGGAAACTGTTCTATCTGCAAGAGCTCCTTCAGTAACTGCTGTAGAATCACTGGCGTATGAGGCCGAAAAAAAGAGAATGCATGCAACACTCAAAATACCGGCGATAGTTTTTTTTATAGAGCCGGTGAAATTTTTCATACACAACACCTTAATACTTAAATTAACGCAGTTTTTTGATGCGCTCAGCAGGGCTTATTACGTCGGTCATACGAATACCGAACTTTTCATTTACTACCACTACTTCACCGTGGGCAATGAGCGTTCCATTCACCAATACATCTAACGGCTCACCCGCTAAACGATCTAATTCAATCACAGAGCCTTGATTGAGTTGCAACAAATTACGAATGGTAATTGACGTACGCCCTACTTCCATAGAAATGGTAACAGGAATATCCAGAATGACTTCTAACTCGGGATTAGGGTTCGCCTTGATATGCTCGCTTTCTAGTTCTTCAAAGGAAATAGGATTGGCTAAGGCTTCATCAGCAACAGCTTGTTCTGCCATCGCGGCGGCCCAATCGTCCGCCATATCATCTTGATTAATATCATCGCTTGCCATGATTAACTCCTGGGGTACCAGTTACATTTTGCGCGCTGGAACGGTCAAAAAATTCTTTTATTTTTAAGGCCAGGTTACCACGATGCTGTCCTAATTGTGTTCTAAACATGGGCACACCGTTAGCGGTTAACACATGGAAATCAGGAAACTCAATAGGGATAACATCACCTGCTTTTAAATCGACAATATCTCGCAACGTGATTTCACGGCGCACTACATCGCATTCTAATTCTACTTTTGCTGCGAGCACATCTTCGCGCAGGGCTTTTACCCATCGCTCGTCTTGTTCATCTGTATCAGATTGCAAACCTGCATCCAACACTTCACGAATCGGTTCAATCATGGAGTACGGCATAGTGATGTGGAGTTCACCACCGCCGCCATCCAATTCAACATGAAATGTACTTACCACAACCACTTCGCTGGGGCTCACAATATTAGCGAGTGACGGGTTAACTTCCGAATGAACATATTCAAAGTTAATTGGCATAACCGCTTTCCAAGCTTCTGCTAAATCAACAAAACCTTGGTTCAATACCATTTGTACCACACGCAATTCTGTTGGCGTAAATTCGCGACCTTCGATCTTTGCGTGGCGACCATCACCGCCAAAAAAATTATCCACTAATTTAAAAACCAGTTTGGCATCTAAAATAATTAGTGCCGTACCACGCAGGGGCCTGAACTTCACCATGTTCAAACTAGTGGGCACATACAAGGTATGCACATATTCGCCAAATTTTTGAATTTGAATACCACCAACAGATACATCAGCAGTACGGCGCAACATATTAAACATGCTAATACGAGTGTAACGCGCAAAACGCTCGTTAATCATTTCAAGTGTGGGCATACGCCCACGCACGATTCGATCCTGACTGGTTAGGTCATAGTTTTTAACCGCACCGGGCTCTATATCCGCTTCGGTTTCTATGTCACCATCATCAACGCCGTGTAAGAGCGCATCGATTTCGTCTTGCGATAAAAGATCTTGCACGACTCACTATCCTTTTTTCACAACTCGTTATTGCATTACGAACTGGGTAAATAATACCTGTTCAATATTGGGTGGCGTTTTCTTGTCTTTATCTTCGTCTTTATCTTTTTCTTTGTCTTTGTCATCTGACTCTTTAGTTTTTTCGGCACTCGCCACTTCCTCTTTGGCGATAATGTCCTGCACAGTTTTTAGTGCAGCAGCGCGCAATTTTTCTTTGCCTTCCGCAGTTTGCAGCTCATCAAAGACCTGACTACTCAACAGCATGACTAAACCATTGCGCACAGCGGGCATATGAAGCTCAAGGGTTTTTAAAATCTCCGCATCGCGGTACATCAAGGTAATTTCTGTTTGCAAGAAGCGCTGGCGGCCGTTCACATCGTAATTAACGGTGAAGTTAGGCTTCAGGGGATAATATATCGCTGGCGCAACGACTACTTCTGCCGCTTCGCTGGATTCACTTGAAGATTCATCCTCACTCGCATGTTTTGAGCCCATCATTTTTGACACTATAAAAAATGTTGCACCCACCGAAATTAATACCAATAAAACGGCTATTCCAATAAACATAAATAGCTTTTTTTTCTTTTGCTTGGCCTCTGCCGCAGCGGGATCAACTTGCTGATCCGCCTTGTCGTCTTTCTCTTCTTTTTTTCCAGCTGCCATGTCAAAACTCCGTCACTTTCTTTGGCTAATAGGGTTTGAGCAATAGCTATGCCAGCTATTGCTCACTAAAGCGTAGCAGCGGATTGTTTGATTGCTAGCGAAGCACGGCGGTGAAGGGTATTTTTTTAAGAGAAATGGAACGGGCTGATCGCGATGCAGACAAGCTGTTCATTTAATCAACGAAGCTTTCAAATACACATGCAGAAAAAGAAGAAAGTCTTACCGGCGGGAACAAGGCCCGCCGTAAAAGGCTTACGCATAGTGATCAACAAGACGTTGCTGTGTAATGAGGCTCACAGCGACTGGGGCCTCTTCTTCAGTAGCTAATTCCTTATTGGCGCCCTGCCCATTGTGATGTTGAGCATCGCCTTGTTGACGGCTAAAGGATTTATCCGACACATCAACATTAACCAAATGTAAACCTTGTTCGCTAAACATGTCGCGCAGCCGCCCCAGATTTTGGTCAAGCACTTCACGCACCACCGCATGATGACTGGTGAAGCTAACGCTGGTTTGCTCTTGGTTCACACTGACTTTCACTTGCATTGGCCCCAAGTGCTCAGGGTTAAGGTTAATCTCTGCGGAACTCACATTTTGGGCGGCGAGCCACAAAACCTTATCGCCCACCGCTTGGCTCCATTGTGGTTGACCAACGGGAACAGGAACGGCGGTTTGTACGACAAAGCCTCGTGCGGCAGGAGCTTGGGTGTCACCAAACCGCATGAGTGAATCCAACGCACTGGGGGATGGTGTGATAGCTGGAGCTGGTGCGGATTGTGGCGAGCTGTCGTCTTTTCCTCGAGCGCTCGGCTGAATCATATTCTGCAAGGTTTTTTCAAAGGTTGTTTTGGGGGCTAAGTCCTGCATTTTAGGTGTCTCTGCATCTGCCACCACAGGAGCTGTAGATGTTGAAGAAGCAGGTTTAACAACTGGCTTTTCGTCCGGCAATAGCTCAACCAAGGTACTCGCTTCAACATCCGACTCTTGCGAATCCGTTTGAGATAGAACCGAGGTCGCTGTCGACGTTGTCACAGGTTTTGCCATCTGCACTTGGCCCGCTAAGGTAACCAATGCAGGATCTTGCTCGGCAATCTTGTCCGGCGTAACGACAGGCTGTTGCGCAGAGGGCGCGGTCTCAGCTGCACTTAAAACAAATGCTGCATCTTCTTGGGCAACCGCAGACAAATCCCCACCAGTCAACTTCGAATTTTGCTCAGAAGTATCTGGGGCGTCCTTCGCGACATTGGTATTTGTTGATGGGAGCGCGCTTGTAGATGCTGAAGATGCGGGTGCATTTGTTGATTCAGGCGTAAATACAGTTACCGATATTTCGTCTTGCGTAGGCTCGCCCTCTGACACCCCTACATCGACGACAGGAGCAACTACTGGAATTCCCCACGTGGTCACAACCTCTGGCGAACTCGTCGCGCCAGCCTGCATTTGCTGCAAAACAACTGGCTCGATAACCGCTGCCGAAGCGCCACTCTCAGCTTCGTTATTATCACTCTTTTTGTGTTCTGCTTTGGGTTCAAGTGAATCAGCGTTTGCAGTTTTTGCTACTGCATCCTCGGCTGGTTTTGCATCTCCGTCATGTTGGACTGATTGATTGTCTTTATGAGTTTGGGTGACCTGTTTGGATGCAGATGGCTTCTTTTCCACCTCATGGGTGGATTTTTGATTATCCGCAGCGGCAATTTTTTTCGCACTGGGTTTTGCAACTGGCTGGCGCTCGGCGCGAACGGAATCTTGCACATCTTTAAAGTTTTGGTGAAAACGGGATGAGGCATCATCCTGATAATTGCGTTTTGGCGCAGCGGCTTGCACCGCAGGTGCCTGAACAGATTTGAGTAAGAAATTATTTGCAGAGCTGTTATTCATTGCCTCAACCTCGTCATATTGCCACTGCAAATCCATGAAAGCGGCAATGAATGGCCGCTTTTAAAAAGATTTGCGCTAAATTCTGGAATCTACTGTGACAAAAGCAAGGGTGGTGCCAAAGCGAGAGGAGAGAAAGATTTAGTTGCTGGCTAGCCGAGAAAATCCAACATTTTTTGTTTGACCACACCAAACTCGGCTTCAATAAGTGACAAGTCTTGACGCAAGGCATCAAAATTTTGATTAAGCGCTTTACGCTCAATGACGGCACACAATGTCGCCAAATGTACGGCGCCTAAATTACTACTACTACCTTTAAAACTATGTGCAGTTCTACGAATAGAATCGGCGTTGGTACCGCTAATTAATTCACGTAACGCAATTAAACGATCAGAGGAGTCTTTTAAATAAGTATCAATTAAAAGGCCAAAATCGTTTTCCATTACGTCTTTAAGCGCGTTGAGCGCATCATAATCCAAATGCTGTACATCATTCATATGCAAACCCAAGCACGTCATTCTTTTGAAAGAGGTTAATCGTTGTTAACCCATTCAAACACCACTTCCACTTTATTACCAGAACCGTAATAGCGCACAGTTTTGCAAAGTTTTTCAACAATGCCAATACCACGCCCACTATAACCGGTGATAGACAATTCTTTGCCTTGGCGGGAACTGTAATCAAACCCCTTACCACTATCTTCCACACGCAGCGTCAACGAGCCGCCTTCAATATTCGATGAATAAGCAAAGTAAATGTGGACAAAACCCGTTGTGATTTCATTAAGCAATTTTTCACGACGCATGTAGTATTCGGTAAATCCTTCCGGCGTTTTTTTTATATCACCACCCAAACCGAGCACACCATGCTCAAGTGCATTCGAATATAGCTCTGCCAATATGGTATATAAGCTGCCACTGAAACCACGCAGATCGGACTCTTCTGTCAGAATATTAAGTAAGAATGGTAATGGGTCAAATGATTTAAAACTGGTAGGTTTTACTTCAAACCGCAACTCCCACTCCACTTGAGCAAGCTGTTGTGATTTGTTGACGCTGTAATTGGGGATGTTTACGTTTTCTGGCGCCTCCATGCAGATTTCTATAATAGATAAATCATCATCTTGCTCGCCAGAGCCAATAAAATTTTTCACACCGAGTAATATTTCGTCAAAAGCTGATTGGCTACATTCGTTTTCTGCAAATAATTGCAACAGCCGCTCTTCGCCAAACATTTCCCCCTGTGCATTGCGCGCTTCATGAATGCCATCTGACCACATGAAAATGCGATCACCCACATCAAGATCGTATACTTGCGCGTCATCTTTAAAACTTTTTTCGGTAAGTACACCTAAAGGCAAATGAGTGGAACGCATAGGTGTGACAGAACCATCTTTGCGATAAATCATGCCCGAGGGCAAACCACCATTCCAAACTTTTATGCGCTTTTTTCGAAAATTAAAATCAACCATGGTAGCGCAACAGAACAAACCAACAGGCAAAATAGATTTTAATTTTTTGTTGATTTCGCGCAGTACGTCGGACATGGAAAAGCCTTTGCTCACCATGCCGTAAAAAGTGGATGCTAAAGGCATAGCGCCAATTGCAGCCGGCAAACCGTGCCCGGTGAAATCTCCCAACAACACCATCATGTTGCCGTTAGGGCGCATTCCCGCCACCAGAACATCGCCATTGAACACGGCAAGAGACGATAGAAAATAGCGAACATTATTTGCGCTTAAACAACCGCTGTGTGCAACGTTATCAAATACCTGTTTGGCAACGGCTTGTTCTTGCAGTAAACGATGGTGATGCTGTGATAGCTGATCGCGCTGGCTGATCATCGTGTTGTGCAAACCGCGCATGCGATTAAAGGATTTGATTTTTGCTTTTAGAATAACGCGATTGTAAGGCTTGGATAAAAAGTCATCGCCGCCGGCATCAAGGCAACTTACCAGGGAATCTGTATCTTGCAGTGATGTGAGAAAAATGATGGGAACGAGTTCATCGCCCGCTAATTCTTTGATTTGCCGAGCGGCATCAAATCCATCCAGCTCCGGCATTAATGCATCGAGCAACACTATATCAGGGCGCTCTTGCGTAAATATTTCTACGGCTTCCAATCCATTTCGCGCAGAGAAAACCTGATGCCCCTCTTTGCGAACAATAGTCTCTAAAATTAATCGATCTGCATCGGTATCGTCGGCAACAAGAATTTTTAAATTGCGTAGATCATTCATAGCAATTGTTTCCGTATGCCATTCGCTCTATCACACCAACTAATTTCAAGCGCTTTGTCATCAATGAATAGTAAACAACTGCTCAAAATTGGAGATGAGCAAAATCTTTTTCACATCCTGAGAGCAATTTACAATTTCAATATCGGCGCGTTCGCCACCGGCAAAATCGCGCAATAGCAAAAGCATGCCGAGAGCCGAGCTATCCAAATAAGAGGTGCCTTGTAGGTCTACTCGAAAACGGCTAGGCGCTTTGGTGAGCTTTTCGTAGGTGTTACGAAAATCCTGGTGTGAACTGAAATCAAAACGCCCTTGAATGTAGATAGTCAATTGAGAACCATCTGCAGAGACGGTAGACGTGATCGCCATAAGTTACCTCTATCACATTGTCCAAATAATCATTATTTGTTTCTTGTCTGCCTAGTCACTGAGCAACCTCCATACCAAAGCCTTTGGTTGGCCGGACGCACTAGGTCTAACTCAATTTAAGCCTAGCCGATAAAACCTTTTTGTATAGGCACATGGCGGGCAAATTCCTAAAAAAATATGGGCTATACAGTAGCTTGCGGAAATCCAACAGAAATCGATCAGTTTTGCGTCAATCTGAGGTTTCGCGCCGGATAAAAGCTTGTCCAACCAGTTCGTCCATCTCTTTCTGAAGGCGCTTGTCTATGAGAGCGTTTTCCTCATGATGCAATCGAACAATAAGCTCTTTGATGGATTCGCACTTTTGGTGAGTAATACGCCAAGCTTGACGCAACCGCTCCATTTGCAGCTGAAATCGTTTGAGGCGTGCTTCCTGTTCTTTTTTCGCCTCACCCAAGCGTTGAATAAAGCCACTATAGGCGATCAATTCATGCGGCCTAACCCCTGTTTTGCGCTCTCCATATACAGTTAGATATTGCGCCGCGTACTCATCGAGCTGGCGCAATTGCTCTTCTTCCGCACTAACCTGGGCTTGACATTGACTCAACTGCTGGCCTGCCTCCTGCTCCGCTCGCTCAGCAAGCGTTAGAACCACTTTCATACGTTTGGCACGGGATTCAGCCACAAAATTTCACCTTACGCTAACGATGTTGAGACGCCAAAGGGCCATTACCCTTAGGCTGCTGAGTGCGTATAACAGACTGCAAATTAGCAATAGATTCCGGCATGAGCACGCGCTGATTAATCCCTTGTTGGATAAACGCTCGCAAATGGGGAAACCGCTCAATTGCCGCATCCGTTTCGGCATCGGCACCTTGCGAATAAGCGCCAATCGCAATCAGATCTTTGTTTTGTTGATAGCGCGACAGCAACTGTTTGAAGCGTTGCATTTGCTTTAAGTGTTCCTCCGGCACTATATTTTGCATAGCGCGGCTAATTGAGGCCTCAACGTCAATTGCGGGGTAAATACCCTCTTCCGCCAAACGGCGCGAGAGCACCACGTGTCCATCCAGAATTGCACGCGCCGAGTCGGCAATAGGGTCTTGTAAATCGTCGCCTTCTGTCAGCACGGTATAAAACGCCGTGATGGAGCCCTGCCCTTTATCGGCATTACCGGCCCGCTCCACAAGTTGAGGAATTTTGGCGAACACAGAGGGTGGATAACCTTTAGTGGCAGGCGGTTCGCCAATCGCTAAAGCGATTTCACGTTGAGCTTGGGCATAACGTGTTAATGAATCCATCAACAAGAGAACGTTCATACCTTTGTCGCGATAATATTCTGCGATGCGGCTAGATAACTGTGAGGCGCGCAAACGCATGAGCGGAGCATCATCCGCTGGCGATGCGACTACGACAGCGCGCCGTAAGCCTTCTTCACCCAAAATGTGGTCGATAAACTCTTTCACCTCGCGGCCACGTTCACCAATCAAACCCACCACCACAATATCGGCTGTGGTGAATTTGGTCATCATGCCCATAAGCACACTTTTACCCACACCAGAACCCGCCATTAACCCCAAGCGTTGACCGCGACCAACGGTGATTAATGCATTGATAGCACGCACGCCAACATCAAGTGTTTCGTTAATAGGATTCCGTTGTAACGGATTAATTTCTGAAGGATTAAAATCTAGAAACTCGTCACCAATCAGGGGCCCTTTGTTATCCAAAGGCTGGCCTATACCGTTTACCACGCGACCGAGCGTTTGCAGGCCGATGCGCATACCTTGCTGTGCAGATAGGGGTACAACGCGCGCGCCAGGCTGCAAGCCTTCCACACGTTTGATGGGCATTAGGAATACGCGATCACCTGCAAAGCCAACAACTTCTGCCTCTATTTGACGACCATCGCTATTAATGACTTCACACTGTTTTCCTACAGAAACTTTTAGACCAACGGCTTCCAAGGTTAGGCCTACAGACCGCGTAATACGACCTTCAGCGACGGGCTCGTTATTAATTAAACGACGTGGCGCGTAGTGTTGCAAGCGAGAGCTAATGGATTGACGTTCTGACATAGGTGAGCCGTTATTCGCTCTACTTCAGAGCTTAGCAATTAAGATTTTCTTGGGGGCGTCATACTCGCGCGGCGAGGATGAGGATTCTGTTCTAAACAATTTTTTGTGCATGCAACAGTCGGAGCCACTTTAAAAATCATTCAGCTTCCGACAAATCTTCTTCACCATCCAACTGCGCCAACTGCCCCGTTAAAAATTGTTCTAGCACGGTTTGCAAACGTTTGGAGACTGAAAAATCCACACGGCTCTCTGGCGTTTCCACTTTGCACCCGCCAGGTTGCAATTGTGTGTCGCCAACGAATTTCCAGTCGAGTTGTTGTTCACTGGCGTAAGTTTCAACAACCGCCAAATCGTCGGGGTTGAGACTGATGCGAATATTTTTACTGCCTACTGGAAGTGCATCTACCGCCGTTTTAACCAGCGCTAAAATATGCGTGGAGTCTGTTACCAATTCACGCTGAATTACACTTTGTGTGAGCGAACAAATCACATCCAACAACATGTTCTCAATATCATTGTCTTGAGCAGTCAGTGGATTTATGAGTGAATTGGCGAGTTGTTGAAAACGTTGTTGCTCAAGCGTTAAATGCGCGCGCATTTCCATTAAGCCTTGCTGACGCCCTGCTTCGTAACCATCGCTTTTACCTTTTTCGAAACCGGCTGCGTGGCCTTGATCAAAACCATCTTTTTCTGCCGCATCAAAAATATCCTGCATTTCCTGCGCAGTCATACCGGTTTTTTGTTGCGGAGCGATTTCAACGGTTTCAATTTTTTCTTTGCCTTGCTGCAGCAATTTCTCGCGACGCATGCGCGCTTCTTTTTCAGCGCTGGATAAAATCCTTCCAGAATCATCCACCGGAGGAAGCATCCAAGATGTTACTTCGCCTAACTCTTCCGATGGAATTCGGCCCGGCATGGATTTGGTGGTCATAAACGTCCTACAGTGAATGCGTCAGAGTTTCAACGCGCAACTTACATACAGTTAACATAAAGTTAAATCATGGCCTCGCCACCGCCACCCAACATAATTTCGCCGGAATCGGCCATGCGGCGTGCAGTCGTGAGAATTTCTTTTTGCGCAGCCTCTACATCGGCCAAGCGCATAGGTGGTTTGGTTTCCAAATCGTCGCGCAAAAGCTCGGCCGCGCGCTTGGACATGTTTTTGAAGATCTTTTCTTTGAGCTCGTCGTCCGCACCTTTGAGCGCAACGATAAGCACTTCGGAGGAAACTTCTCGCAACAACGCCTGAATACCGCGGTCTTCTACATCTTTCAGGTTGTCGAATACGAACATCAAATCCTGAATCTGGTTGCCCATGTCTTCGTCCACTTCTTTGATGGAATCCATCAAATCCGCTTCGATTGAGCCATCCAAATTGTTCATGATTTCTGCAGCCACTTTGTAACCGCCCATGGCTTTGGTTTGCGATGCAGCATTGCCGGAGAATTGTTTTTCCAAAATGTCGTTCAACTCTTGCAACGCACTTGGCTGAACCGTATCCAAAGAGGCAACACGCATCATGATGTCGAGGCGAACTTTTTCAGGGAAGAACGTCAAAATCTCGGCAGCTTGGTCTGCATCTAAATAGGCAATAACAATCGCTTGGATTTGGGGGTGTTCGTTACGGATGATATCGGCCACAGAGCGCGCATCCATCCATTTCAGCGTATCCAATCCAGTGGTATTACCACCCAACAATATACGGTCAATGAGACCGTTGGCCTTGTCTTCGCCCAAGGCAGTAACCAACATTTTTCGAATGTAACCATCAGCGCCAACACCTAAGCCTGTTAAGGTGCGAACTTCTTCCAAAAAGCTCCCCATGACGGCTTGCACATCGGTTTGTTGCACGTTGTTTAATTGGGTCATTGCTGCGCCTATGCGCTGCACTTCTTTTGGCCCCATGTGCTTAAGAATTTCGGCGGCATCTTGTTCGCCCAGAGACATCAGTAAAATTGCCGCCTGATCAACGGGGCGCAATTTTGTTTTGGCCTTTTCACCGGCTTTTTCGGGAGGATTCGCCATTACTTGTTTACCTTAATTCTGTGCTCACGCAAACCGGATTGTCGACCTGCTATTCGCCTTGATTGACCCATTTTTTAACCACTTGCGCCACACGGCCAGGGTCATCGGCAATCAAACCTTTAATGGCGTTTAACTGCTGCTCATAACCCTGCTCTGGCCCGCCGAGCAAAAGCGCACTACCGCCAGAAAGCGTAACCGTTTCGTCTGAAACGCCTTCCATTCCGCCTAAACCTGCCGCTTCGAGCGCTGCCAATTGGCGAGCTTCTTCTTGCTCAGCAATGCTGCCGCCGTTGCGCGCCAAACTTTTGAATACTGGGCGCAGCAAACCAAATATTAGTGCCAAAATAATAATTACGCTGGCAATAGATTTGATATGCGGCATCAACCATTTTTCCCACCAGGGCACCGCTGGCAATTCTGTTTCTGGAACTTCAACACCGGCCGTAAAAGGTGCGTTCAATACGTTGACGCTATCACCACGTACGGCAGAGTAACCTACGGAATCTCTTACCAGTATAGCTAAGCGTTCAAGCTCGTTTGCGGTCCAAGGTTGATGTGTTTCTGTGCCGTCTTCATTTTTAATAATTTTATCATCCACTACCACAGCAACGGTTAGACGTTTAAGAGTGCCTTGCTGATGCTTGGTATAACTTACAGTTCGGTCAAGTTCAAAATTGCGTGTAGATTGTTCGCGATTGTTGGTGGCAGTTTTAGGAGCCGCAGCTTGCCCTTCTTGTGGCGTGGCCTGCTCAGGAGCTTGGCCGTTAGCGGGCGGTTGATTCGTTAACGCACCGGGAATACCCGCCGCATCTGCACCACCGGCTTTTGATTCAATTAATTTTTGTTCGCTGCGAACGGCAGGAAGTTCAGGATTAAATGTTTCTGCAGCTTGTTCAACAGCGGTGAAATCTATGTCTGCACTCACTTGTGTACGGAATTTTCCGTTGCCAACTACGGGCTCAAGAATGCCGCTAATACGTTTGATTAAGGAGTCTTCAACGGTTTTTGAATACTGATGTTGTTTAGTGGCGAGCATTAAATCCTGGCTATCTTCACCGGTAGACAATAAATCGCCGTGTTGATCCACTACTGTTACATCTGCCATTTTCAAATCAGGTACGCTAGATGCAACCAAATTCATAATTGCTTTTACTTGCGCAGGTTCTACCGTGCGGCCTGCAAACACCTCTACAAAAACCGATGCAGTAGGCTTAGACGCATCGCGTACAAATACAGTTTTTTTTGGCAGGGCCAAATGTACACGCGCGCTACGAATGCTACTGATGCTGGTAATTGTGCGCGCCAATTCACCTTCAATACTGCGTTGGTAGCGAGTGCTTTCAACAAATTGGCTGGTTCCTAGTGGCTGCTCTTTATCCATTAATTCGAAGCCAGGTGTTGCAGTGCCAGGTAAACCCACCTCTGCAATTTTCATACGCGCAACATGAATTGAATCTGCTGCCACCAAAATCGCGCCGGTGTTGTTATCTAACTTATATTTAATGCGGTTTTGGTCAAGAATTTGCGTAACGCTTGCGGCGTCCAAATTATCCATGCGCCCCATCAGCGGGCGATAATCATCACCCTGCGTCCACAACACTACGGCGAAGCCTATTGCAACACTTGCCGCCAAAGCAATCATTAACCCAATTTGGCGAAATAAATTAAGGCTGCTAAAACCTTCTGCCAAATCGCCGCCGCGACCTTTAGTTTTTGCGGGGAGATTTGCGTCTGCTGCGGTGGCCATATCGAAAACCTTTTTTCACAACGTATTAATGAATGGTCAGATTAATTTGCCTTATATAGGCATGCTCATGACATCTTTATAGGCTTCTACCAATTTGTTGCGCACTTGCACCATCGCTTGAAATGACACAGAGGCTTTTTGCGAAGCAATCATTACATCGGTGATGTCCACCCCCGCTACACCTTTCTCATAAGCAGTAGCCATGGAACTGGATTTTTGCTGTACATCGTTCACGTTATTAATTGCCTTGGTCATTAAATCGCCAAAACTTGGAACTTTGTTTTGTGTATCCACCTGTAAGTTATTAAGCCCACGATTAACGCCCATGTCGCCACTGATTTGGGGACGTTGGAATACTTGCGTTTGCGATTTAAGGCTACGCATTTCACCAAGAAGACGGTTGATATCGACGCGATCTGTCATGGGGTTCTCCGAAAATCTGCTCAACATTTGCCTGATGTTCATCAGCTGCAACGACAATAATTTGGCACGCTGAATTGTTACAGAGGGTATTGCACAAAGCAGGCCAAAACTTGCCGCACGGCAAAGCATCTCCCCTTGGTTAAAAAGAAATCGCATTGGTCACAAAATTGCCTTGCCTTGCCTTGTTCATCAAGATGTAACGCCACTTTCGTAGCTTTTTTACTGTTCCATTGACATAACAAAATGAGGAAGCGCGATGAAAAATTCAGTGCAACACTACGAATCAGAGATTATTGAACAAGCCATGGCCGCATTTTTGCGCCAAGCCTTAAACGCCAAAAGCAAACACTCGCGGATAAAGTTCAATATGGAATGCAGAAGGAAGCTGGAAATAAAATGGGAAGAACAACGTTTGCAGCGGGAAATTTCAGAGTTTGATTTTAACTAGGCAGACGCCTAATCGACTTTGGTATTTTTGATCTCTATGAGGGTGCGGTGAGCGCTGTTTAAGAGTTCCTCACCCTCTTTAAAACTAGGCACCTCGTAAAACAACTTATCAAAGGTGCCGTCCGCTTGGGCAAGCGTTAAACCCCTCTCAATTCTATTCGCGAGTGCAAGATTATTTTTGTTAACAAAAAAACAATAGCGCACAGGAGAACTGTATTTTATGAGCAAGGTTTCTTCTTGAATTAAGCCTAAATCTGAAAAGGCAACAATATCAAAGCCTATTTCGTGCAGGCCACGTGAGATGAAGTTAAACCTGTGCGCCGCCAGCATTTTGTATAAACCATAATAGCTCGATGTAAAAGCTACATGAAAGCCGTTATCTTTAAAGATATTTCCATCTGTCCAATGTTCACCGGAACCAACAGTGAACTTCTTCAAGTCCTCCAAGGTTATTACTTTCGCAAAAGCATTCTTCATATCTTTGTGAATTAGAAGCACACGATAATTATTGAGATTTTTTAGCAAATCAATTGGCACCAAACGCATTTGCTGCTGCCGCTCAGAAGTTGCCGAACCCCACATCACATCCACCCCGGCGTCAGCAACAACCATGGCGCGATCGCGCGCTATACCACCGCCGTGAACATTGTGTGCAATAACAAAATCGCCGTCGGTAACTCGGGTTTTTTCCAAGGCGGCGATCAAAATTTTTTCGTAGAAATAAGCAGGATCAGATTTGTTGATGTTCGGGTTTCCACTAATCGTCACGCGCAATGGCTCTGCAAACGAACCAATAGAATGCAGTACAAACGCGCAAAAAATCGCGGCATACTGCACTATCCTATTAATCCGTATTGAGCTAATCCGTATTGAGCCGCGCAACGCCATAAAAAACCCGCAAGCTGATGTAATTTATTATTGGGTCTTTTTGTATAGACCAATAATAAGAATTATTCCACTTAACACCAACCTTTCCATTGAGAGGCAGCCAATTTAAGCGCCAATGACCTATTGAGTTCAATTTAACAATTACTGTTTGCTTTTCACTCAGTTATTGCAAAGCCCTCTTCGCGCAAACGAGCCATTTTGTAACGTAAGGTACGCGCACTTATCCCCAAGCGTTCGGCCGTGTTTTTGCGGCTACCGCCTTCTTTACGCAAGGTATCCATAATTATTTCGTATTCGCGCTGTTTCAAATCGGTGCCCAAAGCAGGATTCGGTGTGTAAGGCGTTGCACTGATGAGAGCAATATTGTCAGCACTAAATTGGGGAACTGTTAAATCTTGCGCAAATTCGCGTGCTGCGTGTACGGGTTGCGAATGATTGGTTTGATAGTACATAGCCGCCTCCATTAAGTTGGGTTTTTGACTATAAATATTGCCCGCGTCTAAACCTAAATCCACGGCATCTATGGCGCTGCCAATTTGTAAAATCAGTGCGCGCTGCATAATGTTATCCAGCTCACGCACATTGCCGGGCCAAGAATAAGTTAGGAGTGCTTGCTGCGCGGCGAGCGTTAAACTCACACCGTGACGATTTTGTTTTTGAGCATGTTTTTGCAGAATTTTTTGTGCAAGTGGAACTATGTCTTCCAAACGATCACGCAAGGGTGCCCACTGCAATGGCAATACACTTAAACGGTAATACAAGTCTTCACGGAATTTGCCGGCGACGACTTGTTCTCGCATATCTCGGTTGGATGTTGCGATGACACGAACATCAAGCTTGATTGTTTTGCGGCCACCCAAACGCTCTACTTCGCGCTCTTGCAAAACGCGCAATAATTTGGCTTGTAAACCTATATCCATTTCTGAAATTTCGTCGAGCAGCAAAGTACCGCCGTTTGCTTGTTCAAATTTACCGGGAGCACTTGAATGCGCACCTGTGTAAGCACCTTTTTCGTGGCCGAACAACATGGCCTCCAGCATATTCTCTGGAATTGCCGCACAGTTAATAGCGATAAAAGGCTGGTTGGAACGTGGCGAATGATTGTGAATATAACGGGCCAATACCTCTTTACCCGTGCCGGACTCACCCACAATCAACACAGTAGACTCTGATGTAGCAACACGCTGCGCTAACTGTAAAAGTTGGCGGCTGGATGGCGCTTGTGCAATAGGTTCATCACCTTGGAGTTGTGCAACACCTAAGTGACGCGCAATGGTTTCCACTAAAATATTCGGTGCAAATGGTTTCACCAAATAATCCACCGCACCATTTTTAATCGCATCAACTGATTGGCTAATGCTGGCGTAGGCGGTGATTAACATCATAGGAATATGTGGGTAGCTCGATTTAACTTCGCGCAACAAATCATGGCCACTCATTGCGCCCATGTTAACGTCAGAAATAATCATGCGCAGATCATCGTGTTCCGCTAATTTTTTTAAGGCGTCTTCTGCGCTATTGGCGGCAATCACCGAGTAATCGGCCAGTTGTAACGTATCGCTAAGCGCCTCGCGTAGATTGGTATCATCTTCCACCACTAAAATTTTAATAGCGCTGTGGTTGTAATCGGATGATGAATTCATCGCTAATGCTGAAAGTGCCATGTGTATTTCCCCTACCGATTAACGAAACTGTTTAAAAAAAATTTAAAATTGCGAACATTAAATGGTCGCGAACGGCATAAACAAACTGGCGCAAGTGCCATGCCCTACCGTCGATTGCAAATTGAAATTACCGTGATGCGCGCGCGCCACGGCCTTAACCACCGCTAGACCAAGACCTGTACCCTGCGCTTTAGTGGTAACAAATAAATCGCCTAAATTGGGCAATAATTCTGGCGCAATGCCTGGGCCCGCATCGCACACGGCAATCATTAACTGCGGCTCTTCTTCTGCATGTTTTGGCTGAGTCGATGTAAAGGTAATGCGCAGTTTTGCGTTGCGTTCTACCGCTTGAATGGCGTTGTTCACAAGGTTTAACAACGCACCAATCAAGGCTTCGCGGTTGCACTGAATAACTTGTTCAGCGCAATCGTTTTGCCACACGCAATTGGATTCAGTGGTCATGAGCGGTACCTCCATAGCCTCTGCCAAGGCTTGCTGTAATTCATTCACGCTTACAACATCTTTAAGCGGCAGTTCGCCTTTTGCGAAGATCAACATGTCTTGCACTTGGCGTTCGATGTTATTCAAGCGATTGCAAATTTTTTCAGAAAATTGGTGACGCTTTTCTTCATCCAATTTGCTATTGCATAAATGACCTGCGTAAAGCATGGCGGCAGATAAAGGTGTGCGGATTTGGTGTGCTAAAGCACTCATCATTTTGCCAAGCGCTGACAAACGCTCATGGCGGCTTAGCTGGCTTTGTAAACGGCGCGTTTCGGTTTGATCGGTCAGCAAAATGATTTGACCATCCTCTCCTTGGTTGCGCGTGGAGATACTGATACGACGACCGTCACGCAAGGACACTTCATGACCATCGTCTTGGCGCGGCGCAAAGGAGCGTACGATCACATCGCGCCACAATTGCCCTTGAAGCGGCTCGCCAAGTAGATCTATGGCGGCGGGGTTACATTCAGAAATACGCCCAGAGAAATCCAATACAACCACGCCGCCGGGTAAAAAATTGAGCAGGTTTTCCAAGCGGTTGGCGATCTTCTCTTTTTCGGCCAGCTCTTGCATGCGCTGATCGGCAACTGTACTCAACTCTTGGTTAAGCTCCACAACGCGGTTTTCCAGCATGAAGTAAGAGTCTGTGAGCTGTTGCGACATCTCATTAAAGAGATCAAATGCGTTTTTCAGCTCTTGCCCCTTATTTGAAGGTGCTTTTTCTGCAAGCCCAGCACCCTTGGGTTCAGCAAGCTCTAAAGGCACCAACGTCAACGGCGTATTGATCGTATGAATATTTTGCATGCCCGCCATGGGCCAGCCCTCGCTCTATCGGCGTCAAACAATTAACGCTCAAATGGATTTGTAAGAGAGGTTTTGCAAAGGCAATGCCAAGAGATTTTTATCTTTATTTTCAATAGGTTATAAGAAATACGATTTAAGCAGTCAAAAGCTTGGCACTTGCCCTCATCAATATTTGCTTATTAGCCAAGGCGCCATAATTCGTGCGTGCAGTGCTACACTTCGCGAATTTCCACAAGCACTTTCACAAGACACACTTCACCGGCACGACCACCACTCAAGGAGAACCACAGTGGCAGATTACAAGTTTGGTAAGCATGAACCGCCTCATATGCGCTGGCCCGTTGCGTGGTATCACCCTTTTGTATTACTTCGCTCCGCGCGCGAAATGGTGGCGACGGGTGACTTCATCCGTAACTTTGATCGCAGGGAATTATTTACCGACAAGTTTGCGGTTATCGACCAAAGCAAAGGCTACAAAGGTGATGATTTCTGGTGGGATTTTATGTCCGACAGCGGTGATGGTGGCAATGCAAGCTATACGGTTGCCCGCGCCATGCAAAGCCCGGAGCTTTCTGTTGGAATTGATAAAGATGTGGTGGTTACCAACATTTTGACTCAGTTACCAACCAGCGACCTCCTAGTACTGGGTGGAGATCTTGCCTACCCCGGCGCGAGCAATGAAGAGTATCAATACCGGTTTATTGAAATGTGGGAGGCAGCTAGGCCAAGCGTGAATAGCGAAGCCCATGCTGACAAAAAGCTGCACGTGGTTTCCATTCCCCAAAACCACGATTGGTTTGACAATATTTCCAGCTTTAACCGGCATTTTATCGGCGATTACGACAACCACTTCATGCAAGCACACACCCCGCAAAATCGCAGCTATTTCGCCACCCGCCTGCCACATGACTGGTGGATTCTCGGTTTGGATTTTGCCTTGGTGGGCGACTTGGATCGCACGCAATATGAAGCGTTTTTAAATCTCATCGCCGATGCAGGAGATTCATCTGACAAGAAAATGCATGCCGGTGATAACCTCATCCTTCTCTACCCAGAGCCCTACTGGACGCGCCCGTTAGGCGATGGAGCCGGTGAAGGCTACCCGCGTCGATACCAACGATTGGAGGCCGCTCTACTCAATGCCGGAATTAAAATCCGTATGCGACTCGCGGGGGATTTGCATCATTACGTACGCGAATCAGCCACTACTGGAGCTCAACTGGATTATGAAGACCTGCTTGTAACCTGCGGATCTGGCGGGGCTTTTTTGCACCCAACTCATGCCAAACGCGTAACTGCTACAAAAGTTTTGGACCGTATCGATGACGATGACGCCATGACGCCCGATATTCGGGAGCGCGTGTGCGTAGGGCTCCAAACCGGTAAGGAAACCCAAAACCAGCGCCTCTATAGCCATCAAAAAAGCTACCCAAACAGAGAAACCAGCAAGGGTTTATCATGGTGGAACCTAGTTGCACTCTTCAAACCAACCTCTATTTTTGGCCTGTTTGCAGACGAGGCCAAAGGCAACGTTTTCCAACGAGTCGCTCAACGTATGGGCGAACTTAAGAAGGGATTGTTAGGCGGAAACTTTATGTTCCCCATCATGCTGGGCTTGCTCTACTTCCTCGCGGTTTACTGCAACAGCTTCGTCTTCACCAACTCCTTTGAAGCAGACGGCTTTATCCATGCCAGCCGCATTGGCGAAATCAGCCTATTGGCATTCATAGGCCTATGGTTCAAAGCGCTGTTTTTCAGCCCTTTGGCGTTTCTTGTGCACGCCGTATTGATTGGTCTTTGCGGTTCAATTGCAATGGAGGATGGACGCCGAGCCTTTTTACTCAGTGCGTTTTACAGCATTGTTCACATTTTGGCAGCCGCAACGTTCTTCTGGATTGGTGGATATTTGCACCTCAACCCCTACTTGAAAGGTATTGTGATTTTTCTGGGTGGCGTAGTTGTTGGCGGGTTTTTATTCGGAATTTATTTTGCGCTGGTCGCTCGTTTCGGCGGGCTTGCGAATAACGCTTTCTCGCCTATTGCCCATCAAGGCTACAAAGGCTTTTTGCGCTTTCGTATTGATAGCCAAGGCACATTACACGGATACATGATCGGCACAGACCACGTGCCCCAACGCTGGGTTCCCAATGTTCACAAAGAGAACCGCCCCCTTTGGATTGAGCGGGCCGATCAGAAAAAACCGGAATGGAAAATCCGCGATACGTTTAGCTTGAAGAAATGACCTAAAGGCCCGCAATGCGGGCCTTTTTCAACATCTACGCTAAGGCTGCACGAATTTTTTCAGCCGTATTTTTCAATACTGCTTGGTCTGCATTTTTAGCAAACGCGAAATTCAAATCATTCATAGAATCCATTGGCACTAAATGAAGATGAGTATGTGGAACCTCTAAACCGGCGATCATCATGCCGATACGTGTACACGGAAAAAGTGGTTTCATTGCATTGGCAATCGTGTGGCTAACAGTCATTAAATGAGCCGCCAACTCAACGGGCAAATCACTCCATTGATCGATCTCCTGCCGCGGAATAACCAGCACATGGCCTTCGCGAATGGGCTGAATTGTCAAAATGGCAACCGCCTTATCATCCTCATAAACAAAATGCCCAGGAATTTTTCCTTCCATTATTAACGTAAACACACTTGCCATAAGTTTCCCCTACATAATTTCTCTGGATTCATTATCTTCGCACAGAAAGATGAAAAATCCCTTCTAAGTTAGTAAATCGCTAAACCGAAGCCTAGTAATTGCTTCGCCAAAAGCTCGTCCAAATGGTTTAGGTTTTCATCACGAATTTCAATAAAGTCGTAAGCGTGTTTTTGATAAAACTCCTGCTTCGCTAATTTATTTGCCAACGCTGCCGCCTTATCATCTGCCCCCCAAAGATCGACACACACTTGAAATTCAGGAATAAAAAAATCAACCGACACACTTTCATTACCTACAGTAAGACGGTAGTTACACGCGTGGTTTACACCGGCCAAATACAACCAGTTTTCAACAATTAAAGCCTCAGCCGAGCTCATCAGCTGCCCGCTTAGCGCCTCAATCGGTTGCCCGGTAGAAGATGAAAAAACCGATCCCGTTATTTGCGCAATCGATTCATTAAAAAGAGAGTTGTCCAAAAGAGTTTCTGGCCAGGTGACATACGGAATGCCAGATTGCTCACTAAAATGCTGCTCGCCACCAAGCGCTTTGCCTCGAGCGCTTAACATCCAACCACGAATATGCTTTTTGAGCCAACCACGCTCTGCGAGTACATGGTTGATTAAACGCGCTGGAATATGCCACTTTAACCCCAGATCTGTCGCGGTTAAAGGCGCTGGGGGCAAGAGCGCCAATAAAGGATGATGTTGTATCGATTCAGGCCAAGCAATATAGGGCCCAAATTTAGGGTGATTAATATAAGCGCCCCCTTCAAATCGCCCTTTTTCGGTAAGCGTCCATTGGCTTTCCTGGAATACGATCCAGCCCGCGCGCGCTAAAAGCGTAAACAAGTCATTATTCTTTTTGTTTAATATTCTCGCCAATACCGTCGTAGAAATTTTCCGCTCTGTCATAAAAACCGTCCTTAAATCAGTCAGCCCAAGAGTCTAACTCATGACTCTGGCAAAATGTATAATCTGCGCCCAACCGTTTACGAGACAACCTCCATGCAAATTTGGGTTGATGCAGATGCCTGCCCCAAGCCGGTAAAAGAAATTCTCTACCGTGCAGCGCATAAGCGCCAAATCACCATGATATTGGTGGCCAACCAATTTTTATCGGCACCGGCTTCACCCTGGATTAAATCTACCCAAGTTGCTGGCGGGTTTGATGTGGCCGATAACTATATTGTTCAGCAGCTTGTTGCCGGCGATGTAGTTATAACCGCAGACATTCCGCTTGCCGCTGAAGCCATTACCAAGGGAGCGGAGGTCATTAATCCGCGAGGCGAGCGTTACACCAAAGATTCAATTGGCGCACGCCTTAACATGCGCGACTTCATGGAAACCATGCGCTCCAGCGGCGTAGTACATGACGGGCCACCACCCTATAACGACCGGGATAAGCAGTCATTCGCCAATGCGCTCGATTCCCTGCTCGCAAAAGCAAAGGCGTAAAATGTGATGCAGGTGCTATTTCGCTGGCTTTATGGGCTGCAAATCCCTATACTGCGCGCACTTTCAGTAACGCCCCTCCTTTATTGAGTTTATGTTGTGGGGATATGCTGAGCAGGCAGGATGCCTGAGGGCTGCCCAAATATTGGTTTCACAGGAACCAATTAACAACATGAAGTTCAAATTTTCAGCCTGCTATAAAGTGCGCAATTTTAAAAAACACGATGTTTTTAAATTGTACTGTGCTCCAGTTAGCCAATAGTTTTTTGGCAGGACACGCGGGAATCCGTTGATTTAATCGCCTTATCTTGCACCAACTTTGTTGTTGCGAATTTCTTTTGTGTGCCTAACTTTGCTTTAAAGAGTTTCACACCCATAGCGACCCGATCATCGCTCCCACATACGCTGTGCAAATTATTTTGCCCGGCAATAAATTATTCGATCAATAAAAACAAAAACCGAATCCTTAACTGACATACGCTTGTCAGCGACGGCTTTGCTTTATGTTTTTACAATCTATCTGTATCAACCATAGGTTTAAAAATGACTGACCAAATTCTGTTTGCCGATTTAGCCCTCTCCGAGCCAGTAATGAAAGCTGTGCAAAAAGTTGGCTACGAAGTTCCCTCCCCAATTCAAGCCGCCGCAATTCCCGTTTTGCTGGCAGGTGGCGATATTTTGGGTATGGCTCAAACTGGTACCGGTAAAACAGCAGCCTTCGCCCTGCCATTGCTCTCACGCATCGACATGAAGCAACAAGACCCGCAAATTTTAGTTCTCGCACCTACGCGCGAACTCGCTATTCAAGTAGCAGAAGCTTTCCAAAAATACGCAAGTGAAATGCCCGGCTTCCACGTGTTACCTATTTATGGCGGCCAAGACATGACTAGCCAATTGCGCCAATTAAAGCGCGGCGCACATGTTGTTGTTGGGACACCCGGTCGCGTTATGGACCACTTACGTCGTGGTAGCCTGAACTTAAATAACTTAAAAGCGCTGGTACTTGATGAAGCCGACGAAATGTTGCGCATGGGCTTTATCGACGACGTTGAATGGATTTTAGAACACACGCCAAAGACCCGCCAAACCGCATTATTTTCTGCAACTATGCCGCGTGAAATTCGCCATGTTTGCAATAATTATTTGAACAATGCTAAAGAAATTAAAATCGAAAGCAGCCAATCAACCGACGCAAATATTGAACAAGTTTACTGGATGGTAAGCGGCACCAATAAACTGGATGCGCTCACACGTATTCTCGAAGTTGAACCGTTTGATGGCATGATTATTTTCGTGCGCACAAAGACAGCAACCGTAGAACTTGCTGAAAAGCTGGAAGCTCGCGGTTTTGCCGCTGCCGCATTGAACGGCGACATGAATCAACAATTACGTGAGCGCACGATTGAACGCTTAAAAAGCGGTTCACTGGATATAGTGATTGCAACGGATGTTGCTGCACGCGGTATCGACGTAGAACGTGTAAGCCACGTAGTGAATTATGATATTCCATACGATAGTGAAGCTTACGTTCACCGTATTGGCCGTACTGGTCGTGCGGGCCGTAGCGGCAAAGCAATTCTGTTTGTTGCACCACGCGAAAAACGTTTGTTATACACCATTGAAAAAGCAACTAAAAAGCCAATCAATGTTATGGAACTACCCAGCGGTGCAGCAGTAACCAAACACCGCATTGATCAATTTACGCAGCAAATCACCACCACCTTAGCTGAGCAACCAGATTTAAGCTTCTTCAATGATTTGCTGGCAGAATTCAGCAACAAAAATGAAGTTTCACCTGAAGATATTGCATCAGCTCTCGCTTACTTGTTGCAACGTGAGCGTCCACTACAAGTGAAATTTACTGACGTAAAACCTGAAAGAGAATCACGTGATCGGAATGATCGTGGTGGCCGTGAAGAGCGTGGACCACGTGATCGCGGTGGTCGTGATGGTCGTGATGGTGGACGTGAGCGTTCACGTGAAGATCGTCCACGTCGTGAACACAACGATGAAAACATGGTTCGCTACCGCATTGAAGTAGGTCGCAACCATGAAGCTCGCCCAGGCGACATCGTTGGCGCCATTGCTAACGAAGCCGGCATTTCCAGTGCAAACATTGGCCACATTAAACTACACGATGAATTCTCCACCGTAGATTTACCAAAAGGTTTGTCTGGCGATGTATTAAGTCAACTGAAAAAAGTTCGTGTTCGCAATCGTCCTCTAGAAATCAGCGTTGATCAAGGCGGTGCAGGCGGCGGCGGTCGAGATCGCGATTTCGGAGATCGCGGCCCACGCTCTTTTTCACGCGATGATAAACCACGTAGCGACAAACCTCGTACGTTCTCCGACAAACCACGCGATGGTGCACCGCGCGGAAAATTAGGTTTGGGTGATAAACCTAAAGGCGAAAAGAGCAAAAGCTTTCGCCCCAAAAAGTTTGATTAAACGTTGAACTAAATAAAAAGGCCAGCAACTGCTGGCCTTTTTATTTGGCGAGTTTCACCTACTAATGCGTTTTGAGTTTATTAACAGGTGCCCTACGCGATTCAAAATCTGCCATAACTCTATCCATTGCTTTTTCACTATCATTCTTACCGCAGGTGGTGTAACCCCAATTATTGGCTCTGTCTCTCGAATCAACCTTTGACATAGAAACCATGCAATTCCCATCACCCATATCAATAAACGTTCTACCATCAATCGCCGTCCAGGTTTTTGATTTCTCGTGCGCGCGAGGACGATTTATTCCTTGCGAATCTATTAGTTTCTGCCGCATCTTTGGATTAAATATATTCCCGTATTGACCGGAAGTTTGATCAGAAGTTTGATCTGATTGAACGCTCTCAGGAGATTCAATAGCTTCTGAAAACTGAATAGTTGGAATAGTTAACTGTATGGGGCGAACTTGCCTTTCATCTGGCACCAGTGGGGTCGGCGTAAGATTTTTCTCTTCGGGCAGTAAATTAATCATATAAAGAGTTCGCTCAGGAAGAAGTTCACTTTGTTGAACTTCTTCATTTAACGCGAGAAGGAGGATAGTCATGTGACTGACAAAAACAATCGCCATCACAAGGAATGAGCGAGATTGAGTGCGGCTTCTTGAGTAACGAGAGTTCGAATAACGACCTTGTAAGTAGAGATATTCCATGTGCCAAGCCTAGTATTATTAACTGGGCTCTAGACGCTGCTTCGTCAGAAAAGTTCAATTCCTAGCTTAAAGGCAAGGAATTGAACCTTGAATAATCATTTAACTTCCCTTGGGGTAATCAAAAAATCCTGCTTGGCTTGAGTTAATTTCTGAAATTTTTTGGTTGCTTGCGCCTCGATTGATGGCAAATAAATGATGGGAGTTCGATCGATACTTAGCTTTTGCATCTCCTTATTATAAGGAACGCGAATAATCACAGTTGTTTTTTCCAACCGAGACTGGTTTTGCGAAAACTTATTAGCTTCCGCAAAGTGCGCACGAACAACTTGCGGATCAGCGATGATGCCTCTTGCCAGAACAGTTCCCGCTGAAGAAGAAATATCCCAATTCAGCGCCCCTTCGCGTGACTTTTCCAGAGTAGCCGTAGCAGGATATGCATGGGGCAACAACCAAGCGTCAAGAAGGCGATACGTACTATCAGACACCTCTAATTTGAGCATCAGCGTTTTGGTTTCCTGAGCATAGGCGCTGTTTACCAGCAAACACAACAACATCAAGGAAATAGCTCTAATTACGTTCATAATTATTGGATGCTCCATGTTTGTTGAAATTTGCTTACACCTTTTAGATCTTTACGAATCAATTGCGTATCGTCTTCGACGGTTACCTTAACACTGCGAATAGTTTCATCCACAGCGGTTAGAATCAAAAACGGCGCGGAGGTCGCGGCATCAACTTTCACATCATTTACCCACCAGTTCACCCGCATGTAGGCCGGATCAATCGTTAAAGGAACAGAAAAAACTTGGGGCTTTGAAGTAAGCGATGCTGTAGTTGTTGAAGGTATAAATTTATCCTCGGCTGAAAAATAGCTCCAAATCGCCAACGCCCAAGCTTCGCGGTTTACATTTCCATAGGGGGCATTTAACGAGCGCATAATGGAATCACTGGTTGCTCGCCAAATACCTGCAGGCCTGTAACCTCCACCTAAAAAATGACCAACCTCAGATTCTGTATAATTGAATTTGTTATAGCCTGCAATCGAATTTTTATCTTCATACCAATGGTTCCATTTGGCATCCAACACTGCGGGATTGATGGTAATGTTCGCCGCAATAGGTTCTTCATAAAAATAGATTGCTACATTGGTATCTATGTATTCGTCTGCCAAAAAGACAAGAGAATGGCCAAGCTCGTGCAACACAACATTTTTTACTTCACTATGCAATGATGCTGTCGAAATTTGCCCACCGGCACCACCGTAGGTTTCGCTATTAACAAGGACCAATATTTGATCGTACTGCGGAACATGTTGTACAACCAAATCAATGACTTTTTGGTCATTCACACAAAGCAGGCGAGCAATACCGGCGCAGCCGAAATAGGCACCGAACAAGGTGTCGCCACCCGAGAGATTTTGAGGAACATCGCGCGTTGGGGATATGGATTCCACTAGCCACACATTAACCAGCGATTGGTAATGCATTAACGCGTTGTCATCGTATTTGAATATGTAATGCAGCAAATCACGCGCAGCAGCCTCAAGCTTGGCTTGATCCTCCGCCAAAAACGCATCTCCCACGATTACCAAATCAACACCTTGTCCGTTACTATTGCCCTGTAGTAATTTCGCTTTGGTGGAAAATGGTTGCACAGTGGTAAATGAAACCTTCTTCGATGCACTTTTTCCATTGTTATCCGTTACGCTGCCCTCTAATACAACATCTCCCACATCGCCAGCAGTTACATTTAATTGATTAAGCTTGTCAGAAAAAATAACAGCTGGCCCAGAAACTTGTTTCCAGCTAATTTTTTTGACCTCACCTTCGGTGGAAAAGGCTAAAGACTGCAAATTAAAACTTTCATTTTTCTGTACACGTGCGGGTGGAGGCGTTATCTGGATAACTGGCTCTGCCAAAATGCTGCTCCCAACCTGAAATACATTGGCGATATTGGCTAAAGAGCGAGTGCTTCCTGAGCTCGAAGACAGTATTGCCGATGATGAGCTAGACGAATTTGAAATAAATGAAGATGATGAAAAACTGCTCTCGGTAGAACTATTTTGCGAGCTAACGCTTGACGATATAACTTGAGGAACATTTGTTATTGAATTAGAACCTGACGAACCGCCACCGCAAGCAGTTATCAGGCATATTAAAAGACTCGCAAGAAAATAGGTTGGTTTTAGCATAAAGACTCACTTCCTTTGTTTGCGCATTTAAATGCTTCCGAAATAGTTATTTTTTGGAAGGATTTTACTCGTCGAACATTTGAATCATATAGCCGGATTTGATTGCTTCACCCATGGCTTTATCAGCAGCTACCACTCGCGGGTCATTGGTCAGACTACTTGGCACAAGCTTACGCTTTTCAATATCAATTTCTGTGAAGCCGGCGCGCATTAAATAAACTTTGCAAAGCTGCTCAGCCCCAAACAAATCAACAAAGTTAATATACACAATAAAGGGAACCACTTGCCCTTCTTTAATGCCATCGTCGCGATTTTTTTTAGCTTTGGCATTTACAGAGAAAATATACATAGGAAATCTCAAGAAGCATTAATTTTCTGGGAATCGCCACGTTCCCACAACGGAGATGGCGATTTCCCGTTTCAGACAAAGACTCGCAGTAACACTCACTAGATCGTCATTATCACACGCAGTGAATCCAAACGTAACTTCGCTTGCGAAAGATAATGCTGACTTGCAGCTAATCGCTCTTGCAAATAATCTATTTCCGATTGGCGAACATTGGGGTTCACTTTTGCAAGTGCTTTCATACGATCTAATTCGGCGCTTATTTCCTCTTTGACTTTGTGCTGAGCCGCAGCGATCAACTCCACCTGCTGCGGTTTGGCTTTATCTTCCGCTTTTTGCAACATATCAATTAATGCAGGGCGGGCGTGACGCACCAGCTCCTGAGCATTGTTGCGTGGTACTTTTTGCAATAGTTTACCCAACTGATCAATACCTAAAACCGCATTTAGATCTTTACCATTGTGATCCAAAAGTACGCGTAGCAGTGACTGTGGCATATGGCGGAACAATTGCAATTCAGCTGGTGCGGGGCAATGCAAAATATACAGCGCTTCTAGCATCAAATTACCGGGTTTCAACGGAGGCAATTTCAAAGTGCAGAAAGCAGTATTACCAAATTCCGTTAAGGAAATTAATTCCTGTACACCACGCACTAAAGGATGTTCCCAGCTAATAAATTGCATATCTTCACGAGACAACGCCTGTTGACGCTGATAGGTGATAGTCAAACCTGATTCTGGCAGCCCAGGAAACTGTTCTACACGCATATGATCACTCGGGTGAA
Organism: uncultured Cellvibrionaceae bacterium; assembly: GCA_964581625.1. GTDB lineage: Bacteria > Pseudomonadota > Gammaproteobacteria > Pseudomonadales > Cellvibrionaceae > Cellvibrio. The sequence goes on from CAZOPE010000030.1 coordinate 32,107, forward strand.
TCACTTGACTATGTTCGCTGTGCTTTTCTGAATCTATACCAAAGGCGTCAAAAACAGCGTCTACATAATTGATTAAATGTTTATCTTCATCTTTTTCTGCTAATGCATTAACCAATTCAGCCGCTTGCGCGGGTTTGCAGGAGTTCAATTCCAGTAAACGGTCTCGGCCTTGCTGCAATTGCACAACTAAATTCGCCGCGTAGTCTTGTGTCTCTTTTAACAATTCGGAAAAAACAGCTTCATTATTGTCGACCAACGCAGGCAATAGTTGATCAGCATATTTGATATAAACGTTCTGACCTATGGCACAGGTTTTTTCAAAAGCATTTAATCCATGGTGATACCACTGAATTAATTTTTCTTGTGCACTACCCGCGTAAAAGGGTGTATGGATATTAACGGTAGCCGTTTGACCAATTCGATCCAAACGGCCGATGCGTTGCTCCAATAAATCCGGGTTTAGTGGCAAATCAAATAGCACGAGATCCTGCGCAAATTGGAAATTGCGTCCTTCACTTCCTATTTCAGAACAGATTAATACTTGAGCGCCCTCTTCCATATCTGCAAAGTAAGCCGCAGCGCGGTCGCGCTCAATAAGACTCAACCCTTCATGGAACACGGCGGTGAGTAAGCCTTTGCGGAGGCGGAAGTAATCTTCCAAGGTTTGAGCAGTATCTGCACTCGCACAAATAACAAGTACTTTTTTACGACGATTTTGTTTTAGCCAATCGCTTAGCCAACCAACGCGAGGGTCATGCAGCCACCATTCATTTTCCTGCTCCGCCCAAAAGGTTTCCGCTCGCAGTTGCTTTTCCAATGAAAGATTGCGGAATTCAACCAACTGATCTTGCGGCAGCTCAACTAGATGCCGGTGCAATTTACGCTCAGGAAAACCTGCAACCGAATTGCGTGTATTTCTAAAAAGCACACGACCGGTACCATGTCTATCCAACAGATAATTAATCGCTTTATCGATAGCGGCTTCCAAACTGATTTGCAATGCAACTTCTCTAAGCTCATTCACTGTTTCGGTAGGAAGATAGTTCTGCAGCTGGTCAAGCAAATTTTTCGGAATTGTGTTCGTGTTTTCTGCGCGTACAGACAGAAGTGCTTGAACCAAATCATTTAAGGGCTGGTAGGATTGCTGTTCGGCAATAAATTTTTCCAAATCGTAATAGCGATCAGGATCAAGTAAGCGTAAGCGGGCAAAATGACTTTCCAAACCCAATTGTTCAGGTGTTGCCGTTAAGAGCAATAACCCTTTAGCAACTTTCGCCAAGCCTTCAATACATTGGTAAGCGACACTCACGTTTTGTTCGCTCCATTGTAGATGATGCGCTTCATCTACCAATAACAAATCCCAACTTGCTTGCAAAGCTTGGGCATAGCGCTGCGGATTTTTAGTGAGGAAATCGAGCGAGCACAAAATGAGTTGAGCAGATTCAAATGGGTTATCACTAGTCGCTTCACGCTCAATGTCGTCAGCAAAGTCATCTACATAATCAATGGATTCTTCAAAACTATCCAAACCCTCAATTGCCTGACAACGCTTTTCGTCTAGCAAAGTGAAGGCCAAATTAAAACGGCGAAGCATTTCCACCAACCATTGATGCTGCAAACTATTTGGCACCACGATTAATGCACGGCTCACGCGGCCACTGATTAATTGCTGATGCAAAATTAAACCTGCTTCAATCGTTTTACCCAAACCTACTTCATCGGCCAGCAATACACGCGGTGCATGACGCTGCGCAACCTCATTGGCGATATACAGCTGGTGCGGTAACAATTGCACGCGCGGCCCCGCCAAACCAAAAACCGAGGATTGACGATGCTTATTAAGATAGTCGAGGGTTTTGTAACGCAAGGTGAAATGAGTGTGCTTATCAATCTGGCCCGCAAATAATCGATCGCGCGGTGTGCTGAATTGAACAAAGCTATCTAACTCAAATTCTGGAATAGCAATTTGCTCTTTCGTCAGATTTTTATCTTTATCAAAGACGAGCCCGTGATAAAGCAAACAACCTTGCTGCTCAAGCACGCTGGTAATTTTCACGCTAGTACCATCTTGGTGGCGAACTTTTTCACCCACTTGGTATACAACACGGCTCACAGGCGCGTTATCCAACGCATAAGTTCGGCGCTCTCCAGCTGCCGGGAAACTTAAGGTTAAACGGCGGTTAGCAATATCCAATACTATGCCCAAACCTAACTCAGCCTCGGCTTCACTGATCCAGCGCTGGCCAATTGTAAATGTTTGACTACCCAACTGCGTTTTACTCACTCATTACACCTATATTTTGCAAATATCTGACACTTTAAAAGAGGGCGAGCATCATACTGTTTTTAGCGCGCCAAAACCAAAAAATATGATCATTTACTGGGTGATTATGAAGATTGATTTGTTTAGAATTACACGGTCTGAAGTTGTTATGGTTAGTCCTATGCCCGCCGCCACCGCCAATACCCTTTCGAATGAAATATTAAATAACCTCGTTGCAAACAGCGATTTTTTAGAACTCACAACTAGCCAAGCCGTTTTCCCCAAGAGCAAAGGAGAAGGCTTACCTATATTGCAGGTCAAAACCCAGCAATTTATGGCTTGTATCGCATTACAAGGGGCTCATTTATTAAGCTTCAAAACTACTGAAGGTAAGCCGCTCTTATGGCTTAGCCCTAATTGCGACTTTACGCCTGGCGTTGCTTTACGGGGGGGCGTGCCCGTCTGCATGCCGTGGTTTGGACCTCATCCACTTGACCCTAAAAAACCAAAGCATGGATTTGCACGCAACCGAGACTGGTCCCTATACAGTGCCGAGCACCTTGAGAATCGAGTGAAACTGGTGTTCGATTTCGTTAGCCCAGCTAACGAACTGTTTAATTTTAATTTCAGCGCACAACTAACAATGACGTTAGGCGACACCATTAAACTTGAATTAAACATTACAAATACAGATTCACACGAATTCGATTGCAGTTGGGTTTTGCATAGTTATCATCCGGTCAGTTCATTGGAGTCAGTTAAGGTTTTAGGATTGTCTGGCAGAACCTATCTAGACAATTTGGAAAATCACAACGCTAAAGCTCAGCAAGGGGACGTTAATTTCCCATCGGAGGTCGATAGAGTTTTTCCAGCCATTGAAAATACCCTAAAGGTTTCAGGATCGCCGAGTATTCAAATTGATCACGGCAACTGCCCAAGCGTTGTCGTATGGAATCCGGGGCCGATTAATGCTGCAAAAATTGCAGATATTGGCGCAGGCAACGAACAGGGATACATATGTGTTGAGCGTGGCGCAGTTCTCGCAGAGAAATGGACATTGGCTGCAGGCGAAACGAAATATGCGTGGGTAGAGATTAAAGAAATTTGATACAACCAACTTGCTATTAAACAAAAAAGCCATCATTTTTTGATGGCTTTTTTGTTTAATACTTAGCTCAATTTACCGTAAACCCAACTCAAGCGCGCGCGCGCGCAAAAATTCAAGTTGAGCATTACGTGTTGCAGCGCCTTTGTATTCCAATATTGTCCACGTCTCTTCCGCAATCATAAATTCTTTGGGTGCGAGCTTTTTATAAGGAGCATGAACTTCCAATTCAAGCACTCCTGCTGGTAGATTCGTTGGATTATATTCGTTGTACAACTCAACTTGACCTTGCTCGGGATGAATAGCTGACAGTGGTTGCAGCGGAAATTGAATGATAAAAACCTGTTTGTCGTGAAAGCTTGCGATCCAGCCCTTAGACGGTTGGATCATTAATTTACCTTTACGCAATAATTTCCCAGCTGCTGGAGGCAACATATCCAGCGCGAAAATTCCATCGTTTAGGCTGAAAGTAAGCGGATCAATAGTGGCACTGTCCATCATCTGTTGACGAATATCTGTAGCATTTGCAACGGGGATGTAAACATTAGTGTTGGATGGCACTCGGGTGTTAAACCAAATATCCCAAGCAAGATCCTCCTTGCGAATATTGGTGGCGCGCACCTGAAGTTTAAGGCTATTTTTACGCTCGGGAATGAACGCAAAAGCTTTTACCAATTGGACACCTGATATGCTACTTTCAGGGCTTTTCAGCAACACTTTTTCTGCACTTTGTTCAAGCACCATATTTTTTGAAATCGCCAAATAAGGATCAGGCGGCCACACCGCTTTTTTTGCAGCGCGATCAGAGTTCAGACTTTGGTGTGTCCACCATTCACTCTGCGGCCCCACCCAAATTTCGTGACCCATATAGCTGATATGTGCAGACGCTGGACTCGCCTGCGCTTGCGTATTAAGTGATGCAAGATCACCCAACAGTAAAAAATTAGGCTGATCCTTTAAAGAAAATGACAGCAAACGGCCGCCAATATCGGGCGTTATTTCTGCGTTAATGGTGCCATTATTCAACGTAATTTTTTGAACTTGAGCCATCACAGCCTGCGCGCCCAGCGAGAAAGCAAGCGCACTCACAACAGATGTCAGCGGCTTTAGAAGTTTGCTAAGCATAGATTAATTCCATATTTACAGGGGCACGGTTTACCATTCAATATCCAGCTCGCTCAAATCCATTTTAAACAATTCATCAACTTCTTTGGTTAGATGTGCGAAGCGTGCGTATTGTGGGTCTTTGGGGTCGATATTGGAAATACGTGACAACGAATTTTTACACAATGTTTCAAAACCTGTTTGTTCACCGTTATTTTTCACTTCCGCAATAACGGCTTGCACAAGATTTAGATTCAAACCAATATGCCCTGGGAAAATACCAATTGCGCTTTTAAAGGTTTCAACTGCTTTTTTATATTCTTTGCTTTCATAATAATCGATGCCCGCTTTTGTCATATCCGCAACTTTTTTACGGCCAGCTCTACTCTTCGGTGTATCCGACATGGAGTCCGCTTTTGCAACAACAGCCTCGTGCGTTGGAAATTTTTCTACCAGCTCGTGTAGAAGTTCGTCTGCTGCTGTTTTGTCACCTTTAACGATAAGAGTTTGCGCAATATCTAACCCAACCTCTGGCTTTAATTCTTCTTTACGTTCGCTATATAAGGCTTTCGCTTTTTCTAAAAAGGGATCAGCCGCTTCTGCTTTATTATTATTGAGCAATGATCGCGACTTGAGCGCATTGCTTTGCACGTCGGCGCTAACATCAAAGTAAGGCCGTTTTTCCAACTTTTGTAAGACTTCAAACGTTTCTTTAACGTATTTATCTGCATTGGGCTCGCCGTCTTTACTAAGATCCGCAAGGTTTCGCGCCAAATTGAAGTAATCATCTGGCGATTCATAAACAGAATTGCGCGCTGTCTTAATCACTCGTCGGCTAGCTTCCAAACACGCTTCCATGTCTGCATTTATTTTGGACAGTTCGGCAAGCCGACGCTGACGCATAACGGATTTAGGCGAAACTTCGGCGGCATCTTGCATAGCTTGTTGAGCAAGGACTGTATTGCCCTGCCCCAAATAAGCATCTGCCAACAAATCATGTGCTTCCACTACGCGGCGATCATCACGAATCACTTCTTTCAGGCTGGTTTCCGCGAGTCCGTACTGCTGTTTAAGCACTTGGGTTTTACCCAAACCCAATTTAGCCCAGAGCACTGGGCGCTCATTCAAAACACCCGTGTATATTTCCTCTGCTCGTTTTAAGTTCAACAAACGCAAATTCATTTCTGCTTGAATTTGTAAACAGGCACCGCGATAGCTGGTGTTTGCATTTAGCCGATCTGCACACCGCTGTTCGGCAGCTGCGTAGTCTTTTTCATCCATAGCTTGCTTAATGCTGTAAAGCTCGCGGTGGCGAAGCAAAACCCTATCTAGGCGCTGTCGCAATAATGCTTGGGTGATTGGCTTGGCGACGTAATCATCGGGTTGATACTCCAGGGCTCCCAAGACCATCTCACGAGACGTTTCAGCAGTAACCATGACAAAGATACTAGTGTTATTTAGGCGATTGCGGTAACGCAGCTCTTCCAACACTTGTTGTCCATCGCGGCCGGGGCCCAAATTGTAGTCGCACAAAACCATGTGGTAGTGGTTGCTGTAACAGGCATCCATGGCTTGCTCACCGTTGGCAACAACATCCACGTGCTGAACACCAAATACTCGTAGCATCCCTGAAACGGCGACTCGCACATCGGGCATATCATCGACAACTAGGCATTTCATTTGGCTGTAGAGCCTTATCAAATCAATTTGACGCATGCAGCTTTTATTCACCTAAAGACAATTTTTATACAATTTGAAAGGGGGAAATCCACTATAAATGGAGTGTAGCAGCCCAACGTCATTCTGCCTTTGCCGGTTGCACCTAAGTGATTGATTTGAGTGCCGGAACCTCTATCCCGACCAAGTGTCCTAAGCCAGCATTAAGACTTAACCACCCCTCCAAAACGAAATTGCGCAAGCATTGAATATATTGATGGGTTTAGATTGACACCGAGCGCCGCGCCACACAGAATCGCCGGCTATGTTGAACATCAGGAAATTAGCTGAATGAATATTGTTAGAATCCCTCGTTTGCTGAAGCAGAGCACACTTTTATTGGCCGTTTTAGGCTCAGGCCTAATACTTACCGCATGCGGTGGTGGCGGTGGTAAAAGCAATAGTAGTAGCTCCGTCAGCAGCTCATCCAGCTCCCACTCTTTTAGTTCAACCTCCGTTACTCCTCCAGGCAGCGGTACTTGGCCAGATGTAAAAGTTTCTGCCAGCGGGACTAAAAATCTCAAATTCGACTGGACCCCAGTGTCCGGCGCAACCTACTACAAACTTCTGAAGAAGGCTGACAACAACAGCAACTTCACTCAGGTCGGTGCTGATTTCACAACTAACTCGACTGTTGACCCCGTCAGCGTCCACCTCACAGATTGGGTTAATAGCCGCTATAAAATTCAAGCGTGCAACGACAGCGGTTGCCAGGATTCAAATCAAATTATCGCCGATAGCGCTATGAACGCTGCTATCACTTACCTAAAAGCATCAAACACCGAAGCTAATGACTGGTTTGGGTGGAGCGTGGCTATTTCAGGTGACGGCAAAACCATGGCGATTGGTGCCCCCACCGAGGCAAGCAACGCCACAGGTGTTAACGGTGATCAAACCAGCAATACCAGCCCAACCTCTGGCGCCGTCTACGTTTTCGCTAAAGTGAACGGTAACTGGCAACAGGAAGCTTATTTAAAGGCATCGAATACTGAACAACCTGGCGATGGTGTTTCAGCACCTATTCCAAACCCCAATGCGCGCTTCGGCTATCTAGTAGCACTCAGCACCGATGGCAACACCCTCGCGGTGAGCGCCATTAATGAAGATGGAGTTTCAATTGGTGTTAACTGTGATCCTCACAATGTGACTTCCTCGTCCTCCGCTACCAACTCTCAAGGCTACGTAACCAAAACTCGGAATACTGACATAGGCGCAGTCTATGTATTCAAGCGGGTCGGCGCTTCTTGGACACAACAGGCCTATATCAAACCACTTATTGCTTATGCTGACGGCTACTCAAATCTTGCTTACGGAAGCTCATTAGCATTGTCCGGAGATGGAAAAACCTTAGCTGTTGGTACAACCGTAGACTCAATCGAGCTATCGGGCATTATTCCCGCCAATGGCGAAGGCAGCAGCTCAGTTGCTTTCACGTGTCTGGATTTTTCATCCAGCAGCTCAACAAGCACCTCGTCAAGTACATCGTCGACAAGTTCATCTTCTGTTTCCTCATCTTCATCCTCTTCGAGCAAAACCAGCTCAACCAGCTCGAGCGTCCCAGGCGGTGTAGGCTCGGGAGCGGTGTATGTCTATACATTGAAAGAAACGGGATGGATCGAGGAGGCATTTGTTAAAGCGTCTGATGCCGGTGAGAAAGACCTCTTCGGTGAGTCTATAACACTGTCTCAGGATGGAAATACTATGGCTGTGGGTGCACCCAGCGAAGATAGCAAAGACGCTAGCGCCAATGACGACACAATTGTGATTCAGGGCTTTACTGTCGCCTTGAATAACGGCGGCGTTTACCTGTTCGCTCGAGAAGACGGCAAATGGGTTCAAAAGTCGAAAATCAAACCTACCAATGCTCAGTTTAATCAGGCCTTTGGCGCCGCCGTGGCACTTTCAGCGGATGGGAAAACCTTAGCTGTTGGTACACCAAATGATAAAACTAAAATTGGCGGAATTAACACTGATGGCAGCAACTACGACCCTGCAGAAAGCAGCCAACACAACTCCGGTGCTGTCTATATCTTTGCTAAATCAGATACCACTTGGGCACAGCAAGCATATATAAAAGCCGCTAATGCTGTTCCGTATGCCCAATTCGGTAGCGTGGTGTCCTTATCCGGAAATGGAAATACACTTGCCGTAGGAACCTGGATTGACGCAAGCCAAGCAACCGGAATTAATGGAGATCAACTCGATAGTGGTGCAACCAATGCAGGCGCTGCTTTTATCTTTACACGAGTAGGCAGCAGTTGGTCACAAAAAAGTTACGTAAAAGCACCAAACACCAACGCTGAAGATCGTTTTGCCCGCTCCTTGGAGCTTGATGATTCAGGCGAAAGCTTAGTGGTTGGAGCCCACCGTGAAGCCAGTAATGCTGTAGGCATAAATGGAGATAAGAGCAGCAACTCAGCTCAAGCCGCTGGCGCAGCCTACCTTTATTAATATTAATCGAACCGCAAAAAACACAAAAGCCCGCGTATGCGGGCTTTTTTATAGGTCTAATTTATTAAATTTGATCAATCCATTTGCCATTCCAAATTACGGGCATAAAAAAACCGCAACAAGTGCGGTTTTTTTTAGCTGAACCCCGAAGGATTACAAACCAGTTACGTTTTCAGCTTGTGGGCCTTTTTGGCCTGGCTTAACGTCGAACTCTACACGTTGGCCTTCAGCCAAGGTTTTGAAACCTGAACCGCTGATTGCGCTGTAGTGTACAAAAACGTCTTGGCCAGCTTCGCTAGCAATAAAACCAAAACCTTTTGACTCGTTGAACCATTTAACTGTGCCAGTGCTTCTAGCCATTTTAAACCTCGATGATCTTAAAAATAAAAATGTATTGCTGACAGATCGGTGTTACTTATGAAGAAGCATCGAGTTACTATTAACCTAACACTGAAAACCAGTGAGATGCACTGCTAGAACAACGGATGTGACTTACCATAAATAATTGTGAAAACTGCCTAAGCGGAATTCACGCTGCAATTTGGCCAGCGGAAGAACTATATGCCCCATATTCCGGTAAGTAAAGGTTTAATTGCATTAGTTGGGAATTAGGCCCAGGTACCGCCGTACATCCATAATTACGACATCATAGCTGCCGCACCTTATTGGCCTTCTATTTAATATCACCCAATAAGCCGAGTACTGACACCGCGTTTTAAGTAGAAACAGCGACAACAGGCTATTTACCGCCTACCTTAAAGCTGCAACAATCCGCATCTTTAAACTAAATTGGCTTGCACCGAGTTTGCCCATGAACGACTTTCAACCCCCCTTCATAAAAACTCAAGACATTCACTGCGCGCACGACAAACGTGTTAGTTGCGGCAATTGCCGTTTGAATGCCATTTGTCTACCCATTACCTTACACATTGATGATATTGATCGCTTAAATAGCATCGTTCAACGTGGCAAACCGCTACAGAAAGGTGAATATCTTTATCGCGCGCAAGATTCTTTTGACTCGGTATATGCAATTCGGTCAGGCGCAGTTAAAGCGGTAAGCATCAGTGAAACCGGCGATGAACAGGTCACCGGATTTTACCTGCCCGGGGAAGTCGTTGGATTGGATGGATTAGCCGCTGACGCTTATACAAACTCGGTTATTGCGCTCGAAACCTCTTCAGTATGTGAAATTCCGTTTAATCGCCTTGAAGAATTAAGCTTGCAAATCCCCACTTTACAGCGCCATTTTTTCCAACTCATGAGCCGCGAGATTACTCAGGAGCAACAAGTTATTACCTTGCTCAGCAAGAGCAGCGCCGAAGCGCGAATAGCCAGCTTGCTGCTAAGTATTTCTGCGCGAAACGGTCGCCGCAACTTATCAACAATTAATTTTATTTTGCCAATGTCACGTACCGATATAGGTAATTTCTTAGGCCTTACCATTGAAACCGTAAGTCGCGTTTTTACCCGCCTGCAGAAAAACAACATCATCACTGTCGATAAAAAAGAAATCTCTATTGTCGATATGGATAACCTTCAAACGATTGCAAAGGGTATAGATTAGGCATGAATCAGCTTGAAAAAACATTGGCAGATTTCGACGAACTCAACGCCCAAGATCCAAATACCGAAACTCTGAATGATCAAGCAATCCCAAAAGAACTTCTTTACAGCCAACGAATGACAGCTCAGCTTCATAGGTTTCTGACTCATCCGTCTGAAGAATTGCAATTAGCCTCCCGCAGCCAACACATTTGCCGTTGGAAAATTCCTCGTAGCGATTACCCGATGGATCGCCAAGGTTATAAAAAATGGCGATTAGATTTAGCCGTTTTTCACGGTGAAACCGCTGGCGAGGTAATGATCCAGAACGGTTACAACCAAGACAAAGTGCAACGCGTCAAAGACTTGTTGCTAAAACGAAGTTTGAAACGGGATGAGGAAGTGCAGGCACTCGAAGACATCGTATGCCTGGTATTTTTAGAGTTTTATCTGGAAGATTTTGCCAGCAAACACGACGAACCCAAACTCATCGATATTATCCAGAAAACCTGGAATAAAATGTCTGAGAGTGGCCACGCGGCCGCGTTAACACTGCCCTTATCCAAACACATGCTTTCTCTTATCACCAAAGCACTACAGGCCTAGGATTTTTATGTACGAACTATTAAAACACACACATTTAACCGCATTGGCGATTTCCTTTTTGCTGTTTTTCGTGCGCGGCACACTTATGATGCGCGAGTCACAACAGGCGAAAAATAAGTTATTTTTAATTGCGCCGCATGCCGTGAATTTAATTTTAATTGTAAGCGGAATCTGGCTCGCTGTGACTTTGCATCTCACCCCATCAACCCAACCTTGGTTAATTGCCAAACTAGTCGCACTGGTTGTTTACATCGGTTTAGGAATCGCCACCTTCAAACACCCAAATGCTAAGGTGAGAAAAGTCCTTTGGATACTCGCTCTAGCGGTATTCGCATTTATTGTCAGCATAGCGAGAAGCAAGAGCCCTTTAGGATTCTTCGCCAACTAGTACTCACCCCAAGAATGCGCCCATTCAAGCGCGTTCTTGCAGAATCAAAACCACAGCTATACTCAAATCAGTTAGAACTGATGATGAGAATAAAAAAGTGGAAACCATTGCGGGCTACTGCCTGAAAACAACACTCGGCTCGGGCGGAATGGCCAAAGTGTACCTTGCGACTCAGGAGTCACTGAATCGTCAGGTCGCCATTAAAGTGCTTGATGCATCCTTAATTGATGACACATTCATCAAAGACCAGTTTGCGCAAGAATCAAGACTTATAGCAAGCCTCAATCACCCAAATATTGTACAAGTTATTGATCAGGGAGTTAGCGAACAAGGGCACCCCTATTTTGTCATGCCCTATATAAAATCGATTTCGCTCAGCGCCATTTTAAAAAGAAATGACATCAACACTACTCGTAAAATTGATATCGCCATACAAATTTGCAAAGCCTTGGGGTATGCACATCGCAATGGAATAATCCACAGAGATATAAAACCAGGAAACATCTTGGTGGACTACGACGGCCACGTGCGGTTGGTGGATTTTGGTATTGCTGGGTATTTCACTCAGAACGAAAAACCTAACCTTATCAAAAAAGATGATGATTTCATCATGGGAACCGATGCCTATATGGCACCCGAGCAACTTGAGGGTGCAGGCAAGGTATCTCACCTGAGTGATATTTACTCCTTAGGAATTGTATTGCATCAATTGTTTTATCACTGTTTTCCCATGCAAGCCGTTTTGCCCAGTGGCGATTACGACGAGTTTTCTGCATCACTTAAACCATTGGTGAACTCGTGTATAGAACCGCCCCCTGAAAAAAGGCCTGTTAGCGCAGATGATATTCGACAACAGCTACTACTCATCGCCCAAGGAAAACATTTGCGCAGCAATCGCTGGACTAACGATTCACCACAGAATGACATCCCGGCCAATTATCAATTATTAGATGTACTGAAAGAAAACCCGTTCGGCGCAACCTATTTAGCGAAGGACCCGAAACACAAACGGTTTTTGGTTGTAAAAAAACAAAAGCTAGATCACTTGGGCAAAGCGGAAAAAAGTAACTCGACTCTCACCCACGTAGATCACCCACATATTGCCCGCGTGTTTGGTACGGGGAAAAACCAACGTGTTTTTATTACCGTGAGCGAATTTATCTCGTCAGGAAGTTTGCAGGAAAGGCTGTCACAAGCATTTACCTTGGGGCAATGGATACTTATGGCACAACAAATGTGCTCCGCCCTCGCCTGCGCACATGCACACGGGATAGTTCATGGAAACTTGCGCCCAAGTAACATACTTTTTGCGGAGACGAACTTTATAAAAATTACCGACTTCGGTTTTCCGGCTCACACCTATTCCGAACTAGATAATTGGTATAGACCCGAAAAAGAATCCGAATCTGTGAGCGCGGATATTTATGCATCAGGAGCCATACTTTTCCAATTACTGACCGGATCGAAGCCAGAGAAAAGCATCTTCAATTGGAAAAATACCTGGATGCTAAGAAGAATTCCAACAGGCTTGCGCTCAGTAATCTTACGCATGAGCCACAGCAACCCCCAAAAGCGCTACACCAGCGCAGATAATGCAATGAAGGCACTGCAGAATTTTTACAACCAACAAAATACGCGAATGGCAGAAAAGGTTTTTTTCACGCAGAAAGTTCAGGCTCGTGGAAAAACCTGAAACCAAATACCAGATTGTTTTACAACCAACGGATTAACAACCGCAAAATAAAAAAGGCCTAGCGATATCGCTAGGCCTTTACTTATATGGTGCACTCAGGAGGATTCGAACCTCCGACCGCTCGGTTCGTAGCCGAGTACTCTATCCAGCTGAGCTATGAGTGCAGTGTCGAGGCGCGCATTCTATTGACCTAAGCCAACATCGTCAAGTATTTATTTAGTTTTATATTATGTCTTTTTGAAAGTTATTCTCTTCAAAATCAACCAAATACATAAAACAAACAATCTGAATAATTTACAACCTATCCGGCATATTATGCTCCAATGCCGAGATAACATCCTATTCGAAGAAATCCAACTGACCTTTATCACGTTTTCTAGCGGGGATAATGAGGGGTTTACGGAACTTTGATGTATCAAGCTTTTGAAAACGCGAATTCTTTCTAGGCTCCAAACCTGTTAAGGCCTTACGAAAGCGCTGAGCAATCATATCCGCCCATAAACCTTCCCCATGCATACGCGAACCAAAACTTGCATCGTAGTCTTTGCCGCCACGCATATCCCTAACCCTATTCATGACCCTCTCTGCACGCTCAGGAAAATGAGCTTGCAGCCACTCTTGAAACAGGGGATTTACCTCCCAAGGCAGCCGCAATATGGTATAGCCAGCAGAAGTTGCACCAGCATCAAATGCGGCAGTTAGAATTTTTTCCATATCCTGATCCGTAATAAAGGGGATGATCGGAGCAACACTTACCGCGACAGGAATTCCAGCGGCAGCCAGCCTGCGGATAGTCTCTAACCGCCGCGTAGGTGATGCTGCTCGGGGCTCCAAGGTGCGGGCAATCGAGTGATCCAGAGTGGTGATGGTCACTGCAGCCATAGCCAGATTTTGGCTCGCCATATCTGACAACAAGTCTATGTCTCGCTCAATCAGCGAGGACTTAGTAATCAAACCAACTGGATGCTGGCACTCTTTTAAAACCTCAATCACCTGTCGTGTTAGCTGCAATTTTCGCTCACAGGGTTGATAGGCATCCGTATTGACCCCCAATGCGATGGCACTAGGAGCGTAAGAGTTAGCCGCCAATTCAATACGCAAAAGCTCTGCGGCGTTCACCTTTGCGAATATTCGAGTTTCAAAATCCAGCCCAGGCGAGAGCCCCAAGTAAGAATGTGTTGACCGCGCGAAGCAGTAAATACAGCCATGTTCGCATCCACGATAAGGATTCAACGACAGACTGAAAGGTAAGTCAGGCGACTGGTTGCGGGACAAAATAGTTTTAGCATGTTCATAGGTAACTTGTGTATTCAGCACAACCTCAGGCTCGTCGTCTTGCCCCCAACCATCACCTACTGACTCACTAACGCGAACCTCAAAGCGTCCCGCAAAATTACTAACAGCACCTCTACCTTTTATTGCCTTGGTCGGCGCCACAATCCAATCAGTTTCGTCGAACTCTTCATAAGGACACATAACCCAACCAATACTGTATAAACATACATAAATATAAAATCAGGTCCCAGAAAAGTCAAGCAAGCACTTTAGCGAGATATATCGAAATAAATTCAAAACCCAAGTGAACTGCATAATGAATTTTTTTATAAAATTGTTTAAACGCCAGAAAATCAAATCCTGTGCGTTTCCGTACAGATTTTAAAATTCAAAAATTATTAGATGTATATGTAGTAAACGTACTGCAAACAAAAAAATCACTTGGGTTAATATTCGGAGATAAATATGAACTACGAAACTAGAGATACCTATGGCATGTACAAACACAAATATCATTCTGGCCCCGGCCCTCGCCTAATGGGTGCTGACACACTTAATGGTAATGATGTTTACAACACCACCGATGAAGATCTGGGTGACATCAAAGAAATTATGCTGGATGTCGCAAGTGGAAAAATCGCGTACGCTGTTCTTTCATTTGGCGGAATCATGGGTTTGGGAGAAAAACTATTCGCGGTACCATGGAAAGCACTAAAACTTGATACTGAAAACAAGCGCTTTATTTTAGATGTAAGTAAAGAACGCTTACAAAATGCGCCAGGGTTTGATAAAGATGACTGGCCCGATATGGCAGATACTTCTTGGTCTGAAAATATCCATAATTTTTACGACACTGAATCATTCAATAGCCGCCAGCACTAATCGCGCTATTCACACCGTATTGGAAAGCCATATCCATCGATATGGCTTTTTCTTTTTCCGACAAAGTCAACTTTCGCAAGGCTCGCAAACTCTATGCTTAAAACAGCACAAGGAGCATATAAAAGTCCTTGCTTAAAACCAACGAATAGCACCCCGATTAGCATTTTCCCAATTTTGATTTATAACCGTTTAACGTGTTCTACAATCTTTAAATCTATTTAACACAATTGCAACTGTTTTATTCGCCACTTAAATAGCGCAGATTAATGCAAAGCCTTTTAGATTTATACAATAAAATATTTTCGAGAAAAATTATTTATTGAATTAAGGTAACGCAGGCTCATCATTTCTTACCGGTTTATTTTTCTCAACCTCCTTATCCATCACACCATCAGCAAGGGTGATGAAATTCTCCAATAATTGATTGGCTAAAATTTTCATATTCTCTTTATCGTAAAGGTTTTGGCTGTATCGCCAATCCATATTTAACTGACCGTCTAGAACTCGAGCATTACAGCTGAATTTTTCATTATTGATGTTAAACGGCGCAATCCAATAGGATTGGATATCTTTATCAAGCGTATCACTGAAAAAAAGTGGCCCTTTTCTTTCGTAGCTTTCTATAACTCCGTGAAAATTTAAAAACAATTCTGTTTGCCCTAGGGGCGCCAATTTCTGCTTCAATATTTCATCCTTGTGGTAGCACTGAATTAATTCAAAACCAAAGCCCTTATTGGGAATATTTTCAATTTGTTCATTAATCAATTTAACAGAATCAATGGGAATCAAATCGTTATTTGATTCCAACATCAATGTACGCTGCACCGATAACCATCCAATAGTGCGCGATGCATCGAGCCCCAAATCAAAACCTCTACCAGCATCTAGCACCCTAATAGGAAGCCATTGCCCTTGAGCATATTTTGCTATTGTTTTGACCAAAACAGCGATTAGCAAATTCACAAAAGGGATGCCTAACTTAGATGCAACACCAATCAAACTATGCGTATGATATTTAGATAAAATCAACGGAATATCCACATTGGAACCTGATGTATTTTCTTGCATCCTCTCTGGATAATCAATTGGTAGTTTGGTTGCCATATGCCATGGCAAATTAAACCAATAATCTATCTCCTTCTCCGTGTTGTTGGGCAAATTGATATCTTCTATCAGTCGACCAATCCATGCTGATGTTGATGCAGTTTTGTTAGGGAACTTGAAAGATTTTCCTGAAATGAGTGCACCATAGCAACCAATCCAATCATCAAAAAATATTCTTGATGAATAACCATCAATCAAAAGATGGTGTGTATTCACACGACCAACATAACCTCTTTGCTCACCAAGATAAAATATTTTCACCCTAATTAAAGGTGCTTGGAGCAAATCCATTTCACCTTGATTCGCTAGTAGAAAATGATCAATTCTGCTGGCTTGATGCTCACCCTCTACTTGTGAGAAATCAATATACTCAATAGCAAGCGATAAATTAATATTCTCAGGCCTTTCAATATACTGAGTCCAACCTTCTGGTGTTTTAATAAATTTTGCTCGTAATCCATCGTGATGAGTTAATACGCGCAATAAAGCATCTTCAAGCATTGCTTTATCTAAATAAGAAAAATCAAAATATTGAAGCGTGTTTCCCCAATTCGGTCGATCCAACGTGGTATTGAGAAAGAGTTGTTGTGCGCTAGACAACGGCACTTCCCCCACAACCAAATCTTGATTAGTTGGTGCGGCTTTTATCTCAGAGGATGCCTTCAGCAATTTTTCAATCGTTAAATATTTTAAGACATTGGCAATGGTATAACTTAAACCAATTTTATTTGCGGCACCAACAAATAGTACAGCTCTTAACGAATCCCCCCCCAACTGGAAGAAATTATCCGTAATCCCAACACGCTCTACTTTCAACACCTCTT
>CAZOPE010000031.1:0-47617 GCA_964581625.1 uncultured Cellvibrionaceae bacterium
CCCGCGACGGCATGATGCAAGGTGTGAATGTGCAAGCCACTGTGGCTATGGCGCAAGCCTCCAGTATCCCGATTATCGCGTCTGGCGGCGTGACCAATATGGACGACATTCGCGCACTCAAAGCCGAAGCCTATAAAGGTATTTGCGGGGCAATCACTGGCCGTGCGATTTACGAAGGCACTTTGAATATGGAAGAGGCGCAACGTTATTGTGATCTAGCAGCGCGATGATTTTTCAGTGATAGAAATAAAATGCAAAAAATAATTTTATGAATGGTGTAATTCATTAACCGTTATTGACAGCGAGAGAGATAAATTCTCAAGTGTTTAATAAAAAAGGGCAGCCGTAACAGGCTGCCCTTTTTCATATGCATGCACTCAAACATTATTTGATGGCTGTGCCATTAATTGAACCTGACACTAATTCGGAGATATCTCCGCTCGCTTCAGTTCTTATCGATATACCAGAACCTACGGTTATCCAGTTGGTGGAGAGGCTAGTCACACTAACTCCTAACACTGTAGATTTAGAATTAGTTTCGATGCGACATGCTTGAAAAGTACCGGCAGGAACTGTAATTGCTTCAACGCCTTTAAATGTAATTTCGTTAACGAAATCGGTGATAGTGCTCACAGGGAAGCCCAATACTTGCGTCGCGGTGGTTATGGAATGCGTTTGCGTGTAACTTTGACCTGCGCTCAAATTAAATTGTTCGATCATTCCTGGATTAATTGTTAGTGTTGAGGACGCTGCAATGGGTGCAGAGACGTCGACAATACTGCCGTGATAGGTAATGCTTTTTGCACTGCTATCGGCTGTGAAATAACTTTTTGTCGCAGAGGTAGATGCCGCAGGGCCTGTAGTTTGTGTTTGACTAGCAGATTCCGTTGCAGATTTTCCATTAAAAGTTGTAGTGCCTTTAACATCTATTGATGTCGCAATATTGGTAACTGTATTGGTCTCAGCATCGGTGGTTTTATAATTGAGCAGTACTTTGGTTCCTTGTGCTACAACAATCGGATTAAAACATGAAGAAGCATGGCCTGTGCCGGAGCCATTGCCACCGGTTTTTGAGGGCAGTGAATTGAGATTGCCATCTTTAACCAATGTGAGAAAGTTTGCGTAGGTGGAATTGCTTGCCGCGATTGCTGCTTGCAATTGATCGAGCAATTGATCCCATGAATCACCAATTTGAAAGCTAATTTTGAATGGATCAAAAATACCTTGCGGAATAGTGTAGCCGCCATTGGTTAGCGTGTTTTTTAAATTATTTTGTGCAATTGTTAATTGCGAAGCAAGAAGTTGCCAGCTGTTACTCACAAACCAATCGGCTGGTAAAAATGTACTTGCATTTGCAATGAGTAAATCAGTTAACGGCGTAATATTTACTGTGCCTGATGCTAGGGCATAACTATGCAAGGTCACCGCTGGTGTTCCGCCAGTGATTTGCAATGCGCAGGGGAATGCGTTCGCAGGCAATGTGCCCGAGTAAGAACCTTGTGCATTAGTGGTAACCGCCTGGATGAATCCAGAACCGTTAGCGCATTTTGCAGTAATCGTTCCATTTACAATGGCAGCGCCAATTGCAGCTGTACCCGTCAGGGTGACAGTGGATGCTGCACTACTGGAAACAGAAGAAGTTGAACTTGACGAAACTGAAGATGTTGAAGAGGAAGAAACTGAAGAAGAACTACTTGAACTCAGCGTTCCTGTTGCAGAAGATGAGCTCGATACAACTGAGCTTGACGATGAGCTGCTGGACGCGAGACTACTAAGGCTCGCAGCGGATGAGACCAAGCTACTGGATGAAGATGACGATGACGAAGAAGATTTTTTATCGTCGTTATCATTACAGCTGACCAAAATTACCGAGAATAAAATTCCCGCACACGAACTTAAGTAGCGTTTCATAAATACTTCCTAACATGAGGTTGGTTTAGTTCCTCAGCATTACGTACTCATGATCTTTTCGCTACCCCTGTTCAGGGGGGATAGTGACATTGACAAAATAAACGCTACCTTCTTTGCCCTGTGTTAGTACTGCGTTAATTTCTGCCGCCCGCTCTGCCATAATTCGTTGTCCATAACCATTTTGAATTTGGCTTTCTGCGGCGATATTATTAATTCTTATAGTGTTTTGAATAAAAGAAACGCTAATAGCTGTAGGCTCGCTATATTTTAGTGCATTGCTCACGGCTTCACGCAGAATACGTGAAAGATTGGCGTAAGTGCGTGCCGCCAAATACTCGGGCAAGGTTTCCTCATGATCAGCCCAATCGAGATCTGCATTTGCGATTTGGCAGCGCTCCTCTATTTCTTTGCGCCAATTAGCGATCGCTTCATATTTTCCGAGTGGTTTGCTGTCGAGAGTGGAAACCAATCTGCGCATATCAACAATCGCATTGCGAACCAAGGGTTTCGTTTTGTCGTCGCTCGCGTGAAAAATTTTAAGTAGGGTGGCGCCGAGGTCGTCATGCATATCACGCCGTATTCTATCTCGTTCCAGTTGAACTCCCTGATTGCGCGCTTCAATACGCTCCAAAGCTAAGCCTACAATTTGCTGTACATGGTGTAGTGTTTTGAAATCAGCGGTTGTGAAAAGGCGTGCACCAGAATCGGGTAAATTTATGCAAAAATGAAAGTCTTGGGAGGCATCATAGGCTGGCACTAGCAAGCTCATGCCATCATTTGTGATACTTGGTTTTTCTAAGGCCCCACGACATTGTTCAATTTGCGGGCTGCGCCATACTGCACGCAAAATTTCTGGCCAGCGCTCATTGCTGCTTTTAAAAGTCTCGCTAGCTTGTCGGTCAATTAAAAGGGGAAGCACGCTTCCTATCCAAGTATTTATATGCTGGCTTTTTTGCTTTCCAATTTTGTTCCACAAAAATTGCCTTAGAGGAAAATAAATCCATCCTGCAATTGCCAATGCTATGGGTAAAGCCATTGCCTGCGGCAACGCTAAAAAGCTGACCAAAACAATATCAAATACAACGATAAATAATCCGCTAATAAACCAACCAGTAATGGAGTGCCACCACTGCTCCAACTGAAACAGACGATATTTCACAATACCCAGCGCAAGCCCCCAATACATAATCAGGAATGCGCCAAACATAATACCTTGGGGGGCGAGTTGTTGGATCTGCAGTGCAGCGGGAATGATAATGAAGCCCGCGAATAAACCTGTTGCCGTGTAGATCGATAAGAGGAACCAACGTAAGGCTGCTCGCCCGCGCGGATCATTACGGGTTTTACGCCATTGAATAAACGCAAAAATAAAACTAATTGAAAAAATCAGCAGCACACTTAAATGCATAATAGCCGGGTCTGCCAGTTGCAAAATATTTGTTGCTAGTGCTAGCAGCGCCAAGCTATAAAGTACCAAAGGAAGTTTGATACTTCCTAATCGTATAGGATAAGTCCAGAGCAAAGACGTAAGTGATGCAGTGAAGAATAGCGCACCAACATGGTTCAATGCAGAGAGCCTGCGAAATAATTCTCCGTCGATGATGAGTTCACGTGTACTGTAAATGGCAGCAGCCGGCGCAAAAATTAAATAACCTAGTCCGGTAAGCGCATAAAGAACTGCTGCGAGATCGCGGCGGCGCGATGCCCACACCAGTGCTCCAGTCAGCGCCCCACCTACCCCCACAAATAATTGAAACCAAAATAACGCAGTTAAATTGGATAGTGAACGATTGACAGTTTTTAGCGCAATCACATCGTTATCGGATGTGACTAATCGCAATTCGTTGTTGTGACTTGCTGCAAATAGCGCATGCTGTTGCTGCATGAGTTGGTTAAATTCTTCATGGCTCGGTAAGGTATCAGGTTCTTCAATAAACAAGGCGCTATTCAAAGGGATAGTATTGTTGTGTGCTTGCAACGCATTAACAGTTATGGGAAGTTGTAATTGTTTTTGTTGAAGATAAGTATTGATTGCGCCGTGATTCGGGCTTTGCGGGTCAACTGAAGTCAACAACCAAGTATTCTTAGTGTCATTGAATTCAATGCGCAACCCAAGCCAAGGCAGGTTAAGGGAAATGTACACACAGGTAAGAACTATAATGGAGCAAAGCAGTGCACAGATCGAAACCAGAATGTGGGGCGATTGACTCTTCAACATAAATTAAGTGCGCTCTGTGAATGTGCTAATAATTGTAAATTTCAAATTAGAAAGTCACCGTCAACATTAATAAAATACATAAATATATAACAGAGGTTAATTTGAAATCGGCTTTAGTGGTAGAAGATATTGATAGTGTTGCTGACGCACTCGCAAAATCGTTAATCCGGGTATTCCCTGGTATTGAAGTAACCGTGGCGTCCACCTTGGCGGAAGCTATTCAACAAATAAGTACATTTTCCCCTGACATTATTTTATTAGATTTAGGTTTGCCTGACGGGCGCGGCAGTAATTTGCTCTTACATCGGCAATTGCACAAGGAGACCTGGGTAGTTGTTACCACTATTTTTGATGACGACGATTATTTATTTGAAGCATTGAGATTAGGTGCTCGCGGTTATTTGCTAAAAGATGATTTTGGTGAAACCTTTGATTTGGCCTTGGCGGGCATACTTGCTAACAACCCACCTTTGTCGGCAGGAATCGCCCGCCGCATTATGCAAAGCTTTCGCCCAACAGGCCCAGATGTCGATCTTTCTGCGCGAGAGAGTGAATTATTGGGTTTGGTGGCTCGTGGCTATAGCGTACAACGCGCTGCAACCGAATTGGGAATTACTTATAATACCGCAGCGGGATACCTGAAGAACATTTACCGAAAATTGGAAGTGTGCTCGCGTGCAGAGGCGACCCAAAAAGCAATAGGTATGGGGTTGATTTAAGATCTGACTTCCCCTTTTTTAAATTTCCCCGCATTTCTAAAGCTCATCAGCGGCTGAATTTTCTGCCACCTGCTTGCCGATCCGCGCTAAAATAAAGTTTCCGTTTTTTTCCTGAGACTTATATGACACTCGCAAAACGAATCATTCCCTGCCTTGATGTCGACAACGGTCGCGTGGTGAAAGGCGTGCAATTTTTGGATATCCGCGACGCGGGTGATCCGGTGGAAATTGCCAAGCGCTATAACCAAGAAGGCGCCGACGAAATCACCTTCCTCGATATCACCGCCACTCACGAAGGCCGCGATACAACGGTGCATACGGTCGAGAAAATCGCCAGTGAGGTGTTTATCCCGCTCACGGTTGGTGGCGGTATTCGTACTGTAGAAGATATTCGCACTATGTTGAACGCTGGTGCAGATAAGGTGGGAATCAATTCGGCTGCAGTGTTCAACCCGGAGTTTGTAAAAGCGGCGTCTGATCGTTTTGGCGCGCAATGTATTGTGGTCGCTATTGATGCAAAGAAAGTCAGCAAAGATGGCGAAGAGCCGCGCTGGGAGATTTTCACCCATGGTGGCCGTAAACCCACGGGTATTAATGCGGTTGAGTGGGCGATTCGCATGGCGGAATATGGCGCTGGCGAAATTCTATTAACCAGTATGGATGGCGATGGCACCAAAGCCGGTTACGATTTGGGTGTAACGCGAGCGATTAGTGATGCCGTTGCGGTGCCCGTGATTGCGTCGGGCGGCGTGGGTAATTTGCAGCATTTGGTGGATGGTGTGACTAAAGGTCGAGCAGACGCTGTGTTAGCGGCGAGTATTTTTCACTTCCGCGAGTACACGGTTCCGCAGGCGAAGCAGTACATGCGCGCGCAGGGTATTGAGGTTCGTTTGTAGTTTGCTGATAAATACTGAGTTAATAAAAAAGGGCGCTTTGATGCGCCCCTTTTTTATGTAATCTTGCTGGAATTAAGCTGCGCGATATTGCTTGAGTACATCCAAAACCTTGGGCTCAGATGCGCAGATAAAATCGATAAATTCACCAACGCCCACTTCAGCGTCTTCACGGGTATCAAAAGGACCTATGTCCACGCCCTCGCGGGTGGTGTAGTACCAGTAATTGTCTTTTTGCAGAAAACGACCGTTGCGCTCAGGTACGTTGCCCTGCTCACCTGCACGATTGAATGTAGCCATCTTTTGAACCTCGTAAATTGAATAGTGCTTTTTCAGCCTGCGTTCCCTACATGTGGGTTCATGTGACGACCCGAAGTGATTATAAACACTAAATAAATTCTCTGAATATACTTAATTAGATTAAGTAGCGATTATTTAATAACCAAAATAAGAAGATTTCCGTGGAGTGTCGCTGTCGTACAAATCAACACCCGTGTGTAATTTATCCCAAAAATCGGGTTCGGGTGCGGGGCAGAAGGTCGGCTTATTTGAATTTATATCATTCGACACAGGTGGTTCCGCCTCTGTAGGTACTTCTTTACCCAACAGCTCCGAGAGGTAAACGAGCTTGATGCCCTGTGCCATGAGTAGCGCTTCCGCTTGTTCCAAGACGCCCATGGTCTCTGGGTAGGGGTGGCCAATCGCAACGGCAGAGCCGCGTTCTATCGCAAAATTGATAGCACGGTTAAGTTGATATTGAATAGCTTTCGTATCCTTGATGTCGTCCAGAAATACATCGCGTTTTATGCTCGGCACGTTAAAATTGCGCGCTATATCTAAGGCTTTAGTCTGGGCACTGGTTCGGCTATCCACAAAATAGAGACCGCGCTGCTGCAACTCGGCCATTAGCCAACGCATGGGCTCGGCTTCCTGCGTAAGACGGCTGCCCATGTGGTTATTCACTCCTTGAATGTGGGGCATGCTGTCCAAATCTTGCTGCACGGTTTTAACAAATTCTTCTCTACTCATTCCACTTATGAGCCCGCCTTTACCAACCGGCATATTGTTAATGGTGCTCATGGGTAGATGCAGCATCAGCTCTTTACCCTTACGTTGGGCAATATTCGCGCTGGTTAATCCGTGTGGTGTGAAAGGCAATATGGCGAGGGTGAATTTGCCTTGGAGGTTGGCGGCGCGCTCGCTCTGGATTTTGTTGTAGCCGATGTCGTCAATAATAATCGCCAAACGAGCGTTTGCGCTGGCGGGGTTCGCAAGCAAAAATCCGCAAAAGCTGCTGAGTATGACCAGCAGCCAAGGTCTTAGGTTGGGCATCAGCGAGATTTGTCCTGCGCGGGCGGCCGAACTTCAATATTGGGAGCTATGGCGGGCGCGCGTTTGCTGTCGGGTTCTTCCGTGGCAGAAGCTGGCTGTTGACCGAGAATGTGTAAACCTTTCAATAGGTTGATTGCATCTAAAACTTGATTGTCTTTCAAGGTGTCATCGTTAATCGCAGCATCGCGTTCTCGGGTGTTGCTACCAACTTCCTGCCCATCTTTGTTACCGATGTGTCCTGCTAAATCGGCTTCTGCCATGGGTGCCTTTTGGCCCACGCCGCTGGTTTTTTCTAAGCGAACATCGGGATCAATCCCTTTTGCTTGAATGGAGCGGCCGTTGGGGGTGAAATAGAGAGCGGTGGTGAGCTTAATGGCGCGGTCTTCGGTGATGGGGATAACGGTTTGCACCGAGCCTTTTCCAAAACTGCGCGTTCCCATAATGATGGCGCGTTTATGGTCTTGCAGTGCACCAGCGACAATTTCGGATGCAGAAGCTGAGCCGCTATTGATGAGCACCACTAGAGGTAAACCGTTAGTGATGTCGCCCGGTGTTGCAGCGTAGCTCAAGTTGCTATTTTCCATGCGACCCTGGGTGTAAACCACGTTTCCGCTGTCGAGAAATGCATCGGCTACGTCAATGGAAGCTTGTAAAACACCGCCAGGGTTATTGCGCAAGTCCAATATCAAGCCTTTGGTTTTGGGGTGAAGTTTAAGGTTGTCGCGCAAGCGATCGGCAAAATCGCGGCCTGTATTGGTTTGGAATTGCGCGATACGCACGTACAGGTAATCCTCCGCAATGGGTTTTACAATGACGCTTTGCACGTGAATTAAATCACGCACCACAGTGACTTCAATCGGGTCGTCCATACCCTTGCGTTGTAAACTCATTTTTACAGGTGTGTCTTTAGGGCCACGCATCAAGCGAGTCGCGTCTGTGAGCGTTTTGCCTTTCATCGGTTGATCGTCAATGCGAACGACAATATCGCCCGGCTTAATGCCAGCTTTTTGCGAAGGTGATCCGTCGAGCGGTGTGATGACTTTGATGGCGCCTTCGTCCATTCCCACTTCCAAACCAACACCGCCAAATTCGCCGCTCGTGGTCGCTTGCAATTCTGCGTAGGCTTCTTTATCGAGATAGGCGGAGTGTGGATCGAGTTCGGAAATTAAACCTTTAATCGCGTATTCCAACATTTTGGAATCGCTAACTTCTTCCACGTAACTTGTACGCACGTGATCGTAAGCGCGTGTGAACGTACGTAATTCTTCCAGCGGCAAAAGGCCTTCATTGTTTTGAGCGGCAGGCTTTTTCTTTTCAATGGGAGCCGCAGCATAAGAAAAGCTGGCGAAGGTAATGAGGCCCAATAAAACGGCGGTTTGAAATTTTTTACGTTTGCCAGAATCTGAAGTGGAAAGGCACAACATTTACTTCTCCGAAAAGCGCGGTGGCGCTACTTACTCGCATAAATACAATAAGAATAATTTCCAACTCAAAACCTCACCGGACGACTGGTCGTTTTACAAGGTGGAAAATACAAAAGTAATTTACGTTTAAGCCCGCGCTAACCAATCTGCCGGATTAATCGCTTTACCTTGGTAACGAATTTCAAAATACAAACCGGCTTCATTTTGTCCGCCGGTATTGCCAACGCTTGAAATAGTTTCGCCGGCTTTTACAGCATCGCCTGCTTTTTTAAATAAATTTTGGTTATGCGCGTAAAGACTCAAATAGCCTTCGCCGTGATCGATGATAACGAGCAGCCCCTGCCCACGAAAATAATCGGCAAAAACCACGCGACCATAGTGTACGGCTTGCACTTGCTGGCCCGCATTAGCACCAATCATCACGCCGTTCCATTGCAGCTGACCTTCTACTTGTGTGCTACCAAAGCCATGAGTGATACGGCCTTGTGTTGGCCAAGGTAAGCGACCTTTGCGGCTGCTAAATTTTTCACCGGCGTTAGGTAAAGGAACATAACTGGGTGCAGCGGCGAGACTCGTGCTTGCGCGTGCAACTTTTTGCAAAAGTGCTTGCAGCTGGCGCCGATCTTCCATCATGTCTTGCAGCGCTTTGTCTTTGCTGGAAATGGTAGAATTTATTTTGGCGAGCGTTTGTTTGCGCTGGGTTTGCGCATCTTTTAAACTTGCCTGTTGCTTGCTGAACTCTTCTTTAATGGTGTTGAGCTCGGTAGTTTTTTGCGCGATTTGCGGTTCCAATTCGTTCAGTTGTGCAATGGTGTCGAGATATTTTTTCATTTTTTCTGCATGAGCGGCCATGAAATAACTGTGGTATTTCATCATGCGGGAAATGCGTTCGGGCGATTCTTGGTTCAGAAAGACTTTAAATTGTGGTTGCTGCCCAAGCTGATAAGCAGCGCGAATCTGCTCAGCGGCTTGGGCTTGTTGCTTTGCTCGGGCTTTTTCCAAATCCCCACGTTCTTTATTTAAATCTTCAATCTGTTTATTCTGGCTATTGATTTCTTGTTGAATCTTTTCAACTTTTTTTTGCAAGTCGCTCATTTCGGTTTCATTTTTTTGCAGCTCTTGCTGCACATTTGAGCGTGCGCCCTGCACTTTTTTCAATTCTTTTTGCAGATCGTTAATATCTTTTTGTAGTTTTTCCATATCTGCTTTTTCATCGCTCATCGCACAAGGCGACACCGCTAGCATCATGGACAACAAACTTAAGCAAAAAAGTTTTTTCATAAGGTTTGTTTAAATCTTCGGTGATTTATTTGGGAGCCGCCATTTTCGTGTGGCGGGCATCCAGCGTTTGATTGTAGATCGTTAACTGCTGGGTGCCCGCTGCGCGAGGATGACGACGGATATTTAAACAAGAACGAATCTACGGAAATGACTAGTAGCGCCGGAACGCTGGCTAACCTTATTCCAAGGTAATTAAATTTCTGCCGGTCATTTCTGCAGGTTGTGGAATACCCATAAGGGCGAGCATGGTGGGAGCAACGTCTGCCAATGAGCCGCCGGGTGCAATGCTACCTTTGCGTGAACTGCAGAAAATAAATGGCACAGGCAAAGTAGAGTGCTGCGTATTGGGTTGGCCAGTTTCATCATCGAACATTTCTTCCACGTTGCCGTGGTCTGCGGTGATGAGCGCTTCGCCGCCTACTTTTTCTACCGCTGCCAAAACGCGGCCCAAACAAATATCAATAGCTTCTACGGCTTTGGTTGCGGCCTCCATGATGCCGGAGTGACCGACCATATCGCAGTTGGCGTAGTTGCAAATAATCGCATCGTATTTACCCGATTCAATCGCTTCAACCAATTTGTCAGTCACAATCGGCGCATTCATTTCAGGTTGCAAATCGTAAGTGGCAACTTGTGGTGATGGAACCAAGATACGATCTTCACCTTCGTAAACCACTTCGTTACCGCTGTTAAAGAAAAACGTTACGTGTGCGTATTTTTCTGTTTCAGCGATGCGCAATTGGGTTTTGCCGAGTTTAGAAATATATTCCCCGAAAGAGTTGGTTAAATCTTCGGGTGGAAATGCGATGGGCGCTTTGATGCTGGATGCGTATTCTGTCGTTTGCACAAAGTGCGCGATTTCTGGATGTAATTCACGCTCAAAACCAGTGAAATTCTCGTCAATTAATGCATGCGTAATTTCGCGCGCGCGGTCGGGGCGGAAGTTCATAAAAATCACCGAGTCGCCATCATTGATGGTTGCAACCTCTTCCTCTTCACCACAAATTACGGTGGCTTTTACGAACTCGTCGTTTTCACCGCGCTCGTATGCAGCCTTCAAACCGTCAACTGCAGTCAGTGCATCAAATTCGGCATCGCCGGTAACCATCACATCGTAAGCTTGTTTAACGCGGTCCCAACGGTTGTCGCGGTCGAGCGCAAAGTAACGGCCAACAATCGAGGCAACGCGGCCAGTGCCTAATTCTTTAAACAAATCCTGCGCTTTTTGGAGTGATGATTCAGCGCTACGCGGAGGGCAATCGCGGCCATCCAAAAACGCGTGCAAGTAAACTTCTTTAGCGCCACGTTGCACGGCCATTTTCATCATGGTGTAAATGTGGTCTTGATGGCTGTGTACGCCGCCTTCAGAGAGCAGGCCAAGGATATGAACGGCTTTGCCGTTTTGAATGGCGCTATCAATCGCTTTTACGTAAACAGGGTTGGTAAAGAAGTCGCCATCGCTAATGGCTTTGTTAACGCGAGTGAAGCTTTGGTAAACCACGCGCCCAGCGCCCAAGGTCATGTGGCCCACTTCGCTGTTACCCATTTGGCCTTCCGGTAAACCTACGGCCAAACCAGAGGTTTCGATGAGGCTTTTAGGGTTGTTTGCCCAGAGTTTATCGAACACGGGTTTGTGGGCGGCGGCAATAGCGTTGTATTTGGTTTTTTCCGAGTGGCCAAAGCCATCCAGAATGAGGAGCACGGTTGGTTTTTTTGGCGATGTCATAGCGCAATCACTTCTCAGGAGGGAATTAGGGAACGGGTGGATGGGGTCTATTCTAACGGGTTATGAACGGCTTCTCTAGGCCGCAGTATGGCCTATTTGAAAGGAGTAATTTGGTGAAAATCAATGGTTTAAAAACACTAACGCCAAACCCACGCAAGCTGGTAAAGCTTGGATGTACAGAATCTTCCGCTTGGCAGTGAATCCGCCGTAAACCCCTGCAATAAGTATGCACCCCAAAAAGAATACTTGGATGCCAAAACCGGCCGCGCCTAAATACAATCCCCAAAACAAACCTGCTGCGAGAAAGCCGTTGTAGAGGCCTTGATTGGCTGCCAACACTTTAGATTCCCTGGCTTTCTCCAGCGAATGCCCAAAGGCTTTGCGCCCAGCGGGCTTGTCCCATAAAAACATTTCTAATACGAGGATGTAAACGTGCAGCAGACCAATGAGCGCAATAACCAGAGTAGTAATAATATTGAGCACGGTAAAAGTCCTTTGTAAAACCTGATTGAAAGTAAGTGGGAAGTTACACCAAAAAATACCCAAAAATCGCTTATAACTAAAAAGATGTTTCCTAAATACACACCTTAAAATTAATGCTGGAAAAATGAAAACTGTGTCGTTAAAGTGCGTCCACCAACTGAGTACAACCAGTGGCAACAACAATAATTAATAACAATCGCGGTGGTGTTTGCAAACAATAACGGATAACAGATTGCAAAACACCAACCGTGACGTTTTACTCCCTTCTTAAATAAAGACTCCAAAACATTATTTCGATAACAGCGTAAATTTTCTAAAAATATTCGCGTTGAAAACTCGTGCGTATCGCACTTGCTGCTTGAAAGTTTGACTCAAAGTTGACTCATGCCACCTCAATATTCGGTTAGGCACCTTCATTAAGGCTGCAGAGGGCGACGCAAGCTTGGCTTATCCCAGCTGTTGACAGCTAAGCGAAAAGTACGCGTGATGATTTGCAATGGATATTTTTAAAGAAACGCCGCCGTGGGATATTGCGTAAACAGGTGGCGTTTGTGGTCAGAGGGAAATTAATTCTGCTCGCTTGCGCTATTTAAATAAGTGCGCACACCATCATTACGCGCTGGCGGCATTTTTTGAATTTCGCCTTCAATCCAGTTTTTCACATCTTCTGTTAATTGCTTGCGATCTTTCCCTTCGGTTTCAATTGGCTCACTCAAAACAACCGTAATGGTGCCTGGGTATTTTAAAAATTGTTTATGCGGCCAACATTCTGCAGCGTTGTGTGCAACAGCAACAATCGGAACACCTGCACTCACAGCAATGTCTGCGCCGCTGCGCGCGTAGTTGCCTACTTGTCCAATGGGTGTACGTGTTCCCTCTGGAAAGATCAATAAATTATTGCCTTCTTTAATTCGCTCAATGCCTTTAATTTTTACATCTTTGAGTGCTTGAATGGGATTGCTGCGATCAATTGCAATGGGACGCAAACTCGCTAAACCCCAACCAAAAAAGGGAATACGCAATAATTCTTTTTTGAGGATGGTGCTCACGGGGCCAAAATAATATTGCAGGAACATGGTTTCCCACGTGCTTTGATGTTTAGCCATAACGACGCAGGGGTAGCGATCAAAATGACGTGTGCCGATCACTGTAAATTTAACGCCGCAGCTAATATAAATCCACAGCATCACAAAGCGGTTCCACAAGGTTACAATTCGCCAGCGCCATGAATAGGGTAAGAAGGGGCGTATAAGTACGGCGACCAAACCAAACAAAATACCCGTTAGTACGTGAACAACAAGAAATAAAAAGCTGCGAATGTAGAGAACTATGTTTTTCAACTTAATTACCTGAATCATTAGCGATAACAAAATCCGCTGCTGATGCTAAATCATCAACCAAATGCACTTGCTCCAATGCGACTTTGGACGCTTGGGTTTGCAAATTTACATCTGCTAATTGTGCTATTGTTTTTTCACCGTTGCCGGTTTTCACTAAAATCGGTTTGCAGCCTTTTGCAATCGCTGCTTGCAAGTCGCGCAGGCTGTCACCCACAAAATAAAAGCCTTCGGCAGAAATATTAAATTCTGCTTCGATTGCGTCGATCATTCCTGGCAAAGGTTTGCGGCACTTGCAATTATCATCCGGGTGATGAGGACAATAAAAAATCGCACCTAATTCTGCACCCTGCTCTTCTACCAAGCGGGTGAGCTTTTCATGCATAGCTTCCAAATCATCTAAATCAAATTTGCCACGCGCCAATCCAGATTGGTTAGTTGCAACCAACACGGTAAAGCCCGCTTTATGTAGACGCGCAATAGCATCAATACTGCCATTAATAGGAATCCATTCATCGGCAGATTTTACGTAGTCATCGCGGTCATGATTAATCACGCCATCGCGGTCTAGGATAATGAGTTTCATGAATTCTATCTCGCTATCTATTCACGATGTATTGATTGAACAGTAGCTGTGGTGCAACAATTGTGTAGTAGGGAATCGTCATCCTCGCGTAGCGGGGATCCAGCTCTTAAATAAACCGTTACATAAAAATATACAGAAAACATAAAAGCAAAAGCTGGATCCCCGCTACGCGAGGATGACGATTCCCTTTCATAGTAAGTTAATCGCGCGGATTATTAGCTCTTAGCCGGAACCAAATAGGAAATATCGGCTACTTCTAAAAACAGCGCGCGTAACTGTTGTAACAACGCAATACGGTTTTGCTGCAACTTTTGATCTTCGCACATCACCATCACGTTGTCGAAAAATGCATCTACCACAGGTTGCAAATCTGCAAGTGCAGCGAGTGCGTGCGTGTATTCGCGTTTAGCAAACAAGGGTGTTACCAGTTCTGCTTTACCGCTAATAGCACGTGCAAGATTTTTCTCTGCATCATCAACCAGCAAATCATTATGAACAACGCCCGATTCGGTAGTATTTTGTTTGCTAAGAATATTGGATACACGTTTGTTCGCAGCTGCTAATGCTTGAGCTTGTGGCAATTTGCTGAATTCATTAACCGCAAGAACACGCTGATTGATATCAAGCGGTTGCGACAATTGCTTTGCGTTTACCGATTGAAAAACTTCCACCGGAATTTGCGCGTCTTCAAACATGGCGCGGAAACGGTCGAGCATGTAGCTGAGCACTTGCTCAACCAACTCTTCCCCAACCGTTAAATTCTTGTGCTGGTTTTTGGCAATGGTGAGTAGTTCGCGCAAATCCAGTGCGAGATTTTTTTCTACCAACAGCCGCAACACAGCGATGCTGGCGCGACGCAGCGCAAATGGATCTTTGGAGCCAGATGGTTGCTGGCCAATACCAAAAATGCCAGTGATGGTATCCAAGCGATCTGCCAGTGCGATAATGGTGCCGGTTATTGTTGACGGCAATTGGTCGCCCGCAAAGCGCGGCATGTACTGCTCATTCATGGCAGCAGCCACTTCGGCGTTTTCGCCGTCATTCAGCGCGTAGTAGTAACCGGCAATACCTTGCATATCGTCGAACTCGCCTACCATGTTGGTAACCAAGTCAGACTTGCACAAGTGCGCTGCGCGTTCGGCAGATTTTTCATCGGCTTTAAGCAAAGCGGCAATATGCTGTGCGAGTTTTGCAACGCGCTCGGTCTTTTCAAAAATGGTGCCCAGTTGTGCTTGGAACACGATAGTTTTTAAACGCTCGCGCAGTGATTCCAGTGTGGTCTTCTTATCGGTTTCGAAGAAAAAGGCGGCATCGGACAAGCGTGGGCGAATAACGCGTTCGTTACCGGCAATAATTTGCGCAGCGTCTTTGCTGTTGAGGTTCGCAACGGTGATGAAATTGTTTTTCAGTTTGCCGTTGGCATCTACAACGTGGAAATATTTTTGATGCTCTTTCATAGAAGCAATTAGAGCTTCAGCAGGAACAGACAGGAAGCGCTCTTCGAATTTACCGGTGAGTGCAACAGGCCATTCAACCAAAGCAGTTACTTCGTCGAGCAATGACGGATCAATAACTGCAACACCGCCCACTTTTTTCGCTTCGGCTTCAACTTGTTCTTTAATGGACGCACCACGTTCGGCGAAATCAGCAACAACATAACCGGTGTTTTTCAGCGTGCTCACATAATCGCTCGCCTTGGCTAAATCGATAGTTTGGTTGTAGTGGAAGCGGTGGCCGCGGCTAGTGCGGCCAGCGTGCAGGCCAAGCACATTGGCGTTAACCACATCGCTGCCAAACAGCATGACCAACCAGTGTACAGGGCGAACAAACTCTTCGCGTTTTGAGCCCCACTTCATGCGTTTTGCGATGGGCAGTTTTGCTAGCGCATCGCTAACTACACCTTCAAGAAGCTCAACGGTCTTTTTGCCTTGGGTGTTAATGCGCGCAACTAATTTTTCGGCTTTACCATCGCTTTCTGCTTTTAATTCAGAAGCAGCGATACCGTTTTTCTCCGCGAAAGCCAACGCAGCTTTTGTTGGTTGGCCATCTTTATCAAACGCGATTGCTGCTGGTGGGCCCCACACAGTCAATGACTTAGATGGTGTCTCGCTCGCTAGATTTTCAACTAATACAGCTAAGCGGCGTGGCGCAGCAAAAGGTTTGATGGCAGTGAAAGATAATTCTTCCGCTTTTAAATTGGCTTCGATTGTTTCTACAAACGAAGTCATTAAATTCTTTAAGGCTTTGGGTGGCAGCTCTTCAGTGCCCAGTTCAACAAGAAAATCAGCAGACATTATTTTTCCTCCGCAGCGGCGGTTGCAGCAGAGCCTTCAGCGGCTTGTAATAAAGAAGTGCGCAGCGCTTCGGGTGCAAGTGGGAAGCCGAGGGCTTTGCGGCTATCGTAGTAGGCTTGCGCAACGGCGCGCGATAAGGTGCGCACGCGTAAAATAAATCGTTGGCGCTCTGTCACGGAAATCGCGTGGCGTGCATCCAATAAATTGAATGCATGGGATGCTTTCATCACCAATTCATAAGCAGGCAACGGCAAATTTTTCGCCATCAAACGCTGTGATTCTTTTTCGTAAAAATCGAACGCGTTGAACAGGAATTCGGTATCGGCTTCTTCAAAGTTGTAGGTGGACATTTCCACTTCGTTTTGGTGGAACACATCACCATAGGTGACCTTGTCGCCGTTGGGGCTCACGGTCCACACCAGGTCGAAAATTGAATCCACACCTTGCAGGTACATAGCGATACGCTCGATACCGTAGGTGATTTCGCCGGTGACGGGGAAGCATTCCAAACCGCCCACTTGTTGGAAGTAGGTGAACTGGGTGACTTCCATACCGTTCAACCAAACTTCCCAACCCAGACCCCAAGCGCCAAGAGTGGGCGATTCCCAGTTGTCTTCAACGAAGCGTACATCGTGCACGTTGGTATCGATGCCCATTTCGCGCAGCGAGCCCAAATACAGATCTTGGATATTGTCCGGTGATGGCTTAAGGGCTACCTGAAATTGGTAGTAATGCTGCAAACGGTTGGGGTTTTCACCGTAGCGGCCGTCTTTGGGGCGGCGGCAGGGTTGGACGTAGGCAGTGTTCCAGGTTTCCGGGCCAATGGCGCGCAGGAAAGTGGCTGGGTGGAAAGTGCCGGCGCCGACTTCGAGGTCGAGTGGTTGCAAAATCACGCAACCTTGGCGCGCCCAATAGTCTTGCAGGGCGAGGATCAGGCCCTGAAAGGTGCTTACGTCATAGCGTTTGTCAGACATGGAAGACCTTAATGTTAAGAAGGTAGATATAGAAGATAGAAAAATGCGGCGATTATAGCGGGTGGCGGCGTTTAATGGCAGTTGTAAGACCAGTGAAATCGGTGGAAGAAGTATTCCGCGAAAAAAAACGGCGTAAAGCATCGGATTTGCGCTACATCAAACAATGCAAAAATCCGGTTGATGCAGATCAAAATCAGCATGGCTGCCAGGGTTCAATCTACACCCAAGGCCACAATTGTTGTGGTAAACGAAGGTAAAGAGAGGATTAAATCATGTTTGTATCTGGCGTAGTAGCAACTGCATCTTTAGTCGGTATTTTGGTGGCATTGTTTGGCGCAGCGGTTGCGCTGACTTATGTGGACAAAAGCTTTGACGGAAACCGCGAGCATTGATGTACGTTTCAAAACCCTGTTAGTTGTTAACTGTAAATCTCCGTCTGGGAACCCCCGCGCAACTGTAATGTTCGGGGGATTTTTTTATTAAAAAGAAAATTAGGATAAACTCGCGGCATCTTTTAAGGATGCATGTCTATGCTCGCCACCTACATCTCCCATGATCTTTGTAAGCAACATCTAATGCCTGAGCATCACCCCGAATGTCCAACGCGTATTGATGTCATCGACAATCAGTTAATGGCGAGTGGTATCGATGGCTTACTCTTGCAGCAGCAAGCAAAACCCGCAACCGATGAGCAAATTCTACAAGTACACACCAAAGAACATTTGCAAGGTTTAACTCAGGCGCAACCTGCGCAGGGCATTGCTTTTTTTGACGATGATGTTTATTTATCACCACAGAGTTTAGCGGCTGCGCGTTACGCAGCGGGCGCGCCTGTCTTGGGTGTTGATTTGGTGATGCAAGCAAAAACCAACGTGGTATTTTGCAATGTACGCCCTCCTGGCCATCATGCAGAAAAAAATCGCGCTATGGGCTTTTGCTTATTGAATAATATTGCGATTGCGGCGCAATACGCTCTCACTCATTACGCGATTGATCGGATTGCGATTTTAGATTTTGATGTCCACCACGGAAACGGCACGCAAGATATTTTTTTAGGTGATGATCGCGTGTTGTTTTGCTCTAGCTTTCAATATCCGTTTTACCCCGGCACCCCTGTTGATGATATGCCTGCACATATTCTTAATGTTCCCTTAAACGCGGGTTGCCGAAGCGAGGCCTTTCGCGAAGCTATTCAGGGTTGGTGGCCCGCACTTGCTGCCCACAAGCCGCAACTCATCTTTATCTCCGCCGGGTTTGATGCATTTATTGATGACGATATGTCTTCTGTGCAATTGGTTGAGCAAGACTATTTTTGGATTTCACAAAAAATTCGCGCTTATATGGATGAAAGTAAAAAAAATTCAGAACCAGAACAATGCAAAGGAATTATATCCAGTTTAGAAGGTGGGTATGATTTGCCCTCCCTAGGGCGGTGCGTTGTGCAGCACATTAAAGGAATGGCAAAGCTCTAAGAATCATTGCTTTGAAATGTTAGCTCCATATGAACCACATCTTCATCGCGATCAAACCTCACAGCGAAGCCAAGCTTTCTTGCGAGGTTCGCCATGCCGGAATTTTCCAGCATTGTTATACCGGTTAAACGTTGTAAATGTTTTGTTTTGCAGTAGCGAATCATTTTCTCTAGTAATAGTGTGCCTAATCCTTGGGATTTTTCATCGCTGCGAACGGCCATGGCGAATTCGGCTTCTTGTCCATCTACTCCAAAAATCGCGCGTACCACACCTAAGGTATAAAATTGATCTTCAGCATTTTTTGCGGTAGCGATAAAAGCCATTTCACGGTTGTAATCTATTTGCGTTTGGTGTGCGAGCTGCTCGTGTGAGAAATGCGGTAATTCAGCAAAGTAACGCTTGTATCTATCTTCTTTGCTCATAGCTAAATCAAATTCTTTATGAGTACTTTCATCTTCCGGGCGAATTGGGCGGAACAAAATCTTTCTGCCATTGCGTAAGATAACTTCTTCCTCGAGTTCCTTTGGGTAGGGGCAAATTGCTAACGATTGCGTTGCATTGTCTCTCAAGGTGATTACAGCATTTTCTACACAAATATCTTTACCTGTTATCCATACCGGATTCAACAGTAACTCTGTAATTTTCGGGTTATCTACAATCATTTGGCTCACACAAGTAAGCAAACGGGCGAGGTGATATTGATCTAACATTTCAGCGCCGTCGCGCTCACGAATTTTTCCTTTACTTAAAGCTTGTAGAAGTAAGTAACGCGAAAGCGCCATATTCAAAGGCGGTAAAGCAATGGCTGCGTCTGCTTCCAAGCGCCATTCACTCACAGGTTCGCCTAGCGCTATAAACGGGCCGAAGACAGGATCAATAGCAACCTGAATGCGCAAAGGTGTTGCATGTATCTGCAAAGATTCTTCCATGCGTAAACCGTAGGCGGCTAAAAATCTTTTCGTGTTTTCGGGAGATAGTATTTGGTTAATGCGTTCCTGAAATTTTTCATGCGGTAATTCTTGGTGCATTTGGATAGCGAGTTGTGGGTGGTGTGGAATTTCTTCCATCACCGATTCGGGCGTTTCCGATAATAGTTTTTGATTTCGCCGATAATCAACCATATGCATAAACGCAATGATTGCTCCTTCTGGAGTTCGGAAGGATGCAATATTCGCATCGGCAAATAAATAGCGTGCTGCTTGCGCCGCTTCCTCACCCATCCAATTAACGAGTAGGTTGGGTTTTCGCCCCGTATGCTTTTGATAAGTTTCGATAACAGCTTGCGCGTAAACTTCAGCGGGAACAAGTGCCGAGGGTGCGTGCATCAATAAAATATTTTCAATCGCTTTATCATTTAATAATTGAATTAGTACTTTTGTGTATTCTTCTGGCGTAGCGTCGCCCAATAAATGAATCGGATTTGTCGCGCGTGAACCTGGGCGCAATATTTTTTTGATATCGCTTACTAATTCCTCGTTCAGCTGTTCCAGCTTTCCACCGCGTTGCAGCAGCGTATCAACGGCCATGGCGGAGGGGCCATTGCCATTCGACACAATAACGAGTTTTTCGCCGCGAATAGGTTTTCCATTGGCAAGTGTTTCCACCGCTGCCATAAGTTCACGCAAATCGCCAACGCGCAACATGCCTGCGCGACGAAACGCGGCATCGTAAACGGCGTCAATACCCAAGGGTATTGTCGGCCCCCGCTGAAAAAGTTGTGCACTATCACGATGTTCACCCGCTTTAATCACGAGTAGCGGTTTATTGAAGGATGCAGCGCGCGCAGCAGATAAAAAAGCGCGACCATCGGAAATGGAATCTATATAAAAAAGAATCGCGGTTGTCGCGGGGTCGCGGCCCAAGTAATCAATCAATTCATCAAAATCTATATCAACTGCATCGCCGAGTGACACCATGTAGGAAAAACCAATTCGTCTGCGACGGGACCAATCCAACAATGCAATGCACATGGCGGATGATTGCGATAAAAAAGCAATCTTGCCCGGTTGCGCTTGCGTGTGTGCGTAGCTCGCATTCAATCCTAACGCGGGCGCTATAAATCCCAAGGAGTTGGGCCCGAGCAGGCGAATATTCCAATGCGCGGCTATTTGTTGCATCTGTTCTTGCAAATTGGTGCCCTGGGCGGTGTGCAGATTTTCTAAGCCACTGGCAATTACAATCGCGCAGCCTGTGCCTTTTCGGCCCAATTGCATAACGATGGCGGGCACGCGGCTAGCGCGAGTGCAAATAATGGCAAGGTCGGGTGTGATAGGTAATTCGTCAATAGACCTGTAGGCCAAAACGCCCTGAACGGATTTATAGTCAGGTGTCACAGGCATAATCGGCCCATCAAAATGGCCTTGTAATAAATTGCGCATTACCGCAAAGCCAGGTCGATTACTCGCATTTGAAGCACCGATCACAGCAATCGATTTGGGTTTGAACAAACTGTCCAGATGTTTAGAGCTCATTTGCGGCAACCTGCGTACAATCGTCAATAGAGTTGGAGTATAGCTCCTGCGATAATCGAGTCTTTGTTATAGATTAATTTTTTAGTCATTTGGTAGATGGAAACTCTATGCGCGGTATAAAAGCAGGCGACGCTACACCTCATAAAAACGGTAAAGATTATGCGCTAGGTTGGCGCGAAACTATTCGATCGCTATGGCCCTACCTGTGGGATTTTAAAGGCCGCGTTATTCTGGCAATGATCGCATTGATAGGCGCCAAATTAGCCACACTATTAATGCCGTGGGCCTTAAAACATATTATTGATGGCGTTGACCCAAGTGTGCGCCCCGAACTTTATTTACCGCTCACCTTTCTACTTTTTTATGGGCTTTTGCGTTTTGGCAGTGTGTTTTTGGGCGAGATTCGCGATGCACTTTTTGGGCGCGTTACCGAACGCGCCATGCGTAAAGTGGGCTTGCGGGTATTCAAACACTTACATTCTTTGGAGTTGGGCTTTCATTTAGACCGAGCCACAGGAGGAATTAGTCGCGATATTGAACGTGGTACCAATGGTATTAGTTTTTTAATGCGGTTCTTAATGTTCAATATTGTTCCTACACTTGTCGAAATATTTTCGGTAGCCATTATTTTTGCAGTGGCCTTTTCATACTGGTACGCCATTATCACCTTGGTCGCCGTATTAATTTATATCGCGTTCACGATTGTTACCACCGAGTGGCGCAATCGTTATGTGCGTGAAGCTAATCAAGCAGATTCCTCAACCAACACGCGCGCGATTGACAGTTTGCTCAATTACGAAACCGTTAAATACTTTAATAACGAAAAGTATGAAGCCGATACATACGATCAATTCTTGGCGAAATGGGAAACGGCGAAATTAAAAAATCGCATGTCGCTCTTAACACTTAACTCGGGTCAGGCGTTTA
This sequence comes from uncultured Cellvibrionaceae bacterium, assembly GCA_964581625.1. Lineage (GTDB taxonomy): Bacteria > Pseudomonadota > Gammaproteobacteria > Pseudomonadales > Cellvibrionaceae > Cellvibrio. The sequence continues at coordinate 22,049 of CAZOPE010000031.1, forward strand.
TTATTGCTGCAGCAATGACGGTTATGATGATTATGGCCGCGAATAGCGTCATCGCAAAACAAATGACCTTGGGTGATTTGGCGATGATTAATGCCTACATGATTCAGCTGTTTATTCCGCTTAACTTTCTCGGTTTTGTCTATCGGGAAATACGCCGATCTTTAACCGATATTGAAAATATGCTCGCACTGCTCAAGCGGGATGCAAAAATTACGGATGTAAAAAACGCTAGAGATCTTCACGTCGCCAAGGGCGATATTGTGTGGAAGGACGTTAATTTTGCCTATAACGCTGATCGACCCATTTTGCAGAAGCTCAATATTAGGATAGCTGCAGGAAGCCGGGTCGCCATCGTGGGCTCATCGGGTGCTGGCAAAAGTACAATTGCGCGTTTGCTCTATAGGTTTTACGACATTAATGACGGTGCGATAGAAATTGACGGTCAAAATATTCAACAGGTAACGCAGGATTCATTGCGCAAATCCATCGCAATCGTGCCTCAAGATACGGTACTGTTTAACAGTAGCATTCGTGAAAATATCGCTTACGGAAATCCCCAAGCGAGTGACAAAGAGATTAACCGTGCAATTAAAATGGCGCACTTGGAGAACTTTATCGCTAGTCTTCCTGAGGGCGACAACACGTTAGTGGGTGAACGAGGTTTAAAAGTATCGGGTGGTGAAAAGCAACGTATTGCGATTGCCCGAGTACTCTTAAAAAATTCGCCCATCCTGATTTTTGACGAAGCAACTTCCGCGCTGGATTCACATTCCGAAGCGGCAATAGTGGATGCAATGCGCGAAGTAGCCGCGGGCAAAACGACTTTGGTTATTGCGCATAGGTTATCAACTATTGTTGATGCCGATAAAATTATTGTGATGGAAAATGGCTGTGTGATTGAGGAAGGAAATCATAATCAATTGTTAGAGCTGCAAGGCCGCTACGCGCAAATGTGGGCTATGCAATTACAAGAATAATATTTTTTGCAGGAACAATTTGCACAGCCTAGCAGCCCGAAAGATAAACCACAGATGTGGATGATGAAATTCACCTAGGTAAATTGTTATAACGAAACCTCAATAGCGTCTAGCACAAACTCTCAAGGCGCTTTTTTACTATAACTAAGTTCATCGCCTGGTTTAAACCAATAGCGCGCTTCATTAAGCGGCACCTCTTTGGGTAAGGTAGGGTTTGAAAGAGAGAAAATTTTTCTGTTCCCGAGCTTTGCATTTTCAATCATGCTCATATGATAGGAATAAAAAATCTCATCGAAGGAACCGTCGGCATACATCATGTTAAGCCCAGCACGAATTCGCTTTGCCAGCTCTGGGTGTTTGGGTGAGACGAAAAAAAAGGTGGGTAAGGGAATGTACATCGCCAAGGTTTCTTCAATGCGCATATCGGGAAATAAGGTTTGATGTGACTCTAGCTCAGAGAAGGCTTCATTTACACCTCTAGGCAGCACCTGAAATCTATCGCCCATTAGCATCCAAAATAAACCTTCCAGCTTTCGCGTACTCACCACATTAAAACCTGCATCTCTAATAATTTTAGTGGTTGACCACTGACTGCCGGAACCTGTTTTAAGTTTTTTGAGTTCTTCAAGGGTGGTGATTTTGGCGAGTTCGGCTTGGCTATTTTTGGATATTAAAAAGACTCTATAGCCGGTAAGCCCTTTATTAATGGGTATATAAATTGGAATAAGGTCGCGTACCCATTCGGGTTTTACGGCTTCTGCGGTTACATGAATTAAATCACCCTTAATCAGCTCTTCAAATGTTCTATCGCGAGACATGGGTTCTTTGGCGAGCTTTAATGTTGCAGGACCAAAACTCTTTTCGGTAATTTTAAGCAAATGCTTCAATACCAAATCGGCATGTTCATAGCGTATGTCTGTTGCGGTTTCAGGCACGGAGGTAATCACATCTACAGTCGCAGCAGAGCTGGCGAAGGCAGTGAAAAGCACACAAAACCCTATTAATGATTGAATCGCAAATTTCACTGTCGGCATACGTCTACCTATCCTTGGTTAAAAATTATTTCCATCAACTAAACGCTGTAACCCCAAGGGATTACTTGCTTGCAGTTCTGGTGGCAATAATTCGTCGGGGATATCCTGATAGCAAACGGGGCGCAAAAAACGCTCCATTGCAGCAGTACCTACCGATGTTGAGCGGGAATCTGTTGTTGCTGGCCAAGGGCCACCGTGCACCATGGCGTGACAGACCTCCACACCTGTAGGCCAGCCATTAGCAAGCACACGCCCAGCTTTTCGCTCTAACAAGGGTAATAATTTTCGGGCGAAATCCATATCCTCATCGGCAAAATAAATGGTCGCGGTGAGCTGACCTTCCATTTGCTGCAATACGCGCAGTATTTCATCTTCATCACGGCAGCGAATCAACATGGACGCCGCACCAAAAATTTCTTCGTGCAGGTTTTTGTCGGCAAGAAATACGTCTGCAGTGGTTGTATAGAGCGCGGGCTGACAGCTATTCAGTACATCTGACATTGGGCCTTGGGCCACGGTTTCTACAGATGGGTGATTTGCAATACGCGCAGTACCTTGTTGATAGGCGCGGTGAATTCCGGGTGTGAGCATGGTTTGCGCGCTGGAGTTTTGCAGTGCAGATTGCGCTGCGGATATAAATTCTTTGAGCGCTGAATTATCGATTGCCAATAACAAACCAGGATTAGTACAAAATTGCCCCGCACCCATCGTTAAAGACGCAACAAATTGACGACCTAATTCAGCACCTTTTTCAGCAACGACTCCCGGCAAAAGTAGTACGGGATTTACCGCACTTAATTCACCGTAAAAGGGAATAGGTTGCGGGCGCGCCTGTGCAATTCGCATTAGCGCAACGCCGCCGTTGCGTGAGCCGGTAAAACCAACGGCTTGAATAAAAGGATGCTCAACCAAGGCTGCACCGAGGTTACTGCCATCACCGAAGAGCAATGAGAAAACGCCTTCAGGTAAACCGCATTGGCCTACCGCATGTTGAATCACTTGCCCCACTAATTCTGATGTTCCTGGGTGTGCTGAATGGCCTTTTACAATGACCGGGCAACCGGCTGCCAATGCCGAAGCGGTATCGCCGCCTGCCACCGAAAAGGCGAGCGGAAAATTACTCGCACCAAACACCGCAACGGGCCCAAGTGGAATTCTACGTTGACGAAGATCTGAACGCGGTAAGGGTTTGCGATCAACAATACGCGGATCTATGCGCGGGCGATTTTGTTCGCCAGATAGCAGCGTTGCTGCAAATAAACGCAATTGGTTGCAAGTGCGTGCACGCTCACCTTCCAAACGTGCGCGCGGCAAACCAGTTTCTGACATGGCGCGTTCAATTAATTCATCGCCTATAGCTTCAATATTGCGCGCAATGGTTTCCAGAAAATTCGCGCGCACTTCAGGTGCTGTTGCGCGATAAGGATTGAATGCTTGCTCGGCCAATTCGCAGGCGCGCGCAACTTCATCCGCACCACCAAGATGATAGGCCGGCTCTAGCTGGGCACCTGTAGCAGGATTAATGGCAAACAAAGTGCCTTGTTTGCCAGCAATTTGCTGCGCGCCGATTAGCAAGTTTCCTGTCAAGTTCATCAATATTGCCTTTTAAGTTTCTTTAATTAATACGCCCGATCAACGCACTTAACTCAGCCATTTCTGCCCCAGTGAGATCGGTCAATGGTGTGCGTACTGGCCCAGCATCGCGACCTACAATTTTCATACCGGCTTTAACGATGGAAACCGCGTAGCCCTGTTTGCGATTGCGGATGGCAATGTAGGGCAATACAAATTTATTGAGGTCGGCATAAACTTTCACATGATCGCGTGCGCGAACGGCTTTATAAAAATCTACCGCAAATTGGGGCACAAAATTAAAAATAGCGGAGGAATAAGTGGTCACGCCCATTTCCAAATAGGGCAGCGCAAAAGTTTCTGCCGTGGGCAAGCCGCCGATATAGGTAAAGCGATCGCCAAGGCGCGCATAAATGCGAGTCATTAATTCAATATCGCCCAAGCCATCTTTATAGCCCACTAAATTCGGGCAACGCTCGGCGAGTTTTTCTAATTCAACTTCATCAAGACGTTGGTTGGCACGGTTGTAAACAATCACACCTAATTTGGTGGATTTACAAATCGCTTCTACGTGTGCCGCAACACCGTCTTTGGCTGCTTCGGTTAGATAGGGTGGCAATAATAAAATGCCATCGGCACCTGCCGCTTCTGCAGCGCGGCAATATTCAATGGATACCGCCGTGCCACCGCCAGCGGGAGCAATCACGGGCATTTTTTTTCCGGTTTCTTCTACGGCTGCGCGCACTACACGATCAACTTCTGATTGCGTTAAAGAGAAAAATTCACCGGTGCCACCTGCGGCAAACATAGCAGCAGCTTCATGGCTAAATAACCAATTGAGATTTGCGCGATAGGCATCTTCATTAAAGGAATGGTCACTGGCTTTAAAGTGGGTTACCGGAAAGGAAAGCAAGCCACTGCCAACTATTTGTGCGAATTCTTTGGGTGTATAACGGGACACGTATCATCTCTCCTATAGTAGATGGGTTGATGAAATTTTTGCACCGCAACCTATTCACGTAAAGCTTAATTAATGACTGAGTTAATACGGTTTTTGTATTGATATGATGAGCGGAAGAGAAACTTAATAATCAAAAAATTGCACGACTCATCCCGTAGATCATAAATGCTGTTAGCTGTTGGTGTATGTCCCATGCTTTGAGAAATATAGATAAAAAGGGAGTCGTCATTCTCGCGTAGCGGGGATCCAGCTCTTGATTCTATTTTTTTAAAAGCTGTATCCCCGCTGCGCGAGGATGACGACTCCCTACTAAATGTTGCAGCTTAGTTAAAATATCAAGAGTTAACACGAACAGCACCATCACAAACAGAACCATCATGAAGAGATATTTGCTCGATAAGATTATCTTGCATGCAAAGGTCGCAACCTCTATAAAAAAGCAAAGCGGCGATAAAGATTAAAATTTATCGCCGCTTTAATTTTTTCTAAATAAGTATCAGGTGTTAGGTAATAGGTGCCGGATTAAACAATACCAACGCGTTGTGCAGCTTCCACTGTTCCGCCCAAGTTTTGCGGCCGCTGGCGACATCCAGCATTAAATGAAATACTTCCCAGCCCATTTCCTCGATCGTTTTTTCGCCGTCGGCAATGCGTCCGGCATTTACATCCATTAAGTCATGCCAACGGCGTGCGAGGTCGGAACGGGTTGCTACTTTAATCACCGGGCATTCTGCCAAGCCATAAGGCGTGCCGCGACCTGTGGTGAAAATATGCAAATTCATTCCCGCCGCTAACTGCAAGGTGCCGCAAATAAAATCACTCGCGGGTGTGGAGTTATAAACCAAACCCTGAGTAATGCCTTTATCGCGCAAACGTTCACCTGGCGAGAGTACGCCGACAATTGGCGATGAACCTGATTTCACAATCGAGCCCATGGCTTTTTCAACAATATTAGAGAGGCCGCCTTTTTTATTGCCAGGTGTGGTATTTGCGCTACGGTCCACCATGCCCGCAGCTAAATAATTATCGTACCACTCCATTTCGTTAATAATGGCTTTAGCAATTTCTGGCGTAGCAGCGCGCGAGGTTAACTGATCCACACCGTCGCGCACTTCGGTATTTTCTGAAAACATAACGGTGGCGCCAGCGCGCACTAACAAATCAGCTGCGTAACCTAACGCGGGGTTTGCGGTAATGCCGGAGAATGCATCGCTACCGCCGCATTGCATGCCTACGACCAATGCCGATGCGGGGCAAGTTTCACGTTTGCGTTTATTTAAACGCTCAAGATGTACTTCTGCTTGACGCAGAATAGACGCGATCATGCTCATAAAGCCCACGTGCTCTTCATCTTGCAGGCACACCACTTGCGGGCCGTCAATTACGGTGGCGGGAATTGAACCCGGCGGCATTAATCGCGTGGGTTGTAATTTTTCACAACCTAAACTGATTACCATTATCTCGCCGCCAAAATTTGGGTTGAGCGCAATATTTCTAATCGTGCGAATCGGAATAGGTGCGTTGGGTGCATCAATAGCCACGCCGCAACCGTAGGAATGCGCCAGACCAATAACACCATCTACATTGGGATATTTTGGTAATAATTCTTCGCGAATAATTTTTACGGCGTAATCCACCACACCCGCAACACATTGTACGGTTTGGCTAATAGCTAAAATATTGCGCGTGCCCACACTGCCATCGGCATTGCGATACCCCTGAAAGGTAAAGTCAGTGAGCGGTTCACCGATGATGCCGGGGCGCGTAGCCAAGGGTAAATTTTCCAAGCCTAATGCATCTGGCATGATAAGAAGATTTTCGTTCACCCACGCGCCAGCGGCTATAGCTTCTTTGGCATGGCCGATAGTGACGTTGTAGCGAATAATCGCATCGCCTTTAGCAAAATTCTTAAGTGCAACCTTGTGCGCTTGTGGAATATTTTCTACCAAAAAAACGCCTGGCAATACTTCTGTACCTGCTGGTAAACCACCAGCAGTGACAACGACAGCGACGTTATCTGCGTCGTGCATTTTTATAACAGCTTGAGCCATGCTAAACCTCAGAATTCGCTACGTGAGTGATGTGCGGATGGATTTGGTTAACGTAATGCGTTTTATTTCACCCACCACAAATAAATAACTTAGAATTGCTACCGCCGCATGTGCGCCAACATAGGCGAGCGCACCGGAAAAAGAGCCCGTTGAATGCACTATATAACCAATCACAATGGGCGTAACAATGCCGGCGGTATTGCCAAAGGTATTGAACAATCCACCAGAAAGACCACCCGCCTCTTTGGGTGAAGTATCTGCAACCACTGCCCAACCCAATGCACCAACACCTTTGCCAAAATAGGCGAGCGACATAATCGCAATCACTAAAACATCGGTTTCAACGTAATTACACGCAATCATGGTGGTAGACATTAACATGCCAATCACAATGGGTAATTTGCGCGCGAAAGTCAGTGAATAGCCTTTTTTTGTTAAACGATCTGACAACCAACCGCCCGACACGCCGCCAATAAAACCGGCAATCGCCGGTAGCGATGCAACGAACCCCGCTTGCAGAATGCTCATGCCACGTTCTTGTACCAAATAGACGGGAAACCAGGTCAGAAAAAAATAAGTGATGGAGTTAATGCAGTATTGTCCAATATACACACCCATCAGCATGCGCGAAGCCAGCAATTCTTTGATGCACAAAAAAGTATCTACCAAATGGTTTTTATGTTGGGTGCGATCCAGATCAACCAATGCACCGCCTTCCTCGATATAACGCAATTCGGCTTCATTGATGCCCGGATGTTCTTTGGGAGCATAAATAACTTTCAACCACACGGCTGCCAACACAACGCCGAGCGCGCCCATAGAAAAGAAAATACTTTGCCAGCCGTAGCTGTGCACCATCCAACCCATTAAGGGTGCGAATGCGACAGTGGCAAAATACTGAGCAGAATTAAAAATGGAAGCCGCTAAACCGCGTTCGTGGACCGGGAACCATGCGGAGGTAATGCGACTGTTGCCAGGGAAAGCGGGCGCTTCTGCGGCCCCCACACATAGACGTAATGCAATTAATAAAATAAACGCCGCACCGCCCGTTAAAAAGCCCACAAACCCTTGCAATAACGTAAAGGTGGACCACAAAAAAATGCTGGCAAAGTAAGTGAGCTTGGAGCCGAATTTATCCAACAGCCAGCCACCGGGAATTTGCGCCAACACATAACTCCACGCAAAAGCTGAAAAAATATAGCCCATTTCTATGGGGGATAACCCAATGTCTTTAGCAATACTTGGCCCTGCAATTGAAATGGTCGCGCGATCAGCGTAATTGATGGTGGTGGCAAGAAATAGCATCGCCAAGATGCCCCATCGCGCGCGCGAAGCATTAATTACATTAATGACAGAACCATTTGTTAAATTGGCCATGAAAATCTACTCTCGCAACTTTTGTTTATTTGTTGTTGGTTATTGGTAATGGCATTTATTTTTTTGCTCCCGACTTTTCGTACAAGCGGGCTATTCCCAGTTTCAATTGTGCTGGCTTATCAATACCAAATCAAACCAATGGATAAATGAATCATTCCAGTTTGGGCATGGATCAGCAAATGACAATGAGCTCCAATTTTATTAGCTCATTATTTTAAGGCTCATTCGGCAACGAAATCATTTCTACCCAGCTGGGATTAACACCGGTTGCGGCGCGATTAAGTGCGGTTAGAGTCCCCGTGGAAATATTGATTGCATAGAGCGATAGATAATTGGATTTTTGCCCCACTACCGTTAAATAGCGGCCATCAGGCGATACTGCAAACGCGCGCGGTTGGCTCTCGGTGGGCCAAGATCCAATGGCCGTGAGCCGCCCGCGTTTTTGATTCACTTTAAAACCAAAAAGGCTGTTACTGGTACGCTCAGTCGCGTACAAAAATTTTCCATCAGGCGTCAGATGAATATCTGCTGCCCAAGGTTTTAATGTTGATTCAGCGGGCAATAATCTGTGGTGCTCGATCAGCGTCATTTTGCCGGTTGTGTTATTGCGCTTGAGCACATTCAGGCTTGCATTCAACTCACCCAGCACATATAAAAATTTCCCTCGCGGTGATAACACAAAATGGCGGGGGCCTGTCCCCGAAGGAAACCTTGCTACGCAATCCTTAAGCGGTTGAAATCTTGCGGAAGCAACATCAAAGCGAATGCAATCTAAACGATCTGCACCCAATAACGAGACATAAAAGAACTGATTGGCAACATCAGCAGTTATCTGGTGTGGGTGAGCTCCGGTTGTGAATACTTGTGCAGGCGCTTGGGGAATTCCATTGTTATCCAGCGCATTCACGCTGATTTTATTACCGCTGTAGGATGCCCCAAAAAGATAACTTTCACTGAAGCCCAACGAAATATTGGCCATGTTATCAACCAAAGGCGCAGAGTCTCGCAACGTTAAAAGCCCCGTCGTACGATTAATTTGTAACACCACAACTTTATAGGGCTCTGAACGCAGCGCAGCGTAGAGCAACCGCTTATTGCGCGCGATGGTCATGGGCATCACCATTCCGTCAACAGCAAAGCGCTGTATAGGCATTAGTGTTTCGGATTTTTCGTCCAGTTGAAATACAGAAATATCTCGCGAATCTGCATTAGCAACGTACACCATGGTGGTTGCCGCACACCAACTCGTTGATAGACTCAAGCTGTACAATAATAGGCATTTTATGCACGCCAAAAGTAACCGGCTGCGATTGTAGGGCATACGAATTATGTTTATTGATTTCACATAGCACTGCCGCATACTTAGTCAAAATGCGCCGATACTTTTTGGCCGTTTATGGTTAAGTCTGTAAATGTCACATTTTTCAGATGCTTGAAATCCATAAACTGATTGGACGATTTCACCTGAATATTTTTAAAGAGCACATTTTCTAGCGGTTGAGCCTCCGGTGCATGGCCGATAAAAAAAGTATCCGCTTTTTCTGCACTAATATTTTCAAACACTATGTCATGGTATTTAGAAGGAAAGTTGCCGCCGAGGTAACCGGCCACATAACTCATATCAAACCAGAACAAATATTTTGCTTCGCCGATGTTGGTGTTGCGAACACGTATATGCTCAACGCTACCACCGCGATCCAAATTCGCTTTAAGGCGAAATACTGAAGTGCCTTTTAAATAAGTGTTATCAGTAAAATAAACATTTTTTATTCCGCCCGACATCTCGCTGCCCAAACCAATACCATCTTCACCATCGAGAATATTATTTCGCACTACAACATTTTCACTGGGGCGGCCAATTTTTCTGCCATCGTAGTCGCGGCCTGATTTAATCACTATAGAGTCATCACCGGTTTTGAAATGATTGTCTTCTATGACAACCCAACGACAGGAATCCACATCTATTCCATCGTTGTTTGAAAACATGCTGTCTACGTTGATATGGCGTATTTGCGCGTGATCGGTATATACCAAATGGTTTACCCAAAAGGGTGAGTTAGTTGCTGTGTAATCTTGCAAGAGTACGCGGGTTGCATTCACAATTTGAATGAGCGGTGGGCGCAAATAATGCCCTTGAGCAAACTGTCTTTTTTCCAAAGCCTCGCCATCAAAGCCCATTTTACGCAGCACCGCTATATCCGACGCTTGCTGCTTTGCCCAAGCGTGAAATTCACTCGTGCTGTTGCCGTCGATAATACCTTTGCCGGTAATAGCTACATCAGTTACTTTATTTGCATAAATCAGGGGTGAGTAGCCATATATTTCTGTTCCCTCCCAGCGGGTAAATACCGCGGGCAAATAATCTTTAGCCGCTGCGCCGAATAATAAAGTGGCACCTTCCGCTATATGTAAATTAATAAAGCTCTGCAAATGGATCGGCCCATTTGATAACCATTTCCCTGCGGGAATAATGACGCGACCACCACCCATTTTTGATGCGGCCGCTATCGCCTGCATGATGGCTGGGCGCGAATCTGCATTCGTATTCGGCTGTGCGCCAAAATCAGTGATCAGAAAATCCTTATCAGGGATTTTGGGTGATTCGATTTTTTTTAGAATTACGCCCACCTGTTTCCAGTCAGACTGCTTATAAAAATCCTGACTAGCATGCGCCCGTTGAAAAATAATAATCTGCAACAATAAAACAACAATTACGCAGAATTTTAGTTTGCCTATATTCATTTTCACGCTCGTCTCATTGATCTACTTAATGTGTGAAGTCAGCTATCTCGAGGCCGGCAAAAATAAACGGGCCTAGACCATGTGGATCATCAGTGCGTATTGGTTCGCTAATATAATATTCAAAGGTTCCGCTACGATAAGGAGTTCCACCTAAGCCCGCGCTTCCACAGGTATTGATTAAATGCAGGTTACCTGAAGCATCTGTTTCGGTATGACGCTCAACCAGTGAATTAAATATATGGGTAGATATATTTTTATATTTTTCCGGCAGATATTTTTGGTTATAGCCTTTAGCAAAGGCGTAGGCGAACATAGCACTGCCCGAGGTTTCTAAATAATTACCGTCGCGGTCGCCTTGATCTGGAATTTGATACCACAAATGACTTGAGTGTTGCACTTTTATCAGAGCTTCAGCCAAGCGATTTAATGATTTAATTAATTCTTTGCGCTTAGGATGATTTTTCGGAAAGTAATCCAGCGTATCGACCAAGGCCATTGCATACCAGCCCATAGAGCGTGACCAAAAATGTGGCGAACGACCAGTGTCTTTGTTAGCCCACTTTTGCAAATGGCTTTCATCCCACGCGTGATACAAAAGGCCGGTTTTGGTATCAATCGTTTTGCTTTCAATCAACAGGAATTGATTGGCAATATCGTCAAAGGATGCGGTTGGTTCATTAAATTCCTTTGCGTACTGTGCGTAATAGGGCGCGCCCATGTAGAGGCCATCTAACCACATTTGCCACGGGTAAATATTTTTATGCCAGAAGCCGCCGGTTTTGGTGCGTGGCTGCCATTGCAACTGAACCCGTAGGGTTTTCATAGCAGTTAAATAACGGTCATCTTTATATTGTTTATAGAGTAAGAATAAAAGCTTTCCGGGATTAATCGCATCAATATTAAAGTCGGCCGTGGAATAGCCTTTAATCTTGCCTTTCTCATCAATCAATTGATCAACAAAAGTTTTTGCATAAGCAAGGTATTTTTCGTTACCGGTTTTTACGTAGAGCTTTTCATAACCATAGAGCACCAGTGCATAGGGGTATCCCCATTCCGGTTCTTTTAGCTGTTTGAATTCCCGCATAGTCCAGGCTTCGGGGTGGCGCTGCATAATGGAGTTGGCCATTAACTCTGTCCACTCCAATGGAGTTTTTTCCGACGAGTGCGATGCAGATGCTGAATGTATAAATAGGCCCGCTAAAAAGCCGAGCGTTGCAACTATTTTGTTCACTAAAACGTCCCCATTATTCTTTGGTTTTTGCAGCTAAAAAAAAGTCACCGACTTGCGTCGATGACTTGTTCAACATGGCTAACAAAAAAACTTAAAAGGTAGCTCTAATACCAAGATTGATTTCGCGCCCAGTATTATTAATTTCACGCACTAAATCCAAATCGCCACCTGAGCTTTGTGGGCCAGTGGTGTAAAGTCTTTCGTTTTCTTCGGTCAAGTTAATGACCTCCAAGCTTAACTTAATGCTGTCAGTAATATTGTAGAAGGCTGACATATCAATGCGCGCGGGGCCGGTCGTATTTTCTGAGAAGTTTCTGTCACTGCCGGGAATCGCTGTGACGTAATCATCACGAGTATTTACCACTACACGTGCACCGTATTTTTCTCTTTCAAAATACAAACCATAGTTGTAACTATTTTCTGACAAGCCAGTCAATGGGCCTTTTACACCATTGCCATAGGTAATTTCAGAATCGACGTAAGTGTAGTTTGCAAAAGCACCAAATCCTTCAAGAGCAGCCGGCAAGAAAGTAAAAGGTTGTTGATAGGAAACTTCAAAACCTTTTAGGCTCGCGCCTTCACCATTAATGGGCGTACTAATATTCCACTCGTCATTTAGGCTAACGCCTTTAGGATCAAATGACGCAGAGCTTGGATCCGTTTGTGGATAAGCCGTAGCAATAATCGCTTTTAAATCGGGAGACAAGCCAGAAACAATCACATCGTTAACAATAAAGCTGTCGATCTTTTTATGGAAGAAAGTTAAGCCCAACACAGATTCTTCTGCAAAATACCATTCAAAACCTAAATCAACGGCATCAGCAATGGTTGGGTCGAGGCCAGGATTCCCCACGGAAATATTTCCGTTGATGGGTGTGGCATTAATCGTTGCTGTCATGCTGCCAAGACTGGGGCGAGATAGATTTCTGTTTGCGCTGAATCTAATGAGAAAATCGTCAACCACTTCCAAGGTCATGTTGGTCGAGGGCAACCATTCAGCGTAATCGCTCTCAAGTTTTGATTGAACGCCGCCCGCTACACCAATAGAAGTCACATCCGTCTTAACATAGCGTAAACCGGCATTGACCATAAAGGGCATGCCAGCCAATTCCAAATTTCGATTGTATTCTACATAAGCGCCTTGAGTTTTTTCTGTAACGTCAAACGTAGATGCATCGTTTTTATTTAACGTAAAGTCGCCCGCATTGTAAGCCGCTTTGGTTGCTTCAAAATCATTAATCACAAAATTGGTTGGAAAGCCGGTAGGTGGATTAACTGCACTGCCGTAACCTTTTGTGACCGCTGAAAGGGTAGTGGTTAAGCCAACGGTGCTTGCGGTGATTGGCAATATGGTTGTTGTGCCTGTACCCGTAGATACGCGCGCAACTGGATCGGTTAAGGTGCCTGGTGTTGGGTCGTGTCGTTCCGATGTAATGTTGCGTTCGTTCCAGATCACGCCGGTTTTGATGCTTGATTCATCCAGATCCCAAGTTAAATCGGAACGGAAAGTATTATTTTCACGGTCAACAACATCTTTTCTAATGGTGGGTGCGGTGAAGTGGAAATTGAGAGGGTTAGTGATATCGAAACCATAACTCATTTCTGCGATATCGCTATTCTCGCGGAAATCATAAGCGAAATAAGTAGAGTTTAATCCATTGATTGCTTGACGCACTGGCGCAGCAGTATTTTTGTAGCTTGCATCCAAGGCATCAAGGTTAAAACGATATTGCTCTTCATTATGTTCTGCTTTTGCGTTACCCAGCATTACATCTAATTTCACGTTATCGCTGATATCAAATTTGCTTGATAACACAACTTGTTCAAAATCGGTTTTACTAAATTGGCCGCGACTTTCTACGCGCGGCGTTACGCCGGTAAATTCACCAGCAACAGCAACGCGCCCTGCTGAATCTAAAACAATATGCTTGGGCGTAATGCTGGAATAGGTATTACGGAATTGGGCAAAGAAATTATAGGAAGATACATCGGTTTCCAAGGATGACTTCAAATAATCCAACGTAAATTCCATGCCATCGGTCGGGCGGAATTGCAAAGAGCCCGTTACACCGGTGCGATCTTGGTTAGTATTAAACGAATCCATACGTGGCAAACGCGGATATAACATGTAATCCAATTTTTCATTTACGAGCTTTGGATTTGACGAAAGCAATTCAGGATAATTGGCCTGTGGATTGGGTGTACCCTCGATATTTACCGTTGTGTCATTGCCTGCGAAAGTTCTATTAGCATTATCAAAAGGAGAGGTCCAGCGCACACTGCCGAAACCCTCTTGGCGGATATTGCGTTCAGAATGTGCATAGCTGAGTAACACACCAAATTTATCATCTGCAAACGTATTGCTTACCATTGCCACAATGCGTGGATCATTTTCGTTGGTAAGATTCTCAACAGCCATGCTTCCGCCTAAGGTGGCGTGAAAGCCGGGGTTATCAAAAGGTTTGGCAGAATAAAGTTCTACGGTTGATGCCAAGCCGCCTTCTTCAAGCGATCCCTTGGCGGATTTGTTTAATACTATTTTGCTAAATAATTCTGAGGCAAACACATTAAAATCAAATGAACGACCACGGTTTACGCCGCCCGATGAATCCAAACCACCCGTGCTTGATGGTACTTCCATACCATTGAGTGTGGTCGCACTAAAACTTGGCCCAAGACCACGCACAGTAATATTACGTCCTTCACCGCCTTCGCGAGTAATGGCTACACCCGATACTCGCTGTAAGGATTCTGCCAGATTAAGATCCGGCATTTTTCCCATATCTTCCGCAACTATCGCATCCACATTATTTGCTGAGCTACGCTTGGTGTTTAACGCATTCGCTAAACTGGCTCTGAAACCGGTGATGGTAACTTCCTCCACCGTGCTCTCTGCAGCTTTGGTAGGCTGTGCTTCCTGTGCATATGTGGTTGCTGGCATGAACGCTGCAGTCATAGCTAACACGAGCGGGCTAACAGTAAATTTTTTCATAGGATTCCTCATTATTATTACGTCAAGGCTTTGTTGAGCAATATATTTTTTATGTGTTTTTAGAACGTGTAATTAATTGCAATGCCGACATGTTGAAATTTTATTTTTTATAATATTACGGTTTTAACAAAACAACTTGAGGCCTACTGCTTTTAACAAAAAACAAAGAGAAATAAAGTTATCTTTGTTTTTCTGGCAACTGGCCGACTTTAGTATTTTTGCAAAAATATGTTTTATTTTGATTTAATGAATGTTTAAAAAGCTTTTATGTTTTGAGAAATTCAGTCAACAGCCCATTTTTATGGCTAGCGTTAACGTGCGAGCAATAGCGATTAATTGCATGCGCTTAAAAAAAACCTACGCCACCTTGCAGGGGCGTAGGAAATAGGGAATAACCAAGAGCACTAGCAAAAAAACGAAAAAAACAAACGAGAGATCTTAAGCTCAGCCAAGGTTTAGTGTTTGCGAACCTTTATTCTGATTCGCATTACTGAAGGGCATTAGTCCCATCGGTGTACACGACTTACTTGGATCTGAGCGCTGACCCCTTGAATTGATTCTGCGAGCTAATCATTAACAAATCAAACCAATTGGTATCTGAACCAATACAATTTGTGTATCGACACGTTTGAGCTTTAATCCAGGCAAATACCCTGAGTTAATCTTTGAACTGCGGTAATACCTCACGCAACAAAGTTTCGAGAGCTGGGTTGTGGTTATCTTTGCGGTAGCTATAAACCATACCGACGGGTTTGGCGGGGTTGCTTAGTAATTTTCGGAGTTCTAACCCATCAAAATGAAGGCTGGTTGCAGATTTAGGAATTAGTGCAATTCCAATGCCTGACTGAACCAAGGCCATCATGGTGTGTATTTGGCTTACATATTCCACAATGTGCGGGAGGATTTCCGCCTGTTGAAAACAATTGGAAAGCAAATCGTGAAAATAGCGTGCCTCATAGGGTGAGTACATGAGGAAGGGTTTTGCATGTAGATCAGCAAGGCTGGGTTCAGCCGGCCAGAGGCCTGAGTCCTGTTTGGGAATGGCCAGATAGAGTTCTTCCGTTCCCAAGACGGCCGTTTCCAGCTCGCCATCGTGATTGTGGGGGCGCACAAAGGCGATATCCAGCGCGTTGGAATGTAAGGCCTCCAGCTGTGCACCGGTTACCAACTCTTTGAGTGTGAGCGAAATTTCGGGGGCGCAAGCGCGCAAGCGTCGCACGATTTCCGGCAGCAACTTATAGCCATAGGAGGCCGTAAACCCAATGGTGAGCGAACCTTTTTCACCTTTTGAATTTCGCCGCGCTGTTGCGGCGGCTTCTTCAGACATTCGCAGAATACGCGCGGCATCGGGGAAAAACGCTTTGCCTGCCGCTGTTAATCGCACACTACGACTTGTTCGCTCCAATAATGGGGTGCCAACATGGTGTTCCAGCAAGCGGATTTGTCGACTCAGCGGCGGCTGAGTCATATTTAAACGCTCAGCCGCACGACTAAAATGCAATTCTTCCGCTACCGCAACAAAACACCGTAACTGGCTAAGCTCGAACATCATTTCACCTTTAGTATCAATTATTGAGAATCAATTCTGTATTGATATTAGATCTTATGGCAAAACATCGAAGAATCACACCAGCCAACCTTAACGATGTTGCTAGATTGGGGTGTACGGGTGCGTTTAACAATTCGGTTTCTTAACATCTACACAATGTGTACAACCCGAAACATTATTGACGCGCGAACCGAAATCATCTTTTGGTAAACGGCAGTTTGCATAACAAGCCACACTTTCTTCGTAAGCGCGTTTCTCTTGTTCGCAGCTGCTCAAGCTTCCAGTGCTGTTGTCTTGTACATCTTGCACTTGCGGCTGCTGATACGAAGAAGTGTTGGTAAATGTGTGGCTGGGGCGGGTTTTAGTTTCGTCCATAGAGTTAACGGATTTAACGTCAATTACCTTGCTTTTCTTGGCATATTCTTTTGGAACTTCTTGGCCAAAATGCTTTTTGCCGTCTTTATCAACCCAAGTGTAGACTTCAGTGTGTGCAATATTCGATACAATAATTAGCAAGAAAGTGGCGAAAATTGTAATTAGCGTTCTCATAATTTCTCCGTAAATCAAGCTCAAAATTTGCTATTTAAGACGTTAACGAAAAGTTCTCTATCAATATTCCCGCCGGTTAGTACCACAGCAATTTTTTGGCCGTGATTGCGGTGGGTTTCCTGCATCGCGCCTGCGAGAGCGGCTGCACCAGCCCCTTCACTTATGTTATGTGTGCATTCAAAAAGTGTTCGTATTGCGTTAGCAACTTCTGAATCCGATACTTCCAAAATGCGATCAACCTGTTGCGAAATTATTTCTAAGGCGTGTGCGTTAGGAGTTCTGCATGCCATGCCATCTGCTAATTGAGTTGTTGCTGGTGCTTCTACCAACTGCTTCTTGGTAAATGATTCCGAGTAAGCTCGTGCATGTGAAGAGACAACACCCACAACCTCAAGCTTTAAACCCAGCGCGTTGCGCGCGGCTAACATAGCAACTATGCCTGATCCCAGCCCAATAGGTACATAAACGGTATTTAGATCTGAAACTGCACTTAGTAATTCTACACAGTATGTAGCAACACCTCTGACGAGCAGAGGATGGAAAGACTGAACCATATGCAATGATTTTTCTTCCGCTAATTGTTCTGCATATTCTTTTGCGGCTTGAAAGTCGTCTCCGTGCTCGATAAGTTCAACGCCCAAGGCGCGCATTGCATTATTTTTTTCTTTGCTGTTTCCATGAGGAACAACAATGGTGGCGGGAATATTGTAATGCTTTGCTGCTAAGCCAACAGATTGCCCATGATTTCCCCGCGTTGCCGCGATTACTCCCTTTACAGCTTGAGTTGAAGCTAGCTCGTTGAAATAAACTAATCCACCTCTTACTTTAAAAGCGCCTAAGGGGGTGTGGTTTTCATGTTTTGTCCAAACCTCAGTGCCCAGCTTTTCGCATAGCAAAGGCCAACGGTATTGAGGCGTAGGCGGCATTACGGAATAGACAATCTTGGCTGCTTGTTCAATTTCATCTAGGGTTGCTAACACATCATTCATCCAAGTTATTAGTCATCGCATTACTTTATGAATTAGTCATGGTGTGGATATAGAGCTCTTCAACTTTAGTTCTTGCCCAAGGTGTTTTGCGTAAAAACTTTAAGCTGGATTTAACGCTTGGGTCAGCTTGAAAGCAGCGAATATTAATCCGCGTTCCAAGCTCCTCCCAACCGTAATGCTCGGCAAGTTGAGTTACGATTTTTTCCAGTGTAATACCGTGAAGCGGGTTGTTGGCTTGCTCATTCATAATGTGGGTTCTATCAATTCTTGTTAACCATTAATTGGGGTGATGCGGGCGCGGGGCAATTGTGTGCTTGCCCTATTCCTTTTAAATAAGCACGTCTAATACTACCTGCAGTAATTGCAGATTTGACAGCACTCGATTTGCGCTCCGCACCCGATAATTTGCGCACCCAGTTACGAAATGGAACGACCGATTCAGTTGTTTTGCGGATAGCGGAGACAGACTCTGAAACCAAATTACGTTCCAGTAAGCCCTCGTCTTTTTTGCTAACAGGCTTATCCAAGTCAGCACCAAGAACTTCATCAAGTGCGTTAATTTCTTTTGCCAAGACATCACAAGTTACGCTTTCAGGTGCGGCATAGGGATTCTTTTGTGCGTTGCGTAATGAAGTTGGAATTGCGGTTTGTACCAAATTTAAATCGCTTAAGGGGGCAGTTACGGCATTGCCAATTTCGTTGTGTAAGCGTTCATTGTTAGGGGAATTCTTTTGGGTGCTACAAGCGCTCAGGCTTAGCGCCATAAAAAGTAACAGTGCGGATTTGTCGCCGGATATTTTTATCATTGGGTGCTCTTATGGAGGCGTTAAGGTAAACCAAATTCTAGCCCACATGATGCAATCAGACTATGGCTTTTAAACCATCTTGTGAATTATCTCATTTCAGCGGCTTTTGCGATTGTTTCATCCATAATTGGCACAGCACAATTCCTGCAACGCCGCCAAACATGAGCAGCGTAAATGGTACGGGGGTACCAGTAAAGGTAATTGCAAGTGCGGGGCCCGCTAAGGCTCCACAGCCGTAGCGCAGTGTGCCGGTCACTGCGCTTGCAGTGCCGGAATGATCGGGGAATTTAAGCAAGATCATGGCATCGGTATTAGTGCTAATCATCGTCAGGCAGCCCATGAGTGGCGCTAGCGTGGCAATCGTGAAAATCAATCCCAAATTTAATAGGTTTACGGTGCACAGAAGTACTGAGAAAATTATGGCCAGCAAGAGAGCCATTCTCACCATATGTGGCGAGCCATAGCGAGTTACATAACGGCTGTTAATAAAGTTGGATGTCATCAACAACAAAATAGTGATGGCAAATAGCAAACTGAATAGCTGTTCACTTGTACCGTAATATTTTATGTACACGAATGGAATTGCGGTGAGGTAACAAAAGAAACTAAACGACGAAAACATAATGGTTGCAATTAACGGGCGAACTTCTCGCATCGCAAAAACCGTTTTATAACCCGAAAAAAAATTAATGTTTGACGAGCTACTTGAGCGTGGTGGTTCGGGTAGAAATTTCCAAATAAAAAATAGCAGTATGGCTGCGTAAGCGAAAATACTTAGAAATATAAAATGCCACTGTGTGAAATATAAAATGCCACTACCAATGGTGGGTGCTAATAGAGGCGCGAGCATCATTATCAACGACATGTAAGACATGCCTTTTGCCGTATGCTCTTTGTAAAGGTGGCGAACAATTCCCGGCACGATTACCGTTGCCGCCGCTCCGCAAAATGCTTGCGCTGCGCGTGCAATCAAAAAGCTTTCTATGCTACTGCTAAAGGTTAGAAATAAACTGGCGAGTGCGAACCCTGAGACGCCAAAGAGTGCCAAAGGCCGGCGCCCCCATTTGTCGGCGAGTGGCCCAAAAATCAACATGCCCGCGCCGTAAGCCGCAAGGAATACACTCAGTGATTGCTGCACTGTACCAATATGGCTTTGCAAATCATGCGCAATAATCGGCATGGCGGGCAAATACATATCGACCGCAAAAGGCGTAATGGCAACGGTGGCGGCTAACAAAATGATGAGCCAAATAGATGCAGGCTTATGCATGAAGGTTTCCTCTAAGTACCTATACTAGCCTGCTATCGCGTGCGGAGTGTGCAAAAAACTTGCTTTTATTGCACCAATTAATGGATATATCAAGGGTTCAGAATTAATGTATAAAAATCAATGAAATCAGCTACGACTTTTTTGCGACCGCAAAAATACGTTCTGCGGGAATACGCAACTGCGCCAATAAATACTCACCAAATTCTGGTGAGTAATTTTGCAGTGCAATGGCGCGTTCCATACACAGCAGCCATGCATCACGCTCTGCCTCATTAACAACTAAATGGGAATGATCGCGCGGAATATTAATGCTGCCGTATTTATCGTGATAAAGCTTTGGTCCGCCCATCCAACCACATAAAAATAACGTGAGTTTATCGCGTGATTCCGCTAAATCCTGTTTATGCATTGCACGTATAACAGCAGCTTCTGGCAGCTCATCCATAAAGCGATAAAAATTATTGACCAATGTGCGGATTCCCGTTTCTTCCCCCGCAGCTTTGAAAGAATTGTCTGAGAACCCGTAAAGTGGTGTGCTTGCCATGAAAATTACCGAAGGGTGCAAAAATTGGGCGAGATAATCTGATTGCTTGCGCTCAGCAAACTGGTGTCATTACCCAGAGTATCCTGAGTTAATTCAAACAGGAAAGTTCCGGCCAGCTGTTGATCGATGATGTATTGGGATTTTTTCTTAACTAGTTGCGGCGTTTCAAAGTATAAGTTACCCATCTTTCCGGAGTTATAATCGCCACGCTGTTCTTTAATTTTTTCGACTATTTGTTTGTGTGAATAATCCTTTTTAACCTGTTTATTTTTTCCATCAAAAAATTCAATGCCGTAGGCGGGGAAGCCCACCAGTAATTTCTCTTTTTTGAAGCCTCGATCCACAAAAAAATCAATGCTCTTTTTAAAGGTTGAGTAGTCTGCATGATGCCCAATAGGCGATGACTCCCAAGCGCCCGTAAAATCGTAAGCCATTAACGCAAGGTAATCGACATGTTCCTGAATTTCAGGCAAGTATTGTTCGCCGTACCAATAGCCTGCAAAAATATCGGTGGTTAATTGAATATTCTTAGGCAGCTCTGCTCTTAAAGCGGCAAGTAAGTCAACTAATAAGCGGCTTTCTATTGGGTCATTCCCGCCCTGATTGTGTACGGCTTGTTTTGTCCAGTATTCCCAATCTATATCTACGCCATCTATTTGGTGTTTGGCTACATAAGCGGCAATATTTTGGGTAAATAATCTTAGCCGCATTTTATCGGCTGCAATTTTTTGAAAGGCATCGCCATAGCCAGTTGCGCCACCAATTGATATAAATACGCTTTTATTTTTTTCATGAGCCAATTTTACGAGTGGTGCAATTATTTTATCTGCCTCACTTGTTTGCAAACTACCATCGGCATTCGGTAATACAAACGTGAGTGTGATGTGCGTAAATTTATGCCAAGGAATGGATTCAAGCGGTAATTCATTTGCAGACCAAGTTGGATAGGCGACAACTATGGGCATGCAACGAGTTTGTTTTGCTTCTTGGCAGGCGCAAAGCAAAAGGCTAATGAATGCAAGGGTGAGGTATAAAATAGGCTTCACAGCAAATGCTCCGTTTCACTTATTGTGAAAACCCCCGGGTGGGATTTGAACGGAGCTTAGTGTGGATTAATCGTGCTGTAATGGCAATACGCAGGTAAAGGTACTGCCCTTGCCCACTTCGCTGGTGATTTTTAATTCGCCGTCATGGCGCAAGAGAACGTGTTTAACAATCGCCAAGCCTAAGCCTGTTCCCCCTGTCGCACTGTTGCGGCTGGCGTCAACGCGGTAAAAGCGTTCAGTTAAGCGCGGCAAATGTTTGTTATCGATACCGGGCCCGTTATCGGTCACTGAAAAATAAACGTGATTTGAATCTTTCCATAAACGCAAATCAATCTGTCCATGTTCCGGTGTGTATTTCACCGCGTTAATTGCCAAATTCGAAAATGCACTGTGAATTTCTTTTTCGTTGGCGAGAATGTTAATGGATTTGTCGCACTCCAAACGAATTGTTTGGTGCTTTTCATTTCCTAGCGCGTCGGCTTCGTTTTTAATGGAAATTAACAGCGGTTCTAACTCCAGCTCTTTTTGGTTATGGCCAGCTTCGGTTGTTTCCAATTTTGATAAAACTAGTAAATCGTTAATCAATAGAGACATACGCTTGCCTTGCTGCAAAATTTGCAGCAAGGGTTTTTCCCACGTAGGCACTTTGTTGTTATCTGCAATAGTTTCTATATAGCCGTTGATAACCGTGAGCGGCGTACGTAACTCGTGTGATACGTTGGCCACGAAATCCTGACGCATTTGTTCAAGGTTATGCAGCTGAGTGATATCGCGAATGACAATCAAACGCTCCTGTTGACCAAAACGCGTAATTTGAAATTGCAGCTGTTTACTCGGGTGGCGTGGCGAAGGTAAATCCAGCGGGTCCGTGTAATCGCCCGTTTCAAAATACTGGACGAACTTGGGGTCGCGAATAAAATTGATGACAGATAAACCTTGGTCTTTGGTGCGAAAGCCAATCATGCGTTGCGCAGCCGGATTCCAAAAATCTAAATGCCCGCGCCAATCCAAAATAATAATGCCGTCTTTTAATGCAGACGTAATTTCCTGAATGCGTTTGATCACCGCCTGCAAATTTTCTTTTTCAATTTGCTGCTGGCGTTGCAAGTTGTACATGTTGTCAAAAATTTCGCCCCACAAACCGCTGGATTCCGGCGGAGCATCTGTACCTTTGATAAGCCATTTATTCAGGCGATACATTTGATAAAACAACCAAGCCACATAAAGGCTCAGTCCGGTGAAAAGCAGCCACCATTGCAAACCAAAGAGGACGCCGTAGCCAACGCAAATGACAAAAATAATGAGCAGGCGACGCAGCTCAATTTTAAAACCGTTTAAAAACAAAAAGGTGGCCTCGCGAATGTGGAGCAAAAAGCAGCCGTAGCTGCTTTAGTGGAGATGCATATTATGCTTAAGCTTCTATTTTAGTCGAGAATCTATAACCCGTGCCGCGTACGGTTTGCACCAGTTCTTCGTGGCCATCAACGCTCAAGGCTTTGCGCAAGCGGCGGATATGAACATCCACAGTACGCTCTTCCACGTAGACATTGCCGCCCCAAACGTGGTCCAACAATTGGCCGCGGGTGTAGGCGCGTTCTTGATGGGTGAGGAAAAATTCTAGCAGGCGATATTCCGTGGGGCCCATATCCAAGGATTGATCGTGAATGGTAACGCGGTGACTGGATGGGTCTAAACACAATCCTTGCACAATGATTGGCTGGCCGGAAATTTTAGGATCGGCGCGGCGCAATACAGCCTTCAGGCGCGCGACCAATTCGCGCGGTGAGAAAGGCTTGGTGATGTAATCATCCGCACCCACTTCCAATCCTTGAATCTTGTTGTCCTCTTCACCCTTGGCGGTGAGCATAATAATCGGGATGTCCGCTGTCACTTCATCGCGCTTCAAGCGGCGCGCCAGTTCAATGCCGCTGGTGCCGGGCATCATCCAATCCAGCAAAATGAGGTCAGGCTTTTCATCAACGATGAGTGCGTGAGCATCCTGTGCATTGCTGGCCTCAATACAATCGTACTCGGCCATTTCCAGTGCTACGCGCAGCATGTCGCGAATAGCGGATTCATCATCAACGATTAAGATTTTGCGACCAGTCATAAATTTCTGCTCTGAAAAGACTCACAGGTTTGTGAAACTATTGTTGCAGCCTATTTAATAAAGAGTTTGTTACACATTCGTGACACTTGCACAGAATTTTATGAAACAGCGCTCGTTTAGTATGGAAAAGTAACAAAACAACATCGGTAAGGTCGCCCCAAGGTGGCTTTTTTAGTGTTAAAACACCTTCCGTTGTTTAAACAACGCTTCCAGGTATTCCATATTTTCGGATTCATGGCGCAGTTCTACTTCGGGTACTCCTTTGCTGGCTGCAATACCCGCAACCCTGCCTTGCTTGTGAAAGACTTTTTGTTTGGCGATAGGGTCTTTATAAGCTTCTTGCGGTGAAATAATTTTCCAGCCTTTGCTGCGCAGGCGGGCAATCAGGTCGGGTAGAAAGAGTGCGGCGGCATCGTTTTCGTGCAAGAGCAAAATATGCTTTGGTGAACGCTTCAGTGTTTTTTGGCCGATGGCATCGTAGAACTCAATGGTTTGTTCCAAGGTGTCCACATAGAGCGCGCTTGCTTTAGCGTAGTCGATGGTTTTATTTTGCTCGGCAGCTTTGACCAGAATACTGCTCATCGCCCAATCGAAATTATCCACGGTTACATAGCCATCTTTGTAACCTAGCTCCCCCAAACCAGCTTGCAGTTTTTCAACCGCACCAGCATCAGCGCCGTAATTTAAGTAGGGGAAGCGATGGTAAGGCAGGCGGTTGCCGAAATCCTTGAGTATTAGATGGGCTTTGTAGGCATCGAGCAGATAATCATTTACGCCCAATTTGGCTGCCGATGCATGACTGTGGCTGTGATTGGCGAGATGAAACCCGGCTTGGGTGTATTGCGTGAGGCGGCTTTTGTTTTGCTCTGTGATATTACCCGTGGTCACGAAGAAAAGTGCATCGGGTACCTTGGCATTTTTTAAAGCATTAATGAGCTTGTCGGTTCGTTCGGCGCCGGTCATAAGCGCTGTGCCTGCTAGCGGTGCATCATCAAAGGTCAGCGCGATTTCGCGCGCGGAGGTTTGTAGGGCGAAGCAGAAACAGACTGCGGCCAGTGAAAAGCGAATCGACAAGCTCATAAATATCCCTAAAGGTTAAACTCTTATTCCGCCTTGGGTGCGGGTTTTTGCAGCGATAATTCCTGCGCGGTTTTAATCAAGTGCACAAACTCGGCGCGGTAACCGCCTTCGTCTTCGTCCAAGCCAGATTTTGCGAGGCTGATGAGTTTATCCATATTGTAATCGCCCAAGTATTTGCTATCCCGCAAGCTCAAACCAAAACCGGCGACGCTAGCGGCGAAACGGAAGTCGGTGGTGGTTTGGTCGATAGCGGTTTTGCTATTGCTGGTCAGTAGAGGTTCTTGCAGCAAAATACTCTTATCTTCGCCCGGTTTTTTGTAGCGAATGCGCAGGAAGCCTAGCTCATTACTTTTAGTGGCTTTAGCGTCGGCGGCAGGTTTTTCGTAGCGGTGCGGATCAATCAAGGTCGCTTTGCCCACGGGTGTTAATTCATAGATAGCGGTAACGGTTTGGCCTGCGCCAATTTCACCGGCATCCACCTCGTCGTTGTTGAAATCTTCTTCATTTAAGATGCGGTTTTCGTAACCGATTAAACGGTACTCGGCGATTTGCGCGGGGTTAAATTCAATTTGTACTTTCACATCGCCCGCCACTGTATTGAAGGTGGAAGCCATTTCTTCAATCAGTACCTTGCGGCCTTCATCGGCAGAGTCGATGTAGGCGTAATTGCCGTTGCCGATATCCGCCAA
>CAZOPE010000032.1:0-47229 GCA_964581625.1 uncultured Cellvibrionaceae bacterium
TAACGGCATCTTGCCTGATGTTGTCAGCACTGCTAAAGGCTTGGGCAATGGCGTACCTATTGGTGCTTGCTTGGCGCGTGGCAAAGCGGCTGAGGTTTTACAACCCGGCAACCACGGCACTACCTTTGGCGGTAACCCTCTAGCGACCAGCGCAGGCGTTGCGGTGATTGAATCTTTGCTGGCCGAAGGTTTGATCGCAAAAGCCAAAACCTTGGGCGACAAATTATTAGCCGACTTTAAAACCAAACTCGCAGGCAACCCCAAGGTAGTTGAAGTGCGTGGCAAGGGTTTAATGATTGGTATTGAACTTAACGCACCTGCCGCCGAGCTTATGGATAAAGCCCGTGCCAAAGGTATTTTGATTAACGTAACCTCAGTTAACACCATTCGTTTGCTGCCAACCTTCATCCTCACCGATGCTGAAGCCAACGAACTGGTTACCAAAGTGGTTGAATTAGTAACTGAGTTTTAACAGCGCGGAGAGCGGCTTTTGCCGTCACAACCCGCAGTAACAAAGCGCAGCTTTCACACTTTTCCAGCCGCGCGAAAACGAGAAGAGCATTATGGTTCCCTCAAAGGCACCGAGACATTTTTTAACCCTCGAAGACGTTAACCGCGACGAGTTAAATCACATCATCAAACGCGCCATAGAGTTAAAAGCTCTGCAGCGCAAAGGCGTAGCCACAGAAATCTTTAAAGACAAAGTGCTGGCAATGATTTTTGAAAAATCATCCACCCGCACCCGTGTCTCTTTCGAGTCTGCCATGGCGCAAGCGGGCGGCCACGCCATTTTCCTCTCCACCAAAGACTCGCAACTCGGTCGCGGTGAACCGGTGGAAGACGCGGCACGTTGCATCGCCAGCATGGTCGATATGGTCATGATTCGTACCTTCGCCCACGGCACCGTCGAACGCTTTGCAGAATATTCGCGCGTACCTGTGATCAACGGCTTAACCGACGATCACCACCCGTGCCAATTACTCGCGGATATTCAAACCTACGTTGAACAACGCGGCTCACTCGCAGGCAAAACGGTTGCTTGGGTTGGCGACGGCAACAACATGTGCCAAAGCTACATGCAAGCCGCCGAGCTGTGCGATTTTGAATTGCGCATTGCCACCCCAAAAGGTTTTGAACCTTGGGATCACATGATTGAAAAATACAAACACCGTGTATCACTCAGCCAAGACCCCGTTGCTGCTGTGAAAAATGCCGATTTGGTTGTGACAGATACTTGGGCGTCAATGGGCCAAGAAGACGAGAAAAAACAACGCGAGAAAATTTTCGCCGGCTACCAAGTAAACCGCGAACTGTTGAGCCACTCAAACCCAGACGTTCTCTTTATGCACTGCCTCCCCGCCTACAGAGGCAAAGAAGTCAGCGCAGAAATAATGGACGACCCAAATGCCATTGTTTGGGAAGAAGCAGAAAACCGCTTACACGCCCAAAAAGCACTGATGGAGTTTTTGTTTAGTCAGTGATGAATGAGATGAAAATAAACCCGCCGATGTGCGGGTTTATTTTTAAATGGATAACACGGCCACCTAAAAAGATAGTTCTTAGTAAAGGGTTTTGAATGAACGCTTTTTCACTTTTTATCAAAGCATTCAAAGAAAGGAATTTCTACATTTTGGGAGCTGGTGCATCAGCAAAAATAATCCCTTTTACATCAGAACAAGGAGAGAAAATAATAAAGCGACATGTTGAATTTGGTTCATTTTCAGTGAAAGAGACTGAGCTAGATCCAATCGCAAGAAGAATATTAGGCAAGGCCAGTAAGCACGAAGACAAAATGACTCAAGAAATAATTAGAAGATTGCCATCTGGAGCAGCAAAGGCAATATCAGCTCAACTAATGACGATTAAACAAAGCGATATGAGTCAAGAATGGACACAGTATTTAGCATTCAAATTCACAAAGCCACAATCGATTATTTTTAACTTTAATCTAGATGGTTTAGCGCAACACCATTGTAAAGAGCATCTCGTGTTGCATCCTCACGGATGTTTAAACTCTAATCTCATGCAATCTAATCTTTGGAATGATGTAATTGAATACTGCCTTATGTTTCATAAAGACCCTCCATTGTCAGATATGGTATTGCTACCACAAGAGGAATACCCCGATATAACCAACAGGCAAGCTTTTCAAAAAGCATTTAACTTATTTCGGTATACAAAAAATGTTGTAATTGTAGGATATTCTTTTGGCCTGAACGGTCAAAGAATGGATGACTGGGCATCATTTCAATTTTTAAAAAAGCTGTTTTCATACTACAAAAGTCCAATTTTTATCGTAGATCCTTATCCAGAAAAATTAGCGTATAAACTTCGAGACGAGCTAAAACAAAAAAATATTTACCAAGTAACAGCCGACTGGGGAATATTATCAAAAGCTATAATCGAGTTAGAAAAGAATAAAACGTTTCGCAGCCATGATAAAAATAGAAAATTATTCGATATTTACTACCTTTACTGCAAATTGCAAGATGACTCCTAGGCTGGACTAAGGAGCACAACGCAACCTACAACTACTTAAAAAGGGAGTCGTCATCTTCGCGCAGCGGAGATCCAGCCTTTAAAAACTACAATCAAGAGCTGGATCCCCGCTTTCGCGAGGATGACGACTCCCTACTAAAAAATTGGTTTCCATGCACATAGAACACATCAACATCAGCGCGCCAATGGACTTGCTTACACAACTAAGGGATTTCTATTGCAACATACTTGGGCTAACCGAAGGCTTTCGCCCACAATCAACCATTCGTGGGTTTTGGCTATATTCTGGCGAGCGAGCGCTCCTTCACTTAGCTGAAAGCAACGAACATTTTTCAAATGAGCGACAAGGCTACCTTGACCACATTGCATTTCAAACCACAGGGTTAAAACAAGTGGTAGAGAAGCTAAACACGAATATGATTCCGTTTTCACACGATTACTTCCCTGAAATCAATATGACGCAGCTATTCTTCAAAGACCCAGCCGGAACCGGAATTGAAATCAACTTCGTTAACGAATCTCTCTAAAAGGAGCCTCTAATGACCGAGCACACCGTGAAAATTATTTGGGAACGCGGCGACCAAAACTTTTTGGATAACCACTACAGCCGCAAACATACCATTCAGTTTGACGGTGGATTGGAAATACCGGCGTCGTCTTCACCGAGCAATGTGCCAGTGCCCTACTCTGATGAAAGCGCTGCCGACCCAGAGGAATTATTGATAGCAGCTTTATCCAACTGCCATATGCTGTGGTTTCTAGCGATTGCCGCTAAACGTCGTTTTCGTGTGGATTCTTATGAAGATAATGTGATGGGAACCATGGCTAAAAACGCCAATGGAAAATTGTTTTTAGCGCAAGTTACACTAAATCCAGCCACTGTTTTTTCAGGCGAAAAAATTCCCACGCAAGAAGAGCTGGAACAATTGCACCACAAAGCGCACGAAGAATGTTTTATTGGGAATTCTGTTTTAACAGAAGTGATTTGCAAACCAGTTCTAGGAAACCGCTGATTGCAGCGAAAGCTGGAGAACATCATCCACTTCCCAATGATCATCCGCGTGGTTGCCGTATTTAACGGCGAGCACTTCGCCAGTTTTGGCAATTAAAAAATCTGCCGGCAACCCAAAAAAGCTTTGGCCTTTTTCATAGGGAAGTTGTTTGAACTTCAGCAAGCCAGTCACGGCTGGCGCCCACACGACTGGATTAATCACAGAGAATATTGACGACTCTACACCAAACGATTTGTATAAGGTCTTTTCTGGGTCTGCAATCATCGCGAAGGGAACGTCACTTCCGTATTTCAGCATTTCCACTTGCGTAGAATGAAACACCACCACTTCTTGAATACCTGATTGCACAAGCTCCAAGTGACGACTGATAAAAGTATCTATATGCAAGTTGCAAATTGGGCATGACGAGAAGCGGCGAAACTGTATATGTGTAAGGCGCTGCGTGGATGGTATATCCACCAAGGTTTCACTGATGGTCGCCAACTTTTGAGGGAGAACAAAATCGCCTACTTTAATTTTCGCCATCTCATATTCCCTCTGCTGACATCAACTACGCGTACAAAGAGTCTACATATTCACACAGAGACTCAAATAAATCTTCGGCCAAGCCTGTTGATTGCATGCACTTAGCAACGCCCATTATACCTTGGTAACTACTTAATAAAAATGCAGAAATTTTTTGCGTGTTGATATCTTTACGAACAATACCATCCAACTGCCCCTGTTCCAGCGCAGCTGAAACAATGTCGACAATCGTTTTCATCACAGCCTTTAAACGCTGATGAAAACCCTCATCCAGGGTAGACATTTCCTGCACCAAATTTGTAAGGGGGCAGCCGTTTGAACATTCACCGGAGACAATATCCACGTATTTTTTATTAAAAAAATCTTTAGCGGCCTTTAAAGGATCATTGGATTCGGCCAAAAACTCCTCCCAACTTTGCTGAAAGTGAGCCATGATTACTTCGTCTAATACCGCATAGCCTACAGCTAATTTATTGGGGAAGTAATGGTATAGCGCACCCTTGGCCAGTTGGGTTTTCTTCAACACAGCATCAATTCGCAAACCTTGGTAACCGTGTTCATACATTTCTTCATGGGCCGCGCGCAAAATGCGTTCTCGTGTTGATTCAACGGCTATTTCAGTGGGGATTGCTGTATTCATAAATTACCAATTTCTTTTTCATGCCGGCATCCTCGCGCAGCGGGACTCAGCACAACGTGTTTAAACAGCCGCAGGCTGGCCCAATGGGCGAGCAACGCGAGTAATTCAGCTTTGCTTTTCGTATTTAATATTGTTTGAAACCATTAAGTTGAACCAAGAGCTGAATCCCCGCTACGCGAGGATGACGACTCCCTAATAAACCATACATCTACCTAAACTTTCTTCACTCTAAACCAGGCTGCATAAAGTGCAGGCAAGAATAATAAAGTTAAACCTGTTGCCACAATTAGCCCGCCCATAATTGCCACCGCCATTGGGCCCCAAAATACCGAGCCAGAAAGAGGAATCATGGCGAGCACTGCCGCCGCTGCCGTTAAAATAATGGGGCGGAAACGACGCACGGCTGCTTCTACTATGGCGTTCCATGCGGGCGTACCGCTTGCAATATCGGTTTCAATTTGGTCGATTAAAATAACCGAGTTGCGAATAATCATTCCGAACAACGCAATCACACCTAACTGTGCAACAAAGCCCATGGGACGATGCAAAATCAACAGCGCCATAGCAACACCCGCAACGCCAAGTGGCCCGGTTAAAAACACGAGCAACGAACGCGAGAAACTTTGCAACTGCAGCATAAGCAAGGTAAAAATAATAAAAATTACCAAGGGAACATTCGCCGCAATAGAATCTTGCGCTTTACTACTGTCCGCTGCTGCTCCCGCTAATTGAATTGCGTAACCAATCGGCAAGGATGCTTTTAGTTGTGCAAGCTGTGGTTCAATCTGGCTCGAAACCGTTGGGCCTTGAATACCATCCACCACATCGGACTGAACGGTGATTGCCCATTCGCGATTTTCACGCCAAATAATGCCGGGCTCCCACACAAACTGCGCACGCGCTATTTGTGATAGTGGAATTGATTTCCCGCTACCGGTTGGCAAATAGGTATCGTTTAATTTTTCTATGGTCGAGCGTTCATCAAGCGGCTGCCGAACAACAATATCAACCAAACGATTTTTTTCGCGATACTGCCCAACATTGGTTCCGCTTAAAATTGTGTTGGCGGCGCGCATAACCGTTTCAGAGGTCATGCCCAGCGAACGCAACTTATCTTGATCTAAATCCAAGCGCAGAACTTTCACCGATTCGTTCCAGTTATCGTTCACACCTAATGCATTTGGGTTTGCTCGCATAATATCTTTTACTTGATCTGCAATTTCGCGCACCTTGCTTACATCCGTACCGCTCACACGGAATTGCACTGGGTACGGAACTGGCGGGCCGGTGGGTAAAAATTTAACGCGACCACGCACTTCGGGAAAATTCACTTTAAATTCGTGAATGATCTTTTCACGTAATACAGTGCGCGCCTCAAGGTCTTTTGGTAGCACCACAATTTGCGCCACGTTTGATTGCGGAAAAATTTGGTCGAGCGGCAAATAAAAACGTGGGCTACCTGTACCTACATAACTGGTAATGCTTTCCACACCCTCTTGCGCACCAACAAATGCCTCAAACTTTTTAACCTGAGTTTCTGTGGCTGCGTAAGAAGCACCTTCCGGCAGCCACATTTCCACCATAAGCTCTGGGCGAATGGAATCTGGAAAAAACTGTTGCTCAATAAACTTAAAGCCCAATATACCCAACACAAAAATGCCAAGCGTAATGGCGATGGTGGTTTTTCGAAATTCAATACACCAATTCACTAAGGAGCGAAACTTGGTGTAAAACGGTGAATCAAATAATTCGTGGGGACCTTCATTGGCGGCATGTGGTTTTACTTTTAGCAATAGATAACCGATGTAGGGTGTAAATAAAACCGCCACCAACCATGAAATTAACAACGCAAGGCAATTTACCGAGAACATGGAAAAGGTGTACTCACCCGCTGCGGATTTGGCCAAACCAATCGGCAAAAATCCAGCGGCGGTAATTAAGGTTCCGGTAAGCATTGGCATGGCGGTGGACGTATAAGCAAATGTTGCGGCATCAAACCGTGAGTAACCTTCTTCCATTTTTCGCACCATCATTTCCACGGCAATAATCGCATCATCTACAAGTAAACCGAGAGCAATAATGAGCGCGCCGAGTGAAATTTTGTGCAGGTCTATATTAAACACACGCATAAACAAAAAGGTAATTGCCAATACCAACGGAATGGTTAACCCAACAACTAAACCGGGGCGCAAATCTATGCGAATGCCTTTTTCATCCTTATGGAAACCCAATGCCACAAAACTCACGGCTAGCACAATCACCAAGGCTTCAATCAACGTTTGTAAAAACTCATTAACCGACGTTGAAACAGCTTTAGGTTGATTGGTAACGCGATCCAACTCCACACCAACAGGCAATTTACGTTTTATGTCAGCGGCCGTAATTTCAAGGTTCTTACCCAAGTCGATAATATTGCCGCCCTTCTGCATGGAAATAGCGAGGCCTATTACTTCCTTGCCATTGAACCGCATTTTATCGTGCGGCGGATCTACGTATTCGCGCTTGATCTCCGCAAAATCACTCAACCGAAAGTTGGTTCCATTGGCACGTAAGGTTAAATTTTCTAAATCTTTTGGAGACTTAAAGGCACCGCTCACACGCACCTGAACATTGTCAGTTTCGGTGGTTAGCACACCAGTGGATTCAACGGCATTTTGGTTGCTGATTTGATGAACTATCTCTTCGAGCGAAATACCCAATTGCGCAAATTTTTTGTGCGAGAAAACAATATTAATTTTTTCGTCTTGCACTCCCAGCAATTCAACTTTTGCCACCAGTGGAACACGCAGCATTTGTTGGCGAACCAAATCGGCGTAATCTTTTAATTCGGCGTAAGTAAAGCCATCGCCAGCGAGTGAAAAAATAGAGCCGTAGGTATCTCCAAACTCGTCGTTAAAAAAGGGGCCCAACACACCTTGCGGCAAGCTGTATTTCATATCGCCCACTTTTTTGCGAACTTGGTACCAAGATGCGCTAGTTTCTTTTGGCGGTGTTGATTCGGCCAATTGCAAAATAATGGTTGTTTCGCCCGGCTTTGAGAAGCTGCGGATCACATCAATGTAAGGCGTTTCCTGCAAAGTCTTTTCTAGTTTATCGGTAACTTGATTCGCCATTTCCAGCGAGCTTGCACCCGGCCATTTTGCCGTGACCACCATAGCGCGAAACGTAAAGGGCGGGTCTTCATCTTGCCCAAGATTGTTAAAACTCATGATGCCGCCAATTAATAGGGCGGCAATTAAATAACGAATGAGCGGAATATGTTCGAGCGCCCAACGCGACAAATTAATATGTGGGCTTTTCATTTAGCCGCTCCTTGCGATTGAGCGGCTGCTGGATTTGCAGGTGGTGGTGTAAGCAAATTTTGCGAACTTAAATAAGGCTCTGCTGGCGCAGGTTTTGGCTCGGGCGGCAAAATGGAAACACGTTGGCCGGGGTTCAATACGTGTACGCCCGCAGTCACAACCGTTTGCCCAGCAACCACACCGCTGGTTAACAGCACATCGTTACCACTAACACCACCTACCTGCACAGGTACTAATTTCACTGCGCCTTTTTCAACAAGCCAAACCGACGTTACACCTTTTTCCTGATAAAGCGCAGTGAGTGGAACCTTCACAAACGCGCCAGGTGTGCTTACTAAAAATTGCACGGCAGCCGTCATACCCAATTTAACCAATGCCGTTTGTTTGGGTGTTGGATCAATGATGGAAACTTTTGCAATAAAGGTACGCGTTGCTGAATCGGCTACGGGAGAAAGCTCACGAACTTTTCCGTTAATTATTTCTTTAGGGTTTGCCCACAAGCGAATGTCTATTTTGGTCGCGCGTTTTACTACATCACTATTGTTCTCAGGAATTCCAACAACCACTTCAAGCTCACCCGCTTTGGCCACTTGTACAACGGGTGAACCTGCGGCAACGACCTGCCCAACTTCTGCGTTAATTGCGGTGACTACGCCTTCAACATCTGATGTTAGTGTTGAATAGGCAGCTTGGTTGGATTGGGTTTTAAAAACCGCTTGAGCCTGCTCAAAGCTCGCCTTTGCAGATTCAAACGCAG
Organism: uncultured Cellvibrionaceae bacterium; assembly: GCA_964581625.1. Lineage (GTDB taxonomy): Bacteria > Pseudomonadota > Gammaproteobacteria > Pseudomonadales > Cellvibrionaceae > Cellvibrio. The sequence continues at coordinate 8,737 of CAZOPE010000032.1, forward strand.
TATTTTTTGCATCCATAGCGCTTTGGCTAATGGCGTTAGTTTTGCGCAATTCTTGATAACGTTTTAATTCGAATTCTGCCAACTCAAAATTACTTTTTGCAGATTTAAAACTGGCTTCGGCCTGTATTTGCGCCAAACGTAAATCTTGCGGGTCGAGTTGCATCAGCACTTGGCCTGGCTTTACCAAACTACCTACATCCACTTTTCGCGCTTGAATTTTTCCTCCAATCCGAAAGCCGAGCTGAGATTCAACCCTCGCCTGCACATTACCGGAATACTCAGCGGTAACTTGCTGCTGCGCCGCCGCTAACTGAATAGCTCTTACGGGGCGAACATCCTCTGCCAGATCGGCCGTTTTTCCACAACCCGCGAGAACACCAGCAAACATTAAACCCGCACCCAAAACAATTAGCTTACGCATGTAATTCCTTACTCCTGATGACGCTCGTAAAAGACATTTACGAGCAGCAGTGATTGAGCCCTACTGATACGTCAACCGCAGCAAATCGATTGAACGAAGAACAGCAAACCGACTAGTTGGTCGGTCAAAAAGATACCAACCGACCAAACAGTCTGTCAACTCATCCAACAAATTAAGGCAAAACTTGTGACGCCCAGCCAATTTAAACATTGATCAACCTATCAAATATCCATAATTGGTGTTTTATTTACCAAATATGGATATTACACTTCTGGGACTGATACTAAGCCCAACTCAATACCAGAGGTACGCACCATGAAAAGAAACATTCTTATTCTTGCCTTAATGGCTTCTGCTGGTCTTGTGGCCTGCGGAGGCGGATCTGGCGGCTCTTCAACCACACCTTCAACCACTCCAACCAACACCAGTAGCGCCAGCAGCGTGGCTTCAGCAAAAACAACGAACCTCACACAAGGTACTGTTTCCGGTTTTGGTAGTGTGATCGTCAATGGTGTGCATTTTGATGTTAAGGGAGCGTCTATCGATATCGATGGTCAATCTGGCGTGGAATCCGATTTGGCCGTTGGTCAAACCGTTAGCGTAACGGGCACTGTCGATGACGACGGCATTCACGGCAAAGCAACCAAGCTTTCTGCCGAAACAAGAATACGTGGTCCCATTGAAAGCATTGACTTGACCACGGGTGTGGTTGTTGTGTTAGGCCAAAACATTTTGATTGACGGTGACACGTTTTATGAAGATGGCGTAACTGCTGCCAGCTTGAAAGTGGGTGATGTCATTAAAGTAAGTACGCACATTAATGCGGACAGTACTTTGGTAGCAACACGCATTGAAATCAAAACAGGAACAGAAGCCAAAGAATTATTTTTGTCTGGCGCAGTTACAAACCTAGACACGACCAAGATGACCTTTAAGATCAACGACATTACCGTTGATTACAGCAAAGCCACGATTTCCAATCTTCCCAACAAAACAATTACAGAAGGCATGCTCGTACGTGTTCAAGGCACGACTCTTAACGGTGTGTTTGTTGCGAACGGTAATGTTCATTCAAGCGTATTTGATTTAAAACATGACGGCGAATTAGAGGCTAAATCAACGGTAGAGCTAAACGGGCTTATTTCTTCGTTAAATATTCCCTTAAACGAAATGTTGCTCGGCCCCACCTTTAAGCTAGGCAATACAACTGTATTTTTTACTAAGTCAGTAAAAATCGAAGGGGGTTCGCTCGTTGATTTAACGGATGGTATTCGAGTGCGTGTAAAAGGTAAGCTAGATGCCGACCGCAATATAGTTGCTGAAAAAATAATTCTTATACTTAAAACCAAAATCGACGACGAAGGCTTGGTACAAGCAACTGACCTTACAAAAAATACCCTGACATTAAATGGTGTCACCTTTGAGATTACACCAGACACCAGTTTTAACGACCGAAGCAAAGCAAAAGTTCGTTTATTCAGCCTGAAAGATATTGTGACGGGTGATTTTATTGATGTTCGCGGTTACAAGATCGCTGCATCTGGCTCGTCACCTGAGCGAATTATTGCCACACGTGTAGAGCGTAAAAACTCATCGGAAAAAGGTAAGGATGGCTTCAAAACAGAAATCAGCGGGAAAATAGAAGCTGTAAGCGGTGATAGCATTAAAGTGTCTGGGCACAGTATAAAAATTGCAAATACCACTGCAATTTCTGGCTTTAGTAGTATTCAAGTGTTTTTATCAAGTGCACTCGGTATGAGTGTTGAAGTAAAAGGTGTTGTTGAAAATAATGTGTTCATAGCCAGAACAATCAAGATTGAAGACGAAGAGGATGACGACGAACACTCAAACAAATCGTCTAGCAGCAAATCATCCAAAAGTTCAAGCTCTAGCTCAACATCAACGACTTCATCTGTTGCTAGCAGTACTAGTTCGTCTTCATCAGTGGTGCAATCCAGCAGTTCATCAAGTTTAAGCTCAGCAGCCTTTGGAAATGCAGTTTTGGGTAAGCAACTTTATGATGGCTCTACTTATAACTGCGCAGGCTGCCATGGCCCTAAAGGTGGAGTCATTTCAATCAACAAAAACAAATCTGTTGAAAGCCTGGCTTCTTATATAGCCGCCAACATGCCTGCCAATAACAAAGGCGCTTGCAATACTCAATGCGGCAGAGACATTGCCGCCTATATTAAGACTTGGTAAATCATCTCAGAAGTTCGTTGCGCTAGCGTTGGCAATGTTTTCTCTGTTAGTTGCGCATCCCTAGCGCATCTAACAGAGATTTTTTAATTTACACTCCAGTATTTATGAATATTTTCTGGTAAATTTCAGTTTGAAGCGTTCACGTATTTTTCAGGCATAAGATGTCTACACCTAAAGAAACAGTTCTCAGCGCATGTCGGCACCTTTTGGCTCCGATTGTGGGAATTTTGTTGCGCAATGGTGTGACGTATAAAGAATTAGCTAATCTCTGCAAACAAATTTATGTTCAGGTTGCCGCCAAAGAATTTGGCATACGTGGACGTGACACTAATCTTTCCCGCATTGCTATTCTCACTGGAATTGACCGTAAAGAAGTATCCCGCATTAAGGAGGACTTGAAAAACAACGATGAGAGTGATGCATCCCAAAAAGGCCAAGACCGCATGACACGTGTACTTTCTGGCTGGCATCAAGATAAAGATTTTTTGGAAACAGATGGAACACCAAAGGCACTCCCTATTGAGAGTGAATCTTGCAGCTTCACTCAGCTTGTAAAGCGTTACGGTGGTGATATGCCCGCTGTTACTATTTTGAAAGAATTCAAGCGATGTGCTGTTGTAACTCAGGATGACGAGGGAAATTTACGCGTGGCAAAACGCTACTACGTACCCTCACAATCTGACCCTAGTGCTTTACTAAGAGCAGGCAGTGTTATTAACGATTTAAGCAGCACGCTTTATTACAACCTCTATCAAGCAGATTCATCACAGACTAACCCACTCCACTTTGAGCGCCGCGCTACCAACACACAAATTCCTCCCGAAAAAGCCGAGGCGTTCCGCCAGTTTGTTGAACAAGAAGGGCAAGCCTTTTTAGAAAAAATTGATGCCTGGCTTACCGAGAACGAATCCAAAGCAAACGAAGGCACCGCCACCCAGGAAGCACAAACCATCCGCTTAGGTGTGGGTACTTATTTAATTGAACAAAATTTTAGCGAAACAATTGCTTTTAAAAAAGAGCAATAGCCGCGGAGCCAAACATGAACAACCGATTTAAATCTCTACTTCTTTCCTCAGGATTTTTTATTTCGCTCATTATCACCGCCTGCGGTGGAGGCTCTAGCTCCATGGGTGGAATTGATGGCAGCGGTGCACCTGCAGTCGCGGGCACAGTTAGTACGGGTGCCATTACTGGTTTCGGCAGCGTGATAGTAAACGGTGTGCGCTTCAACTCCGATAAAGCAAAAATTTTAATCAATGATCAAAGCGCAACTGAAGACAACTTACGTGCGGGCTATCAGGTAAAAATTACCGGTCATATGAGCACCGATGGTTCAAGCGTTGCAGATACTATTGAGTTTTACCCCAACGTGATTGGTACGATTAGCCAAATAGACTCGGTCACTCAGGAACTAAGCGTACTCAATCAGCGTGTGAGCGTTAACAATGCAACACTGTTCGACGCGGCAATTACGCCGAACTTCTTAAGCGGTTTAAAAGTGGGTGATATTGTTCTTGTCAGCGGATTTGCTGATAGTAATGGTCTCATCACAGCAACACGTATAGAGTTAGCCAAAACTGTAAATCGCCAAGTAATGGGCACTGTCACAAATCTTAACCCCGCGCTGTTTACCTTCACGCTAAAAAATCAAACAGTGAACTACAGCAGCGCTTCTTTTACTAACGTGAGTACTCATCAAATTGCTAACAGTAACTTGGTTGTTGTGAGTGGTGCGGTGGATGACAAAGGTGTTTTGCAAGCTAAAACTATTACCAAAATCAACAATACTTTCGATAAAGATATTAAAACGGTAGAGACGGAAGGTGTTGTTACTCGTTATCAATCTGCTACAGATTTTGATGTTGCCGGTGTTACATGGACAACCAGCACGCAAACCAGTTTTGAAAATGGTTCTAGCGCAAACTTAGCGCAAGGCGCTGCCTTAAGCATTAAGGGTGAACTCAGCTCAAGCGGACAACTGACTGCTCAAAAGGTAGAGTTTAAAAAGGTTTCACTCAATGAAATCGTGGGTGAAGTAACATCTGTTTCTGCTCCAACCACGGGTTCGGTAGCCTCTGGAACGCTGCAAGTTAGCGGCACAACTATTCAAACCAACGCGAAAACCGCGTTTGAAGATAAAGGCAGCTCTAACGTGAAACGTTTTAATTTTGCAAGCATAAGCGTGGGCGATTTCTTAAAGATATCTGGCTACACTAACCAAGGAAATTTCGTTGCAACCAAAATTGAACGTGAAGACATTCAAAAAGAAAAAGAGACCGAGCTGAAGAGCGAAGGCGTAATTCTGAGTATTGATACCCACAGCTTCACGCTTTATGGACGCACCATTGTGACCAATAGCCAAACTGAAATTAAAGACCGCAAAGGTAACAGAATAACCGAGGCCCAATTTTATCTACAGGCCATTGGCCAGCGCGCCAAGGTTGAGGGGGCCCTTAAAAACGGTATATTCACAGCCAAAAAAATTGAGCTTGCAGATGCCGAGGACGACTAACTCGCTGACAACCTAATAAGTGATGCAACGCACACTTTGAGTTCTACATGAGTACCCCCTTTGTCGGGATACTTAACACTTCTTAAAGCTCATTTCGGCGTAAAAATCGAAATGAGCTTGATTTCATTAAACAAATTTTAATTGGCTTGCATATTGCTCTTTCCACCGTGCAATCAACGTTTTTGATTTCTGCATGGACTGCATGATGAAGGCTTTAAGGATTGACGCGGTGGCTCAGGGATAGAGCGCCAGCTTGTGGTGTATGTTCAAGCTGTTTTGGTTACACGTGTGTTGGGTAGACATAGATCTGGTCGCCCAACACACAAGGACCCCTCCAACAATTCTGTTTTATTTCGCTTTTAACATCTCTGCCAAACTTGCTCCTACCAACGCAGCTCCGCCTTGTGACCAACCGCCATCCACCGGAATTATTGCGCCGCTAATGTAACTCGAATAATCGGAAGCCAAGAACATGCAGGCATTGGCGATATCATCTGTGGAACCCATACGCTGCAGCGGAACAGATTTCATTACCGCTTTACGAATCCCCTCCGTCGGCGCCAAGCGCTTCATGCCTTCGGTGTTATCAATGGGGCCGGGGATGATCGAGTTAATCCGCACCCCCTCACTACCCCACTCCAAACACAAGCTCCGTGTGATCATATCCACGCCAGCTTTTGCCGCGCAGACATGAGATTGCCCCACCATGGGAATAAAGGCTTGGGGAGCCGAGATATTAATAATGGACGCACCGGGTTTTTTCAGGAATGGATAAACCGCTTGCATTACATGGAACGTACCGAGTAAATCGATTTCCACCACGGACTTAAAGCCATTCGCGGACATGCCAGTGGCTAGGGCTGGGAAATTACCTGCCGCGCCAGAGACGACCACATCGAAATCACCCCACGCATCATGCAAGGCTGCAACGCCGCTTTTGATAGCCTCCGGCTCGCGCACATCAGCGGCAAAACCTTTGGCATCTTCTGCACCACACTGCTTTAAGGAGGCAATGGTGTCATCCACCTTTTCCTGCGAACGACTAGCCACCGCAACGCGCGCGCCGGCCTTCGCAAAGGTTTCAGCGATACCGCGATTAATCCCGCTGGTGCCGCCAACCACGAGTACATTTTTGTGCTGGAAACTGAAAGGAGAACTCATATCCGTACCCACCATTGTTTATGTATATATCTACAAAATCGCGACATTAACGGGTTTGATTGATGAGAACGCGAGATCTCACCGACCAAATTGCCAATGATCCATATTGAAAAGCGGGCTCTCACCTTCGCCCTTGAACACCATCACCACATCATGGGTTCCGGTTACACCTGACACGGGTGTTGTCTGGAGTTGCCAGTCATCCCAACCTCCGGTTGGCGACACAACTAACCGGCCAATCTGCGGGCCATCCGTGGAATCAAGGTGTAGCTCAATAATTCCGCCCGCTCCACCACTGGCAAGGTTGGCCGTAAAACTCGCGGCACCTTTTGGCCCAAAGTCCACACCATTAACCTTCAAATAGGCCAGGTTGGTTATGCGCGTAACATACATTCCCACCTTATCGCTTTTATCGGTTTTTATTCCGGGAGCCCAGTCGATAGGGCGATCTCTATCCCTTTTGACTCGAGAAGCCCAAGCGATGGTTTCCGCTTCCACTCGCGCATAAGGAGACAGCGTGTGCAATTGCTTAGCGCCCACCCCATCCCACCAAGGCAACATAGGAATAGTCCCGTCGGGGTTGTAATTAAATTCGGTGACGGTCACGGATCGGCGTTCGTGGTGAATGGGTGTCATGGCAAAGTTGAGGCGGTAATTAAAGCCGAAAACGTAGGAATGCCCCTTGTAGTCGATGATGCCGGGGTGATTTCCGGTAGAGCCTAGGTTGTGATCCATGATGTCGCCCTTGTAAACCCATGGGCCGGTCGCCTTATCACTCATGGCGTAGCCGATACCTTCCGGGCAGCACGTTGAGGCATAGGCCATATAGTAGTGTGACTTACGCTTGTAGAACCAAGGCCCTTCTTGATAGTTCGCTGGTTTGGAATCAACTTTCTCTATTTTTCCTGAATAGGAAATCATGTCTTTATTGAGCTTCACGTACCACAGATTTGGATTACCCCAATACATATAAGCTTGGCCATCGTCGTCCACAAACACCGTGGGGTCGATAAAACCATTGGCCCGGTCGATAAGCGGTTTACCGAGGGCATCTTTAAATGGGCCTTCGGGTTTGTCGGCTACCGCAACGGCAATAACATTCTTGGGGGAGCCCGGCGCGCTAACGGGCGCGTAGAGGTAAAACTTACCCTTGCGCTCAATAACCTGCAGAGCCCAAGCATCATTTTCCTGCACGGCCCACGGAAAGGTCTTTAAGGATGCGACTACGCCTTTGTCAGTCCAATTAACCATATCGGTGGAGGTATAAAGCCGCCAATCGAGCATCTTAAAACCCGTTGCGTCGTCTTCATCATGACCAACGTACAGATAAACCACTCCGTTGTGCACTAAAGGCGCCGGGTCAGCAGTAAACGACGTTTGAATGATAGGATTTTCGGCCAGTGATGACTGACTGATGAATAAAAGACTCGTGAATAACAGGCTAACGAACGCCACTAAACCTGCACAACATTTGGAATTTAACAACATGAACGGCTCCCCGAATTAGCTCCGAGTGCGCAAATACCGCCACGGATGAATTGTTTTTCACACATAAAACGAACGCGGAGCCTCGTTTAGTTTTGCTAATAAGTCAACCTTAGGAGAAGAGATCTAAAGACACATCGATTAAAATCGGGAAAAATCTGGCGCGCGTTTTTCAAAAAATGCAGTCACCGATTCTTTGCATTCATCCGAATTCAATCCTTCTGCGAAGCCGATAAATTCCGCCGCAAGCGCAGCCTCAACGGGTTGATGTTGGGTTTTTCGTAACAGGGATTTTGCGCGGCGTACAGCGGCGGGAGGTTGATTAGCCAAGCGCTGGATTTTCGTTTCCGCAAAGACGATCAATTGATCGGAAGGTAAGGCGGCATTAATAAAGCCCATTTTTTCGGCGTCACTACCGCTGAAAGATTCGCCCAACAGCAAAAGTTCTGCCGCCTTTTGCTGCCCCACTAAACGCGGCACCAAATAACTGCTGGCGTACTCCGGGCATAAACCCAAATTCACAAAGGGGAGCTGCAAGCGCGCATCCTGCGCGGCGTACACCAAATCGCAATGCAACAACAAGGTCGTTCCAATTCCTATCGCATGACCTTGCACCACTGCTACAACTGGCTTAACGCAATTTTGCAGCGCAACCATAAATCGTACGACTGGATGCTGGTCATGAATTTCTGGCTCCTTCATAAAATCCAGTAAATCGTTGCCACTGGTAAAGCATTCATTTACACCACTCATTACCACCACTCGCACGCGGGAATCTTGATTAGCGGCGTGAAGAATATCCGCCAGTGCGGCGTACATCGCCAAAGACAGCGCATTCTTGCGCTCAGGGCGATTGAGTTGAACCCGTAGAATCCGCTCATCGTGAGTGACCAGAACCTGGGGATTAGAGCTGCTGATAGGCGGGCTTAAACTCATGGCAAATGTCCTTTGGGAGTTATGGCTGGCTATGAGTATAGGGTACAATTCGCACCCTCACTTAGGTAGCCAGAAGTTTTAGATAGAACATGAATATTCGCGAATTGCTTAACGATAAAGTCCTCTCTGCCATGGCCGCTTGCGGCATTCCCGCCGAGCTTCCCGCCCTGATTGCACCCGGCAAAAAAGCAGGGTTTGGCGATTACCAAGCCAACTGTGCCATGGGCGCGGCCAAAGCCATGGGCACCAATCCGCGCGACCTGGCCGCTAAAATTGTCGCAGCACTTGAACCCGAACTTGCTGGTATAGCAGATAAGCTTGAAATTGCAGGCCCCGGTTTTATCAATATCGACTTAAACCCAAACTGGCTGGGCCAACAAATTGCCAATGCCCAGACCGATGCACGCCTAAATATTGCGAGCGTAAGCGCACCGCAAACCGTAGTGATCGACTACTCCGGCCCCAACCTTGCCAAAGAAATGCACGTTGGCCATTTGCGCTCCACCATTATTGGCGATGCGCTCGCACGCTTGCTGGAATTCCAAGGCCACAAGGTCATTCGCCAAAACCACGTAGGAGATTGGGGCACGCAATTCGGAATGTTGATTGCAGAGCTTGAAGAGAACCAAGCCAATTCAAACGGCGACATGATTCTCAAAGATTTAGAGGTCTTCTACCAACAAGCCAAAAAGCATTTTGACGATGACGCCGCCTTCGCCGACAAAGCGCGCTCTTACGTTGTGCGTTTGCAATCTGGCGATGCCGAGATGTTAAAACTTTGGCAACAATTCAAAGATATTTCACTCAAACACAGCACAGAAATATACGAACAACTTAACGTTACCTTGAGCGATGAACATGTTCGCGGCGAAAGTTTTTACAACGATGATCTCGCACCACTGGTTAAAGAATTACAAGAGCAAGGTCTAGCCAGCGAAAGCGAAGGCGCGCAAGTCGTATTTCTGCAAGAACTTGCAGACAAAGATGGCAACCCATCGCCCGTGATTATTCAAAAACAAGGCGGCGGTTTTTTGTATGCCACTACCGACTTGGCCGCGCTGCGTTACCGTGTAAAAACCTTAAACGCTCATCGCATCATGTATTTTATTGATGCCCGCCAATCGCTCCATATGCAGCAAGTGTTCACCATCGCCCGCAAAGCAAAATTTGCGGACGACAGCGTAAGCCTTGAGCATTTAGCCTTTGGCACCATGATGGGCAATGATGGCAAGCCATTTAAAACCCGCACGGGCGGCACGGTAAAACTTGCAGAGCTGTTAACAGAAGCGGTAGAGCGCGCTGAAAATTTAGTGCACGAGCGCAGCGGCGACTTGAGTGAAAGCGAAATTAAAGAAATCGCACACAAGGTGGGAATTGGTTCGGTTAAATACTCCGACCTCAGCAAAACCCGCACCAACGATTATATTTTTAGCTGGGAAAGCATGTTGAGCTTTGAAGGCAACACAGCGCCTTACATGCAATATGCGTTTACGCGCGTGCAGAGTATTTTCCGCAAAGCGGGTGTAACGCCAGAGTCTTTGCAGAGTGACATTGTGATTGGCACCGAGCAAGAAAAAACCTTGGCGATTAAATTATTACAATTCAGCGAAGTGCTGGATCAAGTTGCACGCGAAGCCCTACCGCATTTGCTCTGTACTTATCTGTACGAAATTGCCAGTTTGTATATGACCTTTTACGAAGCTTGCCCGATTTTAAAAGAGGGCATTGAACCAGACGTTCGCGATAGTCGTTTGCGTTTGTGCCATTTGGTCGCACGTACCATTGAGCAAGGTTTGGATTTACTCGGCATTGAAGTTATGGAAAGAATGTAAGCTTTAATCTTCCTAAACAATAAAAAAAGGCGACCTTAACAGTCGCCTTTTTCTATTCAGAATAATTGAATGTAGGTAAATGTAATTACTGGGTTTTCCATCTGTATTTTATAATTTGCTTACAGCCCACACTTACATCGCCTTTTTGGCATGGCTTAAAGCTTAAGTTTTCTTTCACTTGTTTGAGCGCCGCATCATCCAAATCTGCAAAACCGCTTGAGCGACTTACTTCTCCATGTTTAACCGTACCGTCTTTATCTATATTTAATTCCAACCCCACAAAACCCTCTGCACCAAGCTTTTCTGCATTTGCAGGAATAGTTGCAACACCTTTACAACGTGGTGCACTTGCGTAGTACAACGCTGGGGCGAGCTGAACGTCTTTTGGCGCAGCCTTCGCGGCGACTTCTCTTTTATCTACAGCAGTTTTAGCGGATTCCCCCACTTTAGTTTCAGCAGGTGGCTCCACCACAATTGGCATTCCCGGTTTTGGTGCTTGTTCATTCAACACTTTCACACATTCTTCTGTGGGTACTGCTTCGTAAAACGTTAGGCCTTCTGCAGCTTTGGCGGCATAAATATCCATATCATAGACTTTGTTTCCGATTTGGCCGGCTTTAACGCGCCAGAAGCCATAAAACATTCCAATATGAATTATTACTACAACAATAATGCCAAGCTTTAACCGGCTTTTTGTACTCATTACTTTAAAAGAAGACATGAAAATAAATCTCTAAAACAAAATATGTGGCGGAAAAAGAGAATCTGTTCCTCCCTTTTTAAAGGGAGGCTAGGAGGGATTTTCCTGTAAGCTTAAATCCCCCTAACCCCCTTTTTCAAAAAGGGGAATATATACCCATTAATGTTTACGACGTGCCGAAGCGATGTTCGGCAATTGATTAAGTTTGGTTAGGATGCGGCTTAATTCATCAAAGCTGCGAATCTCAGCGGTGACTTGCATATCAACAGTGTTTTTGCGTTTGTCGGACAAGGTCTGCAATGCGCTGATGTTGATGCGTTCGTTATCGAGCAGTGTTGTAATATCGCGCAGCAGACCGTAGCGGTCGTAGGCTTCAATAATAATATCTACCGAGTAAGAACTTTGCGGCGCATTGCCCCATTCTACTTTGATAATGCGCTGCGGCTCGTCAGTTTGTAACTGCAAAATATTCGTACAATCCTGACGATGAATTGAAACGCCTTTTCCTAAGGTAATGTAACCCGTGATGGCATCACCCGGTACGGGGTTACAGCAATTGGCGATTTGCGTAAGTAAATTACCCACACCTTCAATATAGAAATCTGAATCTTTTTTCTTCGCTGGTGACTTTGCTTTAAACGGAATTAAAGGCTGCTGTGGATCAGCTTCATCCAATTGTTTTTGCGCGGCATTTAAGACTTGACCAACGCCAATATCGCTCGCACCCACTGCACAATATAAATCGTCGAGTGAGTTGAATTTTAATTTTTTGGCAAGGCTTTCAAAATCCAAATCTAACAATGCTAAACGCTTAAATTCCCGATCAAGTAGCGTTTGCCCTTCCGCAATATTTTGGTCGCGTGCTTGCATCTTAAACCAATGCTGAATCTTAGCGCGCGCACGTGCGGTGTTTACATAACCCAACGCCGGGTTTAACCAATCGCGGCTTGGCGCTTCACGTTTACCCGTGAGAATTTCAACTTGATCCGCATTATTTAATTGGTAATTGAGCGGCACAATTCGGTTATTCACTTTTGCGCCACGACAATGGTGGCCAACATCGGTATGAATGCGATACGCAAAATCCAGCGGCGTTGCCGTACGAGGCAAATCGACAACGTGGCCATCAGGCGTAAACACATATAAACGATCTTGATCCACTGCACGCAAATCGTCTTGCAGTTGCGCGCTGTCGCCACCTAACTCTTCATGCCATTCAAGAACTTGACGCAACCATGCAATTTTTTGCTCATAGCTATCTTGCGCTTCGTTGGTGTCTGTACCTTTGTAACGCCAATGCGCGCAAACGCCTAATTCAGATTCTTCATGCATTTCATAGGTGCGAATTTGCACTTCCAACACTTTATTTTCTGGGCCCCACACTGCGGTGTGCAGCGAGCGATAACCGTTTTCTTTAGGTGAGGCAATGTAATCGTCAAATTCGTGCGGAATATTTCGCCACAAGCTGTGAACAATCCCCAGCACTGCGTAACAATCGCGAATAGATGGAACGAGGATGCGCACCGCGCGAATATCGTAGACTTGCGAGAACGGAATATCTTTGCGCTTCATTTTGCGCCAGATACTGTAAATATGTTTAGCTCGACCTGAGACTTCGCCATCAATTTTTGCGCTTTGTAGTTCGCCGCGCAAAAGCCCCAACATTTTGTCGATGTATTCCTGGCGTGCAAGACGGCGCTCATCCAGCAAGCTAGCGATTTGTTTGTATTCGTCTGGCTCAAGGTAACGGAAAGAAAGATCTTCCAATTCCCATTTGATATGGCCAATGCCGAGGCGATGGGCGAGCGGTGCGTAGATATCCGACACTTCGCGCGCGACCTGACGACGGCGCTGGGCACTCGCGGTTTTTACCGCACGAATTGCACAGGTGCGCTCGGCCAGTTTGATGAGTGCAACACGCACGTCATCAACCATTGCCACCAGCATCTTGCGAATTTTTTCGGCTTGCACTTCGGCTTGGTTACCGAGTACGCGGTCTTCGTTTTCATTGCGTTGATAACTGATGGCTGCCATGCGCAGCACACCTTTTACCAACTTGGAAACTGTATCGCCAAAGCCGGTTTGAATTTCGGTGAGGGTGATTTTATTTTCGCGCACGGCGCGATAGAGAATGGCTGCGACCAGGGCGTCTTGATCGAGCTGCAAATCGGCAAGAATTTCGGCCATTTCCAAACCAATGCGGAAACAACTGAAATCTTCACCCCAGTTGTGGTCATCTTCGCTGTGGATATTAACGAGCGATAGGCTGACTTGTGCGGCGCGAACTAATTCAGCGCGGGTTGCGTCAGTTTGCACGTGGTGACTATTGAGGCGGTCAATCCAGGCTTCAATATCTACCTGACCATCTGCCGCTATGGGATGGTCTTGACGAACTTTAACCATAAAAGCTCCACATTCTTATTGTTAGCGGCTTACTCACAACTCAAATCTTAACGGCGAACAAACAGAGCCATAGATTCAACATGCGCGGTGTGGGGGAACATGTCCAACACTCCCACTGAGTCTAGCTGATAGCCAGCAGTAACCAGTATTTTGGCATCGCGCGCCAGCGTTGCCGGATTGCAACTGACGTAGACAATTCGCTTGGGCAAAAGTTGCGGTAGCTTCTCCACGATCTCTTTAGCACCATCGCGCGGCGGATCAAGCAGTACAGCATCGACCTTTCCGCAGGTTTGATTAAGGCGATGCTCAGACATTTTGGATAAATCTGCCGCCATGAATTGGACGTTGTTGATGCCCAATTTAGATGCATTTTCGCGCCCGCGTTGTACCATCGACTCAACCGCTTCAATGCCGATAACTTCCGCGCACTTAGAGGCTAGTGGCAGCGTGAAGTTACCAATTCCGCAGAACAGATCCAAAACCCTCTCGCCTCCTTTCAAAGCCAGGAGCTGCAGAGCTTGCGCCACCATTTGCGTGTTTACACTAGGGTTTACCTGAATGAAGTCCAGTGGGTGAAAATCTAACGCGAGGCCATCTAGTTCGTAGGAAAGACGGGGATCAACATCCTGACCCGACAAATCTTTTAGTTGCGATGATTCGCTGCCTTTTAACCAAACACTGAAACTATGTGTTTGAGACACGGTAGTAAGCTTAGTTAAATCTGCCTCTTCGAGAGGTTTTATATGGCGCAACACAACTGCTGTTTGATTCTGAGTTTGGATGAGCTCCAGGTGGGTTACCGCTTCCGCTGCAACCAAATCGGCCAACCAATCTTTCAGTGGTGCCAACAGCGTATTTAACTCGGGTGACAACACGCTACATTCGTCAACCTGAACGAGCTGCCGGCTATTGCTTTTACGGAAGCCCAAAGTAAGGTCACCGTTCAGGTAGCTAATACCCAGCCGCGCGCAACGACGATACCCTTGAGACGACGATTGAATGGGTGGCAACACCTGCTTGGGTTTTACGCCGCCCCACACCTCCAGTTGTTGTAAAACGGCAGTTTGCTTAAAGCTAATTTGCTGGCTGGCATCGAGATGCTGCAATTGGCAGCCGCCGCACTCTGCGTAGTGCACACACACAGGCTGAACGCGGTTGGGTGATGCATCCAACAACTTATCCAACCGGCCTTCAGCGTAACGGGCATGATCGCGCACCAGGCGTGCGCTGATTCGTTCGCCTACCAATGCGCCATCAACAAATAAGGTTTTTCCATTCCAGTGAGTTATACCTCTACCATCATGGCTCATGCGATCAATCGTAAATTCACCCAAGCGCATATCGTTCAATGGCTGCGCTTGCTTTTCCACACGGGGGCTATTCAGGCGAGGAGTGTTTTCTTCTTCAAAGGCGAAAGACTTATCAGCCACTTTGGTTGGCCGGGGCTTTTGCCCAAGCTTGCCTGATTTGAAGGTAGATGGCTTATTAGGGCCTTTGCGATTGGACATGTCATAGCTCTTTGATAAAACGAACCCCTCATTAGCGCCATTTGAATTGCGCTAATGAGGGGCAATATATTCAAAACATCAATTAACGATTGATTTCTCTATCCAACCATTCAATACGCGCTTTCTGCCAGCGAATCATTTCCTTAACTTCAGCTTCATAGCTACCCGTTCCACCATTGGCACCATGCAAAATCCACGAAGCAAAATCAGTAATTGACCACAATTGGTAGTTTTTCTTCTGCTGCTTATCTAACCACTGGGCCCGCGCTTCAGCGTACTGGGTGATGTAGTCGAGCTTGCCTTCGGCTTTTAGCTGATTCCAACGAGCTTTGAATTTGGCATTAAACGCAGGATCACTAAATAGTTGTTTGAACCATGGATACTGAAGGATATACCAACCGTAGTATTTCTCGGCGTCATTATAACCCGCGTTACCCATGGACAGGTCGAAGTCCCACAGCGGGCCAAAAAAGAATTTGCCGCCTCGCTTTTTGTAGATGTAGAAACTTGACTCAGCACCATCGACATTTTTAAACAGTTCGTTGGCAATGTAGTAATTAATGACTGAATCCACATCTAAATAAGCAGCATAACCCGTTGTTGGATCGGTAAAGTTAGGGCTAAAAAGAGCGGTCTCCATTCCTGCGTAATATTTGGTTATATATTCACGTTGTGCAGCCCAAGCGGGATCATGCAGGGTTTCCGGGCTCGCTAAACACGCTGGCTGCATATCGTGCGCAGAATCAATACAGTAATCAACATCGCGGGATGTGTTCACGCCATTGACACACACGGGATCCCAAGAACTGTTAATGCAGTAATTTTTGTTATGGCGAAAATCCACTTCCATCAAATAACCACCGGTAATTTTCTCCGAATCTGTATCAGTTACTTTCATTTCATCGATATTCACTCGATCTTTATCGACACGAATATGTTCAACCAGTTGATATACACCCTGATATGCACCATTTAAGTTCAACTCTACGTACTGTGATCTGGGTGTGTATTCCACTCCTAATGTACGGCTAAACATAAACATTACATCATTACGCACAAGCGTTTTATCCGCATAATTTGCCAACAAAACCCAGTTTTTTCCTTTTGGCATTCCGAGCAGAGAAGTGGAGTTAGTAAGTTTCAACCGGTAAGGCTTCTTATCCCATCCCCAAGTGGAATTACCACGCCCGCGAACCTCAAGCGTACCGTCCACGCTCGCGCCGCTCACATCTGTTAGTGCGAAACCACCTTTGACATACACCTCTTTGGAAACAATCGGAGCCGAATTGTCGGTTTTTAAATTCAATACAGGTAAAGTCTCCGCAACACCTACCGGAAAATCCGCCGGCATACTGCTTGAACTTTTGCTGGATGAATTTGAACTTACACTTGAAAGAGAACTGGACGATGAAGACGCTTGGGATGAAACGATGGGGTCTGACGAACCGCCCCCACCTCCGCCTCCGCCTCCGCCTCCGCAAGCTTGAAGAAGAACTGCAATTGCAATGAACGCAATATGTTTAACCGACATAAAAATCTCCTATTATTTATTTTATTTGACGGATGTAGTACTTACCTATTAACCGCAACACTCACTGACCTAATTGTGCATCCATCCACTGAGTGCGCTCGCGCTGCCAGCGAATCATTTCTTTTACCTCAAGCTCATAATTACCCAACAAAATGCGTGTATAAAATGTTTCCCAATAGAAAATCTTCCACACCTCAAAGTTGCGTGCTTGAGCCTTATCTAACCACAACGCACGTGCTTCGGCATAATCAAATATTTCCTCTAACTGGCCTTGTGCTTTTAAGGTTTGCCAACGCGCCTTTACTTTTGCCTCAAATTCAGGATCTTGTAACAGGCGATTAAACCAAGGAGCATTGCGAATGTGCCAACCAGAGGTTTTTTCTACGCCAGCATTGACACCCGCGTTACCTAACGCCCAATCAAAATCCCATATAGGACCAAAAAACACTTTGCCATTGCGCTTTTTATATAGATAAAAGCTGGTAATGGCTCCGTCTACATTTTTAAACAGCTCATTAAGCAGGTAATAATTTACGGCAGAATCCACATCAATATAGGCCGCATAGCCCGTAATAGGATCGGCAAAGCTAGCACTAAACAGTGCGCGCTCCATTTTTATCAAGTAATCCTGAATATATTCACGCTGTGCTGACCAAGCAGCATCCAACAATGTTTCCGGCGTATCCACACAAATGGGGCTCATACCCTCTTGAGATTCAACACAAAATGTTTTTTCCCGATCCATATTGATGCCATTGTTGCAAAAGGGTTTCCAGCTGCCAGGTCCTTTACAAAAATCTTTGTCCATGCGGAAATCCAACTCCATTAAATAGCCGCCGGTAATTTTTTCCGCTTGGGTATCGTCTACTTTCAACTCAGGAAGATTTACACGGTCTTTGGCGATACGAATCTGTTCTGTTAATTGATATACGCCTTGGTAATTACCATTTAAGGTTAACTCAATATGTTGGCTGCGCGGTACATACTCCATGCCCAAGGCGCGCCCAAAACGCAGCGCTATATCATTGCGTATAAGGGTTTTATCCGCATAATTGGCCAGCAGTACCCAATGCTTACTAGCTGGCATCCCCAATAACTCTGCAGCCTGATTTAATTTCAAGCGAAAGGGCTTCTTGTCCCATTCCCACGTGGCATTACCACGACCTCGAATCTCCAGCGCACCATTTTCCGGCGTTACACCATCGCCTGATAAAGCAAAAGTACCCTTAACGTAAGTCTCTTTGGAAAGGATGGGAACTCCATCGTTAGTTGAGATATTTAAGACAGGTAAAGATTCAGCAGTACCCGTCGGGAAATCTGCTGAACGGCTTGATATCGAGCTTGAGCTAGACGATACAATACTGGACGACAGTGAAGTAGACGATTGGACTGAAACGATAGGAGCTGTCGAACCGCTTCCTCCTCCACAGGCTTGAAGAAGAACAGCAATTGCAATCAACGCAATCCGTTTAACCGACATATAAACTCCAATTTATTCTTAACAAACTCCAGTACAGCCTTGAACGCTTTTATTGGTTTTAATAAGCCCAATTAGCTTCCCACTCGCTCCACACATTACGTTTAACTTTTTTCAATTATTAAAATTTCAACCTTTAAACCTTCACATTATTCGTTAAACAGACCGGAAGACAAATAGCGGTCTCCCCTATCGCAAATAATGGCCACTATAACGGCATTTTCCACTTTCTCACTCAAACGCAAGGCCGCGGCGACAGAACCACCGGATGAGACCCCGCAAAATATACCTTCTTTTCGAGCAAGTTCACGCATAGTGTGTTCAGCTTCTGCCTGCGACATACCAACAATTTCATCAACGCGAGTTTTATCGTAGATTTTCGGCAGATAGGCCTCTGGCCAACGGCGAATGCCTGGAATGCTAGCACCCTCATCCGGCTGAAGGCCGATGATTTTAATATGAGGATTTTTTTCTTTGAGGTAACGAGACGTGCCCATAATGGTTCCCGTAGTCCCCATTGAACTCACAAAATGGGTAATCAAGCCTCCCGTTTGCTGCCAAATTTCAGGGCCTGTTGATTTATAGTGAGCCAATGGATTGTCACCGTTGCCGAATTGGTCAAGTACTTTTCCCTTGGCTTGGGCTTGCATCGCTAAAGCAAGGTCGCGTGCACCTTCCATTCCCTGTTCTTTGGTAACCAATATGAGTTCGGCACCATAGGCTGTCATAGCAGCTTTACGTTCGGAGGTACTGTTGTCCGGCATGATAAGGATCATCTTGTAACCCTTAATCGCCGCCGCCATTGCCAAAGCTATGCCCGTGTTTCCGCTAGTGGCCTCGATTAAGGTATCGCCGGGCTTAATATCACCGCGCGATTCAGCCTGTTGGATCATTGACATAGCAGGGCGATCTTTAACCGAACCGGCAGGATTATTACCTTCCAACTTGACCAAAATAGTATTACTGGTCTCGCCCGGTAAGCGCTGCAAACGCACCAGCGGTGTGTTGCCAACGAAAGCTTCAATTGTGGGGAAATCCATAAGGTCCTCTAACAAAATATCGAATGTACAGCATGACAAAGGGCGGCTATTCTAACGCTCATTCACCCGCGAGCACTACTGCTTGCGACGACTAGCAGGGTTACATAAGCCCCACTCAAACTTATAAGAATTGCAATCCGGTTCACAGCGAAGGATTACTCCATGCCCAGCGCATCAAAAAGTTTTAAGTACAATGTTTGGCATTTAATTTTCACGCCCGCCATTGGTGTTGTTCTACTGCTTTCTGTATCACTTATTTCATTTTGCCTATATGAATTAAGTAAGTTCGTTGATATGCGCGGAACTGCAATGACGCGCAAAACCGCGCACTTGATTTACACACCCATCATTCGTAATGACAAAGCCTTATTACAAGAGATCCTGGATGGCTCACTCGAAGATCCTTACATACGTGCACTACATGTACGCATAGAAAAAACTAACGAATCCTTTCACAGCGGCCCAGAATTTTTACCCACAAATGATCTTGGCTTATCCCCCAATAGTTTGGAGCCCGTACGCCGCGAAACGCGCCGCACAATTTTATTTTCACACCCAATCGCCGATAAAAACGGTGTGAACCCAATCGGTTGGGTGGAAGTTGAAATGCTGTCATCGCCCTATATGGTAATTCACTACCAAACAATTTTAATTACAGTGGCCATTACACTCGCCTGCTTAATCATGGCGGGATTCCTCGCGGTAAGATTATTTACCAATATCACGGAGCCACTTAACCACATTAAAGAAGTGATCAATCACCTTGCACAGGGAAAATTGCAAACGCGTGTTAACCCGCAAAAAAGTCGCGAATTTATTTACCTCGCTAACGCCACCAACAATATGGCGGAATCTCTGGAAAATGCGCAACAGGATTTACAAAACCATATTGAGCAATCAACACAAGATTTAATTGAGACGCTCGAAACCATTGAAATTAAAAACATTGAGTTGGACATTGCGCGCAAAGAAGCTATCGAAGCCAGCCGCATCAAATCAGAATTTCTCGCCAATACCAGCCACGAAATTCGCACACCACTAAACGGGATTTTAGGTTTTGTAGGGCTAGCGCTAAAAACAGATATTGATGAAAAACAAGCGGAATACCTAAACACTATTCGCGATTCTGCACAAAGCTTACTGACAGTTATTAACGGCATTCTGGACTTTTCAAAAATCGAAGCTGGAAAATTAACTCTCGATTATGCCCCCTTACCTCTGCGTCGAACTATTGATGAAGCACTTCATTTATTAGCGCCAGATGCTCACGAAAAAAACCTACAACTTATCACCCAAGTCGACCCCAAAATTCCTGCTCAGCTTTTAGGAGATTCCTTACGTTTCAAACAGGTGCTATCTAATTTAATCAGCAACGCGATTAAATTCAGCGAATATGGAACCATTCGGGTGATGGTTAGCGTCATTGCCCAACAAGAAACGCATCTCATGCTAAAAATTAGTGTAAGCGACCAAGGCATAGGTTTAACAGCGGCAGAGCAAAACGACTTATTTAAACCTTTTTCGCAAACCGACGCCTCCAACTCTCGCGAACAAGGCGGCACGGGGCTCGGGCTTGCCATCTGTAAAGGTTTGGTTGAACGCATGCACGGCGAAATAGGTGTAGAGAGCACACCCGACGAAGGCTCAACATTTTGGTTTACCGCGCGCTTGGGCATCGATCAAAAACAACTCATTCAATACGCGTTACCCAATCTTGAACAACATCGCACATTAATTTGTAGCAGCAACCCAACATCGCGCGAGCAACTGCAGTCTCTCTTGGCAGAGTGGCGCATGAGACACGAAGCTATCAGCGAAATTCACGATATTTTCCCCAGTATTCGCAAAGCTCACAAAGCAGATCCTTTTGACATTTTAATTTTAGATATAGCAACAGACGAACGTAAAATAGCACCCTCGTTGCTCAATAATTTGAGTGAGCAATTATCAGACGAGTTCGGCTGTGTAGTCATAGCCAGTTGTACGGCTGCACATCAGCGGCTGCTGCGCACTAATGGCCAAAACATCAACACAACCTTTATTAACAAACCAATTGCTTATGATACCTTGCTAAAATTATTGTGCGATAAACTAAATATAAACTTGGCAGAAACTCGCCGCGAAACAAACACCAACAGCAAAGCAGGTTCTCCTGTCACCTCAGTATTATTGGTGGACGACAATCCCGCCAATTTGCAACTTGCATCAGAGCTGCTACGCGGGCTCAACACACAAGTAGTGCAGGCCAGCAATGGTTTACAGGCCATCGATGCCTGCAAAACACAAAAATTTGATGTTATTTTTATGGATATCCAGATGCCAGGAATGGATGGGTTTCAAGCAACAAAACATATCCGTGAAATGGAAAAAGATTCACAGCGCACACCCATCATCGCATTGACAGCACACTCGCTAACCGAGCAGAAAGCAGAATTGCTAATTTCAGGTATGGACGATTGTATTAGCAAACCTGTTAGCGAAAGCCAGCTCGCACACATCATCAATCGTTGGACATCTTTGAGTGGAAAGAAAGAAGTCGTTGCGAGTCAAGAAAACAACATAGAACAAACCAAGCTGCCGCTTAAAGATGCTAATCCGGATGCAAACGCTTCGGTAGATATACATTTATGCTTGAAGTTGGCCAACAATAAACCGCTGCTAGCACGCGACATGTTAAAGATGATGCTGGACAGCTTGCCAGAAGAAAAACAACAAATTAACCAAGCACTTGCCGATGCAAATACTGTTTTGTTGGGTGAATTAATTCATCGTGTATACGGTAGCAGTTGTTATTGCGGTGTTCCTCGGCTCAAAAGTATTAGCGGGTTAATCGATAAGCTTATACAAGCCAAAGACATTAGTAACGCAAACGCAGCAATTCCATCACTTAATAGTGCAATTGAAGATATTTTGGTATGGGGAGAAAATCGTGATTTAAATAAGGTTTTTGCTATTGAGGCAGTTGTAGCTAGTTAAACAACTCTCGACTGGTAAGAGGTTTGTTGCCAAGTAAAGGTTTTAATAAAACACGAGAAATATGCTTGGCGGCTTTTTTGACGTCCGCCTGTGAATAATCCCCCGACGCAATCGCCATTAAGTGCGCACCAGCATATTGGTAAGTTGGCGGTGCGTTGGTCTCAGTCAAATAAAACCCGAGGCCGGAATCAAGACAATAGTAATTTTCGCTGGATATTCCCATTCCTGTTTTTGCATCCACTTCAAAGTGAATGCCGTACCCTAAATGATTTAGTAGCTGAAATTCGAAGTTGCGCAACACGGGTTCCAAATCTTGCTGTGCATGCAGCGCTCGCAAACTTTGTTCGTAGAGTTCATATATGCCTTGATGTGCATCTAACTCGGGCAATAGCCTTACAAGCAGTTCATTCAAATAAAAACCACTGAATAGGTGCTTAGCGACCAAGGAAAAATGCGCGCCTTCCGCCTCAAAATGCGTAAGGAGTTTTAAATCGGTTTTACCTTGAAAGGATATGAGTAAGCGAGTGAAGGGATTTAACAAATTACGTTTTGGTGCTTTACGTGAACGTACACCACGTGCAACTGCGGTTATACGCCCGTAAGCAGGCGTAAAAAAATCAACCAGCATGCTCGTGTCGCGGTAAGGTCGCGTATGTAGCACGTACGCTGGCTGAAGCTCAACGGACATAAAAAAGCTCGACTGTTATAAAAAGACTTGGCGGATTTTAAAAGTCATTATAACCAAGACTACGTAAAGCACGCTCGTCGTCTGACCAACCAGATTTAACTTTTACCCATAGTTTCAACATAATTTTCATGTCGAAGAGTTTTTCCATATCCTTACGAGCTTCTATTCCTATCAATTTAATACGTTCGCCTTTCTCGCCAATCAAAATCCGCTTTTGGCCGTCGCGTTCCACCAAAATCAACGCGCCTATATTTAATAAATTTCCTTCTTGTTTAAATTCTTCTATCTCAACTGCCATTTCGTAAGGCAACTCATCTCCCAATTGGCGCGTAATTTTTTCACGCACAATCTCGGCGGCCATAAACCGTGAACTACGATCCGTAACTTGATCTTCTGGGTACATATGCATACCTTCAGGCATGCGTTCAATGATGAGTTGTTCAAGGCGATCAAGATTAATGTTACGCAACGCAGACAGCGGAACAATTTCTGCGACGTTTAATTTTTTTGATAGAATTTCGAGATGAGGTAAGAGGGTTTCCTTATCCTCCACTTGGTCCACTTTATTTACCGCCAATATAATGGGGCAAGCAGCATTCTGTAGCTTTTCGGCAACCGCCTCGTCTTCTTCGGTCCAAATAAAACGATCAACCACAAAAACAACCACATCAACATCCTTCATAGCTGTGTTAGCAGCTCGGTTCATGTAGCGGTTAATAGCTTTTTGCTGCCCCAAATGCATTCCTGGTGTATCCACAAACATAATTTGGATATCACCTTCAGTTTTAATTCCCACAACATTATTGCGTGTGGTTTGCGGCTTGCGCGATGTAATACTGATCTTTTGCCCAAGAATATGGTTGAGCAAAGTAGACTTGCCCACGTTAGGGCGCCCAACAATAGCAACATAACCACAACGCGTTGTAGCTGAATCAGAGTGATCTGACATAGGTAAACCTGAATGGGAAAATTAAAAGGAATCTTATTTAGAACTATTGAATATCAAGTAGACGAAGAATTTCCGTCGCTGCAATTTTTTCTGCCTCACGACGGCTGCTTGCTTGCGCCCGCACCGCTTGTTTGAGCAAAACAACGCGACACTCAACCGTAAAAATTTGCGCATGAGATTCGCCTGCAGCTTCTACCACTTCGTACTCTGGCAGGGGCTTGCGTAGGCTTTGCAAGTGCTCCTGTAAGCGCGACTTAGCATCTTTAGCCGACGTATCGACAGTGAGCGCTGCCAATCGGCCTGCAAACCAAGAAAGTACATGCTGGCGACAAGTATCAAAATCTGTTTCAGTGTAGATAGCGCCGATTAACGCTTCTACGGAATCCGCCAAAATGGAATCGCGCTTATTCCCACCCGATTTCATTTCACCTTCACCGAGAATTAAGCACTCGCCCAACTGAAATTCACGCGCTATTTCTGCAAGCGTTTCGCCTTTCACCAATTGAGAACGCAAGCGACTTAACTGGCCTTCGCGCACATCAGGGAAACGCTTGAACAACGCATCGCCAATTGCAAGATTCAAAATGGAATCGCCTAAAAACTCAAGGCGCTCGTTGTTGTGAGCGCCATGACTGCGATGAGTTAACGCCAGTTGTAATAAGGTAGGCGCTTTGAATTCGTAACCTAAACGGCTTTGTAACTGCTGGTATTTATTACTTAGTTTCACGCTTATCGCCGGTAGGTCTGCAGCACAAATCGGGGTGTTCACCATCCAAATGATTTTTGAATGAAGTGACTACATCAATATTGTAGAAAAGATTTGTACGATTTTCGTAATCAATCATAATCAGTAAACTGCGTGATTTACGATCAATAACAATATTTTGCGGGCCTTCGCTGCGTACATTGTTAATCAAGTAAAATTTTTCTATGTTTTTCTTAATCTCAGCGTCACTCATTTCAGTAACGCGTTCACCTGGTGCTGATAGAGATTTTAACGCCTTCTCAACGTACATGTTTTCTGCATACATGGGTACCACCGCAAAAGCGAACATGCCGCAGAAAGCAACAATAGCTACAACAAAGACCCAGCTAATTAATGTTAGCCCGCGCTGCTTTTCTACACTTTTACACGTAATTTTGTTGGGGTTCAGCAAAGGTTTCATAGCGGCTCCTGTTAATTTTTAATGGATTATTTAACAACACCTATATTCGAAAAGCTGGGGATGCTAAGAAGTTCTTCCCAATGCATCCAAACCGCAAAAGCCTTGCCGACAATAGCATCTTCAGAGACAGTACCCCATACACGGCTATCACCGCTATTGTCGCGATTATCACCCATCATAAAATAATGGCCTTCCTCAACAACCCAGGTTCTGTCATCAGCACTCAAACCGCTTGGTTCATCGCACTTCTGCATTTTATGGGGCACGCCATCGAACACTTCATTAACAACTGTCAGTTGTTGGCGGTGATTCATACAGAAAGACCCCAATTCAGGGGACGCCTTCTGAACATACTCCTGCTTAACTTCTATACCATTCAAGTAAAGCACATTATTCGCATAGCGAACGCGGTCACCCGGAACGCCAATCACACGCTTGATGAAATAGGTTTTAGGCTGATGCGGGGGAAAAAACACCATGACATCGCCGCGCTTTGGTTGGCCAACTGGAATAAAGGTTTTATTCAGAACAGGAACCCGCAAACCGTAGGCGAATTTGTTAACCAAAATAAAATCGCCAACTTGTAAGGTTGGAATCATGGAACCTGATGGGATTTGAAAAGGTTCCACCAAAAAAGAACGCAGGAAAAACACGATAAATAACACAGGGAAAAAAGATTTTGCATATTCAACCGCAACAGGCTCTTTAGCCACTGTATCAATAGCCGCTTGATAGGCAAGTTTACGATGCTCATCCGCAGACTCAACACCGGGAAACTGTTTTTCCACTGCGGCAACTCGGGCTTTGCGAGGCTTAGCCAAAAAGAGTATGTCGATAAGCCAAATAACGCCTGTGATTAAAACCGCGAGCGAAAGAATTAATGGAAGATTTATACTACCCATGAATGTTAAACCTTATTAGTTGTTAGCCAGCTGAGAGAATCAGCAGCTGCATAAACCTAAGCCAAGCATTTATTAGGAATCGATTTTGAGTACCGCAAAAAAGGCTGCCTGCGGAATTTCTACACTACCGACTTGCTTCATACGTTTTTTACCGGCTTTTTGTTTTTCCAGTAGCTTCTTTTTACGCGAGGCATCACCACCGTAGCATTTTGCTGTTACATCTTTGCGCAGCGCTTTCACCGTTGAACGCGCTACAATTTGGCCGCCAATTGCTGCTTGAATCGCTACGTCGTACATTTGACGAGGAATAAGCTCTTTCATTTTATCGGTTAACGAATGGCCCATTCGTTGCGCTTTGTCGCGATGCACGATAATCGCCAGTGCATCCACTTTTTCACCATTGATCAACACATCCAAACGCACAAGGTTTGCTGCTTCAAAACGCACGAAACTGTAATCCAGTGATGCATAACCACGGCTAACAGATTTCAAACGGTCAAAGAAATCGGTAACCACTTCGTTCATCGGCAACTCGTAACGTACACGTACTTGCGAGCCGGTGAATTGCAAATCTTTTTGCACACCACGCTTATCGATACACAACGTAATGACGTTACCCAAGTGCTCCTGCGGCACTAGAATATTGGCCTCTACGATGGGCTCGCGCATCTCATCGATAGAGCCTGGGTCCGGCAGCTTGGAGGGGTTGTCAACATAGATAACTTCGCCACCACGCTTTTCAATTTCATAAACTACCGTTGGTGCGGTAGTAATCAAATCGAGATCGTATTCGCGCTCCAAGCGTTCCTGAATGATTTCCATATGCAGCATGCCGAGGAAGCCGACGCGGAAGCCAAAGCCTAGAGCATCTGAACTTTCGGGTTCATAGAACAAGGAGGCATCATTGAGCGTCAGTTTTGCCAAAGCTTCGCGGAAGTCTTCGAAATCATCGGAGCTTATTGGGAACATGCCCGCATAAACTTGCGGTTTGATTTTTTGGAACCCCGCCAGCGCCTCAACATCCGGTGTTTGCGCATGGGTGATAGTATCGCCCACGGGCGCGCCCTGAATGTCTTTAATACCCGCCACTACAAAGCCCACTTCACCTGCTTTGAGCTCTTTCAACTGGGTCAATTTGGGGCTGAATACACCTACGCCGTCGACGATTTGCGGTTTGCCAATCGTCTTGGCGATGATCTTGTCTTTCAAGCGCAGGGTTCCCTGCTTCACTCGAACCAAGGACACAACACCGAGATAGTTATCGAACCAGGAGTCGATAATCAACGCTTGCAGCGGTGCATCAACATCACCTTCAGGAGGCGGAACCAAACGCACCAATTCCTCCAGTACATCCTCCATGCCCAAACCAGACTTGGCGGAGCAACGTACTGCTTCGGTAGCATCTATTCCAATAATGTCTTCAATTTCCTGCGCAACACGGTCTGGCTCAGCTTGCGGCAAATCCATTTTGTTGAGCACAGGAATAACTTCCAAACCTTGTTCGATAGCGGTGTAGCAGTTGGCAACGGATTGCGCCTCAACACCTTGGCCGGCATCTACCACCAGTAAAGCACCTTCACAGGCAGCCAATGAACGGGATACTTCGTATGTGAAGTCCACGTGCCCGGGGGTGTCAATAAAGTTGAGCTGGTAGGTTTTGCCGTCACGCGCCTTGTAGTGCAAGGTCACGCTATGGGCTTTGATCGTGATGCCGCGTTCGCGCTCCAAATCCATAGAATCGAGAACTTGAGCCTCCATCTCGCGGTCGCTCAGGCCACCACACATCTGGATAAAGCGGTCAGCGATGGTGGATTTACCATGGTCAATGTGGGCAATGATGGAAAAGTTACGGATATGGCTTAAGTCAGTCACAGGCAATAAATACTTTTGGAGGTTAAGGAGGAACAGAACCGCTTGAAAAGGGGGCTGTCGCGAATGGTCGGCATTCTAGCCTATTTGGTGCTCTATGCGTACAGGGCTTGGGTCGCCACCAAAAAATAACGCGCCATTGCGGCGCGTTACCAAATCCTCATTTACATGGTGCTATTTAATCACGAAGCAAGCAGTTGAGCTCGTCCACAACTTCTTCCCAGTCCGAATAGGGTTGGCGTGCTTCTCGCAGGAATGCCGCTTGTTCAGGGTTCCAGAAACTCGCATTCGCTAAAGGCTCAGCCTGAGGCAAAGGACGATAACGCTCAATAAATGCCTCAATCTCGTTGTCAGAGTTAGGCAAACCTAGCTTGGCAAATAGATCTTTGAGCGAATACAGCATACTAGCCTCCTTATAACTATCGCACTATCAATAAGATATGCCTTAGCATACCTTGAACCACTAAAATTTTCTGCGATTTTTACAGGCGAGATCGCATCTCCTCCAGTAAAGCGCCCTTTTCCTGCCAGATTTGGTTAACCCATGCCTGAAACCGCATACGGAACTCGACATCATTAATGTAATCACCCAACATTTCTGCGGGTATAGGCAGTTCGCGCACGTGCACGCGAATGAGACCAACTTTGCCGCATGCATAATCCCAGTAGCTTGGGCGACCTTCGGGGTAATAAATGGTTACATCTAACAAACTGTGAAGCTGCCCGTTCATGGCAGCCAAAGTAAACGCCAAGCCACCAGCCTTGGGCATCAACAAATGTGTATAAGTGGATTTTTGCTGCGCGTACTTGGCGGGTGTGAACCGGGTTCCTTCCAAAAAATTAATGATGGTGACTGGGTTATGACGAAACTTTTCACACGCCTGACGGGTTTCCTCAATATCTTTGCCCTTAAGCGCCGGATTTTTTTCTATTTGCGCCTTGGTGTAACGACGCATAAAAGGAAACTCCAATGCCCACCAAGCCACCCCTAATAGGGGAACCCAAATCAGAGATTGCTTAAGGAAAAACTTCAAATAAGGAATGCGGCGATTAAATACACGCAAGAGAACCAAAATATCCACCCAAGATTGATGGTTCGCAATTAGCATATACCATTCATTCACCTTCAAATTACCCAAACCTTCTACATCAAGCTTGGTCGGTAAAATCGCAGCTTGATGACGCGCATTGGCATCCATCCAATGGCTCGCCAGCCAATCTAACCAACGATTAAACACTATGCGCCAAGGAGTATAAGGAATTAGCC
Source organism: uncultured Cellvibrionaceae bacterium (assembly GCA_964581625.1). Taxonomy (GTDB): domain Bacteria; phylum Pseudomonadota; class Gammaproteobacteria; order Pseudomonadales; family Cellvibrionaceae; genus Cellvibrio. The sequence continues at coordinate 37,762 of CAZOPE010000032.1, forward strand.
ATTTCATTAGCGCTAGCGGCATTAGCGGAATAAACACAATAGAGGTGAGCACCACAAACAAACTCGTGGTGAGAACGCCTAACAAATGCCGAAAAGGTGATAAAAGTAATGACATGTGGGTAATGGCTGAACTTTGTTTTTTGATGTGAGTCTTTAAACGCATTATATCAGCTTTGACATTTTACCCACGGAGTTATCATGAAACCCTTTTGGACAAACATTTGGCAAGACAATAAGTATTTTGTGATTTTTCTAGGCTTGATGTTTGTTTTCAGAAGCGCCTGCGCGGATTGGAACACAGTGCCTACCGCCTCCATGAAGCCCACCATATTGGAAGGCGATCGCATTGCGGTCAACAAAATGGCTTATGACTTGCGAATTCCGTTTACACACATTTCCCTTATAAAGTTTTCAGATCCGCAGCGCGGCGATATAGCGGTATTTGATTCAAAAGTGTCAGACAAGCGGCTGGTAAAGCGAGTCATCGGCATACCCGGCGATGCCGTTACGATGATTAATAATGAGTTGGTCGTTAACGGCACGAGCATCCGATACGAAAAAACTCCCGGCAACCAAGATCAAATTGAACACCTATTCAGTACCCCACACATAGTGCGGATTAAAACCGTAGAAGACCACGCCTTCGCAAATTTCCCAACCGTTATTGTTCCTGCAAACCATTATTTAATGTTGGGAGACAATCGCGATATGAGTGCAGATTCGCGCGTGATAGGTTTTGCACCAAGAGATGAGTTTGTCGGTAGATCACGATCTGTTGTTATGTCACTTGATTACGACAATTTTTATTTGCCGCGTGCAGATCGTTTTTTTAAGAACTTGTAACCCCCACCCCCTTGAAAGAGCAGGAGATACTTAGCACCTAGCTGCTCAGCAGGAAGCGAAGCAAGTACTTAGCTCGCATATTGTTGGGTGCAGACTTTCAGACCGACGCGATTATTTACACATCATCGTGTTAGCCCCTTGGGGGTTTAAAATATAAAAAGCCCGAATTAATTCGGGCTGGTTCGCATGAAACTCGGCTAGCTATTCAATGGCTATCTCTGCCTAATCTCTTGTTGGATAATCCTAATCTCTCTGGGCCATGGAGCTGCTTTTTTCTGAGATTCAGTCAAATTTTGACCGGCCTGCCGTGCCTTAACAGAAGACGGATAATGACCTGTAACAACCACAAACCAATCCTTGCCTGCCCGCTTGCTTTTGAACAAGAGTAAATCTTTCCTGTTGGGTTGCGCAGCAATAAAATCATGCGCTGCTTTTTCATTACTCAGGCCGACAAGCTGTAGAGTGTACTCCGTAGAATCCCAACCAAGAATGACTTTTTCTTGGTCACTAAAAGCTTTTGAATTTTTCGGTTCAATTGCAACAGGCACTTCAACTTTGGATTTAGTTGCGACTTTTAAAGGCTCGCTAGAAGAGTCAAACTTAACTGATGACTTAGCGGAAGATACAGCACTTGATTTAACTTGTCTGACAGCATCATTTTGCAATTCATTGTTTTGAACAAAATCGTTGGTTTTAACTAATGGAACGACACTTTCTTTTACTTTAGGTTGGGCGGCGCTCAGTTGCGAACTCGAAGAAGAGGCTGCAACACCTTGAACAGCTTCGGAGCTTACAACTGCACCAGCGCTTACAACAGCGATAGAGCTAGCTTGGATTGAAACAACTTGTGATGAAACTGCACTGACCTGTTGAGGAACAAGAGGAATAGAAGATGTAACCTTGGTATCTTCAGGCTTGGATGAATCGCGGCCTTGGTACAAGGCCCAAAAAATTAGCCCCCCCACTAATGCAGAAGCAGCAACGATATGGGGTATGGGTAAACCGCGCTTTTGAGATGTATATGAGCGAGGATGCTGAGGTTTGGATACCGACTCCAACAACTTATTTTGTGCATACTCATGCAGCTGAAGCAGCTGCCCTTGCGATTGACGCCACCAAGGCTCAATTTTAGCTTCCACAAAAATTTCAGGCCCAAGATAATCGGCCATTTCCATACGAAAGTTCAGATAATCAGCAGCTTCTGCCAAAGAGAATTTTTCCAACGAAAAATCCGTAAGAACAATATCAGGAGCGCTTATTGTTTCGAGACGATCTAACAGATGAGGCTCGGCGAACAAAACCAAATGTAATCGCGACTCGAAGTTTTTCTGTAAAAGTCCGATTAAATCAAGAATCACCTCATCTGAAAGGTGGTGAGCATTATCGAGAATTAAAACGACCAAACCATCTTGTTCCGTTTTTTTCTGGCACAAGTGTAAGAAAGCTTCATGATCAGCTAACTCGAATTGCTCGTAGACATCGGCAAGAACTGAATTTATATCGGAGGTAATTTGGCCTTCGACAAAACAAATATCATCGGCATCATCAAGTGCATCAATTAATGCCTGGGCCATGCGAGTCTTACCCACACCATAATCACCGGTAACCACCAATAAATTTTGGCTAAACTGACAAAGATGCAAAAGCTGTTCAAGAATTTGACGACGTTGCGCACCTTGGTAAAACGGGAAATGCGGATCGTCAACAAAAGGATCGGTCGACAATCCATAACGCTGACGATAATCAGTCACTAAGGAAGAGTCAGCATCAAAACGTGAACTCAGCGCATGCGCAGATTGGTCGGTATCGCCCAAAGGATTATCAGAGTCTTCAGAAAAAGACGGCTCAGTCCTCATAGCTATTTCTCTCTATATTAATTAACGGCACGCTGCAAAAGTTTCCATCAATAGCATCGTATCTATATCACTGGTGACAATTGCTTGCCCAAGTGCTTTCAAAAGCACCAATCGCAAACGACCATCCAATACCTTTTTATCAACGCCCATCAACTCCACGAATTGCTCGGGTGTCATATCCGCAGGCGCTTTGGTCGGCAAATTTGCTCGCTGAAGCAAATTAATAATTCGTTGCAAATCGTCTTTGGAAATATCTCCGCGACGCATCGATAAGTCGGCAGCCATTACCATGCCAGTTGCTACAGCCTCACCATGTAGCCAATTACCGTATCCTTGCGCCGTCTCTATCGCATGCCCAAAGGTGTGCCCTAAATTCAAGATCGCACGAATACCGCCTTCGTGTTCATCTTGAGCAACAACACCCGCTTTATTCTCACAAGAGCGCAAAACGGCGTAGGTCAATGCAGCTTCGTCTCCGCCTATTAGCAGTTCGATATTTTGCTCAAGCCACACAAAAAAATCGGCATCAGATATGAGGCCATATTTTATGACCTCCGCTAACCCCGCCGACACTTCGCGCGCAGGCAAAGTTTTCAGTAGAGATATATCTGCAATAACGGCTTGAGGTTGATAAAACGCACCAATCATATTCTTACCCATGGGATGGTTGACGCCCGTCTTACCACCTACCGACGAATCGACCATAGACAAAAGTGTGGTTGGAATTTGAATGAAATTGACGCCGCGTTGATAGCATGCAGCCGCAAAACCCGTCATATCACCTACGACACCGCCGCCAAGCGCGATCAAGGTTGTTGTGCGATTGTGCTTTTCCGCCAGTAGCGATGTAAATATTTCGTTTAACGTGGTGAGATTCTTATGAGCTTCGCCATCTGGTAGAACTACGACACTAACCTGAAATAAATTTAAGCTGCTTTTTAAGTGATCAAGATAAATGGGAGCAACAGTCTCATTAGTGACGATACAAACCTGCTTACCATGAATATGTGGGCTGTATAAATCATTTCTTGATAATAAATTGGAACCAACAAAGATAGGGTAACTACGCTCACCGAGAGCAACAGTAAGTGTTTGCATAACAAGACTCTGTCAAAAATACTGGCCGCTACTTTACCATATAGCGCCTCGTATTTTTGACGAAATTATGAACGAATCGTATTTTTAACTTGCAGAACTAATAAGAGCAGAAATTTCTTGAGCGACAGTTTTAGGTGATCTTCGATCTGTATTGATGACAAAATCCGCTGCTTCGCGATAAAGCGGATCCCTTAAAGCAACCAGATCAATAATCTTTTGGCGAGGGTTTTCAACCTGCAGTAAAGGGCGCTTTTTGTCGCGAGCAGTTCGCTCCACTAGCTGATCAATCGAAGCTGTGAGGTAACAAACATATCCTGACGCTTTCATTCTTTCACGATTTTGCGCACGCAAAATAATGCCTCCACCGGTGGCGATGACAAAATCCTGGCCGCCAGCCAGCTCATCCAACACCGCGGATTCACGATCACGAAAACCTTCCTCACCTTCCATATCGAAAATCCAGGGAATATCAGCCCCCGTTCTATCTTCAATAACTTTATCGCTATCACGGAAGCCCAAATGAAGTTCGGCCGCGAGAACGCGGCCTATTGTAGACTTGCCAGCCCCCATAGGGCCGACAAGATATATATTGCGCTTTTGCATTAGTTAGTCAATTTGTCCGCAATAATTCTCGGGGTGATGAAAATTAAGAGTTCAGTTTTGCTTTCCGCCCTAACGGTACGTTTGAATAAACGACCTAAATAGGGAATATCTCCTAAAACCGGAACCTTAACGTCCGTTTTATTAGCATCAACTCCAAATACACCGCCTAGAACCACCGTTGCTCCATTCGAAACAAGAACTTTTGTTTCTATTTGATTGATATCTATCGACAAGCTACCTGTCGAAGTTACTTCACCCACAGAATCTTTAGCGATGATTAAATCCATAATCACGTTATTGTCAGGTGTTATCTGAGGGGTAACTTCTAATTTCAAAATGGCATCTTTAAAACTAGTACTCGTTGCACCACTTGCAGACGCCTCTTGGAAAGGAATTTGTTTACCCGATTTGATGACAGCTTTCTGTTTGTCGCTCGTAACAACTCTAGGCTGAGACACAATCTCTGCATAGCCTGCGTTTTCAAGTGCAGACAATTCCATATCCAAAAATCCGTTCTCGGTTAGAACATCTATCGCAAGACTACCCGCGGGGTTAGATACGCCTAAATTAACAACGTGGTCATTTTCCATATCTGTTGCCTTGCCAGGCTTACCTGTAAGTACCTCGTACGGACCGCCTGGATCACTCTTCAAACCATCTAACGAGCCCGATGCCTCAATAAGTGCATTTTTATTCACACCATAAGTGATACCACCCCACTTAACACCCAACTCGCGACGGAAATTTGAGTTGGCAATCACTAGGCGCGCCTCAATCATAACTTGGCGAATAGGTATATCAATCTGATCAACCAAACGCTTAAATTGTTCAATACGATCTGCAGTATCGGTAACTATAATTGAGTTAGTACGCTCATCAACTATGGCTTGTCCGCGAGCAGAAAGAACACTGCCTGTTGATTGATTACCTCCAGAACCTCCGCCGCCGCTATTAGCGCCACCACTGCCACCACCGCTCCTTCCGCGGAACAGTTCAAACATATCTTTTGCGTTCGCGTAACGCACACGAAGGTATTCTGTACGCAAAGGAGCAAGCTCTTCTAATTGCTTTTTAGTGGAAAGCTCTTGGCGCTCGCGCTCTGCTATCTCCGCAGCAGGAGCAACCATCATCACGTTTCCATCAATACGCTTATCAAGCCCTTTGGTTTTTAACACCAATGCTAACGCCTGATCCCAAGGCACATTTTCTAAACGTAACGTAATACGCCCCTGAACCGTGTCACTAGCAACCAAATTGAAGTTAGAAAAATCTGCAAGAATCTGCAAAATCGCCCTAACTTCCATATCCTGGAAATTCAATGAAATTTTTTCACCATTAAATTGGAAATCTTTTTTCTTCTCTTGAATCTCTTGCTGAGTTAAAGGTTTAACGCTAAGAACATACTCGTTATCCGTTTGGTAAGCCATGTAGTCAAACTCACCTTTTGCAGCCACGTTAAGGACCGCATTGGAGCCCTCCTGATTGGTATTAACCAAGGTCACGGGAGTAGCAAAATCAACCACATCTAAACGTCTGCGCAATTCGGCTGGAGCTAAAACGTTGGTGAATGAGAGTTTTACGCCGGCGCCAGTAGTCGCCAGATTGGCACTGACATGCGGATCTGTAAGTGTGACAATAATTCTACCTTCACCGGCCTGGCCACGGCGAAAATCGATATTAGAGATAGCTGATTGACCAGCAACTGCAGCGGCTGCTTTTTTAACCGGTAAATCCAGACTTTTGGCAGCAACACTTTTACCCGTTGTATTCGCGGCCTTGTTAGCACCAACCTCCACAACAAACGCGTTACCTTCTTTGCGAGTTGCATAAGAGGTCAGTTCGTTGAGGTTTAGTATCAGTCGCGTGCGCCCATCTGTTGTTAAGAGCATTGCACTTTGGCCGTTGTCAAACGCTAAGGGGAAGCGTCGATCTTTTAGCTCGCTAACAGAATCAGGAAAGTCCAGCACTATGCGAGCCGGCTTTTCGATGGTGTAACCTTTGGGATCTGGCGGAGTATCGCTGAATTGAACTCTCACCTCAAAACGCTCGCCGGGGAGCTCTGCTGTATTGAATGCGCTTATAGTATTTGCCCAACTAAAAGGCGACAACAAGCAAAGTATTAGTAAAATGTTATTGCGCATATTTAACCCCGATAAGAACAGAATACGCATTGCTGATTATTCCTTCGCCACTAACTTAATAATTCTGGGACGTTCGACCCAGCCATTTGACCCATCTGCAACAATTTCCATAATTTCCAGTTGTGTTTTTTCTGTGGAAATTATTTTTCCGAAATTCTTACCCATGTAATTGCCAACCGTCGCAGGTGTAACCTTGCCCTGCCCATCATCTACCAAAGCCCAAAGCTTTCCACCTTTTGTAAAGGTTCCTACCATGTTTAGGTTGGCAATATTAAAGTTTTCTAAATACTCTCTCTCGCGAGTCAAATCAGGCTCTACAGTTCGACCACCTTTTGTTTCCCTCTCAACCGGTGCCGGTTTTTCAAACGGACTGCGTAAAGTCATTGCGCTGTAACTGAAGGGCTGATAGACCTGAAATGGTGGTAAAGGATCGATTTGCCCTTGGGGACGTCTTTTCGCCTCCGCCATAAAGTCTTTTAAATCTTGCTGATCAGAGGACGAGCTACACGCGGACAAAATGACCGAGATAAGTAAAACCTCAACAACAAACAGGATAGTTTTCATTTCACTTCTCCTGCGCTTTGTACTTGTAGGTTTTTGCAGAAATTTGCATATTTAACAATGTATCTTTTTTTCGAGTAATCGCGTAATCATGCAGTGTCACGATACGCGGCATTGCAGCAATACCACTCACAAATCCACCCATGTCGTGATAGCCACCATCTACGTTAATTTTGAAAGGAACTTCAATGTAAAATTCAGCGGCTTTTTCTTGTTCCATTGTTGTAGCGTTAATTGTTAGACCACTTTCTCTCCCTCGCGCCCCTATGTCGTCTAGCAACCCAGGAACCTGAGCATCGCTTGGCAAGCGGCTTAACAATGACTTAAACGTTTTATCCATTTCATCCATTTGAGCTCGATACGCATCCAAATTAGCCGCTTCAAAGCTCTTCGTTTCATAAGTTTTTCGCAACGACTGTTCTTTAGCGCTTTCTGAATCTAACTCAATATGCAAATCGCTAATTTTCAAATAGTAGGTCAATGAAAAAATAATAATTGCGATCACAATTAATACGAAAGCCTTTGCAGGCAAAGGCCAGACGCCAATTTTGTCAAAATCAATATTATTGGGGTCAAAATTTTTGAGCTGCTCAACAGTATCATTAAAAGCCATCGTTATTTGCCTCCCGTCTTTTTAGCATTGGGAGCCTGTTCTTTTGCGTCTGTCTCGCTAGGAACAGATGTGCTAACAGTGATTTTAAAAGATTGGGCCTGCTCGCCCTCACTGGGTGCAGCCACTACCGATGTCAAGTTTGCACCAGCAAACCAATCTGATGTATCGAGGTTTCTCATAAAGGTTGCAACTCGGTTGTAAGATTCGGCGACCCCTTCAATACTCACAGTCGTACCTTGTTTGGTCATACTGGTAATAAACACACCATCAGGAATAGAGCGAGCAAAATCATCAAAGTATCTAACGATCAATGGGCGCGTACCTTGTAAATCTTGGATAATTTTTATTCTGGCCAATAAATCGTCACGAACCTTTTTAAGATTTGCGATTTCTTTCACTTGCTTATCGAGAACAGCAATTTCGCTATCTAGCAAGCGATTGCGAGCCTGCTGATTTTCAATAGCCGACTCAGCGCTCGCAATCCACAAATAAGCAATCAAGCCAGACAGCAGAACTACGCCGCCAATGACGGCCACAAACTGGTCTTTTTTCTCTTTGCGATAGGCTTCGCGCCACGGCAATAAGTTAATCTTTGCCATTAATCAAAACTCCTCATCGCAAGGCCAGTCACAATCATGAGCGATGGCGCATCGTTGGCCAAAGACACTGCGTTAACTCGCGAAGACACAGACATGCGTGCAAAGGGGTTAGCAACTACAGTTTGCGTTCCGAGTTTTTCTTCAATCAAATTTACCAAGCCTTCCAACGATGCAACGCCGCCGGCAAGAATGATGTAATCCACGTCGTTGTATTGGCTTGCAGAGAAGAAGAATTGTAGTGAGCGGGTTACTTGCTGAACCACGGCTTCCTTAAAGGGTGCCAGCACTTCCGATTCATAATCGTCCGGCAAACCGCCTTGCTTCTTGGCGAGCCCCGCTTCCTCACGTGATAAACCGTAACGACGCTGTATTTCTTCGGTCAGTTGCTTGCCGCCGAACAGCTGCTCACGGGTGTAAACCGTTTTGCCATCAACCAATACACTTAGTGTTGTCATGGTGGCGCCAATATCAATAACAGCTACCACTTGGCCTTCTTGGTCTTCAAGCTGTTCAGAGATCAGCTCAAATGCACGCTCCATGCTGTAGGCTTCAATATCTACTTTTTCAGGCTGAAGGTCAGATAACTGAAGAACGTTAACGCGCATTTCCACGTTTTCACGACGACATGCAGCGAGCAACACTTCTACTTGCTCAGCGTTACGGGGGGACACACCTTGGACTTCGAAGTCGATAGCAACCTCTTCCAAAGGGAAGGGAATGTATTGATCGGCCTCCAAGGAAATTTGGGTTTCCATGGCGTCATCACTCAAACCTGCTGGCAGGTCGATCATTTTGGTGATTACCGCCGAACCAGCCACAGCAACAGCAGCGTGCTTTAGCTTGGTTTTGGATTGCTTGACCATGGCTTTAACTACTTCAGCGACAGCCTCTGGATCGTTGATATTTTTTTCCACCACCGCGTTGGGAGGCAATGGCTTAACGGCGTAAGTCTCCACACGATAGCGATCACCGTGGCGGCTTAATTCCAATAACTTAACCGAGGTTGAGCTGATATCTAGCCCAATTACCGGTTTCGCTTTTTTTTCGAGGAAGCTTAAAATGCCCATTTTTCTATCTATATCCGTAACTTAGACGTTGTTTATGTTATAGCACTTTAACTTAAGCCTGCAACAAACAGATGAATATGTAAACAG
>CAZOPE010000033.1:0-46704 GCA_964581625.1 uncultured Cellvibrionaceae bacterium
ATCACGGTGGTGTGATCTTTATCGACCTGCGCGACCGCGAAGGTATTGTGCAAGTAGTGTTTGATCCGGATGCAAAAGAAAATTTTGCTTTAGCGGATAAAGTACGCGGCGAATATGTATTGCAAGTGACCGGCAAAGTGCGTGCTCGTGCCGCTGCAGCTGTTAATCCAAATATGGCGAGCGGCGAGATTGAAGTTTATGGTACTGGCTTAACTATTTTGAACGAAGCCGAAACCATTCCTTTCCCATTAGATTCATTTTCAAACGTTGGCGAAGATGTACGCTTGAAATATCGCTTCTTGGATTTACGCCGTTTGGAAATGCAAAAAAGTTTGCGCTTCCGCTCCAAAGTGACCAGCGCAATTCGCAACTATTTAGATCGCAATAACTTTTTGGATATCGAAACTCCAATTCTCACTCGTGCTACTCCAGAAGGCGCGCGCGATTATTTGGTGCCATCGCGTACTCACGAAAACAAATTCTTTGCATTACCACAATCACCACAATTGTTTAAACAATTATTGATGGTTGCGGGTTTTGATCGTTACTACCAAATTGCAAAATGCTTCCGCGATGAAGATTTGCGCGCAGATCGTCAACCAGAATTTACTCAAATCGATATTGAAACCTCGTTCATGACTCAAGACCAGATAATGTCTGTGACCGAAGGCATGATTCGCGAAGTATTTAAAGATTTGAAAGGTGTAGAGTTCGATGAATTGCAGCGCATGCCTTTCTCTGAAGCTATCGCCAAATACGGTTCAGACAAACCTGATATGCGTATTCCGTTGGAATTGGTTGACGTTAAAGACTTGGTTGCGGAGGTAGATTTTAAAGTATTTGCTGGCCCAGCTAACGATCCAAAATCTCGCGTTACTGCATTGAAAGTTCCCGGTGGAAATGAGAAGTTAACCCGTAAGCAAATCGATGATTACACCAAGTTTGTAAGCATCTACGGCGCTAAAGGTTTGGCGTACATTAAAGTTAACGACAAGAATGATCTTGAAGAGGGTTTGCAATCACCAATTGTAAAAAATCTTCCCGTTCCCGTGCGCGCCGCGATCCTTGAACGCGTTGGTGCAGAAAACGGTGATTTGATTTTCTTTGGCGCAGACAAGCACAAAATTGTTACTGAAGCTTTGGGCGCATTGCGTTGCAAACTCGGTGCAGATTTGAATTTGTACACCAAAGAATGGGCAATGTTGTGGGTTGTTGATTTCCCAATGTTCGAAGAGTTGGATGACGGCAGCTTGACCGCAATTCACCACCCATTCACGGCGCCTTCTTGCACACCGGAAGAATTGTCTGCTAATCCTGCGACTGCATTATCACAAGCTTACGATTTGGTATTGAACGGTACCGAATTGGGTGGTGGTTCTGTGCGTATCCACACGAAAGAAATGCAGCAAACTGTGTTTGGTATTTTGGGTATCAGCGAAGAAGAGCAGCGCGAAAAATTCGGTTTCTTGCTTGATGCATTGAAATACGGTGCACCACCACACGGCGGTTTGGCATTCGGTTTGGATCGCTTGATTATGTTGATGATCGGCGCAAGCTCAATCCGCGATGTTATCGCATTCCCCAAAACCCAAAGCGCTGCGTGCGTAATGACTGACGCCCCAGGTTTTGTGGATGATTTGCAATTGCGTGAATTGCATATTCGTCTGCGTAAAAAAGAAAAAGCAGAAGCTGCACCAGCTGAAGGTGCAGAATACGGAATGTAATTTTGTTGAACTAAAACACGATTGAGAAAAGGGTGGGCAATGCCCGCCCTTTTTATTTGTCAGAACTTACTCGACAGAAAAAATAAATAAAGCAGAGAATCGTCATCCTCGCGTAGCGGGGATCCAGCTTTTGCTTTTATGAACCATTACAACTACTGGATCCCCGCTACGCGAGGATGACGACTCCCTAATAAACTTAGAGATCAAAAGGTCTGAACTGAAGAGGTTAGTCATGGCCGGACATTCCAAATGGCACAACATGCGTCACCGCAAAGCGCGTCAGGATGCCAAGCGCGTAAAAATTTTTACCAAGTTAATTCGTGAGATTACCGTAGCCGCAAAAAGCAGCGCAAATATCGCCGATAACCCGCGTTTGCGCGCCGCTGTGGATGATGCGCTTTACAACAATATGAAGCGCGACTCAATTGAAAAAGCCATTGCTCGCGGTGCTGGCACAACAGAAGCGGATAATTACGAGGAGTTAACCTACGAAGGTTACGGCGTAAATGGCGTAGCATTTATTGTTGAATGCATGACTGATAATCGAAACCGTACTGCGGGCGAAGTTCGCCACGCGTTTGATAAACGCGGTGGAAATCTCGGCACTAATGGTTCGGTTTCTTATTTGTTTGCGCGTAAAGGCCAAATCAGTTTTGCGGCGGGCGTTAATGAGGATGCGTTGATGGACGCTGCCCTCGAAGCCGGTGCAGATGATGTTGTCACCAACCAAGACGGCTCCATAGATATTTTTACTAGCTTTGAAGATTATCTCGGCGTGAAAGATGCGCTTATTGCGGCAGGGTTTAAGCCGGAACATTCAGAAATCATCATGCAGCCTTCATTGACCGTATCGCTCGATAAAGATCAGGCAGAAAAAATCCTCGCACTGATCGATATGCTGGAAGACCTCGATGATGTGCAGAAGGTGTACACCAATGCCGATATCTCTGAAGAAATCATGGAGCAAATTGGTTAATTAATGTTGATTCAGTAGAGGTTGGTGGCGACCAACCTTTATATCTCGCTCTACTCGCCGACTTGCCTAGCTTTATCTCTTGTGCAACACTGTACATCCCTCCAGTCTTTGGCTCGCTTGGTTTTCATATGGCGCTCATCCTCGGCATAGATCCCGGTTCGCGAAAAACCGGCTTTGGCATTATCAATGTCATCGGCAGTAAAACGGAATATGTCACTAGCGGCGTTATTCGCATCCCTGAGATCGAACTTTCAGAGCGTTTGAAAATCATCTTTAATTCCATCACTCAAATCATTAACCAATATTGCCCGCAAGAAATGGCTATCGAGCAGGTTTTTATGGCCAAGAATGCTGCGTCTGCATTGAAGCTGGGGCAGGCGAGGGGTGCGGCGATTGTTGCCGCGGTTGCGTTGGAGTTACCTGTTTCCGAGTACGAAGCGCGCAAAGTAAAGCAATCGGTCGTCGGTAATGGTGCAGCAGATAAGCTTCAAGTTCAGCACATGGTTAAAACGCTACTACGTCTGCCAGCCGCCCCACAGGAAGATGCTGCGGATGCGCTCGCCGTTGCGCTCTGCCATGCAAACAGCTCACAACATTTAATTAAACTTGCTGGGTCGGTTAGTTTCCGGCGCGGAAGGGTGGTTTAACGCAAGCTGTTCAAGCTTCTAAATTACCTAAAACACATTACAATCGCCCACAACCATAATATAGGCATGCAACGCACATGATCGGACGTCTCAGAGGCACTCTCGTCGAAAAACAGCCCCCTTACTTATTATTGGATGTAAACGGCGTCGGCTATGAACTGCAAGCACCCATGACTACCTTTTATCGTCTGCCTGCCATGGGGGCGGAAGTTATTTTGCACACTCATCTTTCAATTACCGAAAACCTCCATCAGCTATTTGGCTTTGCCGATCAGCGCGACCGCTCTCTGTTTCGCACTCTCATTAAAGTAAACGGTGTAGGCCCCAAGTTGGCAGTTGCAATTTTGTCGGGAATGGAGGCGGACGACATAGCCCGCTGCGTACGTGATAACAATGTTAAAGCGCTTACCAAAGTGCCTGGCATTGGGACAAAGACAGCTGAGCGTTTGGTGATCGAGTTACGTGATCGCCTCAAAAATTGGGATATACCTCATAACGATCTGTTGGCGCACAACGAAATCAAACAGATCGCCAGTGACAACGATGTTTACGCGGAAGCTGAAAGCGCACTTATTGCTTTGGGCTACAAACCAGTGGAAGCGGCAAAAATGATTACAGCGGCCTCCAAACAAAAGCCTGAAGCCAAGAGTGAAGAATTAATTCGTTTGGCGCTGCGCTCAATGGCGAGTAGTTAACAAGACCTTCACAAGATTCCCTTACTCTAAGAGCTAACGATGATTGAAACCGATCGCCTAATTGCACCCGTCGCCAAAGAGCGCGAAGATTATTTGGATCGCACTGTACGCCCCAAAAGCTTGGCAGATTATGTTGGGCAGCCCATTGTGCGCGAGCAAATGGAGATCTTTATCGGCGCTGCCAAAAAGCGTAAAGAAGCTTTGGATCATACTTTGGTGTTTGGGCCGCCCGGTTTAGGCAAGACCACGCTCGCCAATATTATCGCGAATGAAATGGGCGTTTCGCTCAAAAGTACCTCTGGCCCTGTGTTAGAAAAAGCCGGTGATCTAGCCGCGCTAATGACTAATCTGGAGCCGGGTGATGTTTTATTTATCGATGAAATTCATCGCCTGAGTCCAGTGGTCGAAGAAATTCTGTATCCCGCCATGGAAGACTTTCAGCTCGATATCATGATTGGTGAAGGCCCGTCGGCGCGCTCCATCAAACTGGATTTGCCGCAATTCACCTTGGTTGGGGCAACCACGCGCGCGGGACTTTTAACCTCTCCGCTGCGCGACCGTTTTGGTATTGTTCAGCGTTTGGAGTTTTATAATGTCGCCGATCTCACCCATATCGTTGCTCGCTCGGCCAGTTTGCTGGGCGTGAAGATGGATGATAAGGGGGCTGAGGAAGTGGCAAAACGGTCACGCGGAACTCCACGAATCGCCAATCGCTTGTTGCGTCGTGTGCGCGACTTTGCGGAAATGAAAGGCAATGGAACGGTGACAGCGGCTATGGCCGACAGTGCGCTCAATATGTTGAATGTAGATGAGCGTGGTTTTGATCATATGGACCGACGCTTGTTGATGGCGATGATGAACAACTTTGATGGTGGCCCGGTAGGAGTGGAAAGTTTGGCAGCAGCAATCAGCGAGGATCGCGGCACAATTGAAGATGTTATCGAGCCCTATTTAATTCAGCAGGGGTTTATGGCGCGAACACCACGTGGACGTGTTTTAACCAACAACGCGTATCACCATTTTGGAATGCCCATGCCGAAACGATTGCAGCAAGATATTAGCGAAAATTAATTTGAGTAAATTTTAATCAGAGAAACCATGGCTACGGAAGACTTTAGAATTTCAGTTCGGGTGTATATTGAAGATACAGACGCGGGCGGAATCGTTTACTACGTAAACTATTTAAAATTCATGGAGCGGTGCCGTACAGAATTCTTGCGGACTTTGGGTTATCATAAGCCGGCTATTTTGGATGATGGCCTTTTGTTGGTCGTTCATGCCGCTCAAATTGATTATCATCGCCCTGCGCGATTAGATGATGAGTTGCGAATTACGAGCAGTATCACCAAATTAGCGCGTACCTATATTGAATTTAAACAACAGGTTTTTCGCGAGCAAGAGTTGTTATGCAGTGGCCTTGTTCGTGTTGCCTGTGTTGATGCAGCACAAATGAAGCCGCGCCCAATTCCAGCGGCCATGCATCAGCAAATATCGCAATTCACACCTTAATACCACAATTGATTGTCACAAAAACTCAAGGTTAATTCCCCTATGTCAGACGCCGAAAATACAATGTCAATTTTCGCCCTTATGGGCCAAGCTACCATCGCAGTGAAAATCGTCATGTTGATTTTAGTCGCTGCTTCGGTTGTATCCTGGGTAATGATTTTCAAAAGCCTTATTTATCAAAGCAAAGCCAAAAATGCGTTTGATTATTTTGAAAAGCAATTCTGGTCCGGTATTGATCTCAACCAACTATTCCGTCAAGGCAATGGTCACGACCGTATTGAGGGGATCGAAAATATTTTCCGTGCTGGCTTCAAAGAATTTACCCGCTTGCGTCAAACCGCCGGTGCAGACGCTGAAGCCATCATGGATGGAGCTCAGCGCGCAATGCGTGTCGCACTCGCACGGGAGGAAGAAAAGCTCGATGAAAACTTACCGTTTCTTGCTAGCGTTGCATCGGTAAGCCCATATGTCGGTTTGTTCGGAACTGTATGGGGTATCATGAATTCGTTTATGAACCTTTCTAACGTACATCAAACAACTTTGGCTACTGTAGCTCCGGGAATTGCAGAGGCTTTGATTGCAACAGCAATGGGTCTGTTTGCGGCTATTCCTGCAGTGTTGGCCTATAACAAATTCTCCTCGCGTTCGGCCGCTTTACTTAGCAACTATCAAACTTTCGCAGAAGAATTCTCAACTATTCTTCACCGCCAAGTGCACAGCAAATAACGCGAGATAGGTTAATAAGATGTCTGGATTCGGACCGAAAGTTAAAAAAAATCTCAAGGCTGAAATTAACGTCGTCCCCTTTATTGACGTTATGTTGGTATTGCTTGTGGTGTTCATGATTGCGGCTCCCATGATGACGCAAGGCATAAAAGTTGAGTTGCCTAAAGCTGCTTCCGAGCCTGTTGATACTAAAGACGATGAGCCTATTACCGTTTCTGTCAAAAAGGATGGTGGCTTCTACATCGAGTATGGCGGTGGTGGCAGCAAAG
Source organism: uncultured Cellvibrionaceae bacterium (assembly GCA_964581625.1). Taxonomy (GTDB): domain Bacteria; phylum Pseudomonadota; class Gammaproteobacteria; order Pseudomonadales; family Cellvibrionaceae; genus Cellvibrio. Next base: position 6,547 of record CAZOPE010000033.1, read on the forward strand.
ATGATGCAGAAAGGGCGCGCCCGCTTCACGAGATCAAAGACATTGTCAGCAAAGTACTCATCGCTAAACCCAATACGCTGGTTTTTGTGCAGGGTGATCGTAGTGTGACTTACGGTGTGATTGTTGAATTGATGGGCGAGTTAAAAGCAGCAGGCGCACCCTCGGTGGGCTTGCTGACTGATCCGCCATCGCGCTAGGTTTTTTATGAAGCTCACCGATTTCTTCTCACTGCCAATGTTTCTCAGTGTGTTACTTCACGCACTGATTGGCTTGGCCATTATTTTAAAATTCGACTTTCTTAAAGAAGAGCAGGAACCCTATAAGCCGCATTTTGTGACAGCAACTTTGGTGGACGTTAAACCAAAAGCTAAAGCGGCGCCGCAACAGCCTAAAGAGCAAGTTTTAGATGGTAAGAACAACTCTGAGTTAAAGCAGGTCAAACAACAGAAGGAGCAGCAAGCTCAAGAAGCTGAATCTAAAGCAGTCCAGCAGAAGCAGCAGGAGCAGAAGGAAAAGGCAGAGACAGAGCAAAAGCTTCAGAATGAGAAGCTGAAGAAGGAAAAAGCTAAAAAAGAGGCTGACGAAAAAGCCAAGGCGGAAAAGCAGAAAAAATTGGAAGAAGAGCAAAAAGCGGCCGCAGAAGCTGAAAAGCGCAAAAAAGCTGAGAAACAACGTCGAGAAGAACTCAAAGCGCTTGAGGCCCAAATGCAGAAAGAAGAGCAGATGCTCAGCAGTACAGTGGACGATGTCAGCACAAAGAGTTACGAGGAATTAATCGCGGAACGCGTGCGACAAAATTGGAGCAGGCCTCCATCTGCTCGTAACGGCATGACTACAATATTGGAAATTAGAATGCTGCCTACTGGGCAGGTCATGGGGGTTCGAGTTACAAAAAGTAGTGGCGATGCTGCTTTTGACCGCGCTGCAGAGCAAGCGGTAAAGCGTGTGGATCGTTTTGAAGAAGTCAAAAATATCCCTCCAGATATTTTTGAAAAGTATTTCCGTCAATTTTTATTTACTTTCAGACCAGAGGATTTGCGCCAGTGAAACGCATTGTATTGTTCTGTATGATTTTGTTGTCGGGTTATGCAAATGCACAGCTCACCAATATCACTATCTCCAAAGGTATCGATAATCCAACCCGCATAGCGGTGGTTGATTTTTCAGGACCAAAACTGGCTGAGGATATCCCTGCAATTGTCCGTAACGATCTCAATTTCAGCGGCCAGTTTGAGTCTATCGATCCCAATCAGTTAATTACACATCCCCGAAGCGAAAATGAAATTTCCTATCGCGACTTTAAAGCCATTAAAGCGGAGTATTTGTTGATTGGTAGTATTGCGGAGCAGGGTGGCCGTTACACCGCATCTTATGAGCTCTTTGATGTAGTGCAGCAGAAGCGCGTATTTATCAAAATGAGCGTTGATGGTGCAGAGTCACAGCTTCGTGATATGGCTCACCGTATTAGTGATAAGGTCTACGAAACCATTACCGGTATTCGCGGAATATTTTCCACTAAAATCATTTACATAGAGGCTTTTTCTAAGCCTAATAAATGGCGCTTGATGTTGTCTGATGTGGACGGAGCACGCTCGCGCGTATTGTTTGAATCTAAACAACCAGTTATGTCTCCTGTTTGGTCTCCAGATGGAACCCGAGTGGCCTATGTTTCGTTTGAAACTGATCGCCCCGCTATTTATGTACAAACTCTATCAACAGGTCGTAAAGAACAAATAACCAATTTCAAAGGTCTCAACGGTGCACCTGCTTGGTCGCCAGATGGTCAAAAATTGGCGATGGTTTTGTCTAAGGACGATAACCCAGAAATTTATACGGTCGATTTAGCGACGCGAGCGTTCACTCGCATTACCAACCAATTCCAGATCGATACTGAGCCGTCTTGGACCATTGATGGAACGGGTATATTTTTCACATCTGACCGTGGCGTAAAGCCCCAAATTTATAAAGTAACACTTGCAACAGGTGTCACAGAACGTGTAACCTTCGACGGCGATTATAATGCACGCGGTCGTGTTTCTCCGGATGGTAAGAGCTTGGTGATGGTCAATAAGCGCCCTGGTGGTAGCTATCAGATTGCCGCACAAGACTTAAAAACGGGGAATTTGCGCATTTTGACCGAGACAAATTACGACGAATCGCCTACTATAGCGCCCAACGGCGCAATGCTTATGTATGCGACCAGTGTTGGTGGTAAAGGCATTCTTGGTGCAGTTTCCTTGGATGCGCGGACTAAAGTCCGCTTACCATCAAAGCTAGGTGATGTGCGTGAACCCGCGTGGTCACCATTTTTTTAAACTGTTTTTTTCACCACTATAGATCTACAACTTGATTGGAGTTACACACACATGATCACTAAAGCAATTAAACAAGGTTTGACTTTGGCCGTAGTTATGGCTTTCCTGGTTGGCTGTTCTTCTAGCGACAAGAAAAAAGCCGCAGCTCCAGCAGCAGCTCCTGCTTCTGTTGCTACAGAAACTGCTGCTCCAGTTAAAGCAGTTGCAAACGTTGTTTACTTTGATTTCGACAAGTACGACTTAACCCCAGAAGCTCGTGCAATTCTTTTGGCTCACGCTGAAAAATTGAAAGGTTCTTCTGCATCAGTACGCTTGGAAGGTCATGCTGACGAGCGCGGTTCACGCGAATACAACATGGCGTTGGGTGAGAAGCGTGCTAAAGCTGCTCGTGACTTCTTGGTTCTTCAAGGCGTAAAAGCTGCTTCTTTGGAAGTAGTAAGCTACGGTGAAGAGCGTCCAGTTGCTACTGGCCACGAAGAAGCTTCTTATTCACAAAATCGTCGTGTAGAAATCAAGTAATTCGAGTTTGACCCGTATGTTGAAGCGCGCGATTGCTTTTTTATGTTGTATTGCAGTTCCAGCCGTTGAAGCACAAGTGCGGGTCGTCGATTCTTCACCCCAGAGCGTTCGCTCTGGTGTGAATCGTCAGCAAGAGTCCATTGAGCAAAAAACTGAATCCTACAATCAGATTCAATCCCTTCTGCAAGAAGTCTCCGAGTTGCGTGCTCTGGTTGAAGAGCAAGGTCATGAAATTTCCCGCTTGAAGCAGCTCCAGTTAGATAATTACGTAGATTTAGATCGCCGCGTATCATTTTTAACAAGCAATGCAAAATCTAAGAGCTCAGATGCTGATGCGAACTCAGAGTCGTCATCAACTGAAGAACCCATAGTCGCGTCTCCAGTATCGAATGGTGCTAATGAGGCTGATGAATATAAAGCGGCATATGATCTGTTGCGCCAACGTCAAGTTGATCAGTCTTTGGTTGCCTTCAAAGAATATTTAAAGAAATATCCCTCGGGTGAGTTCGCTGCCAATAGTTGCTACTGGCAGGGTGAAATTTACTTGCTAAAGAATCAATTACCGCAAGCCCGCGATTGGTTTGCAAAACTGCTTCAAGATTTCCCTGATAGTAATAAAGTACCTGATGCCAAGTTCAAGTTGGGTAAGGTGTACCATCTTCAGGGTGATAAAAAGCGTGCCAAGCCATTGCTGGATGATGCGGCATCAGGTGTTGGTGATTCAGCTCGTCTTGCAAAGCAATATTTGAAAGACAACTTCTAATATCAGTTTCCTACCAAGCGTATTCTTTAAGCAAACTCTCATTCCGGTTGATTCTTAATAATCTACTGTGAATATTTTTTGCGCTTTTAATATATGTAATTTTTTGGAGAAATCATGAGCATATCTGCAGATAAAGTTGTGAGCTTTCATTACAACCTTAAAGGTGCTGACGGTACGTTGTTGGAAACTTCCTACGATAGTGATCCAACGCTTTATTTACATGGTCACCGTAATATTTTAGAGGCCCTGGAATCCGAGCTTGAGTCAAGGGTTGTGGGTGATAAAATTGAAGTGACCCTAGCGCCTGAACAAGCTTATGGTGAGCGCAAAGAGGGTGCGGTTCAGCGAATTCCAATTAAGCATTTACACAATCACGCTGCGTTAAAAAATAAGCTAAAGGCAGGCTCTCGTGTTTCAGTAAATACTCAACATGGACCTTGGGAAGCTGTAGTTCTTAAGGTTGGTAAATTTAATGTTGATATCGATAGCAATCATCCTCTCGCGGGCAAAACGCTCTCTTTTGAAATAGAGGTGATTGATGTGCGGGACGCAACGGCAGAAGAACTCGCGCATGGTCACGCACACGGTGCTGGCGGTCATCATCATGATTAGGCGGCAGACGAGAGCATTGGTACTCGCTTACACGACAGTATACTTTGCTGCGCTGTGAGGCAGTGAGAACCAACTTCAATCTAGGTTCCAATAGGGCAAAAAAATATTTCCTATCGTTTGTCTGGTCAATTATCATCCCATTATGCACAGATTAAGGATTCATAATGGGTTTTATTACGCAACCAGATAAGACAAGTTCAAAGCCCCTGGTTTGGGTGTCCGAACAAGGCTCTGATCAGTCTTTGTTGGATGCCTTGTCCCAAGTAATTGATCGTGGTGCTAAGAGTTTAATGATCTTGGCCTGTAGCGGTAACAACCACTCTCCAAAGGCTCTGCGAAATTCGTTACGCTCTTGCCCTGTCCCAATATGCGGTGGCATTTTTCCATCAGTATTTTTCTCACAAACCAAGCTCGATATAGGGTTCATCGTTGTAGGTTTTCCATTTGTAATTTCCATCGCGTGTTATCAGCTCTCTAGTGAGGCGCCTGTCGACATAAATTCACCTGTTCGTTTGGATGGAGATCTTGTTCGCCACTCACGTGATCTGGTCGTTTTTATTGATGCTATGGCTAATGCAACTGAGACTTTTATTAATAATTTGTACGAAACTGTTGGAGGCGGAATTGACGTTATCGGCGGCGGTTCTGGCGCTATAGATTTCAAGCAGCGACCTTGCGTGTTTTCCCGTCAAGGGCTTCTTAAAGATGTGGCTCTTGTTGTCCAAATGCCTATTCCAATTCATTGTGCGGTTGAGCATGGGTGGGAGATATTAAGCGGCCCCTATTTGGTGACAGAAGCTAAAGGTACTAGGATTCAAACACTCAACTACTTGCCCGCATTTGACGTTTATAAAACAGTCATTGAAGAAATGTCTTCGCATAAGTTTTCGAAAAATAATTTTTTTCAGACCTCGCAAAATTTTCCTCTCGGTATCCTTGGTGTTAATGATGACATTTTGGTGCGTGATCCCATTCAGGTAGTTGATGCGGATCTCGTATGTGTTGGCTCTGTCCCCGTAAATGCAATGGTGTACATCCTCAAAGGGAATAGTGCAACTGTAATCAATGCCGCTCGTAAAGCGGGTGAGCAGATTAGATCCAAGACATCTTCTCATGATAGGGATTTTTCATTGGGCTTGACCTTGGTGTTTGATTGTGTGAGTAGGGTTCTTTATTTGGGCGAAGATTTTCCTCTTGAAATGGAGGCTATCGAATATGGCCTTGGCGCAGAGCGTGTGATCGTCGGCGCTTTATCTATTGGTGAGATTGCGAATACCTGTCGTGGTACAATTGATCTTCTCAATAAATCTATTGTGATCGGGAATTTGTAAAAATATATGAAAAGGGCTCTGCAAATTATTTCCATCCAGCACGAACTTGCCATGGCAATTGGCAATGGTCTTGAGTTGGATGAGATGTTGCAGTCTTTCATGCGTGTATCTATCGCTCGCCTTGATTTAAGTGGCGCTCATTTATTTTTGTTTCGGAATGCAGATAACGAACCAATCCAATTTCTAGGTAATCCCGCGGAAGGCCACCTGGCTCATTATTTAAGTTTACCAATACAATTTTTAGGTAAGCTTTGGTCCGACAGCGAAATGCTATCAAATGCGGCAAAAACGCATGTGGAAAAAAATGAGTTCATTTCTATTGAACATGTTGAGGGAAGATTTTTTCACTGTTTTTCAATGCCAGAGCATGGCGTTATTGTGTTTGAAAGCCTTTCCGAGCTTGAACCCAGTATTCAAAAGTCGTTACAGCCAATCCTAAAAAAACTTTCCTTGAGTTGTTATGCATGCCTTGTTCATCAATCTTTGGCGAAAGAGATGGTCGCGCGTTTATTGGCTGAAGATAAAATTGCCTACCAAGCTGCGCACGATGAACTAACGCAGCTTTATAACCGCAGGACCCTAACAGAAAATCTCAAAAAGGCTATTACTTATTGCGAAGAAAATAATAAGTTTGGCGCTCTGATATTTATCGATTTAAATCAGTTCAAATCCATTAATGATGTGATGGGGCATGATGTCGGCGATAAAATACTGCAGGAAGTTGCCAGTAGATTAAATAGTATTACCCGTGGAAAAGACACAGTTGCTCGTTTTGGCGGTGATGAATTTATAATTTTGTTGCCAGACTTGGGTGATGTAGAGCTGGTTGCGGAACAGATCGTTAATCGAACAACCGCACGGGTGCTTGATATTATCGAGCACCCTTTCGCTATTGGAGATTTAATTTATAACCTTAGTTGCAGCATGGGTTATGAAATTTTTCCTGTCGTCGATAAGTCAATTCATGATGTTATTAAAAATGCAGACTTGGCAATGTACGAAGCAAAGAGCTTGCGTCAGCGTATTGCAATACGCTACAAGCCTAGCATGTCAGAAAAATTAAACCTTCGCTCGGTTTACGTAGCAGAACTCAAAGCTGCGCTTAAAAATAACGAATTTATGTTGTATTACCAGCCTCAATACAATTTTGATCGAGAGATTATTGGCGCAGAGGCTCTGCTACGCTGGAATAACCCAAGACGCATCGGAGAATCTCCCGATGTGTATATTCCTATTGCAGAAGACAGCGAAATGATACTGGCAATCGGCGATTGGGTGTTGCATGAGTCATGCCGACAGTTAAAGATTTTGCAGGAACAAGGCTTACCTGAAAGCTTTAAAAAACTATCGATTAACGTAAGTGCCAAGCAGTTAGGGCAAGAAAACTTTTTTGAAAACATTTGCCGTGCAATACAAATCTCTGGTGTAAATGCGGCACAGATGACTATAGAAATTACAGAGAATATTTTAATCAGCAAAATTCATGATGCTATGACGCTAATTACTCAGCTGGGCGATATAGGCGTTGATTGTGCCATTGATGATTTTGGGACTGGGTATTCTTCCCTAACGTATTTGCGCAGGTTGCCTTCAAGCTTGATTAAGATAGACAGAAATTTTGTTCGTGATATCCATAAAGACCCAGAGAACCGTTCAATTGCTAAAATGATTGTCGCTCTCGGAGAAAACCTGGATATGGATATTTTGGCTGAGGGCGTTGAATCTCAAGAAGAGCTGGAGTGTCTTAAAGAATTGGGCTGCCATCAATACCAAGGTTTTTATTTTTCTGTTCCTTTGCCGTTTGATCAATTCTCTAGTCTGGTCAAGTCTCGTTATTTAGAAGCTAGCTAGCATTTATTCGTAGAAGTCATCAATGAAAACTAACTTCGCTTATCTTGGTCTGGTAAACCCCAAGAGCCCTGAAAATGTTGGCATGATCATTCGTGCTGCAGGGTGTTATGAGGCTAAAAAAATTTTTTATACGGGTACGCGATTTGATCGTGCTCGTCAGTTTTATACAGATACAAAAAATAGCCACGAAAAAATTCCGTTAATACTGGCAGAAGATTTGTTAACAACTATTCCGGATGGCGCTAAATTGGTTGCGGTGGAATTGGCGGAAGGCGCAACTCCTCTCATGCACTTTGATCATCCGGAACAGGCCTATTATATTTTTGGGCCGGAGGATGGCTCCATTACGCAAGATCTTTTAGATGCGTGTGATCATGTGGTTTATATTCCTACAGTGGGGTGTATGAATTTAGCTGCTACAGTCAATGTGGTGCTTTATGACCGGCTTGCGAAAATGTCTACTACTCATTGTGATCACAGGCCTGTCATCAATAACCGCGATACAAACAACAAGCTCAAAGTAAGACGCTGATTTTTCTTCATGTAAATTAGAACAAATCGATCCCGCCACATGTTTCGTCGGAATGCTTTTCGGAATCTAAATTGGTTTTCACAAGTTCGTGTACTTTTGTGATTTGAGATTCGATATCTCGTATTTTTTCAAAATTTAAATTGATTTCCAATTTCCCGCTTTGAATTATTCCTAGCAGCTCATTTTCTTGTTCTTTGTTCAGCTCGAGCTTTAATAAGGTTGCTTTGAATTGCTCCATGTTTTGTTCGATAAGTGCTATATGATCCGCCACGATGGATTGATGAGTTTGATTGGCGAGTTCAAGTGAGTCCTGAATACTTACGTCAATTGCGATCATGGCTAAACGTTCGTCGGCACCTTCCAGCATGATAGCAACGTTATCTCTTATTCTGCCCATTTTTACATCATCTCCAAAGGGCATATTTTTGATCATGAGACTTGTGTGTTCATAATTTATAAAAATACGAGCTCCACTTTCAGCAAAACGGTTTGGCATTTTTGCGATGCGCGATAAAAGTTCCTCCTCAATTGGGGAGGGGGTACCTTTGTGTGTAAAGTTCAGTGCACATTTTGGGGTGCGGACCTGCAAGCAGGCTTCCAATCCATAGGCTTGCAAAGTTTGTAGCATGAGATTTGCTAAACCTTCAACTGTTGTAGTTCGAAAGCTGGATCGCAAAAAAGTTAAGATTGAACCTAACTCGCCAAAGGAAGTCATTGCTTCCATTGCTAGGTCAGCGGAGCTGTGAGAGGCTTCTTCAAATTCTGTTTCGTCAGCAATTGCTCGGTTTATTTTAGAAAGCAAAATGATGGGTTCGTAAGGTTTTACAATATAGTCGTTCGCGCCAACGGTATAACCTTTTAGGATTTCGCTGGTTGAGTCGTAAGCTGATACAAATATAATTTTTAAGTGTTTATCGTGTTCGCGTATTCGGCGACAAACTTCATAGCCATCTATATCTGGCATATTGACGTCGAGCAAAACAATACTGGGTTTGTGGCTGTTGATCATTTCCAGCGCACGTTCGCCGCTGCTGCTGGCTTGCACTTCAAAATATTGACGTAGATAGCCCACGGTCATTTGAAGTTCTAAAAGTGAATCATCCACAACCAGAATGCTAACTTCGTTGCTCATCGCCTTAACCTTGCTGTGTTTTAGTTTGTTTAATAAAACGCCATTGATTGATTAAGGTTTAGGCTATGGGGGTCTGGCTGTCAACAGCTTGGTGGGGTGAATTTCTAAACCGCTAATGCCCGCTTTTAAGCAGAACTGAGCCACTTTGGCGATTGAGTTATAAGCAGGCGACTTGGGCGGTAAAATAAAAAAAGCGAACCTTCAAGAGTTCGCTTTTTTGCATCTAGATTGTGCGTTACACAATTTGAAGTTTGGAAGGTTTAGCAACTTATTTTGCACCTAGGCTCTCTAAGGCTAAAACATATTCCTCTCCATTGCGGTGGGTTTTTACAACTTGTAGAAACGTTTTACCTTCTGGGCCTAGGGCGTTTAGATCGCGGCCAGCATCGTTGAACAGCCGTACGAAGGTCACGAAGTTCTCGCCGCGCATGCCGCGGTAGGCTTTTTCAAGCAAGTGGAAGTCTGCATTTACGCCTGAAGGTGCGGTGAATTCTAAGAAGGTTTTGATGCGTTCTTCATCAAAAATTTCGCCCAGTACTTTTTCTTTGTCTTTACGTAAACTCATTTTCGTTCTCTTAAGAATTTAATTTTTTCAACAATAGCTCATTCAAAGCTTGCGGGTTTGCCTGGCCTTTAGATGCTTTCATCGCTTGGCCTACAAAGAAACCGAGCATTTTGGCGCGCTTGTCTTCCGCCGCTGCGCGATAGCCTTCCACTTGTGCAGTATTTGCAGCGAGAATGTCGTCGATAATTTTTTCGAGTGCACCCGTATCGGAAACTTGTTTCAAACCTTTGGTTTCGATAACGGTGTCGGCATCGCCTTCGCCGTTGGTAATAGCTTCAAACACTTGTTTGGCGATTTTGCTCGATAAGGTTCCATCTTTAATGCGCACAACCAAACCTGACAAGAGTTCTGGTGTAACAGGTGATTGGTCGATACGTTGTTCAGTACGGTTTAAATATGCACCTAAATCGGCCATGATCCAGTTTGCAGTCAGCTTCGGCTCTCCGGAAATTTTAGCGGCGGCTTCAAAATAAGCAGCCGTAAATTTATCCATCGTAATTTGGCCTGCATCGTAGCTGCTCAAACCATATTGCTCAACAAAACGCGCGCGTTTTGCCTCTGGTAATTCGGGCATTTGCTTGCGAACACTTTCGATGTATTGGTCATCAATAATAACGGGCAACAAATCTGGGCAAGGGAAGTAGCGATAATCGTTGCTGTCTTCTTTGCTGCGCATGGAGCGAGCTTTTTTAGTGTCACCGTTGTAGAGGCGAGTTTCTTGGCGTATTTTTCCGCCGTCTTCCAGCACATCTATTTGACGTTCAACTTCTAGCTCGATTGCCTCTTCCATAAACTTAAATGAGTTTAAGTTTTTGGTTTCGGTGCGAGTACCCAATTTTTCCTGGCCTTTGGGGCGCACAGAAATATTTACGTCGAAGCGCATTGAGCCTTGGCTCATTTCACCGTCGCAAATCTCAAGTGAGGTGACGATGGAGTGTAATTTTTTTGCAAATGCCACAGCTTCTTCTGCGCTGCGCATATCCGGTTCAGTTACCACTTCAATGAGCGGAGTACCTGCGCGGTTTAAATCGATTCCACTCATGCCGGCGAAATCTTCATGAAGTGATTTACCCGCATCTTCTTCCAAATGTGCATGATGAATGCGAACGCGTTTAGTCCGCCCTTCACCCAACTCTAAATCCACAAAACCTGGGCCAACAATAGGCTCGGCCAGCTGGGTGGTTTGATAGCCTTTTGGAAGATCGGGGTAAAAATAATTTTTACGCTCAAATACAGAACGCTTGCCGATTTCCGCATTTACTGCCAAGCCAAACATGGTGGCAAATCGAAATGCTTCTTCGTTGGCGACTGGCAATGTGCCTGGTAACGCTAAATCGATAGCGCAAGCTTGAGTGTTGGGTTCAGCGCCGAATGCAGTGCTGGCCCCGGAGAAAATTTTTGTTTTGGTGGCCAGTTGCACGTGAACTTCCAAGCCAATGACGGTTTCCCATTGCATCTTTATTCTCCTCTTACTCAATGCCTGGTGCAGTTTGTTGGTGGAAGTTTGTTGCTTGCTGGAATTGATGTGCAGCATTAAGCAGTTGCGCTTCGGCAAAGAAGTTGCCAATCAATTGCAAGCCAACAGGTTTGTTGTCCACAAAACCGCAAGGGATTGATAAGCCGGGCAAGCCAGCCAAGTTGGTGGCGATGGTGTAAATATCTTCCAAATACATAGCGACTGGATCTTTCGATTTTGAGCCGAATTGGAATGCGGGTGATGGCGAGGTTGGGCCAAGAATTACATCAACACTTTCAAACGCATCAACGAAATCTTGTTTGATTAGACGGCGAACTTTTTGCGCTTTACTGTAATAAGCATCGTAATAGCCGGCAGACAAAGCGTAAGCGCCCACCAGAATTCGGCGCTTCACTTCATCGCCAAAACCTTCGCTGCGTGAACGCATATAAAGGTCATTTAAATCTTTGGGGTTTTCACAGCGGTGGCCGTAACGCACACCGTCAAAACGCGATAGGTTTGCGGAGCATTCTGCCGGAGCAATCACATAATAAGCAGGAACAGATAAACCTGTATGGGGCAAGCTAATGCTGTGAATGGTTGCGCCCAAATTTTCGTACTCTTTTATAGCGGCTTCAACATGAGCAGCGGTTTGTGGATTCAAACCTTCGCCGAAATATTCTTTGGGCACACCAATGCGCAAACCTTTTAATGAATTGTTTAAAGTTGCGGTGTAGTTAGGTACTTCGCGGTCAACACAGGTTGAATCTTTTGTGTCGTAGCTCGCCATATCGTTCAACAAAATCGCGGCGTCTTCTGCGGTGCGCGCCAATATACCGGCTTGATCCAAGCTAGAGGCAAACGCAATCATACCCCAGCGCGATACACGACCATAAGTTGGCTTAATGCCAGTCAATCCACAATGTGCGGCTGGTTGGCGAATAGAACCGCCCGTGTCTGATGCCGTTGCCGCTGGTGCCAAATGGGCTGCTACACAAGCTGCAGAACCGCCCGATGAGCCACCGGGAACGCAATCAGTCGCCCAAGGGTTTTTTACCGGGCCGTAGTAGCTTGTTTCGTTGGATGAACCCATTGCAAATTCATCCATGTTGGTTTTACCCAGCATCACCACACCTGAATCCAAGTAGTTTTCAACGATGGTTGCGTTGTAGGGCGCGATAAAGTTATCGAGCATTTTGGATGCACAGGTCGTGCGAACGCCAATGGTACAAAAAATATCTTTATGTGCGATGGGCACTCCACACAGTGCTGGGGTGTCGCCAGCTGCTAGACGTTTGTCGGCAGCCGCGGCTTGCGCCAGTGCAAGTTCAGGCGTGACGGTAATGTAAGAGTTGTAGGCTTTATCGAGGCGGGCAATGCGCTCGAGATAATGCTGAGTGACTTCTACACTCGAAAAGTCTTTGTTGCGTAGACCTTTTACAAGCTCGGCAATGGTTAACTGATGCATTCAAAAATTCCTGAAGGAGGGAGTTGTCATCTTCGTGTAGGGACAATTCCCAAATAAATTCAATGGGCAGCAAGACAAAATTCAATTGTCATTATTCGATGACTTGCGGCACCAAATACAAGCCATCTTGCACAGCCGGTGCAATGGATTGAAAGAGCTCACGTTGATTGGGTTCGGTAACCACATCTGCGCGCAAACGCTGCACTGCATCCAAAGGGTGCGCCATGGGCAACACGCCATCGGTATTTACCGCTTGCAGTTGGTCTACCAGCGCCAGCACTGTGGAAATGCGGCTGGCAACTTCATCGGCGGCATCATCTGAAATGGCGATGCGCGCCAAGTTGGCGAGTTTTGCAATATCGGAACGATCTACAGCCATAACTGGCACTCCATAAACAAAATCTGTAGCACAGCTGGCGGCTGCCAAAACCTTGATTTCAGTGAAAACAGGGCGCTGTTAAAGGGGCGCTAAAGTTACCATATTTGGCCATGGGTTGAAAAATTAGTTTGCGATAAAAGCGAGGGGCGAAGCGGGTTTTGGAGGGTGGTTTTGGAGGGGTTGGGCCCAAGTGGTGCTTGGGCCTTTAAATGATCTTTATTGGCTGCGCATTTCGAGCATTTCATGTTCCACGTATTTGAGGCGCTCTTCTAAAATTGCCGTGCGTTGGAATTGGCCTTTGGCGAGTTTAATGGCGTTGCGGAGTTGGATTTGGGCTTTGTCGTAAATGCCATTGGCGATAAAGTATTCCGCGCGTGCTTCATGTACGCCTAAAATATCGCCATTCAAGCCATTCACTTCTGCTAGCAAATACCACAGGTAGTCATCGTTTTTGCGCTTGCGCGAATAGCGTTCCAACAGTTCAGCACTTTGCTTGTACTGCCCAGCTTTCATGCTGGCTTCGGCATAACGAATATTGAGCGGGTAGTTATCCGGGTTGCGCTTGAGTTGCGCTTCCAACACCTCTAACGCGGGTTTGAAGCGCTCGGCAGCTACGTCAATATCCGCGCTCATTATTAAATAGGTAATGCGGCTCGGGTCTTTATCGAGCAAAGGTTTAAGCGTCGTGCGTGCTGCATCGAACTGCCCTGCGGCAGAATACGCCATGGCCAAGCCATAACGGCTGGCATCGGGCGATAAATTGTCGCCATCCAGCTCAGCTTTAAAGCGTTTAATAGCGGTTTGTGGTGACTCTTCTAACTCGAAACGAATACGTGAACGCATTAGCTGGAATTCGAGGTTATCTGGGTAGGCAACTCGGGGGTGAGCCATGGCGCGGTTACGTGCATCAGCCACGCGGCGTTCGGTGACTGGGTGAGTGAGCAAATACTCGGGTGGGCGCCGGCTGGAGCGAGTGGCGTGAAGCATTTCTTCGAACATATCAGATGCAGCATAGGGGTCCAGCCGGGCCTGATACATGGTTTGCATACCGATTCGATCTGCTTCTTGTTCGTTTTCCCGACTAAAACGCAGTGCGGCCGCTTGGGTTGCGGCTTGGGTCGCCATAATCGCGGCCGCTCCGCCGTCACCATTACTGTTGGCGGCAAGTACCAAGCCTGCAACCATGCCGGCAATCATTGGTAACATCATGTTCTTTTGTTGCTCAAGCTGGCGAGCATAGTGGCGTTGGCTTAAGTGACCCATCTCGTGAGCCAAAATGGCCGCGAGCTGGTTTTCGGTTTTGGCGTAGTTGAATAGGCCCGTATGCATACCGATGATTCCCCCGGGAATTGCGAACGCGTTGAGCGTATCGTTTTTAACAACGACCAAATCAATGCGTTTATCTTCCAGCTGGCTGTAGGGCAAAAGTCGTACGATAAGGTTTTCAAGGTAATCGATTACCAAGGGGTCAGAAGATGTGGGAACTTGGCTGCGGTAATATTTAAGTGCACGTTGCCCAAGGGCTTTTTCCTGAACCGGTGAAATCATGGCTGAGCTGGTGTCGCCCAGTACCGGTAATTCAATGTCGTTTGATGCTTGAGCGAAGGAGGCGGCTAAGGCGGCAGCTGCACAGGCAAAGACGCCACAGGCAAGCATGAGCTGTCGAAAAAGTCGGTTCACTGGAAAAAACTCCTGAGGTGTAAAATATTGCAAGCGTAGGCGGCGCACTCTAGCGCTTTTGGTGGCAGGCCGCTATGTCGCCAAGGCAACTTGGAGCGTTAAACTACACATTAGTTCGTAAACTAAACTGTGAATTGGGGCAATTCTGCGTTAATTTAGCGCTTTTGGTTGGCATGTAAAGCATCAAATGCGGCTGCTGACCTGAGGTTTTATAGGGTTCAAAGGTAAAGAGCTTGAAAGATCAGCAATCAAATATTCCAGACGCGCTAAAGGTAGTAGAATCCGCTTTCGCCCGCGATTGCGACGTTAATCTGGAGATTGATGCTCGCCATTTGACCTGTCCACTCCCGTTATTAAAAGCCAAGCAGGGCTTGCGTAACTTGGTGGTGGGCGAACTTTTGCGAGTCTTGGCGACTGACGCTGGGGCATTAAAAGATTTTGTCTCCTTTGCGCAATTAACCGGGCAGTTATTGGAAGGATTTTTCCAGCAGGACGGTTGTTACTGCTTTCTTATACGAAAGCAATCCTAAGCTGCAGGCCGCTCCTAGAGATAACCTATGCAAAATGTTTTTTGTTGGATGATTGAATGCTAAAGCTGTCTTCACAGATACGTTGGTGTCAGCATGCATTTATCCTGTTCACGCTATTTGTGGCGGCTGGTGCGCATGCGCAGCATCAGTCTGCCGCGAAAATATCCACCATCAGCAAGAGTGAAAACGACAATCGCGATTATCGCTACCTAACCCTCAGTAACAACCTGCGCGTTCTTTTGGTTTCAGATCCTGCAGCGGAAAAATCGGCGGCTGCACTAAATGTTCATGTTGGCAGCCATCAAAACCCAAAAGGGCGCCCGGGGCTTGCACATTTCTTGGAGCATATGTTGTTTCTGGGTACAGAAAAATATCCTTCACCCGACGAATACCAAGATTTCATTAGCCAACATGGCGGTAGCAATAACGCCTACACGGCTGCAGAAAATACCAATTATTTTTTTGATATCGAGCACGCGTCGTTAGAGCCTGCGTTAGATCGATTCGCGCAGTTTTTTATCTCTCCCTTATTTGATGCAAGTTATGTCGATCACGAAAAAAATGCTGTGAATGCAGAGTATCTTTCCAAAATTAACGACGATGAAAAACGTGAGAGGGATGTTTACCGCAGCATTTTTAATCCTGAGCATCCGGCAAGTGTGTTTGACGTGGGCAGTTTGGGAACGCTATCTGACATTGAAGGGCATAGCATTCGTGATGACTTGCTAGCGTTTTATCAAAACTATTATTCTGCCAACCTCATGACCTTGGTTGTGCTGAGTAATCGCAAGCTTGATGATTTACAAAAATGGGTAGAGCCGCGTTTCGGGCAAATCCCTAATAAAAATCGTACCATTGCAAATGCTTACCCAGCGTTGTTTGCACCCAATAGTTTGCCTGCCAGCGTCAGCCTCAAACCCTTAAAAGAAACTCGTCAATTAACGCTTGCGTTCCCCGTGCCGCATTACGCGGAGCAATATAAATCCAAACCACTTAATTATTTAGGACATCTGCTGGGGAACGAATCAACTGGGAGCTTGCTGGCGCTGTTAAAAAGTTTGGGCTGGGCTGACTCTTTGTCGGCGGGAGAATTTTATCGCAGCCGGTACGATGCGCTCTTTGGCGTGAATATCAATTTAACGAAAGAAGGTGCAAAAGCGAAGGATCAAATCGTTTCGGCGGTGTTCGATTACATCAAAATGGTGAGTTCGAGGGGCGTTTCTGAATGGCGCTTTAGCGAGATGCAGCAAATTGCAGATATCAATTACCGTTTTCGTGATAAACCACCCGCGGTCGATTCGGTGGTGGAGCTCTCTCAGTCCATGCAAGATTACCCCGCCTATGATGTATTGTGGGGTGATTATGCTTACACCAAGTTTGATGAAGAACTTTTGAAACAAGCCTTGGGCTTTCTCAACAAGAACAATGTTTTTATTTCCTTTGTTGCGCCGGAAGCGCAAACCGCAATTTCTTCCAGCTTCTACAATGTGGCTTACAGTGCATCGCGCGGCATTGCGCCGATTTTGGATCTTAAGCCGCAGTATCACCAAAAGCTGAGCTTGCCAGAGCGGAATATTTTTATTCCGAAAAACTTTGTTTTGAAGGCACCATCAATGTTGCCCTCGTCTGATGTGCAAGCGGGCAAAAATATTCCTTCACTTCTGGTCAACAACGAAGATCTGAAACTCTGGTTCCTGCAAGACCGTAAGTTCCGCTCACCAAAGGCCGAATTAAATTTCCGGTTTAAATTACCATTGTTAAATAGCTCGCTTGAAAACGCGGCGCGTACACAATTGTTTGCAACCTTAATTACAGACCAGCTGAATGAGTATGCTTACCCTGCGAGTGTGGCGGGGCTGACGTTTAACGTGAAAGCCAATTCTCGCGGCTTGGACGTTAACGTTGCGGGTTACACCGATAAACAAAGTTTGTTGATGAATAAAATTCTGGCCGCCATAGGGCAGGCGAGTTTTGCTGAAGCTCGTTTTGAAATTTTAAAAGATGATTTGATTCGCGAGTGGCGCAATGAAGACAAGAATTTGCCTTACACCGTGCTGGCCAAGAAAGTGCCTCGTTTGCAATACCTGCCTTACTGGGGGCAGAAGGAATATATAGATGTGTTGCAAAAAACCTCTTTCGCGCAATTTAATCAATTCTCATCTGAATTACTGCGCGGTGCAAAATTAGAAACTTTGGCTTACGGTAATTTGTATCCACAAGATGCTATTAAGTTATCGGCAGTCATAGAACATCAATTGCTCAAGAAGCGTTCAAAGCGTTTGCCGCAGTTGGCGAAAGTGTTGCGTTCAGAAAACAAAGACAATAAATCCTGGTTGTATATTTATCCGTTAGAGCACAACGACAAAGTCGTTGAGTTGTACATTCAGGCATTGGCTCCTTACATCGATGACGCTGCCCATATGCAGCTGTTGACTCAAATTCTGGCCCCGCGTTTCTTCAATGAGTTGCGCACAGAAAAACAGTTGGGCTACGTTGTATCTCTTTTTCCTATGCCTATCCGGAATGTGGAAGGTAGCTTTTTCGCCGTGCAATCACCTAACGCTAACGCCACACAGTTGGTCGACGAAATGAGTAATTTTTTAAATACTAACGCCTCAACAATCACAGAAAATTTTGTTGAGAACAAAGCGGCGCTATTGGCGGAGTTGCGCGAGCCGGCTTTGTCATTAAACGAACAATCAGAACGGTTCTGGAAAAGTATTTTGCTAAATGATTATGAATTTAATCGTCAGCAAGAACTCATTAATGCGGTTACAAAAATTACGCCCGAGTCGTTACGCAAATACTACGAAGCGGTGTTCTTGCAAAAGAATCGTCGGCTTTGGTTCTCTACTGAAAAGTTGGAAAACATGAAAGATTTTGAATTAATCCAAAATGTGGCGGGTTACCAGCAAAAACAGCAGGGCTATTTGCAGCCATAAGCGTTTAAATGGTGCGTTTTTGATCAGGCTTTTTGTTTTTATTCTTGGAGAATCCAAATTATTTAGGTAATAATGCGAACCCTTATTTAAGTGACAGGATATTGAGTTCTATTCTCATTTCTGCACCTTTATAGTGCCGGCTCCGTCCATACCCACGTGGCTCGGGGCTGGTAAAAAAACGCCTTTTATGTAAAAATTCGGCGTTTTTTCGCTACAATCTCAAGGAATATTTCGTGTTTAACCCAGCAAACTCAACGCTTTAAGGGTTAGGCGCGTTACCCCCAAGTTCCAAATTCCTAAGATATAGATACTCTATATATAGATACACTCTATAGACATTATCGCTAAGTAAATATGTGCCACAAGCGCATAGCCGAGGAGATTTGAATGCTACAAGATATCGATGCTATTGAAACCAAAGAGTGGCTGGATGCCTTAAAGTCAGTTGTACGACACGCTGGTAAGGAACGTGCAGCTGAATTATTAAAGACGCTGTCTGAATCTGCGGTTAACCAAGGCATTGAACAGCCTTCATCTATTCGCACTCCTTATCGCAATACCATTCCTGTGGACAAAGAGGTCGATTACCCCGGCGACCTGAAAATGGAGCGCAAAATTCGCTCAATCGTCCGTTGGAATGCCATGGCCATGGTCATGAAAGCCAACGACAACGACGACGGTCTTGGCGGCCACATTGCTTCATTCGCTTCATCCGCGACCTTGTACGATGTAGCGTTCAACAATTTCTTCCGTGGTAACGATGGTGATATTCCTGGTGACCTCGTGTATTTCCAAGGTCACGTATCGCCGGGTATGTATGCTCGTTCTTATGTAGAAGGTCGTTTGAACGACGCGCATTTGGATAATTTCCGCCGCGAAGTGAACGGCGGCGGTTTGTCCTCATATCCACACCCTTGGTTAATGCCTGATTACTGGCAGTTCCCAACCGTATCTATGGGCTTGGGCCCAATCAAAGCTATCTATCAAGCGCGCTTTAACCGCTATATGGAAGCTCGTGGCCTAACGCCTGTGAGTGACCGTAAAGTCTGGGCGTTCTTGGGTGATGGTGAGTGCGATGAGCCAGAAAGCTTGGGTGCTATTTCTCTTGCGGCCCGTGAGAAACTCGACAACCTGATTTTCGTAATCAACTGTAACTTGCAACGTTTGGACGGCCCGGTTCGCGGCAACGGCAAAATCGTGCAAGAGTTAGAAGGCGTATTCCGTGGCGCTGGCTGGAACGTAGTTAAAGTTCTCTGGGGCGCTGGTTGGGATCGTTTGTTGGAAAAAGATAAAACCGGCTTGCTGCAAAAGCGCATGGACGAAGTTGTCGATGGCGAAATGCAGAACTACAAAGCCAACGGCGGCGCTTACACTCGCGAACACTTCTTCGGTAAATATCCGGAGCTGTTAGAGTTGGTCAGCGATATGAGCGATCAGGACATCCTTTACCTCGCACGCGGCGGTCACGATGTTAAGAAGGTGTATAACGCCTACCACAACGCAGTACACACCAAAGGTCAACCGACTGTAATCCTTGCGCAAACCGTAAAAGGTTACGGTATGGGTTCGTCGGGCGAAGCGGTCAACAAAACCCACTCCCAGAAGTCTTTGGCGGTGGAAGATCTTAAGAAATTCCGTGACCGTTTCGAGCTGCCAATTAAAGATGAAGATTTGGAAGCGCTGCCCTATTACCGTCCGTCAGAAGACAGCCCAGAGATGCAATATATGCGTTCTCGCCGTCATTCACTGAACGGTTATTTACCTTCACGTAAAGCGGATTTCGATCCCGTCGTTGCACCAGCCTTAGAGGCTTTTGCGGCGCAACTGAAGAGCACTGGTGATCGCGAAATTTCGACCACCATGAGCTTCGTGCGTATTTTGTCTTCGCTCGTTAAAGACAAACAAATCGGCAAACAAATCGTTCCAATCGTTCCGGACGAAGCCCGTACCTTTGGTATGGAAGGTATGTTCAAAACCATCGGTATCTATTCGTCCGAAGGCCAAAAATATACTCCGCACGACGCCGGCCAAATGATGTCTTACCACGAATCAGCCACTGGCCAGATTTTGGAAGAAGGTATTAACGAAGCCGGTTCTATGGCTTCTTGGATTGCGGCGGCAACTGCTTACAGCAACTACCGCGTACCCATGATTCCCTTCTACATTTACTACTCCATGTTCGGTTTCCAACGTATTGGTGACTTGGCTTGGGCGGCAGGCGACTCGCAAGCACGCGGCTTCCTCATGGGTGCCACCGCTGGCCGTACTACTTTGAACGGTGAAGGTTTACAGCATCAGGACGGCCACAGCCACGTAATGGCGAACACCATCCCTAACTGCCGCACATATGACCCAACTTATGCTTACGAATTGGCCGTTATCATTCAAGACGGTATTAAGCGCATGTACCAAGACAAGGAGAATGTGTTCTATTACATCTCTTTGATGAATGAAAACTACCAACACCCAGATATGCCTGCTGGTGCCGAAGAAGGTATCGTCAAAGGTTTGTATCTGTTGGAACAAGGTACTGGCAAAGCCAAAAACCGCGTTCAGTTGATGGGGGCAGGTACTATCCTTCGTGAGGTGCGTTTTGCGGCTGAAATTCTGCGTAAGGATTTCGATGTTGAAGCGGACGTATGGAGTGTAACCAGCGTGAACGAATTGACCCGTGATGGTCAGCGTGCAACCCGCTGGAACATGCTGAACCCGACTTCTGCAGCGCGTAAGCCTTACATTACTCAACAATTGGAAGGTCGCGATGGCCCGTTTGTGATCGCAACCGACAATTTAAAAACCTATTCTGAGCAACTGCGCGCTTATGTTCCTGGCACCTATACTGTGCTTGGTACTGAAGGTTTTGGTCGCAGCGATACTCGTACTCAACTGCGTCACTTCTTCGAGGTTAACCGCTACTTCGTGGTCGTTGCTGCGCTCAAATCTTTGGCGGATCAAGGCAAAATCAAGCCTGATGTCGTCGCCAAAGCGATTAAGAAGTTTGGTATTGATCCGAACAAAGCGGACCCAATGAGCGTTTAAAACTGAGCCGCCCTCCCACAAGGAGGGCGGCTTTCATTTGTATTGAATACAATTTGATCGATTAAAGGCTCTATATAAAGAGCGTATTTCAGTGAGGATAAACAGTGGCAATTCAAACAATTAAAGTCCCCGATATTGGCGGCGCTGAAGGCGTTGAAGTTATTGAGATTTCGGTAAAAGTCGGCGATGTCATCGCCGAAAACGATTCAATCCTTGTTCTTGAAACTGACAAGGCTTCAATGGAAATTCCTGCCAGTGTGGGCGGTAAAGTTGTCGCTATCAAAGTAAACCTAGGAGACAAAGTGTCTGAAGGTTCTGCTTTGATTGAAGTTGAAGCAGAGGGTGCGGGCGCTACTCCCGCCGCCGAAGCTGCTCCGGCTCCGGCGGTTGCTGCGGCACCTGCTCCTGCTGCGTCGGCAGAAGTTACCTTGTCTGTACCAGACATTGGCGGTGCAGAGGGCGTGGAAGTTATTGAAATCAGTGTAAAAGTGGGTGATGAAGTTGGCCAAGGCGATTCTTTGATCGTATTGGAAACTGATAAAGCATCTATGGAAATTCCGGCTGAAGCTGCCGGCAAAATTCTAAGTATCGCTGTAAAAGTGGGTGATAAAGTATCTCAAGGTTCGGCTATTGCCGTAGTTGCAAGCGTTGGTGGTGCCGTTGCTGCACCAGCCGCTGCTCCGGCCCCTGCACCCACTGCCGCAAAAGTTGAGGCTGCTCCTGTTGCCGCCGTAGCTGCTCCTGCGCTTAAAGCTGCTGCAGTCGAAGAAGTCGCTCAAACGGGCGATGTATATGCTGGCCCAGCCGTGCGTAAGTTGGCCCGTCAATTGGGCGTAGATTTGGGCAAGATTAACGGTACGGGCCCACGTAGCCGTCTGCTGAAAGATGACGTGCGCAACTACGTGAAACCAATCGTTCAGGCTGCTCAATCGGGCGCGTCGTTTGGTGGTTCAGGTATTCCCGCCTTACCAGTAATTGATTACTCCAAGTTTGGCGAAGTAGATATCGTCAAAATGAGCAAGATCAAAAAGCTCACTGCCGATGCTATGACTCGTAGCTGGTTGAATGTTCCTCGCATCACTCAATTCGACGACGCAGACATAACCGATTTGGAAGCATTCCGTAACAGTATGAAAGCTGAAGCAGAAAAGCGCGGCAGCAAGCTCACTCCGTTACCTTTTATCGTAAAAGCTGTTGCGGCTGCGTTGGTTGCAGAGCCTTCTTTTAACGTTTCAGTGCATCAAGATGGCGAAAGCATCGTTCACAAAAAGTTTGTGCACATCGGCATCGCGGTTGATACACCCAACGGTTTGTTGGTTCCTGTTGTGCGCAACGCAGACAAAAAAGGTCTGTTCGAGCTTGCCGACGAAATCAATGTACTCGCCAAAAAAGCACGCGATGGCAAGTTAACTCCGGCTGAGATGCAAGGCGGTTGCTTCACCATTTCTAGCTTAGGCGCTATGGGCGGTAACGGTTTTACGCCAATGGTTAGCGCACCAACTGAAGTGGGCATCCTTGGTGTGTCGCGCGCGCAAATGAAGCCTGTGTGGAACGGCAAAGAGTTCATTCCACGCAATATGCTGCCTCTGTCGTTGTCTTACGATCACCGCGCGGTTAACGGTGCAGATGCTGGCCGCTTTATGACTTACTTGGTTGGCGTTATCGGCGATTTGCGTCGTTTGTTGTTGTAATAACTGCGGTTTAGTTTGTATTGAAAAAGGTCAGCGTTGCTGGCCTTTTTTATTTTCTGTGGCTTCGATGTATTTACTTTTGAACTTTCTGTTTAATCTAGGCAATCATTCTTAAATAGCTAGTCGTCATCCCCGCGTAGCGGAGATCCAGCTTTTGATTTTAAAGAAAGATTTTTAAAGAGCTGGATCCCCGCTGCGCGAGGATGACGATTCCAAAGTTAATAAAATAATAAGTATTATTCGGCAGTGGTACTCATTCATCTTCAATGAGAGATTCACTATGCAGTTCACCAATAAAACCAACTATTTTTTCGCAGTGTTAGTAACCTTGCTAAGCGCGTGCGTTAGTCAACCTATTACACATTTTGATGACCCAACCAACACCTATAATGCGCAAACTACCTATCAAAAGCTGAAGGGCAATTATCCATTTATTTCTATAGCGAGTACGACTCCACCAGTTACTATTAGAGAAATAAAAAACATTACCTATGTGCAATACGGAAATCGCGCGCTGCAGCTGGATTTATATTTACCGCACAGTACAACTCAAAAGCTGAAGCCGGGCATAGTGTTTGTTCATTGCGGTGGTTGGAAGCAAGGCTATCGGGAAAATTTTACGCCCATGGCGATTAAGATGGCGGAGCAGGGTTATGCAGCGGCGACAATTTCCTATCGGTTATCGCCAGAAGCGAAATACCCAGCAGCAATTTACGATGTAAAAGAGGCCGTGCGCTGGATGCGTTCTCATGCAAAAAAATACGGTATCGACGAAAACCATATTGCCATTGCAGGCGGTTCGGCTGGGGGGCAAATTGCGAGCCTTGTGGGAGTTACTAACGAGGATGAAAAGTTTGATCCGCGAACGCGAACCAGTAAGATTTCCAGTACTGTGCAAGCCATTATTAATATCGACGGGCTCTCGGATTTTACTTCTGTAACCGCATTGAAATACGAAGATTATCCCACCAAAAATCCATCGGCAGCGGGGGCTTGGTTTGGCGGTCGTTACTCGGAAAAAACCGAAATTTGGGAAGAGGCTTCACCGATTAATCATGTATCTAAGAAGTCACCGCCGATTTTATTTATTGGTAGTGCGCAAACACGATTCAGTGTGGGGCGCGATGAAATGATTGAAAAATTAAAAGCGCTCGACGTTCATACGCAAGTAGTCTTGTTGCCCAATACGCCACACTCGTTTTGGATGTTCGATCCTTGGTTGGAGCCAACAGTTAACGCAAGCGTAGAGTTTTTAAATCGCGAATTTTCGCCACATTTAAAATGAAATTATTTCGATTGCCAGTAAAGTAGTCGGTTAAACCAGCCGAGCTTATTGGTGAGCAAGGTCACGAAAGCCAAGCCTAAAATAACGCCCGTAGAATTTGCACAGACATCCAAAAGGTCAAAGGTGCGCGGTGGCATAAAATGTTGGCCAATTTCAATGCCGATTGAAAAGATAATTAAAAACGCAGCACGGTACCAAAAATACCAACGCGGAAACGCGAAGCTAATTGATATGCCCGCGAAAAAATAACCGCTGAAATGCATCAGCTTATCGTTAAACATGGGAATAGAACTTTCAGGCTGCGGTGTTAAGCCCAAGTAGGTAAATACAGTCAATAAAAGCAGAAACTGAACCCAACACAAGCTGCGCCATAACAACATAGAAATCCCCAGCAATTTATTGTGGGCAGAATAACATTAAGGGGGTGAATGTGTATGTTCGATGGCTCTATTTCACGAGTGCCGCTATGGGCTCTGCGGCATAGAGATCTTGCGGTGTATTGATATTAAAAAAAGGATCGTAAGCATCAGCGGGGAAATCGACTTCGAGTGCGCCTTGCGCTTTCATCCAATCCAGTAGGCGCGGTGCCTCGCCTGTCTGTAAAACGGCTTCTATTTCAGGCTTTAAGGATATATGCCAAAGCGCGAAAACCGGGTGCAGTTTTTGTTTTGACGTTGCTGAAACCAGTCTTGAGGATTCGGCTGCATTCAACAAGGTTTCCGTAAGGTTCTCAGGGAAGAATGGTGTGTCAGAAGCAAAGCTAACCAACCACTCAGCCTTTGGGGCGTTCGTTTGCATCCAGCTAAGACCAGCGTGAATTCCTGCCAGCGGCCCCATGTTATTTGCGAACACATCAGGAATAACCGGTAGGCGCGTGCGCGCAAAGCGCAGGCTATTGCCGTTAGCGTTGAGGAGGAGTTGGTTCACCTGCGGGCTTGCACGGTCGATGGTGCGTTGTAGCAGGGTTTTTCCCGCTAGAGGCAGCAGGCATTTATCACCACCGCCCATGCGACGGGCAAGGCCGCCAGCGAGAATAATACCGACTACAGATTCGGATGCGTTCATAAACGATTTAAGGTACTCAATAAGGGCTCAGGCCTAGATCCTGCCTGCTTGGCGCCATATTTGCCGACTTCAATGACAAGTTTGATTTGGCGCATAAATTTACATTTCTATCTACTTAGTTTAGCTCTTAGTTGTGATCTAGTGGAAAGATTTTGTGCTTCATCAATAACTTTCGTCATTTTAAAACATTAAAAACTATCGATTTAATAATATTAATTGATTTTATTTAACGTGTGGCGCGTCATAACATTTATCCAGCGTTCAAAACCAAAGTCACTAAAACGGAAGGGTAAAAAACTATGAGCAATACCACTTTGACAACATCCGCTGGCGCTCCCGTTGGCGATGATGACAACAGCATCAGCGTCGGCCCCCGCGGCCCCTTAACCTTTGATAACCACTACCTGTTCGAAAAGCTCGCTCACTTCAACCGTGAGCGCATTCCTGAGCGCGTTGTGCACGCGCGTGGCACAGGTGCTTACGGGCACTTTACACTCACGAAAAGCTTGAGCCAGTACAGCATTGCGGACTTTCTGCAGCGAGAGGGTGATAAAACTGAGATTTTCCTCCGTTTCTCTACGGTAGGCGGCGGTCAGGATTCCAGCGATTACGCTCGTGATCCGCGTGGATTTGCGGTGAAGTTTTACACTCGCCAAGGCAACTATGATGTGGTTGGGAACAACACGCCCGTATTCTTCTTGAACGACCCCATCAAGTTTCCGGATTTTATCCACTCGCAAAAGAAGAATCCGCAAACTAACTTGCCAGATCCGTCAGCGGCATTTGAGTTTTGGGCGAATCACCCGCATTCATTACACCAAATGACCATTCTTATGTCAGATCGCGGAATTCCGTTGTCCTATCGTTATATTCACGGCTTTGGCTCTCATACCTTGAGTTTGTGGAACGAGAAGGGTGAGCGGTACTACGTGAAATGGCATTTCAAAACCAATCAGGGTATTAAAACGTTAACGGCGGAAGAGGCTGCGAGCATGCCAGCGTTTGGCGCCCAGCAAGATTTAGTGGATTCCATTAATCGCGGAGATTTCCCGAGTTGGACGGTAAAACTCCAAATCATGACGGAAGCGCAGGCCGAGACTTATCATATCAATCCCTTTGATTTGACCAAGGTATGGCCACATAAAGACTTCCCCTTGATTGAAATCGGCCAACTCGAATTGAATCGCAATGTGCAAAATTATTTTGCGGAGACTGAACAATCAGCATTTGCGCCAAGCAATCTGGTTCCTGGTACCGGTGCATCGCCAGACAAAATGCTTCAGGCGCGCCTCTTGGCTTATCAGGATGCGCACCGCTATCGCGTAGGGGTGAATCACAACCAGTTACCGGTAAATGCGCCACGTTGCCCGGTCAACCACTATCAGCGAGATGGTGCGGCGGCAGGTTGTCCGTTCGGGCACGGTAACCAAGCGCAAACCAACGGTGCTAATTACTACCCGAATGATCGCGCAACCCAAGGCTATCCAGCACCCAACCCAGCGTTCAAAGAGCCCCCGCAGCGTTTAAGCAACGCCGTGGCCGACCGCTACGATCAGCTGAGTGAGGATTACTATTCACAGGCGGGGGATTTGTTCCGCTTGATGAGTAATGATCAAAAGAACCTGCTCGTGCAGAACATTGCAGGAGGATTGAAACAAGCGAATAGCTCAATTCAGGAGCGCATGTTGGCGCAATTTGACAAGGCCGATCCTGATTATGCTGCACGTGTGAAAGCACTTTTGTAAAAAGTTGATTGATTGAAACTCCTAAGCTCCCCGCTCAATGTTATTGAGCGGGGTTTTATTTTTTGTTTGGAGATTCTTTGCTGCCGTTGCTGCGTATTAAGTAGTGCCCTTTTTAATGCCCGCGCAGTAGACTTGCGCTACACGATGTAGAGGAAAACACCATGGTTCTTGATTTACAAAGCTTGCGTACTGAATATACAAAAGGTGGTTTGGAGCGCGACGACCTCCACGAAAATCCCATTGAACAATTTAAGCGTTGGATGCAACAAACTATCGATGCTCAGCTGCCAGACCCGAATGCCATGACCATCGCGACTGTGGATGCCAGCGGTCAACCTTCACAGCGCATTGTTTTGCTTAAAAATCTCGACGAAAAAGGTTTTGTGTTTTACACCAATCTGCGTAGCCGAAAATCTCAGGAACTCAAACAAAACCCTAAAGTGAGCCTACATTTTCCCTGGTATTTTTTAGAGCGACAGGTAAAAGTTTGCGGCGTAGTGGAACAGTTAAGCAGCGCGGAAGTACTTAAATATTTTGTGACTCGTCCACGTGATAGCCAGTTGGGCGCTTGGGCTTCGCAACAAAGTCGTCCTATTTCGTCGCGCGCATTGTTGATGCAACAATTCGAGTCTATGAAAAATAAATTCGCCAAAGGCGAAATCCCCGTACCAGATTTTTGGGGCGGTTTTCGGGTGAAGCCTCATCAAATAGAATTTTGGCAAGGCGGCGAAGCTAGATTGCACGATCGTTTTGAATACAATTTGCAGCCAGATAATTCATGGTCAATCGAACGGTTGGAGCCGTAACATTTATGCATATTATCGGCATGAAAAACTCGGGTCCAGCTGATGTGTTGTCTGTAGCCGACGCAGAAAAGCCGGAGCCTAAAACAGGCGAAGTTTTAATTCGCGTTCATGCTGCTGGAATTAATCGCCCTGATATTTTTCAGCGTCAGGGTTTGTACCCACCGCCTGCGGATGCATCACCCGTTTTGGGATTGGAAGTTGCGGGCGAGGTTGCTGAAATCGGTGTGGATGTCACTGAATGGAAAATTGGCGACAAAGTTTGTGCATTGGTCAACGGCGGTGGCTATGCGGAATATGTGATTGCTCCAGCCACGCAATGCTTACCTATACCTGAAAACTTTTCATTTGTGCAGGCTGCCGCTTTACCTGAAACGCTGTTTACCGTGTGGCACAATGTATTTCAACGTGCAGGCTTAAAGGCTGGCGAAACGCTTTTAGTTCACGGTGGGTCGAGCGGTATAGCTACCACAGCAATCCAATTGGCGAGCGCGTTCGGTTGTCAGGTTTTTGCTAGTGTAGGCTCTTCAGAAAAATGCCAAGCTGTTGAATCGCTCGGAGCTTTTGCGATTAATTATCGCGAGCAGGATTTTGTTACAGTCGTGAAAACGCAAACACAAGGGCGCGGCGTTGATGTTATTTTGGATATGGTCGGTGGTGATTATATCCAACGAAATTTTGCTGCGGCGGCAAAGGACGGGCGTATTGTAAACATCGCATTTTTAAACGGTAGCAAAGCAGCGTTAGACTTAATGCCGCTAATGGTAAAGCGTTTAACCCTTACAGGTTCAACACTACGTGCTCAATCAGCTGAAGTTAAAGCAGCTATTGCCCAAGAACTATTATCTAAGGTTTGGCCGTTGCTAAATCAGCAAAAAATAAAACCCATTATTGATTCAGTTTTCCCGTTCAGTGAAGTTATCAAAGCGCACGAGCGGATGGAATCAAGTCAGCATATTGGAAAAATAATACTGGATCTTAACCCCCCTCTTTGAAAAAGAGGGGCTGGAGGAGATTTTAAATCCCTCCTAACCTCCCTTTGCTAAAGGGAGGGACTACAGAGAAATTAATATGAAAAATTCTCCTCGCCCATTAGACGGCATTCGCGTTATAGAAATTGGTCAGCTACTCGCTGGCCCGTTTGCCGGTTGCATGCTTGGTTATTTTGGTGCTGAAGTTATTAAGATTGAACCACCCGAAGGCGACCCTATTCGCGGTTGGCGAGTTTTAGAAAACGGAACTTCTCATTGGTGGCGCAGTATTGGCCGAAATAAAAAAAGTATTACGCTGGATTTAAAAAAAGCAGAAGGGCAAAAAATTGCGCGGCAATTGATTGATAGTGCAGATGTGGTAATCGAAAACTTTCGCCCCGGTGTGATGGAAAGCTGGGGTTTGGGTCCAGACGAAATTAAAAAGTCTAATCCCAAATTAGTTTATGCGCGCATTTCCGGTTACGGCCAAACCGGCCCCTACGCGAGCAAGCCCGGCTTTGCCTCCGTCTGTGAGGGAATGAGCGGCTTTCGTTATGTAAATGGCTTTCCTGATCAAGCACCGGTTCGCCCTAACTTAAGTATTGGCGATACAATTTCAGGTATACATGCGGCACTCGGTATTGCTCTAGCCTTATTGGAGCGAGAAAAAAATAAAGGTGAAGGGCAGGTTGTTGATGTGGCACTTTACGAATCCATGTTTAATTTAATGGAAGCCGTGGTGCCAGAATTTTCGGGTGCTGGTGTTATTCGTCAACCCTCGGGCACGACAGTCACCGGAATCGTGCCCACTAATACCTACCGATGCAAAAACAGAAAATATGTTGTGATTGGTGGCAACGGTGACTCAATTTTCCAGCGCTTGATGGAAACTGCCGGTCACCCGGAAATGGCGAGCGATCCCCGAATGGCAAATAATGCAGGTCGTGTAATTCACGAGGCTGAAATTGATCATGCCTTGGCAACGTGGTGTTTAAGTAAAAATTCTGAAGAAATTTTGGAGTTGCTTGATAAGGCTCGCGTACCAGCGGGGCCGATTTATAATGTAGAAGATATGTTTGCAGACCCACAT
The DNA here is from genome assembly GCA_964581625.1 of uncultured Cellvibrionaceae bacterium. GTDB lineage: Bacteria > Pseudomonadota > Gammaproteobacteria > Pseudomonadales > Cellvibrionaceae > Cellvibrio. The sequence continues at coordinate 36,311 of CAZOPE010000033.1, forward strand.
TTTAATGAGCGTGGAATGTTTGAGCAGGTTGAGATTAACGGCAAACCCTTAAAGATTCCGGCGATATTACCCAAGCTTTCGGAAACACCGGGGAGGACGGATTGGCCGGGTGCGGAGGTTGGGAGTCATACTCAGGAAATATTGCGAGATATTTTGAAGTTATCTTTTGCAGATATTGATTTGTTGAAAGAAAAAGGTGTTTGTTAATTTAGATTTTTTCGCCAAGAGGCGAAATAAAGACGTAATTAATATTGAGTGAGTTATGAATCTAAAGCCCGGCCTATACCGCCACTACAAAGGCAACGAATACTACCTATTCCAAGTTGCCCGTCACAGTGAAACCCGAGAAACGCTTGCTGTATACCAATGCTTATACGGCGATTACTCTTGGTGGGTTCGCCCCCTGAGTATGTTCACCGAAACGGTAGAGTTGGCAGGTGAAATAATTCCTCGTTTTGCATTTGTAAATGAAATAAGTGCAGAAGAAGCTGCTTGCTGGAAAAAATAGAGATGACAGAAACACAACAGCTTAACGATGAAAAATACATGCGTCGCGCGCTTGAATTGGCTGCGCAGGGAGAACAGCTGGGGGAGGTGCCTGTTGGTGCGGTTATAGTTTGCGATGATGAAATAATTGGCGAAGGTTTCAATCAGCCGATTACCAGTCGCGACCCAACTGCTCACGCAGAAATAGTGGCACTGCGCATGGCGGCGGAGCGCGTGAAAAATTATCGCGTTATTGATTCCACTCTTTACGTAACTCTTGAACCTTGCACCATGTGCGTTGGCGCTTTGATTCATTCGCGCATTGCTCGTTTGGTGTTTGGTACAACTGAACCCAAAGCGGGCGCGGTGGTGAGTCAATCCACTTTACTAGATGCCGACTATTTTAATCATCGCATTATCAGTGAAGGCGGTGTGCTCGCTGAGCAATGCCAACATCAGTTGAGCGATTTTTTTCGTCGCAGGCGAGAAGAATTAAAGCAGCAAAAAATAGCGCTTAGTTCTGAAGATGTAATCGCTAATGAGGTAGACAAAAAAAATGATCGATAGCTTTCGCCGTCGATCATTTTCTCAATTAGTTTGCGCAAGACCTGTTCAGCTCGCGCGCAAACATATTCACTAAATATTACTCTTTCAGTAAATCCGCTGCCGCATTCGCTAAGAAAATATGCACGGCGGCTTCGTCAACCACGTATTCATTTTCTCCCCAGAAGAACGGCCAGTCTTCGTGGTTTTCCGGGTAGTCAGGCTTCAACACCAAAACGCCCGGCACAACGCCCCCTGGAATAGATGTGAAGTCGGCGCGGTTCATTCCATAGGCCACTTCTTTTGCATGAGTACCCACGTTAGACACAAACGAAAGGTTGTGCGCGGGGTGAGTGCCATACAAATAGTTAAGCCCTTTGAACACGGCTTCGCGGTCAACCAAGTCTGGAAAGGCTTTGTGTAAATAGTAATTGTTGATTGCGCCGCGAATAACAAAACTATTGCCTGCCCAACCGCCTTCGGTAATGGTTACTCCGTAGGGATTTTTAGCTTCGTTAACCGCCATTGCCTTTTTGTATTCAACTGCAAGCTTACGCATTTGAGCGGTGTAGTTATTTGGCATGAGCGGCATGGCGCGCATTAACCAAGGCAAACGAATCGCAAAGTCCATCGGCTTTTTGGGAACCAATTTTTCTATAGCGCTTGCATATTTTTTATCGCCCGTAGCGATGAGCAATTCAGTAGCGGCTTTTAGCTTCTCATCGTCTAACCGGCCACCGGTTGTGTTGCCGTGGTGGAATAAATCGGGTTTGGCTTTTGCATTTTCTTCATCCCACACTTTTTTCGCGGTGGCTATACACTCGGCGGAGAGTTCATCGTTGTAACCTTTTAATGCGCGGCTTGCTGATGCAAGTGCTGCGATAGATCCGTAATTCAATGGTGTAGATTTGCTAGTAAATGCCCAGCGGTCATCAAAGGTTCCGCTTTTATAGCCATCGGATTCGCCGTCTTTTTTGCTTGCGTCATACACAAGATTATCGGTTTTGGTAATTGCATCGCCAAGGTGCGTGTATTGTTCGATGTGCGCTTCTACAATTCCGTGAATGGCATGGCCTACAGCGCGGTGTTGTGCAATTAATGCCAGAGTACCGTGTTCAATTTGTTGCAATAAATCTGGCTTGCCGTCCGCAACGTGTAAATCCACAAAACGCTTTTTGTAATCAACAGAGGTTACGTCACGCTTAGAGCCAAAACGTTCCCAAGTATTCACTAGGTTCATTACAACATCGTAATTGGTTTGAGTGCGTATATCGTAATCGCCTGCGTCAAACCAACCGCCTATGTTCAAACCGGGAATGTGTTCGCCGGGTTTGTAAGGTGTATCCGTCGTTGGGCCTTGGCGATAAAGATCAAAGTGTTCGTGATTGACGGGTGCTTGTAAAGCATCGTCCAAATGAGAAGCACCGTGCCATACGCGGTAGGCTTCGTTAACCGTCATGTGATCCATTTGAATCGGTAAATACATATCCAAACTTGGATACCATGCTGCGGTGTAAATGTCTTTTGCAATGCGGAAAGGCTCAGTTTTTTGGTCGCCGTACGCAATGGCGTAGAGGCCTTCTTCTTTAACCGCACTGAAATCGAATTGGCGATATTCATAGCGTAAATATCTTCCCCAATTGCTCAAGTTTTTTTCTAGCACTGGAGTTTCTGTACCGTTTGCAGCAATTTTAAATAATGTTGCGGGTGGATTGGTTTTGTCATTTTTATCCAGCTCAATCACAGCAACTTTTTGTTGTGCAGGGTGATAGCCCACTTGAGAGTGACCTATTACCGGTGTGCGAACCCAATCTTTAATAGTGTCAGCATTCAATTGCCACTCGACAACGGTACCGCTTTTTCCTGCCGGGATTTTGCTGCGAACGACGAACCAACCGTTTTGCGCTTTGCTGCGGCCATCGTAAAGTTCAAGTGGTGTTGAGTTGGATTCGATACTGACTCTGCGCTCGGTATTATTGGGCGCAAGAACCAAATGCTTGCCGTTTGCGAGTAAGGTTGGCGCAACGCTGTCGTTAATCTCTTTTGCGCCGCCAGGGTAGACTGGGAAGGTACCAGTTGTGGTGTCCATCATAAACGCTTGATGGAAATAGGCCGAAGGCAAAAACTCCAAATTAAAACCGGCTTTGCCTTCGAGTGATGCGGGTAACGGTTTTGGTAAATTAACGGCTATGCGCACGCCGGTTTCGTTTTTGGTGACCTTAATGGAGAAATCAAATTTCTCGTTGGGGTAATACATGAATGCTTCGATGGATTGTTCAGCGCGGTTTATTTTGCGCTCTTTAAATAGTGGGGTCATATCCCATTGTTCTGGGGTTGCATTCAAACGCACATCACCGTTGGTCGCGGTGCGCAAGCCGTGGTGAATCAATTCAATGCCGCTGGTTTTGGAGTCGCTAAAGAGGCCATCGTACCAATTGCTAAACACCATTACGTTTAGACCGGGTTGTTCGAAATAGTCCTTATCATTTAGCACAAGCTTGGCTGAATCAGCCCAGACTTGCTGCGAAGCGATAAGAGCCATTGAAACAAGTGCAGCGCCAAGGCGTCGGCGTGGGATGGACATGGTGCGATCTCCAGAATTATTAGAAGTAGCTTATAGTCTATGTGATCATAAGCTGATGTCAGAAGGTTTTTACAAAAAATAACTGCGTACGGAGAAGTGTTTTTATTCGTAAGGATTGAGAGGCTGTTGACGTTTGCCTGTTTCCAGCAGTGTAAACAGGCAAACGTCAACAGACCTTAATAATTATCCATAAAAAATGCCGCTACGGAGAGCGGCATTTTGGGTGATGTTAAAAGAAGGAGAGGGAGGATGCGCTACTTAACCGAATTTGGTTAAGCTTTTCCACCGCGCTCTTGGTTTGCGGTGTATCGCTAAAGTTCAGCTCGTCACTTGGGGTACTGGTGGCAACGCGCAACTGCTGCTGCGTTTCTTTAAATGCGAGAATTTTTTGATAATTCAAAATGTTTCGTACAAAAATAACGGGCTCCCATCCGCGCGAATAACCATAAGTGGCTTTTGAGTAATATTCTTGTTTGGCGAGCAATGGAAAGGATTTACTCACATCAGCCCAACTGTTGGCGTCACCTTTTAAGCGACGAGTCAATGCGCGGGCGTCATCCAAGTGGCCTATGCCTTGGTTGTAGGCTGCAAGCGCCATAGAGAGACGTTCTTCTTCGCTCTCAATACTTTTTGGGAGCGTATCTAACAAATAGCGTAGGTATTTAGCACCGCCGAAAATGCTTTGTTTGGGGTCATCCAAGTTTTTTACACCTAACTCCCGTGCCGTATCGGGGGTTAGCATCATAAAGCCGCGCACACCCGTCGGGGATTCTGCGTTCGGAATCCATTGCGATTCTTGGTAGCCAACCGCGGCCAGCAGTTGCCAATCCAGGTTGTATTGCGCGGCCGCAGCTTTGATGGTTTCTGCCCAGCGCGGGAAGCGCTTCTCATAGCGCTGGCTGAACATGAGCGCATCATCGGTATTCACTTCAATATATTGCTCGAAGAAGTGATTTGAGATTTTGGCGAGCTCGCCCGTTGCTTTGATTTTAGCGAGGTATTTTTCAGCGGCGTCGTAAAGGCTCTTGTCTCTAGATGGCTTAAACGCCCAAGACAAAGGCTGCGCGGCGTTCAAATCAAAGGCGACCTGCGTATGGGGGAATGAGTAGCGGTGGATATCAAATATCGCCGAATCCACAACCGCGTAATCCGCGTGACCGCGCTCAACCATATCCAACAGGTCAGTCATTTCAAGGTTCTCAACCAATTCCCATTGAATATCGGGAAGTGATTGCTGCAACTCTTGAAGTGGAGCGGGGATGGAGGTTTTATTAACCACGAGCACACGCTTTCCCGCCAAATCTTTGAGGCTAGCCGGCGCGGTTTGGGTGCTGTTATAAACCAGCTCCAAGTTAAGCTTCATAAAATCAGAGGTGTAACTGAAGCGCTGCTTGCCGGTATAAGTATTGATAACGCTGGGGCTGGCTAAGTCAAATTGCAGGTTCTCTGCATTGTCTTGCAGCTCGTTCGGGGAAGTCTCATCGTTAATAACAAGCTTTACGCCCAGCTCATCTGCAAAACCTTTAAGCAAGGTGTACTCAAAGCCAGTTGTGCCTTCGGGGCCTTGGTAATGGCTGATGGGGCCATTGCGGGACAGCACGCGCAATTCACCTGCGGTGCGAACTTGTTCCAGTTTACTGGCGGGAGCGCTGCGAACCAAAAGGGCCGCACAACTCATTAATAAGATGGCAATTAATAAATTGGAAATCGAAAATCGCTTTACTACAGTACGCTTCCGGCTTTCCATGATATTTAATCCGGCCATAGGTGGTTCTCCGGTTTTTGAATGGCATCGCCCGAATTGGGAAATAACTTCGTATATGCACTCATGCCGAATCAAATCCTTTACTGACCCGTGCAAACATAGGAGTCATGGTAAAGCCATCGGCTACCTCTGCATAGCTTGTTTTCTGAGCAGACTTGGGGTAGGCGTTTGATTAAAATTTGCCCTAAAATACGAAAAAATCTTTTTTAAACATAGGCTTACAAAAATATTTTGAGCGGGTTTGGGTGGTGAAATAATGGAAAAAAACCTGCCTTTATATAGTTTTAGGTGCCATTTTTGGTCGGGTAAATGCTGCCTAACCAGCATTGTTTTAGATTTTTTTGTCAGAGGATATGAAAAAAACAGTGCAAAAAACGATCTATTTGTTGCGTGAGGTCGTTCATAGGGGCCATTTCCTTGGCCAATGTCGCCCTTCAACAACTGGGTTTAAATCATAGTTTGCGATCAATTGCTGCTTGGTAAACATGAAGTGCTCGCGCCAAAAAAAATCCACTGCTCAAACCAAATACTAAGCAGGCGCTGATTAAAAATGTGGGTGTGTGAACAATTTCTGGATGCAATGCAAGCAAAACACCCACAAGGTATTTGGTAAAGAAAATCACCATGATTAAAACCATGGGCAGCCAGCTACCGGGGAGACGGAAAAGCTGCTCATCGCTAAGGTAGGTTGCGCCCTTTGGTGATTTGATCACAAGGTTGAGGGCGTAGGCAGCTCCAATTCCGAGCATCCATAATGCAAACCCTAACAGATGCAGTCCAAAGCTGGATGCAATACCCAGCGCTGAAAGTACCAACATCACCAATGGGAAAATGATTAAACGTTTTACTGACAAAAGCCGGGTTTTGGTTTGTGAATAGCCTAAAAATACCAAGCCTATAAATAGGCCGAATACCCAAATGGGTGTGTGTTGGAGAATTGGTAACATCGTCTTTGTCCTTTAAGCTTATGCGTTGGAATGTATGAAGCAGCCGTGAAAGCCGAGCGGTAATACGTAATCCATCGTCGCTTGAGCGATGGGTCCGTTACTCAGTTTATTGGCGTCAAATAGGGAAATGCCAGAGTGTTGCTTTGCGTAGTCATAATAGCTGCCAATCAAATAATTGTTTTTGTGGGTTCTTATTAATAGTGGTTCTTCCGCAATAACGTTTTCGCCGAAATAGTAGTGATCAAGCAGCCCCTTTTCCGGATGCACCGCCGCTAGGCTATCTCCCAAAAACTTACGCTCGGGCGATTTTGCATGGGTGCCATAAATGGTGGTGGGCCCCAGGCTCGCTGGGTTGTAATTTGGAAATTCCAAATTGATGCCGCTGGCCGTCAGAGTGACTTTGCCCGTGCGTAGATTAACCTTTGCCACGGTTAACTCAGCGTGTTCAATGGCGGGCTGCTGACCAATCATGACTTGATGCATTCCCTCTAACATCAAATTGGCATCTTTATAAATAATCATGACGACATGAATGCTGTCGTTGTCTTGCCAAGCGTTGCCAAAGTGGAAGACAAATCCAGGGGGTGCATCAAACCAACGCGGTTTATCGAGCGAGTTTTTTGCCAGCACTAAAAATTTACTACCTAGCTCTGGCCGCCAATGAAACGATTTGATAAAAGTTTCACCTTGTTGGTAAGTACATGCAGAAATATAAAAAATCAGATGGTCCTTGGTTTGCGCAAAGGCATGTAAATAACCGCGCTGGGGTAAAACAATATTTCCGAAACCAATGACCTTGCTGCTGGGGCTTATGTGGTAAATCAACAAACGCGCTTCTTTGCTATAAGGTACGAACCCAAAATTCCACAAGCTGCCATCTTTTTCTAACAGAGGATGTGCAGAAAAAGGCACGTGTTTAAGTTCGTCGCTCCAGGTTTTTTCGCCTTTTGTCGACAGTGTTTCCGGATCCAAACTGTAGGCGGATCCGCCCTCCCACAATGCAAGCAATTCATTCTGCCAAGGTAAAAGGGCCGTGTTGGCGACGTTGACGCTATCGTTATTGCGTGGGCTCTGGGAATTCTGAATAGGTGTGTCAGTTGCATTGTATAAAAATGTTTGTGCCGCTTCCTCACGCAAATATTTTTCTGTCGCCACAAATTGGCTGCGGTGCGAAACTCCTTTGGCATTGATGTGAAAACGATGCACCATGCCATCGCCGTCAAACCAATGCTGGAGATGAATTCCGTTGCGCTCCATACGCGCGGGCCCGTTGCGGTAAAAATTTCCGTAAGCATCTGCCGGCCATTTGCCTTCAAGGGTTAAGCTGGTGGTATTAAAAGCGCGAGATGCACCTGCAAAACCCTGCATCCAGGCGGCTGTTTTTGCTGACGTGGGGGATGGAACCTGATCGTAAGCCAGCGCTGCCTCGGGTATTAACAGGGCGCTGCCAGCCGCTAGGCTTCCCGACATAAACTGACGACGTTTCATGGCTCTTATCCTTAGCGCAAATGAATAGTAATAAGGGTCTTATCGGATACGCTAAATTTTGCATCTTTAAAATCAGGCTGCCCCATTGCGCCACCGTTATTGGAAAAACCATAACCTTCTGTGGGAATACCGATGAAATTTTTGTCGATTAGGCCGTTTTCATTTTCATCTTGATACAGCTTTATCGCGTAGTCACCCGCGGGTAGGTCGCCAAAAATCACGACTAGGTTATCGGTTGTGATTGCGATTTTTTGTCCAGACACCGCGTTTGCATCGCTCTTGTAGTTATCGGCGGAATTGTAGAGTGCAATCATCATCACGCCTTTGGTTTTGCTGATCTGATCAACGTGAAGAACCAGTTCGTGTGCATAAGAGTTCAGTGAAGCTAGGCAGATCACTAAAAAAAGGCCGAGGCTTTTATATTCGCAAGAGAGTTTCATTGTGAGTTCCTGTATGAGTTTGTTAAAGCGTATTTGTTTGAGGAGTATTTAGGTTAATGTGTAGGAGTGGCGCGCGCGCGGGTACGCTGTCATTTTTTGGACGTGACAAATGGCCTATAGCGGTAGGTTTGAGCGATGTTTTAAGCTGGTGGACTTTTGGTGGTCGGTCAGCCCTAAACTTAATGTTTATCTTCAGAGTCTTTTGTAAGCCATGAAAAACGAACACATACTGTTAACGCTGGCTGGTGCTTTTACGTGGATGCTCGTCACCTATGTGGAGCTGGGTATAGCGAGTGAAAGCCCGTATTTTTTTTGGAGCCTGTTGGGATATTTATGTTTTCTAATCTGTTTTTTGCCAATCAGCACCGGTTATAGCCAAAAATTTCCACTGATCTATTCGCAGGCTCTGCTGATGGTGCAGGTACTGTTGGCACTGGGTTTATTGGTTGTACATCAAGGTCCCGTTGCGCCAGTGCTTTTGGTTGTATGGTCAGGGCAACTTCCCGATTTTTTCTCGCGTCGTACAGCGTTCGTTCAAGTTATTGTCAGTGGGTTACTTTTTTACGGCATCATGTTTTTTTGGTGGGTTGATGGTTCCCCAGTTATTACGGGGCTAATTTTTTTAGGGTTCCAGCTATTTGCGTTATCGTCTTCGTTTGCACGAGTAAATGAGCGCAAAGCACGAGAGCATGTCGAGCAATTAAATCGAGAGTTGCAAGCCACGCGAATTTTATTGGCGCAATCGAGCCGGCAAGATGAACGTGTTCGTATTGCAAGAGATCTGCACGACGTTTTAGGTCATCAACTCACAGCGTTAAATTTACAGCTGGAAATTTTGCAGCATAAAGTACCGGATGAATTGCGTGAAACGGTGCAGCAGTCGAAAGGTCTTGCCAAAGCCTTGTTAGAAAATATTCGCCAAGTAGTGCGTGATCAGCGTCATTTATTGTCCTTGGATATTCGCCAAGCCGTGCAGGCGCTATTAGTGCACATTCCACAGCTTGAGATGCATATTGAAGGTGAACTGCAATTAGATTCTGTGCACTTGGCTGAACAAATCGTCTTTTGTATTCAGGAGGGCATTAGCAACGCACTGCGGCACGGCAAGGCCACTCGCATAAACCTAGTACTGGAGCAGCAATCGGGGGTTATCAAAATTTTTCTTGATGATAACGGCAGGGGCTTGGTTGCAGGTTCAAATAATGGAACGGGCTTAGAAGGAATGCGCGAGCGTCTTGCGGCCTACGGCGGCTCCGCGGAATTATCGGAGCTCGCACAAGGTTGTCGCTTGGCCATATCATTAACATCTGTCACTGGCTTTAAGGATTTAACGCATGATTAAGGTTGGCTTGGTTGATGATCAACAATTAGTGCGCGAGGGTATTGCCGGCTTGTTATCCCTATCGGGCAAAACGGAAATTCTCTGGCAGGCGGCTAACGGGGCTGAAGCGCTCGACAAAATGCAACGCACGCAGGTGGATATTCTGTTGGCGGATATTCGTATGCCGGTTATGGATGGCATAATGCTAGTGCAAAAACTGCGTGAGTTGGGGATCAACACACCTGCAATGATGCTTACTACCTTTGACGACAGTGAACTTTTTGCACGCAGCCTTGCGGCTGGCGCCAATGGTTTCCTGCTTAAAGATGTATCTTTGGAGAAACTCATCCACAGCATTGAATCTTTGGTAGAGGGCGGCTTTGTCACCGATAACCTGATGTTTAAAAAATGGCAGCAGGAGAAAGCACAACCGTCCGCCGCCGTTTTGCTAACCGACCGAGAGCTGCAAATTCTGCGATTGCTTGTTGGCGGCATGTCTAATAAAGAAATAATGCGGGCCGTGTTTTTAGCGGAAGGCACAGTACGAAATCACGTATCTAATATCCTCGCCAAACTTGAGTGTCGTGATCGAACTCAGGTTGTGGTAAAAGCCTTGGAGTTAGGCTTGGTTTAGCTGAGCGTGAGCAGTTTACCTTTCAGTGGTACTTAGTAGGGAGTCGTCATCCTCGCGCAGCGGGGATCCAGCTCTTGATTTTAGTCTGTTAACGGTTGGATCCCCGCTACGCGAGGATGACGACTCCCTTCTTAAATAGGGCTCTCTTCAATGCTGTGGTAGAAAGCGATCTTTACTTCTGATAAG
>CAZOPE010000034.1:0-44773 GCA_964581625.1 uncultured Cellvibrionaceae bacterium
CCGTCTGACAAAATTTGTACTTCAACGTGACGTGGGTTTTGCAGGAATTTTTCCATGTAAACCGTGTCGTCACCAAAAGCAGCTTTTGCTTCGCCCATGGTGATTTGAATTGAACTGATCAGCGTATCTTTGTCGTGCACAACGCGCATGCCGCGACCACCACCGCCAGCAGCAGCTTTGATAATGATTGGGAAGCCAATGCGCTCAGCAATTTCCAAACATTTTTCCGGTTCTTCGCTGGGGTTTGGTAAAGCACCATCCGAACCGGGAACGGTTGGAACGCCCGCTTTTTTCATCGCCTTAATCGCTTCAACTTTGTCGCCCATCATGCGAATTACATCTGGATCTGGGCCAATAAATGTGAAGCCGCTTTTTTGAACGCGTTCGGCAAAGTCAGCATTTTCTGCAAGGAAACCGTAACCGGGGTGCACAGCTTCGGCGTCGGTAATTTCCATGGCGGCGATAATGGAGGGAACGTTCAAATAACTTTTGGGTGACGGGTTAGGGCCGATACATACGGCTTCGTCTGCAAGGCGAACGTGTTTTAAGTTGCGGTCTACTACAGAGTGAACAGCAACGGTTTGAATGCCCATTTCTTTACAGGCGCGCAAAATACGGAGTGCAATTTCGCCGCGGTTGGCGATGAGAATTTTTTTAAACATAAACTGAGTCCTCAGCTATTAAGCCAGAAAAATTCTTAGGCAATAATGACTAATGGCTGATCGAACTCAACGGGGTTACCGTCTTGTACCAAAATAGCTTCAATAACGCCGGCTTTGTCGGCTTGGATTTGGTTCATCATTTTCATGGCTTCGATGATGCAAATTACATCACCGACTTTTACGCTCTTGCCGATCTCAATGAACGGAGCTGAGCCTGGGCTTGGTGCGCTGTAGTAAGTGCCTACCATAGGTGATTTGATGCTGTGACCGGTAATTGCGGCAGGCGCAGAAGCTGCTGGCGCAGATGCCGCTGGTGCGGCAGCTGGAGCAGCTGCTTGTGCAGGTGCTGGAGCATAATTTTGCATAGGTGCAGATACATATTGAACAGTGCCGCTGTTACGGGCAATGCGTACAGACTCTTCGCCTTCTTTGATTTCTAATTCACCGATGTTTGATTCTTCAAGTAATTCGATGAGTTTTTTAATTTTGCGAATATCCATAGGATCCTCTTTGCAACAGTAGTTGATTTTAAAAATAGTAACTAATGATTAATTCTTAAGTAATGAAAATGCAGCTTGCATTGCCAAACGGTATGAATCCGGGCCGAAGCCACAGATAACGCCTTGGGCAATGTCTGAAAAATAAGAGTGGTGTCGGAAGGCTTCACGTTTATGAACGTTGGATAAGTGAACCTCAACAAACGGAATGTTGACTGCCAAAATTGCATCGCGCAGGGCGACGCTGGTATGTGTGAAAGCAGCGGGGTTGATAATGATGAAATCCACGCCTTCTTTGCGCGCATCGTGAATGCGATCAATTAATTCGTATTCCGCATTGCTTTGCAGGGTCTGAAAGTGGTGGCCAGCTTCAATGCACATTTGGGTTAATTGTTGGTTTATGGTCTCAAGAGTGGCGGCCCCGTAGATGCCGGGTTCACGCAAGCCAAGCATGTTCAGGTTGGGGCCGTGAAGTACCAAAATTGTAGCCATAGTGAGTCCTATTGTCGTGAACAGCTTCGAACGGGCTGTTTGACCTCTGGGGGTCGACACAAGTTTCATCGGATTTCAAAAAAGTGGCGGGAGTTTGCCGCAATTTGTGAATTATGTCCACGTTGAGGGTGAAATTAATTTAAATTGCTGAAAATCGCTGCAAGTTTGCAGAAATTGTTACCCGAGGTGATGGTTGTTGCAAGAGGAAACAGAATTTTAGTGACCTGTTACTGCATCTTTTGGGCTTTTTAGAGACAAGATGCGGTAACTTCGCTAAAAAATAGTGTAAATGTAGCAAACGTCGTCTAATTTGGTGCTTTTAATGCATTTGTGACGATAGATGGGGTCAGCAACTGCGGTAAAACTACGCCTTTAGTATTTTTGCCTGCAGGGAACCATATGTATAAAGGCACCCCAATTCGGCCATATTCTTGGAGTAATTGCTTGATATTTTCGTCGGAGTTCGTCCAATCGGCCTTCAATGTAGTCACTTTCAGCTCATCGAATACAGCTTCTACATCAGAATGGGTGAGTGTTGCTCGCTCGTTGACTTTGCAGGTTATGCACCAGTCTGCTGTGACATCAATGAATACAGGCTTTCCTTGAGCCCTTAAGTTGGCCAAAACTGCGGGGGAGTAGGCGGCCCAGCGTTCGTCACTTTCTTCCGTTTTTGTGGCTTGATAGGGGATAAATATTGCGAATAGAAGCGCAACAAGGGCAATGCAGATGTAAGCTTTGCGCGCCATCCCTGCGGCGGGGCGGCGATAAATCCAACATGCGAAGGCGATTGAAACCGCTCCAAGGCACGCAGCGAGCATTAAGCCTGAGCCTCCTTGGTTGGTGAGTACCCAGAGTAGCCAAATGGCACTTATATAAAGAGGGAAGGCGAGAAATTCTTTTAGTGTCTCCATCCACAAACCGGGCTTTGGTAATCTTTCTGCCAGTTGCGGCAAGAAACACAGCAGCAGCAAGGGCGCTGCCATACCAAGGCCAAGCGCAATGAATACGGCAAGGCAAATATAAGCAGGCTGAGTTAATGCAAAGCCTAAAGCCGCGCCCATGAACGGAGCGGTGCAGGGGCTTGCGACCACGGCAGCTAATACGCCGGTAAAGAATGAGCCTTGTAGGCCAGATTTCTCAGTCAGGTTTTGGCCCACACCCATTAACGAACCGCCGAGCTGAATGTAACCGCTCATTGCCAATCCCATCACAAAGAACAGGTAGGCGAGCGCGGTAATAAGGCCCGGTGATTGCAGCTGGAATCCCCAGCCCACGGCTTGTCCACCCGCCTTCGCAACCAGTAATAATCCAGCGAACCCTACAAATGATGCAACTATACCGAGGGTATACATAAGCCCGTGCAGCTTGATGGTTTTTTCATGGCTTTGTACAAGGCTAAGCACTTTGATGGACAGCACTGGGAACACGCAGGGCATGAGATTCAGGATGACACCGCCGAGGAATGCAAAAAGTAAGGCTTGCCACACCCAAAGTTCGTCCTTCTGCGGCTCAGATATTGGCGCTTGCTGTTGCGCGGGGGCTGCAAGTGATTGGACGCTGGGCACAGGTTTGTTCGCCGTTTTCTCTACTTTATTTTGGGTGGGGTCGACATGCAGAGTTTCGGAATAGGGCGGGTAACACAACCCTGCTTCTGCGCACCCTTGCGAGGTGACTTTTAAATCAAAAGCGGGTGTTAAGCTCGGTACAATAAAGTCTGCTGTCACCTCATGATAGTGAAGTGTCATATCTTTACCGGCAAATTCGTCGAATTTAGGTTTGCCTTGAGGGCTAAAACGTGGGGTGAGGTTCACCTCTGGCGTTGCACGAAATTTAAAGCGCTCTTCATACAAGTAATATTTGTCGGCAATCGTCCAGGTGAGGCTTAGTTGCTTCGTGTTTGCATCCAGATCCTTAAGCTCGGCTTTGAGCTTATAGGCTTCGGTAACGGGTAAAAAATCGTCATGCGTGGTAAAGCTCTCGGCTTTCGTGGAGGTGCTGGCTTCATCCGCTGCTTTAAATCCTTCAGCCGACGTAAAAGATGCAGGCAAGAGAATGAAATAGAGAATCGCGCAGGCAAGATGTTTAATTCGATTTTGCGACAAATTAAATTCGGGCAAGCGGAAAGAACTTGGCATAATGAGCGCCTTGCTACAAAAGTGAGTTGGTAAGCCAGCTGATTAAACGGGAGTGGCATAAATTGCTGCAAGTGTAGTCGAGTCGGGAGGTTGACCGCCAGCTGTCTTGTTAGATTGCGATTTAATGAATCTTTAGTGCGCGCTCTGTGTCACAGGTTAGGCTTCTTGTTTTCGGTCTAGGTTTTCAGTTTCATCAATATTATTTATTTCATCATTTGTTAAGTAGAGAAGGTTGTCATGTTTAGCTTGTTAAGTGTTCACGCTGTGAAATCACCTAATTGTTTTAAATTATCTAAAGGTTTCAAGGTGCTCAGCATGCTTGGGTTGGCGGCAGTATTGGGTGCCTGTCAATCTGCGCCCAAACAAGAGGGCGCTGCACCTGTTGTTCAGCACGTTCAAGCCCCAGTTGAGTTGACGGCGCAGCAAAAGGTCATCAATTCACTTCTTGCAGAAGCAGACTATTGCTTGTCTCAAAATAGATTATTAAACCCTATTGCTGATAATGCTCACGACCGTTATCGCTCAGTGTTGTTGATGGAACCAGAAAACGAACGTGCAAAATTAGGATTGCAAACTATTTCACTACACTTGGTGGAGCTTGCTCGCAACGCAGCTAAGCGCGGCAACCTGACGGAGGCGCAAACCTTGATCAGGTATGCGCGCGGTGTCGACAATAATCCAGTGGTACAAGATGCGGCGGAAACTCTGCGCAAGCAATTGGGTAGTGCGCCAATTGCAAAAGCTTACACACCTAGCGAAGGCGAGATTGTGCTGGATGCAAAATTGCTGCAAGCAAAAGATCCGCAATTAACAACACAATTGGTTGGTATTGCACAAAGGGCCAAGCAGACCGATCAATTTGTTTTAATCACCGCTCGTACAGATACAGAAGGCCGTTACATCTACCAATTGTTACGTAATGCTGTGCCCGGTTATTTGGTTCGCGGTGATATTAAAATCGGCGCGCCAGCACGTGTTAAGTTGGTTAAATCCCTCGATTGATAAGAGCGTTTGGGTGTTCAATGACGAAATTAGTTAAAAAAATAGCGTTTAAAAATATCGTATTGATGGCGATTTTTTTTGTAGCCGCGAATACGACATTCGCGGCCCAACCGTCCACTTCAGAACTTAAAGTGACTAACGCATTTTTTTATGTCCCCGTTGGAGCCAGTAAAACAACTATGGCGTTTTTTACCATCATCAACAACTCGAATACTGATGTTCGGATTACTGGTGTGAGTTCACGTTTGGCTCAACAAATTGTTCTCATGCCAGAACCTGTATTGTTAGTTCCTGCGCATCAATCAGTTGCATTGAAATCCAGTGGCCGTTATCTACAAGTTAACAATTTAAAAGGCAAGCTAAGTACGGGGGACGAGCTACACTTAGTCATAAGCCTAAGTAATGGGCGGAGTATTGAGGTTATTGCACTTGCAAAAAGTGCTTATGACCAAGTGCATGGCCATTAAAGGGTGGCATCATGAGTCTAATAAAATTTTCGGGTTTCAAATCATTATGGGTGCGGGGGATGCGCCGTGCCCGCGATGAATATGAAGAGACTCAAAGTGATATAGAACATGCTCGACCTTTTTACCGTTGGTTAATCTACGCGTTTCTCGTTTACATTCTTTGTGCAGTTTGCGTGGGCATCTATTGGAGTTCAACACCAGAGCCGGTGGATATTAGATCTGCAATGCAGCGTCAAATGAGCTTATTGGAAGCGCCCGCCACCGCACCCATCTCCCATGGTGTTGCTACCACCTCTGCATTAATTGCAATTGCGGATACTTTATTGGATAAGCCTGGTGGTTATATCTCGAATGATGTGTTTCCGCCCGGCATTTGGCTAGACAATATGCCGCATTGGGAGCTAGGCGCTCTGATACAGCTGCGCGATACCACGCAAATTTTGCGCAGTTCGTTTAGCCAAACTAATTTAAATCATGATTTGGACGTTGATTTACAAAAGGCTGAAGTTCGTTTCAATTTTTCAAACTCATCTTGGGGATTTCCCGCTACCGAATCTCAATATGGTTCAGGTATTGAACATCTTCAGGAATATAATTTTCGTTTATTAAGATCCGCATTGGGTAATGCGCAATTTCATGCGGATGCGCAACATCTCAACGATTATTTAGCCGGTGTTGAGCAGCGCTTGAAAATATTATCGCAACGTTTAACGGCGAGTGTTGGCCCTTCTGTTGAATCTAATTCGTTAGACGCCGAATCCAAACAAGGTAAAAAAATAGTCAGTTCTTTGTACAAGAAAACACCTTGGTACAAAGTAGACAATGTTTTCTACGAAGCGCGTGGATCATCTTGGGCGTTAATAGCTGTCTTGGAGGCGATAGAAATTGATTTTTCTGATGCGCTTCAAAATAAAAGCGCGCGTGCAAGTTACGAACAAATTATTCGTGAATTAAAACCCACGCAGGATACGGTATTGAGCCCCATCATTTTGAACGGCGATGGTTTTGGTTTAGTTGCCAATCACTCGCTCACCATGGCTTCGTATTTGGCGCGTGCGCAAGCTGCTATTTCTGATTGCCGTCGCCAATTATTAGTTCCCAGTTCTCAGTAGCTCCTATTTATGGCTAATGCTTTCCTATTGACTCGCCAATGGCGCGATACTCGCGAGGGTATTCTGCTGGATTTTTGGTGGGCAACAGAACGGGGGCCTGTGTGGACTCAAATTGCTGGGCAGGAAGTTGTTTTTTTTGTATTGCGCCAAGATGCAAAAAACATTCAAAAAATCTTAGTAGGTGTTCGCAATTGGCGAATGGCAGAGGTTGATCTCAACACTTTTTTGAGCTTTCCGGTAAATGCACTTTACTTTTCCAGTCAGCGTAGTGCTCGCGAATCAATTGAGTTGTTAAAGCAGGAGGCTATTGGTTTTTGGGAAGCTGATATTCGCCCCCATGAGCGCTATTTAATGGAACGATTTATCACGGCGGCCGCCACAATTGATTTGCCTGATATATTTGATGCATCCAAAGCTGTGTTAAATCCGCGAATAAGCCCAAACGATACGCGCATACCCTTAAAAATGGTTTCGCTCGATATTGAAACCTCCATGGACGCAAAGCATTTGTTTTCTATTGCAGTGTGGGCGGAGCAAGATCGCAAGGTGTTTATGGTGGGTGAGGGAGAAAATTCTGACACTCATTCTATTATTTTCTGTGCGAATCAAAAAGAATGTTTGCGTGCCTTTTTAAATTGGTTGAATGCCTATGATCCCGACATTCTTATTGGTTGGAGTGTGGTTCAGTTTGATTTATGGGTGTTGGAAACGCTATGCCAGAAGGAAAATATGGCGTTCGAATTGGGCCGAGCAAAACAAGCGGTGCATTGGCGACAAGAAGATGGCGATGGCCGTCGCTACGCCATTATTCCGGGCCGAGTTGCACTGGATGGTATTGAATTGCTAAAAGCAGCTAACTACCGTTTTGAGAGTTACTCTTTGCAATTTGTATCTGAACACTTGTTGGAAAAAGGAAAATTACTGCACGGCGCTGATCGTGGTCACGACATAGCGCGCTTATTTGAAGAAGATAAACTCGCGCTTGCAGATTATAATTTGCGTGATTGCGAGTTGGTGTGGGATATTTTTGCAGATAAAAAATTGCTGCACTTTGCGGTGGAGCGAAGCCAGCTTACGGGTTTATTGCTGGATAGAATTGGCGGTTCCGTCGCGGCGTTTGAATATTTGTATTTACCTCGCTTGCATCGGAAAGGTTATGTTGCCCCTAATCTTGGCGAACTTGAATCTGATGTGATCAGCCCTGGCGGTTATGTAATGAATTCTCGCCCCGGGATTTATGACAACATCCTAGTGTTAGATTTCAAAAGTCTGTATCCAAGTATTATCCGAACTTTTTTAATTGACCCCTGTGCATTCTGGATTGCTGAGCATCAAGGTTTATCTGAAGATGACTTTTTGGAAGGTTTTAACGGCGCGCGATTTGCGCGTGAAGGGCATATCTTACCGCAAGTCATCGAGCATTTATGGTTGGCGCGGGATCTTGCCAAACGCGATAAAAATGCACCTTTATCTCACGCTATAAAAATTATCATGAATTCTTTTTACGGTGTCTTGGGCTCTACAGGATGCCGCTTTTTTGATCCGCGTGTCTGTAGTTCAATTACTTTGCGAGGGCATGAAATTATTCAGCGCAGCCGTGATTGGATTGAGCAACAGGGTTATGCAGTCATTTACGGTGATACAGATTCGCTGTTTGTATGGTTGGAAAATAATTGCGTTGGTAAACCCCCAAAGAATAAAGAGCAATGTCAAAAAATTGGTGATCGCTTAGCGCGTGAGTTAAATCAGTGGTGGAAGAAAACCTTGCAATCCGAGTACAGGATTAAAAGCCATTTGGAAATTCAATGTGAGACACACTACCTTCGTTTTTTAATGCCCACCATTCGTGGTAGCGATTTGGGTACCAAGAAACGTTACGCGGGCGTGGTAGAAAATAGTGGCAAAACTGAAGTTGTATTTAAGGGGTTGGAAAATGTTCGCACGGACTGGACAAGGCTGGCCAAAGATTTTCAAGAGCAGCTTTATTCCAAAGTTTTTGCGGGTGAGGATTACCTGGATTTTCTTCGTGAAACGGTAGCTGACGTTCTTGCAGGCAAGCGCAATGAAGATTTGGTGTATAACAAACGCTTGCGTCGCCACCTGCATGAGTACGAGAAAAACGTTCCCCCGCAAGTGCAGGCCGCACGAAAGTATGTTCAACTCACGGGGAAGCCGGTAAAGCGCGGGGACTGGATTGCTTATGTCATTACCACCAGCGGTGCTGAACCGCTGGCCGCACAGCAAAGCCCGTTGGATTACCAACACTACGTTGATAAACAGCTTATGCCGGTAGCTGATAGCATTCTTCATTTTATGGAACAAAACATGACCGAACTTGTCGATACCCAGTTGTCGCTATTTAGTCATTAATTTTCCAGAGGATATCATTATGAAACTATCGGGCATGTTTATTTTACTCGTGTTATGTCTGTGCTCATGCACCAACAAACAGGTTTATAATTCGGTGCAAAACGGTAATAAGTTTGAATGTGAAAAGCTGCAAACGGTGCAGCGAGATGAATGCCGTAAACGTATAGGTCCTTCGTACGAACAATACGAAGACGAACGCAAGCGATTATTGAAAAAATAGGTTATGGGAATAGTCTCCCACTAAAGAGTAAAAATAATGGAAGAAATATTAGAGTTACTGCGTGACCACAATGTGAGTGTTCCTGTTCCGCTAGATTTGCCGGATGAAGATCAGTTGGTGATGATTGAGGAAGAATTATTGCTCCCCATTCCGCGTGATGTGCGCGGCTACTTGTTAGAAGCAAGTGATGTGATATACGGCACCTTGGAGCCCGTAACGGCGGCAGACCCCAACTCGCATACTTATTTGCCAGAAGTCACCGCAGTTGCTTGGTCGCTGGGTGTACCCCATTATTTGTTACCAATTTGCGAGGATAAAGGCGCTTATTACTGTGCGGATCCGGAAGGTGAGATTGTGCTGTGGAAGAACGGCGAATTAACAGATGAAACCTGGACTTCTATTTGGCAGTGGGTGAGGGATGTTTGGTTGGAGTCTTGATTATCGGAGAGGACGTTTTTTCAGGGATGTCGTCTTACGCAGTTACAGGTGTGACGACATCCAGAATATACATTATTGAATTTTCACTAGATACATTTTCGGCCATTGCTTTCCGGTAATCCAAAACGCTTTTTTATCCCCATCGTAAGCAATACCGTTTAGCACGCTTTCTGCATCTTTTACTTTTAGATTTTTTGCAATTTCAGCGAAATCTAAAACGCCCACAACATCACCATTGGCTGGATTGATTTTTAATATTCGGTTGTCATGCCAGATATTGGCCCAAATGAAACCTTCCGCGTACTCCAACTCATTCAAATTTAAAATAGGTTCCTGCTTATATTTTACCTCAAGGTTTTTTTCGACAGCGAAGCTTTCTGCGTTGTGGAAAAACAAATGTTGGGTTCCGTCGCTGCGGATAATATATTTTCCATCGTTAGCTAAGCCCCAGCCCTGACCGGTGTAACTCAAGTTTTTTTGGAACGAGAAATCTGCTGCGTTGTAAACAAATACTGTATTTTCCTGCCAGGTAATCAAATAGAGCTTGTTGTTGTGCAGCGTTAATCCCTCTGCAAAAAAACGATCTGGGAGGCGTTGCTTGCGCGTAAATGGCGCTGTCATTTTTTCCCACGAGCTTGTTGGTTCAGTTACGGGGTATGAAACGATTTGGGATTGAGCATAAAGCCCGCTGCTTTCGTAAAACTCCCCATCTTTTACTAAAAAGCCCTGCGTAAACAGGTTTGTTTTGTGCGAGCGCTCCGCAAGAATTTTGTAATCTATGGGCATTGCCTTGGCCAGCGAGTCCGCTTGCGCCGACGAGAAATTCGCAATCGACGCGAGGCTAAGGCAAAATAGGCCAATAAGATATTTCATAGTCGTTAAGGCGTTCCGTTTGGCTAACGAGTTGCATTCGGTTAATGAATTCTTTTTGTCATTCATTCTTTCAGGGCAGTATCATGAAGCGTTTGCGTTCATTTGTCAGTATCACCTTGCTTGGCGGGTTTATGGTGGTTTTGCCAGGCGCCATTTTGGTGTTGTTTGCCGAGTGGTTGTTTGGTGTTATTAGCCGCTTGGTTAAGCCGTTTAATGATTGGGTAGCGAGTTGGTCGCCGCTCACGAATTATATGGCTGATTTTGCTGGCGTCGCCGTGTTACTGGCGGGCTGCTTTTTAATTGGCCTTTTGGTGAAAACAAATATAGGCCAATGGCTTCACGACTTGATTGACGATTTTCTGGGCAAAGTTTTACCCGGTTACCAAACTATCAATAAACTGGTTTCACAGCTGTTGGGTGGTGAGGGTAATACCTCGTTGCTGAAAGGGGAGGCGTGCCGCGCCTATATTATGGGGCCGAATGTGCCAATCTCAGTGACGGGCATTGTGACCGCAAAGCATGTGAATGGTGATTTTACCGTCTATGTGCCAACGGCACCCTTCTTAACCTCGGGCATGGTTTATCACTTGGGGGCAGATAGCGTTGTCTTGTTGCCACATATTTCTGTTGAGGCGGTTATGCGTACTATTATTGCCTGTGGCAGCGGTTCGCAAGTGTTGATGGAGCCCTTACCTTTGGAATAGTTTTTCCTTCCGCCAATTTCCTTAATGAAAAAAAGGCCGCCTTTGCATAACAAGGGCGGCCTTTTTTTGCGCATTTACTTATTTCTTCTGCGAAGACTTATTGGGCTTGGCTTTTTTGCTAACCGCTTCTTCAGTGCTTGCCTTTGAATCTGCTTTTGCAGGTTTGCTAGCACGCGTACCGGATAGAGAAACATTGACAGACGGTAACTTGGGGTCTTCGCCGCGCTCGCGGCTCTCCACATAATTAATGGCATCGGCAACCGCGTTGACCACTTTATTGTGAATTTCATGCATGTCTTGTGGCGACATAAAAAACGTCATGTCTACATCATGGCGAATGTAGCGGGGCGGCATTCTGTTGAGCGCTACACAGGCAACATCGGCAAGGAATTCTCTATCGCCCTCTTTGGCCCGTGTGCTCTGTTCAAAAATCTCTTCAAGCACTAGGCGTTCGTAGTAATTGTGGATAAAATCTATTTCGTCGTAAGCAACAAGGTTGTAATTGCGGGAGTTGGTCAGCATGGTCCACGTCTCTTATTAGGGCTTGGCAGGGATCAACTGAGTATAGACGGAGTTTTGGTTTTGCGAGATCAACGTTTGTTACG
This sequence comes from uncultured Cellvibrionaceae bacterium, assembly GCA_964581625.1. GTDB lineage: Bacteria > Pseudomonadota > Gammaproteobacteria > Pseudomonadales > Cellvibrionaceae > Cellvibrio. The sequence goes on from CAZOPE010000034.1 coordinate 11,578, forward strand.
AATCAAATCCCGTATGACGAACCGGGCAGGATGCAGAGCATTGGCCAAATCACGCGCTAGGGGAGTGGGTTCCTGGTTGATTTGCGCTGCAAGCAGCTCGGCACAGAGTGGTGTGTAGGCTAAACCGCGTGCACCGTGGCCAATATTGATGTAAAGCCCCGGCCAGTAACTTCCGCTGGCGGTAATTCCTGCTCTGGCGTTTTTACGCAGCGGTGCGAAATCACTCACCAGTTGCGCAACCACGGGCAGGGGCCCCACAGTAGGTAAGTAGTCAGGCAGGGAACAGCGGAATGCAACCCGGCCTTGCAATTGATTTGGATCGGCTTTTACTTCAAACGACGGTAAATGGTCGCGTAAATTATCCAGGTTGGTTTGATGATCTGTTACGCGAACGTCCGTTTCAGAATCTTTTAAATTAAAAGTTGCGCCCGTGCAAAAAATGCCATCTTGCGCGGGGCTGATATAACCTTCGGCGCAGACAACAGTTTTGATAGATGCGTCGGTTGAATGTGCTGGCAAATAAGTCACTTGGCCGCGAATTGTCTTGATGGGTAAATGGTTGGATTGGTCAAAATCTCCAGCGTGTTTAGCGCTGGCAACAATTGCAACGGATGCGTGTTTTGTGTCGCCCGTTTTTGATGTCACTTGCCAGCCCTGTGCAAGCTTTGTGAGTTCGTTAACGTCGAAGTCATAGGTGACATTGATAAGCGGGTGATCAACCAAATAGGCGCAAAGCTTACGCGGGTCTATCCAGCCAGCCTGTGGAAAAAATAATCCACTTTGCGACAAAGGAATACCGGCTATTTCACTCGCTTGTTCAGCATCAACAAACTCAACCAGTTCAGTAGCGTGCGAAAACTTTTGTTGTAACAGGTTGTGCAAATCCGCTTCAGATTGTTTATGCGCAAGCTGTAAAACGCCGCAATTATCACCGATGTTTTTCCACAGCGGACGGTAAAAATTCAATGCATATTGCAAACTCGCCAAATTAAATTCGGCTTGTGCTTCTTGCATGGGCGATAGCTTGGCGTAGAGCACGCCTTGTGGATTGCCGGATCCTTCTTGCGCTAATGCATGGTGACGCTCAAGAATAGTAACTCGCCAACCACGCTCGGCCAGCGCGCGCGCCGTGTGGCAGCCCGCCAGACCACCACCGATAATTAGCGCATGTTTTTCAACGGGGTTTAATCTTTGCGTGTTGACTGCCCAAGGCACAGGGTGGGGCGAAAAACTACCGCGATAGGTGAAATCATTTGGATTAAGTGTTTGCGGTTCATCCACAAACACAGCTTTAACCATTTCGCGTTTACGACCAAAGCCTGCCACTTTTTGAATGGCGAAGCCTGCCTTGGTTAAACCATTTTTTACAATGGCGGCGGCGCTGAAGGTGGCCGCTGTAGTTTCCTGTTGGCTCAGATTGCGAATGCAGGCAAATAATTCATCACTCCACATTTGCGGGTTTTTGGAAGGCGCAAATCCATCCAGAAACCAAGCATCCACGTTAATACCCGATGCAGCATATAGCGGATGAGTGGTTTCAAGCAGTTTGCTAAAACCCTGTGCCGCATCATCAATAATAAGCGTGAGTTTGATGCGACCATTCTGAAAATTCAGGCGATGAAAACCTGTGCCGACAAAAACCGGATAAGCCGCAATTAGTTGTTCCGCAAATTCATTGAGTTCAGGCCAAAGCGCCAGCGCGCGGGCGAGATCGGCTTTGTGTAGCGGAAACTTTTCAACGCTAACAAAATTCAGCTGCGCAGTGGTTGGTGCGGTTTTAAGCCACAACTCCCACGCGGCTAAAAAATTCAAACCAGAACCAAAGCCGGTTTCGGCGATGATAAAGGTATTTGACTCACGCAGTGCAGCCCATCGTTCTGGCAGTTGATTGTGTTTTAAAAAAACGTGGCGGGTTTCTTCCAGTCCGTTTGCTTTTGAAAAATAGACATCGCCAAATGCGCTCGATAAAGGTTGGCCGTCCGCATCCCACTCTAGTGACGCAAGCGTAAAAGTATTTTCGGGCGGGGATGATTTCATTAGTAAACAGACAGTCTTCAAAACGGAAAGCGATTTTGCCACAAATCAATTCTGAGTTCTCATTAATGCACATTAAACCGGTGCTCGGTGCAATTTCGCCTGTTATGATTCGCCTAAATTCCTGGAGCAATATTATGACTGATCCCATCTGTTTAGCCCGTAGCGGCAACCAAGACCTCGTGTTACTCCCCGCGTTGGCGAATCGCCATGGTTTGATTACGGGTGCAACGGGTACGGGTAAAACGCTGACATTGCAAAAATTAGCGGAATCTTTCGCGGCACTGGGTGTACCGGTTTTTTTGGCCGATGTTAAAGGTGATTTATCGGGCATTGGCGCGGCTGGTGTTTTATCGGACAAGCTGAAAGCTGCTATTGCCGAACGCGGAACCCTTGTTCCGGAGCCAACGGCGAATACGCCGGTGTTTTGGGATTTATGGGGAAAGTCTGGTCACCCGGTGCGCGCAACCATTTCCGATATGGGGCCCGTGTTATTAGCGCGTTTGTTTAATTTGAACGATACCCAGGCTGGTGTGTTGCAACTGGTGTTTAAAATTGCCGATGACAACGGGTTGCTGTTGTTGGATTTAAAAGACCTGCGCTCCATGCTCAATTTTGTGGGCGAACATGCTAAGGAATTCACTACCTCGTACGGCAATATTTCCGCTGCATCCATAGGCGCAATTCAGCGTGCGTTGATGGCGCTTGAGCAAGAAGGCGGCGATAGCTTTTTTGGCGAGCCCATGCTCAACATTCAAGACCTGCTACAAACAGACGCACAAGGGAGGGGAGTGATTAATATCCTCGCGGCTGACAAATTAATGTTGTCGCCCAAGGTGTACGCCACCTTCTTGCTGTGGTTGCTTTCCGAACTTTTTGAGCAACTCCCTGAAGTAGGTGATTTGGCAAAGCCAAAACTGGTTTTCTTTTTTGATGAAGCCCATTTGCTATTTAACGATGCGCCGCCCGCGTTGGTTGAAAAAGTAGAGCAGGTAGTGCGCTTGATTCGCTCGAAAGGCGTAGGTATTTATTTCGTTACGCAAAACCCTTTGGATATTCCCGATACCATTCTTGGCCAGCTAGGCAACCGTGTTCAACACGCCCTGCGCGCCTTTACACCGCGCGATCAAAAAGCAGTAAAAACGGCGGCGCAAACACTTCGTGCAAATCCGAACTTTGATGTTGAAGCTGCCATTACAGAATTAGGCGTTGGTGAGGCACTCATATCGCTGTTGGACGAAAAAGGTCGGCCAACCATTGTTGAACGCGCCTTTGTCCACGTGCCGGGTTCACGCATTGGCCCGCTAACACCGCAAGAGCGGAGCGACCATATCGCCAATTCATTGGTGGCTGGCGTTTATGAAGCGCTTGAAGATCGCCAATCGGCGTTTGAATTATTACAAGCACAGGCAGCAAACCAAGCGCCAGATTCGAATGGCGCGAGCGCACCTACATCAAACGGTAACTCTGCTGCCGACGGAACTAGCGGAGGAGTAAGTGTAGGTGGAATAAATATGGGCGGACTAAACGATATTCTGTTTGGCTCAACCGGCCCGCGCGGCGGCCATCGTGATGGTGTTGCTCAAATTGCGGCTAAAACGGTTGCGCGAACCATTGCGAGTGAGGTGGGTAGGCAAATTATTCGCGGTGTGTTGGGTTCTATTTTGGGGGGAGGGAGATCGCGCCGCTAAGTTTTGTCGAACTGGCGAATCGTTTGGGCTCTTATACTAGAGCCCAAATTCCGCGCGAATCTGCGCGCACCACGCCGTAACACGCTCAGCCGTTTTACTGAACTCGTTTTCTTCATCCAGTGCTAAACCGACAAACCGAGTGCCGTCAGGCGTAAGCGCTTTGGATTCTTCGTAGGTGTAACCTTCAATTGGCCAGTAGCCGCAGGGGATTGCGCCGCGCGCAACCACTTTGCTGTGCAAATAGCCCATGGCATCCAGAAACCATTCTGGGTAACCGACCTGATCGCCAAGGCCGTAAAGCGCGACTTTCTTGCCGGTGAAATCGACCTCGTTAATCTCATCCCAGATTTCTTCCCAATCTTCCTGCAGCTCGCCGTAATCCCAAGTGGGAATTCCCAGAATAATGAAGTCGTAAAATTGCGCGGTGATGATGGGGGTTTCGTTGATATTAAAAATATCGACCCATTCTTCGCCCAATTCGGCGCGAATTTTCTCGCCAGCCATTTCGGTGTAGCAGGTAGAGCTGCCGTAAAAAAGGCCAATTGGTGCCCGTGTGTCGGTCATAGTAATTGTGCCCATGCTGCGAGCCATTCAAGTGTAAGAGCTTCAGGATCATCCCCAGAGCAGGCGTCCAGTACCAGCGGTTCACCAATTCGTACTGCACCCAAATCCGCGAAGGCGGCGTCCAACATTCTTCCCGCTTCATTAAAGGTGTTGTAGCTGCTGTCCGCTAAATTGATCACTCCGTAGCGCTTGCCTGCAATGCGTGGGTAGTCACGTGTTAAATGAAGGAAGATGGGCTCGATGTTATCTGGCAGTTCGCCCGCGCCTGTATTGGAATGGCATAGCAACAGAACTTCATCCTTATCGCGAACCAAATCTTCCGGGCGGGCATAAGTGTTCAGGCTTAGATCGTGCCCAAGTTCCCGTAGACGCTGGGCTGCGATCTCGGCAATTTGCTCGGCGCGCCCGTAAACACTGCCAACAAGAATTTGAATAGATGCCATAAGAATCCCCTAATTGGAATGGCGCGCATCATAGTGGTTTTGAGCGGGAAGCTAAACCCGTTATTGAGCAACAGATAGGTTCAGTGCGCCTTCATACCCTTGCTGCCGCCATGCTTCAAAAACCATTACGGCAACGGAGTTGGAAAGATTCATGCTCCGGCTGTTCGCAACCATGGGGATTCGCAATACCTGATCTTGCGGAAGGGATTCGCGCAGTTCTGCCGGTAAACCACGGGTCTCTGGGCCAAAGAGCAAATAGTCGCCGGCTTGGAACTCTGGGGCGCTGTGGGGGCGAGTGCCTTTTGTACTCAGCGCGAAAATTCTACCGGGTTGTTGTCTCGCCAAAAAATCGTCCCATCCTTTATAGGTTTTAACGTCTTGCAGTTCCACGTAGTCCAGCCCGGCGCGGTTGACGCTCTTTTCATCCAGCTTAAAACCCAGCGGCTCAATTAGGTGCAATTGGCAGCCGGTATTGGCCGCTAAACGTATGATATTTCCCGTATTCGGCGGGATTTCTGGTTCAAACAAAACAATATGAAACATTTGGCGTTTTTACCTTTTATGGTCTAAGGTCATGATAAAGGTTATGTTTGTACTCTCGATTATAGAGAAGAGTTATTAGGCAATTATAAAGAAGAGTTATTACGTGGTTGAGGAAAAATCTCACTCATCCACTTCGCAAATTTACTTCATCCTATAAATAGTCAACATCAAGAGGCACTTGGTTGAACTGGTTCGGTGCAAAATCACGGCAAAACGAAATCATCGGTGTGGAGTTTACAGCCGAAGGAGTTGCTTTCGCTCACATAAAGCACCCGTCCACCCAGCAACCCTTGCTTAACCACTGCGAATTTATCCCCGTTGATGCCGGTTCAAATGCCACTGACTTGTTGCGTGCGCGTTTGGTAAAGCTCGGCTTGCAAAAAGTACCCTGCAATATAGTAATGAGCCCCGGCACTTATCAAATGCTCTTGGGCGAGGCTCCGAAAGTACCGCCAGAAGAACTCGCAGAAGCGTTGCGTTGGCGAGTAAAAGATTTAATTCAGTTTCCAATTGCTGATGCAGTGCTTGATGCATTTTTGCTTCCGGAAGATAGCGCCCGCGGAACCAGTCGCATGGCCTACGCTGTTGTCGCTCAGCGCAATAATGTGGTTCAGCTAATTGCTCAAGCAAAAGAAGCGAGCCTGGATTTGCAATCTATTGATATCGCGGAGCTCGCGCTGCGCAATCTCGCTCAAACATGTTGTGACACCAAGCGTGGAATTGCGTTGGTCAGGTTGGGGCAGGGTGGCGGTAGCTTACAAATTATTCGCGACGGTAATGTGTATTTAACCCGTCAGTTTTCGCTCGCTTACAACGCTGGGCTGCTCGACGACTTACCGGGCGACGTCCTGGTGTTAGAGCTGCAGAGATCGCTGGATTATTTTGAGCGCCAAATGCGCCAAATTCCTCCAAGCCATGTGTACCTTTGCGGTGAGAATGTCACTGCCGATAAGCTCACGCCAGAGATACGCAACAGTCTCGCCGTTAAAATTGAATTATTTAATGTTGAAACCGGTATGCAGTTTGGCGCGGGCGTGCAAGAGCACAGCTTGTCACTATGCCTACTCGCTTTAGGTGCGGCCCTACGTGAAGATACGGTGGGGGCAGCCTAATGCAACAAATTAATTTATACCTCCCCGAATTTCAGCCCAACCGCGAGCCCTTGCGTGCAATTCACATGCTGTGGGCGGGTTTGATGTTGATCATTTTATTGATTTTGTTTTCAATCTATTCCAATCACCAATACAAACTGCTTGAGCAACAACTCGCCGGCGAAAAAGCGGCCCAACAAAATATGCTCACTCAGTTACAGGCTATTAGCGCTAAAAAGCCAGCGCAAACCAGCGCTCAACTGGATGCAAAAATTGCTCAGCTGCAAAAGAATTTACAGCGTCACATACAGATTCTGAGCATGATTTCGCACCAGGATTTGGGCAATGACAAAGGCTTTTCGGCACAGGTTAGTGCGCTGGGGCAGGCTTCATTAAATACCATGTCGATTGATAGTTTTTCCTTGCAGCGGGGCGGAAAGTATGCCGAGCTGAAAGGGCTCACGCGCAGTGCAGATCAAATTCCTTTGTACCTACAACGTTTGCGTAAAGATCCTGCGTTTGCAGAAGTTGGCTTTGGCGTTCTTGCAATTGAACGGGATACTCAATCGGGATTGCTGAAATTCGACCTAGCTAAAGCAAAAGATGAGAAAGATGCAGCAGGAGGTAAACGCTAATGTTTGAATCTCTTAAGCTGGATTTTTTGGTGTCGTTGCAAGAAAAAATTGATGCACGAATCATGCGTGAGCGAGCGCTCATATTGCTTTCTATTCTTGCTTTTCTTTTTATGTTTTGGAGTTTCGCTGTTCAATCTTCTCTTGATAAAAAAAATCAAGAAGCTGCGGCGAGCCTAGCAACGCTTGCAAGTCAACGCGCCGCGTTACAAACACAAATTACGGCAGCAACACAAAGTTTGCTGAATGATCCTGATAAACCTAAGAAAGAACAAATCGAGCAGCTTCAAAAAGATATTCATGGTGTTGAAACTCAGCTGCAAAGCGTTTCGCATAATCTTATTCGAGCAGAGCAATTACCGCAGGCCTTGCAAGAAGTTTTGCAGAAGTCTCAAAGCCTCACGTTGTTGGAAGTAAAAACTTTGCCTGCGCGCGAACTGCAATTCGTGGAGGCGGCATCAATTGCGTCAGCCACAACTCCTGCTGCAACGGCCGCACCCAGTGAGCCAACGGCTGGTGTGTATCAGCATGCAGTTGAGTTACGTGTTTCCGGTAGCTACAACCAAATGTTGCACTTTTTAATTGAGCTTGAGCAATTGCCTTGGCGTTTTTACTGGCAAAGCCTGGATTACAGTGTTGATAAGTATCCCAATGCTGAGGCCACACTACGTGTATACACCTTGAGCTCAGACGAGGGTTTATTCGGTGTTTAAGAATGTATTCAACGCGTTACTCTTATTCGTGAGTTTGGCTGCACATGCCCAAGACTCAGTGACTGACCCAACAAAACCCTTAGGGTTTGCGGCGGGGGCAGGCGCGGCTGGCAAAAGCACGCAAGAAACTATTCAGCTGACGAGCATTTTAATTGCCGAAGATAGAAAAATCGCCATCATTAATGGCCAAGCAATGCGTGAAAGCCAAACCCTAAAAGGTATTGGCGCAACAGTGAAAAAAATAGATGCAGATGCAGTAACGCTGCAGCAAAACGGTAAAGTCTGGCGTGTGGCATTAAATAACACGGCTATTCGCAAATAATTGCTTTTGGAGTTCTGGCTATGCCACTCAAGAAACACAACCTCATCCTTCGCCGCTCGCTGGTCTTGCTTTCAGTGTCAGCTTTAGCGTTGATTAATGGTTGCTCAAATAACAGCAACAAAAAAATTGTTGCTGAAAATGAAATGAGCGGAATCGTCGCTGAACAAGCTGAACGCAACAAAAAAGCGACAGAAGTTCCGCCAGAAGTTACACAAGCATTACTAGACAACAATTCAATTAAAACAGCCAATGGTAAAAAGTTCGCTGAGCATTTTGATGTATCCGTTCGCTCTGTGCCCGCGCGCGATTTTTTTCTTGGTTTGGTAAATGGTACTGGCGTTAATGTGGTGGTTCATCCGGATGTTACCGGAACCATTTCATTAGATTTAAAAAATGTAACTATGGATGAAGTTTTGCGCGTAACACGCGATATCTACGGTTATGAATTCAAACAAGAGCGCGGCATTTACACCATTTATGCCAATGCTATGCGTACTGAAGTTTTCCGTATCAATTATTTGGATGTGCAACGTGTAGGTGTGTCCGACACAGCGGTACTTGTGGGGCGCGCGCAATCAGGCGGTCAAGGTGGAAATAGCAACGGTAATAGCTCTGGCGGTTCAAGCGGCAGTAATGGCGATACAGCAAACTTATTGGGCATGCTTGAGTCGGCCGAAAAAAATAAATCATCCAACGGTGGTGGTCAGGGCATAACACCCGGCTCACGCGTTCAAACTCTGAATCACACTGATTTTTGGTCTGGCTTGCATAGTACCGTTTCGTCCATCATTGGCGGTGATGGGGGCAACCGTTCAGTCACTATTTCACCACAAGCAGGCATGATTGTTGTGAAAGCATTGCCCAGCGAATTGAGTGCTGTAAGAGAGTTTTTGGAGCGCTCTGAGTTAAGTGTAAAGCGTCAGGTTATTTTAGAAGCCAAAATTTTAGAAGTTAATTTGAATGAAGGTTTCGAAGCTGGCGTGAATTGGGGGGCAATTAGTGGACAACTTGCTAACGCAAAAAATGTTGCAGATGGATTTAAAATTGGAACAAGCGGTGAAGCAGTTGGAGAAGTTCAAGAATTTAGAAATCTAAAGCGTAATGTCATTCTCACCGATAAAGATGGTAACGAGACGCTTCAACAAATTGATGTGCGCGAACCTATAGGGGGCACTTTCTCTTCGTTATTGCGCGTTCAAGATATCACTAAAGTTCTTTCTTTATTGCAAACGCAAGGTTCTGTTCAGGTACTTTCCAGTCCGCGAGTTTCTACCGTTAATAATCAAAAAGCCGTGATACGTGTTGGGTCTGATGAGTATTTTGTAACAGGTATTTCCAATAATACAACGTCAAACGCAACCTCCGTTTCAAGTACACCCAATATTGAATTGTCGCCGTTCTTTAGTGGTATTGCTTTGGATGTTACACCGCAAATTGGTGAAGACGGCGAAGTGGTTCTTCATATACATCCCGTTGTTAGCACGGTAACAGATCAACAAAAGAATTTTACGGTAGGCAGTCAGGATTTTTCGTTACCTATGGCGCTTCGCGGTATTCGTGAATCAGACAGTATTGTTAAAGCCAAAAACGGTCAAGTGATTGTCCTAGGCGGTTTAATGCAAGAAAACAAAAATAAAACCAATGGCAAGCGTCCATTGTTGGGCGATATTCCTTTAGTGAATGGTTTGTTCCGCACCCAAAACAAAGCTAGCACCAAAACCGAACTTGTTATTTTATTGCGCCCAATAGTTGTTGATGGCGATACATGGCAAAACCAATTGCAAGAAAGTGAAACGCGTATTCAAAAAATGGGCGACGAATACAGGAAGCAATAAAGCTTCCTTTTTTACTTGCAAGATAATCGTTAGTCGAGGTCATTATGTACCGCCAGCACTTTGGATTAGTGGAGCATCCGTTTTCGCTGACGCCTGATACACAATTTTTCTTTAATAGCCAAAGCCATCGTGAAGTGCTGAGTACGCTACTACTGGCACTTCGTCACAGCGAAGGTTTTATTAAAATTGTGGGCGAGGTGGGTACCGGTAAAACGCTGTTAAGCCGCAAGCTTTTGGCAAGCCTTGGCGACAACTTTCTCACCGCCTACATTCCGAATCCCTATTTAACGCCAGAAGAACTGAAATGGTTTCTTGCAGAAGAAATAGGCATTGCCTATTCACCCGAGATGCCTTCTTATCAATTGTTGCGTGAAATTAACCAACGCTTGGTCGATCTTGCGCAACAAAAAAAGCAAGTTGTGCTTGTTGTTGATGAAGCTCAATCCATGCCGCGAGAAACCATTGAAGCCTTGCGTTTGCTCACAAATCTGGAAACAGAAAAAAATAAACTTTTACAAGTTGTATTAATAGGTCAACCAGAATTAGATGATCTTTTAAATCGCTCGGATCTTCGTCAACTTAAGCAACGCATCGTTTTTTCAGAATACTTGCATGGGATTCCACGTAGGAGCTTGCCGGATTACATCAGTTATCGGTTGAGTTCTGCAGGGTACCGCGGTGCAACCTTATTCTCGAGTGGTGCGCTAAATTTGCTGTATCGCGCCTCTGGTGGGGTGCCGCGTTTAATCAATGTAATTTCTCACAAGGCTATGCTGGCGGCTTATGGCGAAAAGAGTGAGAAGGTAACACGTAGTCACATGGCGCGAGCCATTGAAGATACAAGAGAAAGTAAATCGATTGGGCGTATTCTTGCTCGGCGGAATATGTGGCTCTGGCCTGGGGTTGCTCTTGTGGCTACTGTTTCTGCATTAATTTTGCCTGGCTTGCTTGGAGTGAACTTATGAGTTTGCTCAATGACATGTTGAGGGATTTATCCCAGCACAAGCCTGTTGCTGATGGTGCCGAGGGTTATGATAAAGCCTTGCTTGAGTCATCTTCGTTTGTGCAAAAAAAACAGCAACCCTGGGTTCCAATGGTGGTTTTTTTTATAGCGATTTTTTGCGGTGTAATCCTTGTAAAACATTTTGTATTTCAGCATGAGCAACTACCATCAGCAGAGTCAGTGTCTCTCAATCAAGCGCTGAGCACTGTGAATAACAATCCCATAGATAAGGTGCCCGCCGCTAACAAACCTGTTGAAAAAAGTTCTGTTGATAGTAAACCGACTGATGTTGACCTTGGACTTGAAAATACAAATCAGCCAATTGCGCAACATCATTCTACTAGTCAGGAAATGCCTACAGCTGTTGACGTTGATCCGGTTGCCGCAGAACAGGATCATGTTAGCGACCTATTTTTACAAGCTGAGCGCGCTATCAGCATGGATCGTTTGACTTCCCCTATTGAAGATAACGCTTATAACTACTACCAAAAAATTCTCACGTTAAGCCCAAATAATAGTTCAGCAAAAGATGGGTTGGACAATATTGCCAGTCGTTATATGTCCAAGGCCCAAGAACAAATTAATGCAGGCAATCTTCAGCAGGCGCAAGCGTTAATCCAACGAGCACGCTTTGTGTCAGAGCGCTATGTTCAAGCGCACGACATTTCGATTGGCGATGTGGCGGCAGCAAATATCGGTAAAGCTTCAAATGAAACTAGTAGTGCCGAGTCTTCAACGTCAGAAACAATTAAATCCATACCCGTAGTTGAAGCTCAACGCCTATCTGTTACGCCGAATGCGGCATGGAAGGATGAACAACTCGCCAAACATGCGCAACAACTTGTTCAGCAAGGTAAACAAACGGAAGCAATCGCACTGCTAAAAAATCTTGTTGCCACAGAGCAAAATCCTTCGTTGTCTGCCGCTCTGTTAACCGATTTGTATATTCAACAAGGTAATACCCAAGCGGCAAATATTGTTTTGGAAAAAGCGACTTATTTGCCGGCGGATGTGAGCACCAAGCTACAAGCTCAGTTATTGGTAGCGCAGGGCGATAACAGCCAAGCCATATCTCTCCTTGAAAAAAATCTAGCCTCTGCCCAAGCAAATGAACCCTATGGTTCTTTACTGGCGAGCCTCTACCATAAAACCGCGAATTATCAACAGTCTGTTGTTAGTTACCAAGGGTTGTTAAATAACTTTGGCGAAAAGCCTGCTTATTGGTTAGGGCTTGCACTTGCATACGATGGTTTGGGCCAAACAAAAAATGCGCTTCAAGCTTACAAGCGCTTGGGTGAATTTCCCCAACTGCAAGATCAAGTAAAAAAATATACAGATCAACGAATTGCTGCATTGAGCGGCGAGTGAGATAAACATGTTTAGTTCAGCAAAACGTATTCGTATCGGCGACTTACTTGTCGAAAAAGATATGATTACCGAAACCCAATTGGCTCATGCACTGCAAGAGCAAAAATTGAGTGGGCGTAAATTAGGTAATCAACTGGTTGAATTAGGTTACGTTGATGAAAACGAACTGCTTAACTTACTTTCTACACAGCTTGAAATTCCTTTTGTTCAGTTAAAGCAGTTTCGGTTTGATAAAGATCTGGTGCAGACTTTACCTGAAACAAGTGCGCGTCGTTATCGCGTCATTGTGTTGCGCGAAGATTTTGATGGTTTGCTGTTGGGTATGGCTGACCCTACCGATATTTTTTGTTTGGATGAATTACAACGCATTCTGCAAAAGAATTTGAAACCTGCGGTAGTGCGTGAATCAGAGCTGCTGGATATTTTGGATATTGCGTACAGCCACGCCAGCGAGATTGCATCTTTGGCGGGTGAGTTAGATGAAGAGCTGCAAGAATCTGCAGTGGATTTGGACAGCTTCATTGCCGATTCCGTGGATAGCGATGCTCCGGTTGTTAAGTTGCTTCAAAAAATATTTGAAGAAGCATTAACCAATAAAGCATCGGATATTCATATAGAGCCCGACGAAAAAGTATTGCGTATTCGCAACCGTATTGACGGCGAGCTAATAGAGCAGGTGATGAATGAAAAGCGTATTGCCTCTGCGCTGGTGGTACGCATTAAATTAATGGCGAGCTTGGATATTTCTGAAAAGCGTTTACCGCAAGACGGCCGGTTTAACTTAAAGGTAAAGCACCATAATATTGATGTGCGTTTGTCTACCATGCCAGTGCAGTTCGGTGAATCGGTGGTAATGCGGTTGTTAGATCACACCGATGGCGTGCGTAGTTTGGACAATGTGGGCATGCCCCCGCATTTAGTATCGCGTTTCCGTAAAGTCATTACTCGTCCCCACGGACTCGTGTTGGTTACTGGGCCAACCGGTAGTGGTAAAACCACCACACTTTATGGCGCTTTATCGGAATTAAATACATCCCAGAAAAAAATCATTACGGTGGAAGACCCCGTTGAGTACCGCTTACCGCGTATTAGCCAGGTTCAACTTCATGAAAAAATTGGTTTAACTTTTAGTAGTGTACTTAGGGCCACTTTGCGTCAGGACCCGGACATTTTGTTGGTGGGTGAGATCCGCGATGCTGAATCTGCCGAGATTGCACTACGTGCATCCATGACCGGCCATTTGGTGTTGTCAACACTTCATACGAACGACGCGATTAGTTCGGCGTTGCGTTTATTAGATATAGGTGTTGATGGCTATTTAGTTGCAACGGCACTAAAAGCTGTTGTTGCGCAACGCTTGGTGCGACGTATTTGTTCCAGTTGTATTCAAAACCATGTGCCGGATGCAAACGAGCTGCAGTTGTTGGCAACTATTTCAAAAACAAGAAATTTTTCTTCAGTTACCTTTAAACAGGGCGCGGGCTGCCCGCATTGCAACAATACCGGTTACCGTGGCCGCATAGGTGTGTTTGAAATGCTGGAATTAAACGCGCCCATGGCAGAGGCTTTGCGAACATCTGACATTAATGGATTTGCAAAAGCGGCAAGTGAGAGCCCAAATTTTAAAACACTCAGTCAAGCGGCGCTCGAGTATGCAGAGCAGGGTATTACAAGTTTGGACGAGGTGATGAATATTACTGCTCAAATTGAAGAGTTAAATTGATATGGCCGTTTTCCTATTCAAAGGCCGCAACGCCGATGGCCGATTGGTTAATGGCCAGGTAGAGGCTGCAAACTCAGATGCAGCAGCAAGCCAAATTCTTGGGCGTGGCATTACACCGGTTTCAATGGATGAGCAGATCATTCAGCTCAGTTGGCGTGAGCAGTTTGAACGCACTACCAATCTTGGCAAGGTTGAAACTGTTGAGTTGATTATGTTTTGCCGTCAAATGTATACCATCTCCAAGTCAGGTATCCCATTAGTAAAAGGCTTGCGTGGTTTATCCTCGTCGCTGCGAAATTATATGTTTCAGCGAGCATTGGAAGATATTGTTGTGCGTTTGGAAACAGGCGTTGAGCTATCTACCGCTATGCGATTCCACCCCAAAATTTTCAATAACCTTTTTGTGAGTATGGTGAGTGTTGGTGAAAATTCGGGCCGATTGGATTTGATATTCAAGCAATTGAGTGAATACATGGAGCGCGATTTAAATACCTCCAAAAGTATTAAAACGGCTTTGCGTTATCCTATGTTTGTACTGATTGCTATCAGTATCGCCATGACAATTATTAATATAAAGGTAATCCCGGCGTTTGCGGGAATGTTTGCTAACTTCGGCGCTCAATTGCCTTTGCCAACGCGGATTTTAATGGGTATATCAGAATTTTTCGTGGCTTACTGGCTTTACATGTTGGTAGCAGTTGTAGGTGCTGTCACCTGGTTTTTTCATTATATAAAAACACCTGATGGCAGCCGTTGGTGGGGGCAAAAAAAATTAGGCTTAATAGTGGTGGGCGATATTATTGAGCGCGCTTCGCTTGCGCGCTATGCGCGTTCATTTAGTTTAATGCTAAGTGCAGGTTTACCCATCTCAAACGCCTTGGAGCTTTGTGCTCGCGCAATTGATAACAATTATCTGGGGGACAAAATTCGCGGTATTCGTGCGGGCATTGAGCGTGGTGAAGGTTTGTATCAAACACATTTGGTTAGCGGTATGTTCACGCCACTGGTGCTGCAAATGATTTCGGTGGGGGAGGAGAGCGGTCAAGTTGACACTTTGCTCACCGAAGTTGCCGAGTTTTATGAGCGAGAGGTGGAGTACGATACAAAATTATTGGGCGATAGAATTGAGCCGCTTATGATTGTCATTATGGCGGGTTTTGTTACTGTGTTGGCTTTGGGTATTTTCTTACCCATGTGGGACATGTACGCTGTTCAAAACCATTAGGTTAGCTTGAGAGCTTTTATCATGAAAAAAAGTTTAGGCTTTTCCAGCTTTGAATTTTATTTTGTGATGGTTGTTATAGGTGTGATATTGCTTTTTGGAATCCAACGTTACAACAAATTAGCAGATGAAACGCATCGCTTAAGCTTTGAAGTGCTTGCACAAAATTTTAGTGCAGCTGTTTATGCTCATCACGCGCGTTGGATTACTTCACAACAAGTGTCAGATTCTAACGCTGTAATAGAGGTTGATAATAAAAGAATACAATTTTCGCGCGAGGGCTGGCCCTTGGGCGCAGATCTCCAAGATTTTACTTCCGTACAAATAACCTTGCCCGGCTGCTTTAGTTTGTGGGGTGTGTTTCTACAAAACGCGCCAGCAATTTCAGTATTTACCCATGAATTACCCAGCACTCATCCTTACCAATTGAAACTAACAAGCGAGGGTAATTGTCGCTATGAATGGACAGCACCCAATAATCGCAAATTCTACTTTGAGTATTCCCCAACAACAGGCTCGGTGAAATCTCAAAGCTGGGCTATTCCTCGCAATAGTGAGTAAATTCCTTTTAATAACTGGCAACTTCTAACTATTGAACTATATTTTGGTTAATCAAGCCGTTCTCATGTAAATGTCTTGACGAGACAGGGATAGAGCTGGTGGCCTTGCTATTGTTTTGATGTTTGAAGTGAATCTACTATTTTTATTAGCTATACAACACACTTGTTTGGAGCCTTGTTATGAAAACTCAACAATCTGGTTTTACACTGATTGAGCTTATTGCGGTAATTGTTATTTTGGGTATTTTGGCAGCAACGGCACTGCCCAAATTTGTGGATATGTCGGGTGCGGCACAGCAATCTGCAGTTGAAGGTGTGGCCGCGAGTCTGGGAAGTGCTATGTCTCTCAATTACGCTGCGGGTGTGTCTGCAGCAGCTGGTGTGGTTGGTGGTCCCACTGCCGTTACGATTGCGAACTGTACCGATGGTGCTAGTTTGTTAGTTGGTGGAGCCTTGCCAACCGGCGGATATGCAATTACTTCGCAAGCAGTAGCCGGAACCATCGGAACAGTCCAGTCTTGTGCTCTCACTCTCACAAAAGGGGCAGTTGTAAAAACGGCAAACTTTAACGCTATACGAGTTCCCTAATCCTGTAGGCTTGACATGGTTTGTATGAGGAGTGACGCGCGCGGATTTACTTTAATCGAGTTAATAACGGTGATTATTCTCGTGAGTATTATTTCTGTGACGGCATTCTCCCGTTTAGGTAATATCAGCTCTGCAAATGTACAGGCTAGCCGCGATGACATCATCGCGGCTTTATTTTTTGCGCAACAGACTGCTATGGCGCGTAATAACATCCAACTCGTAGTCACATCCAATTCTGTAAGTGTTACTGAAAATGGCACGCCCATTGTTGTTCATAGTAAAGGTTATCCCTTGGCACTTGCTTCTGGCGTTTCCGCAACTGTTGCCACATTAACTTATGACAAGCTCGGTCGAACCAGCGCAACTACCATTGGCCTTTCTTCAACGTCAGGCGCAAGTGCAAGTATTGTGGTAGAGGCAAGCGGTTATGCGCATTAATAGCATTGTTGTAAGTGCGCGGCAGAGAGGTGTGAGCCTCATTGAGCTTATTGTTTTTTTGGTTGTTATTAGTATTGCCAGTAGCGCGCTCATGGCAACTTACGCTTACAGTGTAAAAAATAGCGCTGATCCCATTATTGCTGTGCGCGCGCTTGAGCTTGCGCAGGCAAGGCTAGATGAGATTCTTGCGCTTAAATACGATGCGAGTACGCCTACAGGTGGTGTTCCCGCGTGCGGAAGTTCAGCGGTTGGCGCTACGACTTGCAACAACCTTCCTGATTCTGACATGAACGATGTGGATGATTTTAACAACGTTACTGATACGCCATACACGGGTTACTCGCGTACTGTTACCGTTACAACTGCGAATAACGAAAAGTTAATTAGCGTTAAAGTTACAGCGCCTAAAAACACTACTTACACACTCGCAGCTTATAGAGCGAATTTTTAATGTTGCTGCTCCGTTTGCCAATTCAAAATTCACGCGGTTTCACCTTAATTGAAATCATCGCCGTTATTGTTGTGTTGTCCATATTGGCGACTTTAGGTGGAAAATTTGTTGTTGAGTCAACCAAGTCATTTCAATCAACGCAAACAAAATCACGTTTACTCAATACCAGCCGACAAGCGCTTGAGCGAATGTCTCGCCAGCTGCGCATTGCTTTGCCTTACAGCGTACGTTTAACAAACAACAATATGTGTATTGAGTTTATGCCTATTGCGAGTGGTGGGAATTATGCGGGTTATGTTCCGGATTCTACGAACGTTGCTAGTGCAAAAACAACGCTAGATGTATCTCCCCATGCTATTGATTTTGGAACAGCTGTTTAT
This sequence comes from uncultured Cellvibrionaceae bacterium, assembly GCA_964581625.1. GTDB lineage: Bacteria > Pseudomonadota > Gammaproteobacteria > Pseudomonadales > Cellvibrionaceae > Cellvibrio. The sequence continues at coordinate 29,179 of CAZOPE010000034.1, forward strand.
GTGAGTATTGGTGCTATGGCTGCAAGCGAGCTTTATGGTGCCAGTCCTAGCTCATTAGCAACTTTAACGTCTCGCTCTGTGAATACCATTAATTTTTCGCCCGCAAAAGGCTGGAAGCAGAATTCGATTAACAAGCGTTTTTATTTGCTTGATAGGCCTCAAGCGTTTTGTGTGGTGAACAATCAATTGCGCTTTTATGCTGACCAAGATGCAACTGCCCAGAATGTAGACCTAGCGTCTGTGTCCAGCATGCTTGCCGACAATGTAGCAGGAACTACAACGCCTTTTACGTTAACGGCAGGCAGCGAAAACCGTAACACAGTCGTACAATTCAATATTTCATTTGGACAAGCAAGTGCGCTCGGCACTGGCTCAGAATCCATAAACATGAATCACTCGGTGATGATACGAAATGTCCCCTAAAAATCTAACAAGACAGCAAGGCTTTCTCATGCCGCTGGCGATTTTTATTATTGTGGTGATGGGGATATTTGCGTTGGTCATTTCACGTAATACGATTCAAACATCTACATCCGCTGCACTTGAAGCTGTATCAGCCCAGGCCTTTTACGCGGCAGAAAGCGGTGCTCAACGCGGAATGCAGAATTTATTTTTTCCTGATGCAAGTTCACGTCAACAAGTGGATGCTCGCTGTGTTGGATTAAACGCGACTCACGCGTTTAATGTAAATGGTCTAAAAAATTGTTCGGCGGTGGTGACGTGTACCTGTCGTTATGGAGACAACACCAGTTGTGCGCCTAGTACTGCGGTGAACTATACATCTGCGGCCGCCACAAAAATCACCACCAGTTATTACACCATTGCCAGCGCAGCGGCCTGCGGTTCAGGTACCTTGCGTGCGGTGCGAACAATAGAAGCAGGTTCGTTTTTAACGCAAGAATAGTAAACAAGAATAGATTTGGCTCTACATACAAAGTTTTTGAGCAACAGACCCTAACCTTAGGCAAAACAAGAATGAAGATAATTACTTGTTTTTTAGCGCGATTAGCAAACCAAACTGAAAAAAAAATCATTCAGCTAATCGCTTTTGTGTTTTTAATTGCTTGGAGTAACGTTCAGGCGGCGACCTATACGCTTACCAGCGGTAGTTACCCTCCGTGCGTTAACGGCAACGGTTGGAGTGTGAGCGGGGCTACCTATACATGCACCGGCAACGGCAGAGTGACACTTGCAAATGGCGATGTGTTAGCGGCGAATTCTTCAATCACCATAGTGGCTGCTAATGGTTTTTCATTGAACAACAATACGATAGGTTCTGCTTCTAATTCCATTAACTTGAGTTCAAGCTATGGAACGATTGTTTCATCTGGCACAAACACAGTGTATGGAACGATTCAGGCTTCCAGTGGTGCTGTAACGCTTGTAGGAACAACCGTTTCAGGGGCCATCACAACGGGCGGGGTGATTAACCTTACTGGCGGTAGCGTAGGAGGTCTTGTAACCAGTAGTAGTAACACGATCACTACATCAAACACTAACTTGTCGGGCGGTGCCAAGGCGCAGTCGGGTATGAGCATCAGTGGCGGCACTCTCTCAGGTGCGTTCACAATGACTGCCAACAATCCTGCAACATTCGCTAACGTGACTATGAGCAGCGGCAGTGTGTCTGGAGCCAGCACTGTGAGCATCACGGGGAGTGTTCTCGGCTCATCAAGTAGCAGTGTTAGCGTATCTTCAACCAGCGGGGCTATAAGTCTCAGTTCCTCTACGGTTTATGGAAATTTAACGGCGCCCAACTATTCGACGGTAAACGTCGCGTCTGGTAGTGCTGTATCAGGCAGTTGCTTGCCCAACTCAACGCCTGCAAATGCTTGCAATCAAGCGCCCAAGTGTACAACCGGCTTGGTTGGGGGCTTGATGGGAAATTATTTTAATAACATGACGCTTTCCGGGAGCCCTGCAGGGTCGCGTTTGGACACGAGTGTCAATTTTGATTGGAGTACCGGTTCTAGCGGCGTGACAGGTGTAGGGGCCGATAATTTTTCAGTGCGCTGGACGGGCTCTTTGCGAGCCCCAAGTACGGGGGCGTACCAGTTTCAAACGTCATCTGACGACGGTGTGAGGCTTTGGGTAAACAACGTACTTGTCATTGATCAATGGAATGACCATTCCGTCACCGTACATACCAGCAACAGCGTTAATCTTGTTGCCGGTCAATCCTATCCAGTAAGGATGGAGTTTTATGAAAACGGTGGTTATGCGGTTGCGCAATTAAGGTGGAACCAACCTACCAACAGTTCGTTTGCCCCTATTGATACTGAGGCTGGGGTGATTCCGGATACAAGCGCGTCCTGTGCTGTTCCTGTGGTGACCTGTAACAGCGGGTTTATTGGTGGAGTAACTGGGCAGTATTACTCTACCGCTGGGTTATCTGGGGCACCTGCGGGCACACGTACGGATAGCATGATTGATTTCAACTGGGGTGCCGGTGCTCCTGGTGTTGCGGGCGTGGGTGCAGATAATTTTTCTATACGCTGGGACGGTACATTAAAGGTTGCCACCACAGGCAGTTATCAATTTGAAACGGTTTCAGATGATGGCGTACGCTTGTGGGTAAATGGTATCCAGGTCATTAGTAATTGGACTGATCACGGCGCAACATCAAACACCACAAGTGGGATTAATTTAACGGCTGGCGTGAATTATCCGGTGCGTGTGGAATACTACGAAAGAGGGGGTGACTCGGTCATTCAATTACGTTGGAAAGTACCGTCTGCCGCAAGTTTTTCAACAATTAATAGCTGCCCGTCCAGCATAGCGGGATACACCATCGTATCCAGCACCACAGGCATCACCTGCGCCGCCGAGCAAATTACCTTCACCGCTGTTGATGGCACGGGTGCGGTAGTGGCTCCCCCATCTGGCACCAACGTTACGCTATCTACCAGCCCTGCCACGGGCACTTGGGTGGGAGGGAACACTTACAGCTTTAATGGAACCACAACCTCATTTAGCAAGTATCTCCAGCAGACAACGCCCACTGCGTTAGCGCTAGCGATTACAGATGGTGCAAGCTCCGGAAGCGGAACGATTAACTTCGTGGATTCTGCGCTCAAGTTTTATGGCGGTAGCTCTCTCAACTCAATTCAGAATCAGGTTGCCGGCACTGCAACGGGTTCACCTGCATCAACCAATGCGCCAATCTTAAAAGCAATACGGACAGATAACGCTACAGGAGCCTGTGTTGCACAAGTAACAGGAACAAAGAGTGTGAATTTGGCCTACGAATGTGTGAATCCTGCAACTTGTATTGGGCAGACGTTAACGATCAATGGTAATGCCGTGAAAGCGAATAACAAAAATGCTCCCATCACCTACATCGCCCAAAATTTAACTTTTGACAACACCGGAACAGCGAGTATTCCACTTATTTACAATGATGTGGGAGCGGTTACTTTGCATGGTCAGCTCACCTTGCCAGCCAGTGGGAACGATCCGCAAAAAACACTTTCAGGCAATACCAGTTTCGTTGTAAAGCCTCATTCTTTGGCGTTAACTGCTTTGACCGCTGCAGGTGGAGCAAACCCCCAGACGACAGGCGCTGGCGCAGGTTTTGTAGCAGGTGGAAGCCCGTTTCAAATTAAGCTAGAAGCTCACACAGCAGGTGGGGCAATAGCCCCCAACTTTGGTAAAGAAGATACGAGCGAAGCAAGCTTCAAACTAACACCAACACTTGTTTACCCATCGGGTGGGGCGACAACAGCCTTATCAGGCGGAACGAGTTATAGCGCAACTACCCCAGCGGGTACTTGGGTTAACACCTCTGTTATTTGGAAACAGGTCGGTAGCATTACTATATTGCCGGAGTTATCAGACAACGATTATTTGGGGGCTGGAGATCTACAAAAAAAGAATTCTAGTGACCCGATTGGCCGTTTCTATCCAGATCACTTCAGGCTAGACGCGCCAGCATTAGCTAACAGCTGCGGAAGCTTTAGCTATCTTGGGCAGCCGCTCAATGCCAGTTTCGCTCTAAGGGCAGAGGCAGCTGACGGCACCGCTTTGAGTAACTATGGCGGTAATTATTCAACAACAGTCCCCACCTTTGTGGCCGAAAATGCAGATGATGGACAAGGCATAACCCAAAATCTGGCGTCACGTTTTGCAATCAATGCAACGCCTTCACCAACATGGGCAAATGGCGTTTTTAACGTGCCCGTGGGTTCAACTGCAACCTTTGCCCGTAAAACGCCACTTTTTAGTCCAGAAGCACCGTTTAGCGATTTAAGAATAGGAGTGTCTGTCAATGATACTTTCGATGGCAGAAGTTTGCAGGCGCTCGATATGAAACCAGATAGCACAGGCAGTTGTGGCGCAAGTTGTACGGCAAAGCAATTAGGTACTTCTTTAGAAATGCGTTACGGTCGTTTGCGATTAGATGACGCGTTCGGCCCAGAAACCTATCCACTCGATGTCAATTTCATCACCGAATATTGGACTGGTAATCGCTTTGTGCTGAATACAGCTGACTCTTGCACTCAGGTTCCGCGTTCGGCAATTACTTATCCCGCAGGTCCTATCTCGACCGATGCAAATCGAACAGTGGCTTTAACTGGGGGCTCAACTCAAGGGACATATACCAATCTTGCCGCAACTTACGTAGGGTTTAATGCGGGAACTGCGGGACACAAATTCTCATCACCAGCAGGAGGGAAGGGACGTTTTGTAGTTGGTATCAACCTCAATAATTTGCCATGGCTGCGTTACGACTGGGATCAAGACAATGATCATTCAGACGTTCAAATGCCAAATGCCACCTTTGAATTTGGCTCTTATCGCGGCCACGACCGCATTATTTATTGGCGAGAGCGCCTGCAGTAGCTAAATTCTTTGTTAAGCTCAAAACCTTGTAGATTGTCTGGACGTTAAATTATGGAAATGACCACCCCGAGCCTGCTGTTCCCGGCAATTTCTTTGCTGCTGCTGGCTTATACCAATAGATTTGTGGTGCTGACGAACGTGATTCGCCAATTAAGCAGCGTGGAGAACGCCGCCGCAATGGACTTGGTGCGCAGGCAAATAGATAACCTGCGTTTGCGTATTCAGGTTATTCGCCGCATGCAGGCGTTTGGTGTTTTGTCGTTTGTGATGTGTACGCTTTCTATGTTCGCGCTCTTAATGAAATGGCCGGTGGCCGGCCAGTTATTATTTGCAAACAGCCTCATATTGCTGGTTATTTCGCTGATGTTTTCGTTCTATGAGGTAAATATCTCCACCGAGGCAATCAACATTGAACTGGAGAAGTTTGACGCGCGCGTTAGCGCAGCGGGCCAAACCACCGAAAAAGCAGACTAATGCTTTTTCGGCGCCTATATTAGTGGTGAACATCCTCGGCGGGTGCTTCAAGGCGAATATCAACCGCCAGCTCATCAGCGATATTGTCTAGCTGATCATAGAGTTCATCCATGTTTACAGACTTGGGAACCTGAATTAAACCTGTTGCTTCGAACATGGGTTCACCAGACCAAGGCATGCTTGAGCAAGCGGTTTCCAGCTCAATCATGTTAATATGGCGCCCAGCGAAAGCTTGCGCGATTTCAAAGATGATACCTGGGCGATCACTCCCAACTACGCTGAATTGAAACTCCTTGCCCGCGGGCTTTATAGAGTCACTGGCAGATTCCACCACGATCTTTAAGCCTTGATCGGCCAAGGAGCCCAAAGCTTCGCGCAATGCTGCTTCGTTTTCACTCTCAATCGCGACTTGCAAAATACCCGCAAACTTACCCGCTAAATGTGCCATACGGCTTTCAAGCCAGTTGCCCTGGTGCTGGGAAATAGTTTGCGCTAAAAGTTCGACGACACCGGGTTTATCGTCGCTCAGAATAGTGAGTACTAATTGTGTTTGCACAGTAGTTTCCTTTTTATGATGGCATTGGCAGTTCGTTCAAGGTTAACTTTCTCCAAGCGCCTGAACAAGTGAAATATGAATTTATGATTATTCCCCATGAACAAATTTCAGCCGATGCACTGCAAGGCTTAATAGAAGAATTTATTACCCGTGAAGGTACAGATTACGGCGAAACAGAAGTTTCGCTTGCGCAAAAAGTGGTGCAAGTGAAACGACAGCTAGACCGCGGTGATGTGGTCATTGCGTTTGATTCTGCCACCGAAAGTGTATCCATATTAACCAAGCATGATGCCAAATTAGTGACATCTAACGAATAAGATTCTATGAACCATTTATTTTTACATTGTCGCGCCGGCTTCGAAAAAGAATGCGCTGCCGAGATTACTGATTTGGCAGCTGAAGTGGGTGTGTATGGCTACAGCAAAACGAAAGATAATTCTGCTTATGTTATTTTTATTAGCCAAGATCCCAAAGGCGCAATGCGCATCCACGAAGAGATTCGCTTCCGTAAATTGATTTTTGCTCGCCAGTGGTTTGTTACCCAAGCGCCCATCAGTAATTTACCCGTCAATGATCGTGTAACACCATTGGTTGCAGCCGCTACAAGTTTTCCAGCCGGTCGTGAGCTGTTAATTGAAACTGTGGACACAAATGACGGCAAGGAGTTGTCGGGGCTCAGTAAAAAATTCGCTGCACCTTTTAGTAATGCGTTGAAGAAAAAGCAATTGCTAAATCCAAAAAGTCCCTGGCGTTTGCATTTGGTGTTTATTACCGGAACCGAGGCCTATATCGGCGTTAGCCTGTACAGCAATAGCTCGCAGTGGCCAATGGGAATTGCGCGTTTGCGTTTGCCAAAAGAAGCGCCGAGCCGTGCGACTTTAAAATTGGAGGAAGCCTGGCATCACTTTATTCCTGCTGCAGATTGGGATACGCGTTTGGCGTCAGGCATGCGCGCAGTAGATCTAGGCGCGGCGCCCGGCGGCTGGACATGGCAACTAGTGCAGCGCGGAATGTATGTAGAAGCCGTTGATAATGGCCCTATGGATAAAAACTTATTAGAAACCGGCCAAGTGTTACACATCCTAACGGACGGGTTTTTGTATGAACCTAAAAAGAAGGTGGATTGGTTAGTGTGCGATATCGTAGATAAGCCAGCGCGTGTAACGAGCATGATTATTCGTTGGTTTGGTAAAGGCCATTGCCGTGAAGCTGTATTTAATTTGAAGCTGCCCATGAAGCAGCGTTACTTAGAAGTTAAGAAGTGCGAAGAGCGAATCCTGAAAGAGTTATCAAGTTTAGGGTTCGATGCGGCTATTCAATTTAAACAGTTGTATCACGATCGCGAAGAAGTTACGGGACATCTGCGCGTTTTTAATTAAGTGAAAAGGTTATGCGGTTTTATCTGATGCGGTGTGACCCAGCACCCATTCAGTTAACAGCGCCCAGTCTTCAATTAATTTTCGCAATTGATTGACATGCTCTGCAGGCATGTTTTGATTCTGTAAAGCCTGCTGGCCAATATCGGTGAGTGCAGAAACTATTTTTCCGATAGTGTAAGCAGAAAGTGATTGGTAAATTTCCGCATTAAAATACATTTCGCCCGTATGCGCACCGTGTAGATTTTCGTAAGGTGCGACATGAATATGCGTTAATGTGTTTTTAATGGCGTTAGCTAACCCTGGATTATTGTTACGCAATAACCTGAAGGTAAGCTCAAGTGTTTGGTGGCTAAAAAAATCATCCGGCTGATTGTTTTCAATATGAATCCGAGACATCGAACCTTGTTCCCCGGTTATGAATAGAAGTCCATTGTTTTAATATCCTAAGCTAGAGTCTAGCAAGTGATGTTTGTTTTGCTGGATGTTTTTAGACGAAGAAATACTATGAATATCGAAATCGATAAAGTTTTAGATACCACTGGCTTGCTTTGCCCAGAGCCGGTAATGATGTTGCATAAAGCTGTAAAAGATCTGCCAGAGAGCGGAGTGATTAAAGTTATTGCTACAGACCCTTCCACCACGCGTGATATTCCAAAGTTCTGTCATTTTTTAGGTTACGAACTAATTCGCCAAGAAGCTGACGAAAAAGAGTATGTATACCTCATTCGAAAAAAACTGACTGAAAATTGAACACTACTGAGTGTGCTAGTTCGCATTATTGGGCACATTTATTTATATAAATTGACACATCAATAACTCTTCATTAATTTGCGGCCCGCCCACGATGGCAGAGCTGTTGGAATTCATTTGGAGTATTTTTTGTGAAAAAGTTGTTGTTCGTTTTATGTGCGGGTGTATTGCTGAGTGTGAATGCAAATGCGGCTGATCTATTGGGCTCTATGAAGAGCGCGACTTCGAAAGTTGAAGAGGCGCAAACCAAAGTAAACGAGACAAAAGCATCTGCTAAAGATGCAGTCTCTTCACCAGAGCAAGCTGCTTTGGGGTTGGTTAAAGCAAAGTTGAAAACGGGCTCTACCAAAGAGCAGGTGAGAAAAGAATTGGGCGAGCCTGTTGATGTTTCAGCCAAAGGTGAGTCAGAAGTCTGGTTGTATGATGTGAGCGCTGTTAACGCATCCTTGGGTGAAAAAGCAGCTATCGCTGAAGCGGTAGGTGTAAAAGTTCCAGGAGCCGATAAGCGCGTAGCCATCAGCTTCAAAAGCGACAAGTTGCACAACATCAAAGTCGCCGGTGAATAAAGCAGAGCTTTAAAAAAAACCGCCCTAGGGCGGTTTTTTTATACATCGTCTACGAGTAAGGATATAGCTGCAAGCGCTTCGGGATCTTGCGCCTTAATCTTGTTGGCAATCTGGTGTTGAAAGAAGTAACGGAAATTGTCATTGGTTTGGGCTGCATACAGACAATCGTCACCGGGGAGTACAGGAGTGCTTACCACCTTAGTATGGTCGGTCAGCATTCCGTAAATCGTCCCGTTGTGAAGCAGGCGCCAGCTCACCACTTCAACTAATGACAAGTGCTTTTGACCGGGCGTTGCCAAAACGGCATGAGTTCCAATCATATCGGGCACTTCCTGAACTACGTCATCGTCGTTTTCACACTCAATTTCGTAGTAATCAGCAGCCGTTTCCAGCTCCACAACCTTGTGGATGGGTGCTTCAAAAAAGACATCATCAATACCTTGGTCGTAATAACCTTCAAAATGGCCGTTCAGAGGGTCGCAGAGGTCGGGGCAGGGCACGATATCGTTTAACCAGGGTACCAAACCTACAACTTCGCCATTAGCGCGCAACCCCCAGCAAAGGATTTTGAGGCTAAACAGTTTTTCGGAGCTAGTATCGTTAGAGTAGAGCATCTCCAAGCCATCCAGTTCAGGGGCAAGGCGTATAAATCGCTCATCATGTAGGGTTGAGAAAGTTTTGCCGGTGAAGAAATCCACCACATTATCCATATTGTGGGTTGGGTTTGAGGTCTTCATAATGCCACCCCCTTAATACAAGCGGTTGGTGATAGCCTGCTGGATAAACGCTGGCTGGCGGTGAGGAAGCGGTTTTAAATGCTACCGTCGAACTAAGTATATGCTAAAGATTTCCAGCGCAACACCCTTTATTGACAAAAAGGCCTTGGCTTTCAAGAGATGACTTATGAAAATTTTGGCGGATGAAAATATCCCTTTAGTGCATGAGTTTTTTGAATCAATTGGGGATGTAATTACTCGCCCCGGTAGAACCATGTCAAATGATGATGCAAGTTCCGTATCTGCTTTGTTGGTGCGCTCGGTAACCAACGTTAATCAAACGTTGCTGGCGTCAAGCCAAGTCAGTTTTGTTGGGACATGCACAATTGGTATTGATCACTTAGACCAGCAATGGTTGCAAAATAATCGCATCGCTTTTTCAAGTGCGCCTGGCTGCAATGCAAATTCAGTTGTTGAATATGTTTATGCAGCGCTTTGTCATCTCGATGTGAATTGGTTGGACAAAAAATTCGGCATTATTGGTTGCGGTAATGTTGGTGGCTTGTTGTATAAACGGTTAAAGCTGCAAGGCGTTGATTGCTATTGCTACGACCCTTTGCTCTCGCCCGAATCAAATCCAGATTTATGTACATTAGACGAAGTTTTGAGTTGCGATATTATCAGCATGCATACCCCGCTCACAAAAACGGGCGCGCACCCGAGCTTTCATCTAATAAACCTTCCTGAGTTGCGTCAATTAAAGCAAGGCGCGATCTTGTTAAATTGCGGCCGTGGCCCTGTTATTAATAATTCAGATCTTTTGCAATTTTTGGATGAGCGCAGCGATGTTCGCGTAGTGCTCGATGTGTGGGAGCCCGAGCCAGATATTTCGTTGGATTTGTTGGATAAAGTGGTGTTGGGGTCACCACATATTGCAGGCTATAGTTATGATGGCAAGTTAAAGGGAACGGAAATGATTTATCAAGCACTGTGTAACCATTTAAATCGCCCTGCTGAACTCAGTGTTAAAGATTTAGTTCCATCCTTGGAAAACAATCTACTGACAACGGATTCGCAATTATCGACTTGGGAGCAAGTGAAAAGTTTGGTCGCAAGAGTTTATTCAATTGCATCTGATGATCAAAACTTGCGTGCGCTTGCGCAGCGTTCTCGTGCAGGTACTGAAAATTTTGGAGTCGGCTTCGATGCGTTACGCAAGCACTATCCGGTTCGGCGTGAATTTTATAATTATCAGGTAGTAGGTGCCGATGATAAAACGGCAGAGTGGTTGAGTGTGTTAGGTTTTAGTTTGGCAAGCTCCACTCATGAATAAATTTAAGCTAGGCGTCATTGTAAATCCCTATGCAGGTATCGGTGGCAGTGTTGGGCTTAAGGGCAGTGACGGCGATGAAATTCGCACAGAGGCCTTTACTCGCGGTGCCGAAGCGCGAGCTCCATTCCGTATGCAGCGTTGCCTTGCGCTATTAGAAGATTTTAAAAATTCTGTAGAAGTCTTTTGTTTCGCTGGTGACATGGGTGAAATGTCTGTACGCGATGCTCATTTGGATTATCGTGTATTGGGTTGTGCTCAGTCAGCACCCTCTGCAGCGCAAGATACCATTGCTGCTGTTAAGTCGTTAGTTAATGAATCCGTTGATATTATTTTGTTCGCCGGCGGTGATGGAACTGCTCGTAACGTCGCCGATGCGCTTGAGCAAATAGGCGCGCAGAATCAAGCAGTGCTAGGTGTTCCTTCTGGTGTGAAAATGCATTCTGGAGTCTACGCGGTTACCCCGGAAGCCGCGGGTGAAATTTTATTATGCTTGCTTAGAAAACAATTGGTGAATCTGCAGGCCTGTGACGTGCGTGATATTGATGAGGCAGCGTTCCGTGAAGGAAAAGTAAAAACACGTTTATACGCATCTATGTTTGCGCCTGTACTTCCGCAGTTTTTACAGCAAGTTAAAAACAGTGGAGCTGTGCAAGATGAATTGGTCAAGCTCGACATAGCTCATTATCTAATTGATCACCTGGTGGATGATGCGCTGTACATTGTCGGTCCAGGTTCAACTACTCAAGTCTTTCTTGAGCAGTTAGGTATTGAAGGCACTTTGTTGGGGATAGATGTGATTCTCAATCGAGAGTTGTTGGCGGCCGATGTAACTGCTGCACAATTAGCGAAGCTCCTTGTTGAACATAAATGCGATGCAAGCCTAATCATTACTGCCATTGGAGGTCAGGGCCATATTATTGGTCGAGGAAATCAGCAGCTGTCCGCACAAATATTGCAGAAAATTGGGCGAGACAACATTCAGGTGATCGCCACCAAAGATAAAATTATTTCGCTTGGTGGCCGTCCTTTACTCGTTGATTCAAACGATCCAGATTTGGATAAATCATTCTCAGGCTACCAATCCGTATTAGTCGGTTACGATGAATTTGTTTTATATCCCATTGGTATTCAGGAAAGCGACGCCACCAATTCATGAATGAATTTTTAATTAAATTATCCGGCCTGCTCGGAACTCTCCAGTCAAAATCTGAACTTGATAGTTACAGGCTTCTGCATGGACGGGGGCGCTGTTTTGATGGATTAGAATTCGTAAACGTCGATTTTTTCCAGCCGGTATTGCTATTTGTCTTTTATAAAGAACCGCCAGACAATTGGCTTGAGGATATTGTTCAATATTTGAGTGACAAATTGTGCGAAGGTTTTTCGTGCGTTTTGGTTCAGCGACGTTATTTGTTGAATTCACCTTCTGAGATTCTGCTAGGCAAATTGCCGGAGAAAGTCTTTGCTCGACGCGGCAATCTTTTATTTAACCTTCATTTAAATGCACAACAAAATTCAGGTTATTTTTTAGATATGGAGTCTGGTCGTCAGTGGGTCGAACAACATGCGTCTGGCAAGCGAGTGCTGAATCTATTTGCTTACACCTGCGCATTTTCTGTTGTTGCTATCGCCGCTGGTGCTGAGAAAGTTGTCAACGTTGATATGAGCAGCGCAGCGTTAAATTTGGGGCGTTCTAATCACCAGCTAAACCATCTGCCAAAAGAAAAATCAGAATTTGTTGCTGAGAATATTCTGAAATCCTGGAGTCGTGTTAAAAAGCCGGGGCCTTATGATCTCGTTATTGTAGATCCACCTTCGTACCAAAAAGGTAGCTTTATCGCAGAGAAGGACTACGGAAAAGTAATTCGCCGATTGCCCGAATTAATGCCTCACGGCGGATTAGTGCTCGCGTGTCTTAATGCTCCCGAGCTAAGCGATGAATTTTTAATTTATCAATTTGCGGAACACTTGCCACAGGCCGAATTCGTAGAACGAGTACAACCTCACGAAGATTTTCCAGATATAAACCCTGCCCAACAGCTGAAGTTGTTGGCATATAGGGTTCCTCCAACACTCAATTGAATTCTTATAAGTAAAAAGCCCGCATTGGCGGGCTTTTTTTTCATTGAGTTAGGTATTTAGCTTATTGTGAGTAGCGTGACAAGAACTCACCGAAACGATTAATCGCTCTGGTTAAATCATCCTCACGTGGTAAGAACACGACACGGAAGTGATCGGTGTTTGGCCAGTTAAACGCCGTACCCTGTACCAACAGAATTTTTTCTTGAATAAGGAAATCGAGAACCATTTGCTGGTCATCTTTAATTTTGTACATATTCAAATCAATTTTGGGAAACAGGTACAGGGCGCCTTTGGGTTTTACGCAAGATACACCAGGAACAGCCGCTAAAGCTTTCATTGCCGCATCTCGTTGGTCGCGCAAACGCCCTCCAGGAATAATTAATTCATTAATGCTTTGGTAGCCGCCTAGCGCAGTTTGTACGGCATACATGGCGGGCACGTTGGCGCACAAGCGCATAGATGAAAGCATTTCCAAGCCTTCAATGTAACCTTTTGCGCGATGTTTAGTGCCGCTGATAACCATCCAGCCGGAGCGGAAGCCTGCGAGACGGTAAGATTTTGAAAGACCGTTGAAGCTCACACACACGACATCCTGCGCCAAGCGTCCCATGGGAATAAACTCAGCGTCTTCATATAGGATTTTGCTGTAAATTTCATCTGCGAAAATAATCAGGTTGTGGTCGCGGGCCAATTGAACGATTTGTTCCAATACGTCCTGACTGTAAACCGCGCCGGTCGGATTATTAGGGTTTATAACAACTATACCGCGTGTTTTATCGGTAATTTTACTTTTAATATCCGCAATATCGGGAAACCAATCGGATTGCTCATCACATAGGTAATGACGTGCTTTACCGCCGGCGAGATTCACTGCCGCGGTCCACAAAGGATAGTCCGGCGCTGGAACTAGAATCTCATCGCCATTGTTCAATAAGGCCTGCATGGCCATAACAATCAGTTCGCTGGCACCGTTGCCGAGAAAAATATCATCGATTTCCACATTGGGAATTTGCAGGCGCTGGCATTCTTGCATAATCGCTTTGCGCGCTACGAAAAGCCCCCGCGATGCGGTATAGCCTTCGGCGTTTGGAAGGTTGTAAATAACGTCTTGAATAATTTCGTCGGGCGCGGCAAATCCAAAGGGGGCAGGGTTGCCGATATTCAGTTTGAGAATACGATGGCCTTCTTCTTCAAGGCGGTAGGCGTGTTCAAGTACGGGGCCACGAATATCGTAACAAACGCCGTTTAACTTGTCGGATTTCTTTATGCTGTTCATTTGCAGTAATATGCCTTAGGTGAGAGCGAAACTGAATTGCAAGCGCGAATAATCGATGTTTGCGGCGCCTCATGTCAAGGAAATCATTATGTCTGAATCACAATTTAACGATGACTCATATTGGCTGGATAAATTGACGCCAGAGCAGTATCGAATCTGCAGGCAAAAGGGTACTGAGCGAGCTTTTACTGGCGAATATTGGAACGAATTTAGCGAAGGGACATATTTGTGCCGTGGCTGTGCTGAACCGCTATTCACCTCTGACACAAAATTTGATGCGGGTTGCGGTTGGCCAAGTTTTTATCAGCCTGCGTCGAAAGGTGTTGTTAAAGAAATTTACGATGGTAGCCATGGTATGCATCGCACTGAAGTGGTTTGCCGTAAATGCGCCTGTCATTTAGGGCATGTGTTCACCGATGGCCCGGCGCCGACAGGATTACGTTATTGTATTAACTCAGCATCAATTGACTTGCAGAAAGAGTAGGTCAATTTCTCCATCAATCGTAGATCTGCTTTTTCTTCCAGCGATCCATGTCCTCTGACGCTATGACTTCTTTTTTCTGGACAGAGGGATCTGTGAGCACTTCAGGCTCTGCTGGCGCTTCGTTACTTAATCGCGCTTTTTCTTCAAGCTTCGCAGTAATGTCATCGAGTTGCGCAATTTGTTTGTCGTAAGCGCGTGTTGTGTTTTCAGCGATCAACAATTTTTTCGCCAGCGTAAAGTAATGAACTGCGAGGCGAAGTTTACCTGCTTGCTGTGCTAATTTCGCGTGATACAAATATGCATCTACCGCCATTTGCAGGCTCAACCGTTTAACTTGATCGGTGTACGCACCAAGCTGCACCTTGTTGATGACTTTCAGGGCTTCTTGCTGGGCCAAGAAATGTTGCAGCTCTTGTAAGTGCTGCCGTATTTCTTTCATTTGCTGGGGGTTGTCAACTCTTGGCCGCTGTGCACTATTTGCTTTGGGTAAGGTGCCAAGTTGATTGGTGTAAAGTGTGATGTCATCCACGTGGCGGGGGTCTTTTGGCTCAATCTTACTAAGTTGTTCGCAGGTATCGATGAGGGCCCTGTAAATCAAGCTCAATAGGTCAGCAGTTAAGAAATTGGGTGGAAATCCATTAATCAAGTGGACAAGGTTTCGCTGCTTTGTTTTGAGCGTCATGAGAATGCGTTGCCGTTGTACAGCCTTCTTTTCAATAGATTGGCTGATAAAGGCATAGCAAGCCAAAGCGCTGAGTAAGATTACGATTGCGGCAAGAAAAATGGCCATAGGTAAATTTCTAAAAATAATAATATGGACAAGTATAGCACCGTTAAATAATCAAATAGCTTAGGTAATATCCAATCGGTTTACATGTGCTAAGTGCTTGTTTCCAAAGTTATAAAATTAAAAATAAAAAGTGTTGACAGAGTAGGGCGTGCTCCTTAGAATGCGCCCCACTTCTGCAGACGACGTCACAAACGTTTCGGTAGGAGGATTCTGGGTCCCCATCGTCTAGTGGCCTAGGACACTGCCCTTTCACGGCGGTAACAGGGGTTCGACTCCCCTTGGGGATACCACTGCGGGAATAGCTCAGTTGGTAGAGCATAACCTTGCCAAGGTTAGGGTCGCGAGTT
>CAZOPE010000035.1:0-44054 GCA_964581625.1 uncultured Cellvibrionaceae bacterium
TGTTTCGCGTAATGTTGTTAGCGAAAATGCACCACGCTTTGAAACCATCAAGATTCATCCAGACAAGATCCGCGACATCATCGGTAAAGGCGGCGCGACTATTCGTGCAATCACCGAAGAAACTGGTTCTTCAATTGATATCGACGATGACGGCACCGTTAAGATTTACGCAGACAACAACGAAGCTTTGCAAGCAGCAATCTTCCGCGTTCAAGGTATTGTTGCTGAAGCAGAAATCGGCGCAATTTACGAAGGCACTGTTGTACGCATCGTAGACTTCGGCGCATTCGTAAACTTCTTGCCCGGCAAAGATGGCTTGGTACACATTTCACAAATCGCTGACGAGCGCGTTGCAAACGTGAGCGATTACTTGAAAGAAGGCCAAGTTGTGAAAGTGAAATGCCTAGACGTAGATCAACGCGGCCGCATCAAGCTCTCTATCAAAGAAGCTACTGCGGATGCAGCAGGCGAAGCGCCAGCTGCTGAAGTTGCAGCAGAGTAATCTGTTGTAATTTAGCAAAAAAAGCCCCGACTTGATCGGGGCTTTTTTTTTACCTAAAAATTCATCTATTCAAATAACAAGGGTTAAATCATGCGGCCAATAATAATCTGTCTATTCGCAATGTTCGCGCTCACAAGCTGTGTGCAAAATGCGCCGACAAAAATAACGCGATACACCATGAACCCTTGGGAAAAAGATATTGGCTACGCCGAAGTTGTGCAGGCGGGTAATACCTATTATGTTTCTGGTGTCGTCTGTGAGGGCCCTGGCTACCAAAAAGCTGTGGCAGGGTGCTATCAAGAGTTGCAAACTATTTTAGGTAAGTTGCACCTGACTTCTAAAAATATCATCAAAGAAAATGTCTATGCGCGGGATATAGAACAATTTAAGGAACAAATAGAGCAACGTAAAAAATTCTATGGCAATGCCGACTATCCTGCATCGACTTGGATTCAGGTTGATCGCTTCTATTTGCCGTCACACCTTGTTGAAATTGAGATAATTTTAACTAAATAAATCGTTAAATCCTCGGTTATCTTGAAGCGCCGAGCTGCCTGAATCTAATCCCGTTGGTATTTTCTTGCTAAAAACGTTAAAAGCAAACGTTGCAAATACGTCGATTGTGTATTAGTGTAGTGATACACATGTTTTTGATGCTTTATTTTTTGGGTTTCTCAGGGAGTATTTATGAGTCGTGTTATTCGTCTGGTTATCGTTTTTATTGGTTTTGTTTTAAGTAGTCATTTGTATGCAGGGGCAACGGTTTATGAAATCAGCAAGGGCAAGCACAAAATCTATTTGGCGGGAACCATTCATTTATTGCGTCCAACAGACTTTCCAGCGCCCGCTGAGTTTGACGAAGCCTATAAGCAGTCGCAGAAAATCTATTTTGAGACTGACATTCAAAAAGCCAAAGCTCCTGCATTTGGTCAGCGTTTCGCACAAGCAATGATTTTGCCGGAAAATAAAACGTTAAAAGAAATACTCAGCCCTGAAAACTGGAGTGCGCTTCAGGCATACGCTACCAAGAGCCAATATCCGCTTAGTCAAACCATGATGTTTAATCCAGCCATGGTTAGCATGTTGATCACACTCACAGAAAGTAAAAAGCTGGGCGTAGGAGAAGGGGTTGATGCTTATTACGATAAGCTTGCGCGAGCTGACAACAAGGCTATCGGCGAACTCGAGTCTAGCGATGAGGTTATTGTCTATATGCAAAAATTCGCCCAAGAAGACCCCAATAAAATCATTGAAAGTACTCTCAGCGATATAGAAACCCTGCCAACTGATTTGGAGCGAATGATAGAAAGTTGGAAATCGGGTGATATTGATAGCTTAGATAAAAATTTTAGTGAAAGAATGCGCAAGGAAACTCCAGTTGTTTATCAATCTTTAATGGTAGAGCGTAATCAAAAGTGGTTACCTAAGATCGAGGAGATGTTGAAAACGCCGGAAATTGAAATGGTGCTCGTGGGAAGTCTACATTTATCCGGTAAAGATGGGCTTCTGGTACATCTCAAAAAATCGGGTTATAGGGTTAAGTCTTTTCAAACAGAAAAATAATTTAGGTTAGGGATATATTTTATGAGTGCTCCAATACTTGATATAAAAAATCTTCAGCGAAAAATTGATCAGGTCACCATTATTAAAAGCATTAGTGCGCAGGTAAGGGCCGGTGATGTTGTCGCATTGCTTGGAAAAAATGGTGCTGGTAAAACCACGTTGCTGGAAACTTTATTGGGTTTTTCTTTTCCGTCTTTCGGTGATGTAAATCTGTGGCACGAGAAAGCTACTGAAATTAATGGTGATATAAAGCAGCGCATTGGTTTTGTGCCACAGCAGGATGAGTTACTGGCGGGCTTTAATGGCAATGAGCACTTAGACCTGTTTAAAGCATTCCGCAAAAACTGGAATCAGAAATTGGTTGATCGCTTGGTGGCAGAGTGGTTGATTCCAATGGATATAGCTGCGCGCAAAATGTCGGTAGGGCAGCGACAAAAGCTATCCATTTTATTGGCAATTGCACACGAGCCTGAGTTGTTGATTTTGGATGAGCCGGTGGCGAGTCTTGATCCCGTGGCGCGTCGCCAATTTTTACAACAATTGGTTGATATTGCAGCTGATGAAAATCGCGCGATTATTTTTTCCTCTCACATAGTGTCCGATATGGAGCGTGTTGCCAATCAGGTGTGGATGCTGCAAAACGGTGAGCTGAGTTATCAGGGCGGGTTGGATGAGTTAAAAGAATCTATAGCTCGTCTAACAATAAATGCACCGGAAAATTTACCAGCCAAGTTGGATTTGCCCAATACAGTGAAACAGCGCGTGCAGGGCAAGCAAGCTTGGGTAACGCTGAAAAAGTGGTCGCCGGAACAACAGGAGCAAATTGCGCAACAATTAAATGCGAATGTTCATGTTGAGTATTTGTCGCTAGAAGATATTTTCTTGGAGTTAAATGCGTGAGCACGCAAAGTAATCTGCTTCAGATTTTTACCCTGGCCAAATATAGCTTATTTTCCAAACCGGCTGCGGTTTGGCTTTTGCCTGCGGCCTTGTGTTTGTTTCTATTCGCAATGTTCTGGCGGTTATATCTTGGTGGCCAACGGGATGCATTGTTTTTTCAGGTCTTATCCTTAGGTTATTGCTGGTACATTTATATTGCGGGTGTATTAGTAACGCTTAATGGTTTAAGAAAAAACACCAATGCTTTTTTAATCGATAATTTAAAGAAGTTGTCGTTCTTCATTGGTTTTTCCTCTGGGCTTATCATCTATTCACTTACGTTTATTTTTTTAGTTGAAGTTGATGCAATGGGGCTTGTTGTTATGCTTATGTGTCCCGTTTTGTTTTTTACTCTTAGCAAAACGTGGAGTAAATGGCGGGATATTTCACGCTTAAGCCTGGCAGGGTTATTTCCCTTTATTTTATTGAATGGTTATGTCCGTATAAGTGCGCTATTCAATACATCAATTACGTGGATGGTTATTTTTTGGGTGATAGCCATAGTATTTATCGTGGCTATTGAGTTTAGTTTTTATCAGGACTGGATAGAAAAGCCAAGAAATTTCAGTCCGCTAAATAATGATTATGCTATCGCTCAGCATTACTATAAAAAAGAGAAGTGCTAAATATGTTGGTGACTGAAAGAGATTTATGGATTGAAAAAACGGCATGGCAATATTGGCAAGTTATAAGAGTGCTGTTTTTCAGCTTCAAAGTGGTCGGTTATCTGGCGGCCTTTTTCTTGGGTGTTGCATCTGTACTCTATTTGATTGCGATTTTCTCTTCTGTTCATGCGCTTGAACAGTTTTGCATAGCCATCGCATCTCTAGCATTAAGTATGTTTGTTTTTATTGGTGTCATCATTTTGCCTATGGGAATGCTAGGCTTGGTTGCCAACAAACATATATACACCATGGCTAATATACGTAACAAATTATTTGCTGTGGTCTTTTGCTTCTGCGCTGTATTTTCGGTGGTTGCATTCCTTGTGCTTCATGATATGAATCGTGAACGAGTGTCGGTAATTTTTCCATTTGCTATTTTTTTAATGGGAGCGCTCTATTTTTGGTTTGCCATTTACCTTATGCATAAAAGTTTATTTTTGTTTGGTTTTGCTCCTTTAGTTCTGGGCGGTTCCGTTAAGTTGTTTTCAAGCTATTTGGTTGCCTTACCTCCGCTAGTAATTCCGTTGGCTAGTATTGTCGCTTGGGTGCTTTTCTATCGTTGGTGGTCTGTATTCCGCCCTGTAAAAACGAATTTAAAGTCAATACTTTTTGAGCCTAATCCACAAAAGCGGTTGGAGCTTGCTGTAGAAAAATGGCTCTATTTCTCTTCAAATCGCGTAAAAACCCCAATGGGTAGTTTGTTGCTGGGTTATGGTGATGGGCTTGTAACGCTAGTTGAAAAATTACTGGTTATTTATTTAATAGCGTTTCTATTCTCGCTCTCTATTTGTGGTGGGTTTAAAGATGGGCGCTTTACTGAAAATGCATTGATGGCGTTGTTAGTAGCTTTGGCATATTCATTTCTGATTTCTGGAATAGATTTTTTTGGTCAAAGAATACTGACGCGTTTGAAGCGATGCTGGCTGCATTTTTCAGGAAATAGAATGGAATTTTTTGTGTATCTGGAGCGTACCTTTTGGCGCGGCCTCGGTTTTTTGGCGTTGTTGAATTTAAGCATACTCAGTGTGTGCCTATGGGCTGGGAATCATGTTGATTATTTTTTATATTGCCTTGCTGGTCTGGTGATAATTTCGTTGGTTTTGGCGTGGAATTTCTATTTGAGTATTTACTTTTACAGCCGAAATGGGTTTGTGTTAGGCGAAATCAATTTTCGAAAACTTATTATTAATTTGATCTTGTTTCTTCCACCTATTGTATATCTGGTGTCTAAGTATCAAAGCGCCAACCGCTTTGAAGTGCGGGATGCGGTTGCTGTGGGGTTTGTATTGTTGTTTGCAGCGGCACTAAAAATTATTAGATTCCAAGCGATTAAATACTGGCAGCAGGCCAGCTTTTAGGGTTGATCATGGAAAATATCACCACAAATTACGGCTTAACTCATCGCAGCATCTGCCTTGCCAATGTTTTGTGGTTTGGTGTTTCTTGGCTGAGAAGCGCTTTTATTATATTGGCCTGTATGTGGGCTTTGGTTGCATTGGTTGACTCTCAATCTGGTTCTGTAGGTTTTGTGGTGGGCGTAATGCTGTTGCCGGTGCTCTTGCAGCTTGCGGTCATTATGTTTATTGCTATGCGGGCCAGCCAATTGTTAATGAATCCGCAGCTTCATTTAATCGGTATTCGTAAAGAGATTTTTATAAACTGCTTTTTCGTGTGCCTGCTGTTTTCTGTGTTTATCTATGATCCTAAGAGTGCAGATAATTTAATTATTGCAAAACTTATTATGTTTGCCATTTTTAGTACGAGTTGCTTTTGGCTAATTTGGTTTTACTCGCTACAAATTTTACCCATGTTTATAGTTGCTTTAATATTTTCGGTTTCTATATGGATTGCTTTTGGCGTTGGCATAAAACTAGCCTTAAGCGTGTTTAATATTTCTACTTGGGTATATTTTGCATTCTGGCTGTCACGCAGCCCACTGCAAAGGCAGTTTAAGTTTGAGAGCTTTTCTGGTTTGGTGGATTACTTTGTGGAGCGATTAAATCTGGCAGGTCTTAAGCGCTTGGTTACTAAAGTGAATAATAAATACCATGCGGTGTTAATGGGGGAGGGGGATGGCTACATCAACAGAATTTTCTTATCGCAATTTTTTGGTCTTTTATTCACAGCTTTTTATATTGTTGCCGTGCGAAATTTACGAGAGTTATGTTTATGGATGATTCTGCTTATTTTACTGGGAGGTAAAGCCAGAATAAAAGTTATGCAATCACAAGCAAAAATATGGTTGCTACATGATGGCAATAGGCATAGCCAGTTTAAAATCACAGAAGGTATATTGTTGCGGTTACATGCTTATCCATTGTTGGTCTCTTTTATGTTACTTATGTTTTGGTCCTATTTAAACCCGAATCTTATTGCGCATGGCTTAGGCGCTCTGCTTCTGAGTGCTCTATTTGTTGTTGCGCTTGACTATTGTTCCGGCTTTATCTTTCAGGGGGCTAAGTTTTCTTCTCTGATCTTTATATTTGTCAAAATGGGTTTTATGTCTGCAATGGTCTTTATGCACTTTAACCCCATTGGTTATTTGATGGCCGCAACTGTTATTTTGGGTGTGTGCGCGCTTGCGCGAAATCGTGCAAAAAGAATATTTTTAGTGGCTAATTTGTCTGCGAGAGCTACCTAGTGTTTATTTTAAATCCGCAGTCTGGAATCCCCATTTACCGCCAGTTAATTGATCAGGTGCGGCGAATGATCGCTGGCGGGCAATTAAAGGCAGGAGATGATTTGCCTTCTGTACGCGAGTTAGCGCTTGAGCATGCTGTGAATCCTATGACAATTTCCAAAGCATATTCCATGTTGGAGTTGGAGGGGCTGTTAGTGCGTCAGCGTGGTAAACCTATGCAAGTTGCTGCAGAGAACCCTTTGTCAAAAACTCGGGAATCGCGCCTCGCTCATTTGCAGCCACAGTTGGAAGCGCTAGTGATGGCAGCAAAACAGCTGGAAATTACGGATGATCAACTGATTAAAGAACTCAAAAAATTACTAAACGAATACTAAAAGTCGTTAATGCTCAATAATTAAAGGAGTCTCATTTAATGCGTACGGGAAACGTCGGTGCTCTATTTATTCTTGCAGCTTTATTGTTGAGCGCTTGCGAGCGAACTCATCACGGTGCGCAGGAGACTCATGTCCCTTGGTTGAGCGCCTGTCCTGATTTTTCTAAAACAGGAAAGGCGGTAGTTGAGCAAAACGCTCAGTGTGGGGTTTTTTCGGTCAAAGAAAATCCACAGGATCTTTCTAGTAAAACAATTCCCTTAAATGTTCTTTTATTGCCTGCGGTAAACCATGCGCCAGAAAAAGATCCACTTTTTGTAATTGCCGGCGGCCCTGGGCAATCTGCTGTCACTGTCGCGGATTCGCTTCATTTTATTTTTAATGAGGTGCGAAAAAATCGGGATATTGTATTTGTGGATCAACGCGGAACGGGCAAATCCAATCCGTTGGATTGTGAATTGGAAACGGAGGCGAGTCAGCAGTTGCCCGAAGTGGAACAAGAAGCTTTTGCGCAACAGGCGATTACGAAATGCGTTGATAAAATAAAAAATATATCAGTGTTTTATACAACCCCCTATGCCGCATCAGACTTGGATGTTATTCGTGCTGAACTTGGGTACGAAAAAATCAATTTATGGGGGGGCTCCTATGGGACACGAGTTGTATTGGAGTACATGAGGCGTTATCCCGCCCAAACTCGGGCAAGTGTGTTGGATGGTTTGGCTCCTGTAGATATTGCATTGCCTTGGTCAATGGAGGCAGATGGCTTGGCTGCGCTGGAGTCGCTTGACGAGCAATGTGCGAAGCACTTGCCGTGCCTCAATGCTTATGGCGATATTGTTAAAAAGGCGAAGATAGTTTCTGATCGTTTATCTATAAAGCCTGTTGCTATTACCATTCCCCATCCTCGCACCCAAGAGAAAGTTCTTGTTAATTTGAGCGCAGAAGATTTCTCAAGTGTTATTAGGCTTGCGTTGTATAGCCGTGATCTATCGTCGCTCATTCCACGTGTTATTAGTGAAGCCGAATCTGGCGGTTATGAATTATTTGCATCGCTGATTTATTTGGCTAAATCCAAGAGCGATATGGCGGGTGTAAGTTATGGTATGCATTACGCAGTGGTTTGTAACGAAGATTATCCGCTGTACAAAAATAAGAATGCGTTAGAATCAAATGTATTTTTGAGCGCTCACTCCGTGCAAAAGTATTCAAAAGTTTGCGAGCAATTACCGCTAGGGAAAATGCCGGAAAAATACTGGGAGCCTATTGTAAGTGATCTGCCTGCATTGTTAATTTCTGGCGCTGTTGATCCTGTTACGCCACCGCGTTGGGGTGATCTTGTTAAAAGTCGGTTGAAAAATGCCGAGCACCTTATTGTTCCCGGAGGTCACCATATAGTGACCGCTGAAGGGTGCGTTGCACAGCTCATTTCTGCGTTTATTGCTAAGGGTGATGCACATTCATTGGATTCACGCTGCGTGCAAAACATTCAACCATTGGCTATTCATCTTCCGGTGTCCGCGTATGAAAGTGGTTCGGTCTCGGATGTAAAATCTCAGACCGATCAAGCAGCGCATGAGGCGAGGGAGTAGTCATGATTCATATTGAAGCTATCAGCAAAGAATTTGGGAATAAAAAATCGGGCGTCATTCAGGCATTGAAAAATATTTCGCTTCATCTTAGAGATGGTGAAATAACCGGCCTACTCGGTGTAAATGGTGCTGGTAAATCCACATTGCTTCGATTGATTTATGGCTTGCAGAACCCAACCACTGGCAAAGTGCTTATCGATAATATTGATGTACAAAAAAATCCGGGTGAAGCGCGTCGCCGCCTTGGTGTATTGCCCGACGATACAGGTTTATACAAGCGTTTAACTGCGCGCGAAAATATTCAGTATTTTGGCGAGCTCCAGGGGCTCTCTGCTGGAGATCTCGCGCAAAACTCGCAGGAACTCATAACGTTACTCAAAATGGAAAATATTGCAGAGCGTAGGGCGGATGGATTTTCATTAGGTGAAAGAATGAAGACTGCATTGGCAAGGGCGATAATTCATAAGCCGCAACACATTTTGTTGGATGAGCCCACAAACGGACTTGATGTGATTACCACTCGTGCAGTGCGCAACATGTTGTTGAATTTGCGCGATCAAGGTCGTTGTATTTTATTCTCAAGCCACTTAATGCACGAAGTCAGTGGTTTATGTGATCGGGTTTTGATTATTGCCGGCGGTGAAATAGTTGCGGATGGTAGTGTTTCGGAAATTATTGCTCTGTCTGGAACCAATAGTTTAGAAGATGCATTCATCAAGCTTTCAGAGTTAAATGAAGGAGAGTTCCATGTTAACTAAGGATGATTTGAAGTTCTCGTTCGTTATCTTTCGCAAAGAGCTGCGTGATGCCTTGCGTGATAAGCGCGCGTTGCGTATGGCGTTTTTGCCGCCGCTCTATTTTGTCGCCATTTTTGTCGGTTTAGTTTTTTTTGCAGTCAACATTGCAAATGACAAAAAGGTCGCTGGTGTTAATGCTATACCGGTTTATGTTGAAGGCGAGAAAAACTTACCTGAGTTGATCGCTTGGCTGCGCGAACAAGGAGCAGTTATTAAAAATGTTGAGTCGGGTGCTTATCAACAAGTTAAAGATAAAAAAATCGATTTTGCATTGATTATTCCAGATGAAGCAAAAGAGAAGCGAGCGAAAGGCGAATCAGCTCCAGTGTGGTTGGTTTACGATGGCGCCAATCAGAAGTTGTCATCCAGTATTGGCTTTGTTCGCTCACAATTCTATGTGTGGAGCGCGCGAGTTGGTGCGGTTAACTTAATGGCGCGTGGGTTGGCTCCCGATGTTGGCTCCCCGGTAAGGTTACGAGAGGACAATATTGCAGACGAGCAAAAAATGAGTGTTTATTTGTTGGCAAGCGTCCCCTTAACCCTGCTGCTTGCTGCCTTTATTGGTAGCGTTGGCTTTTCGGCGGACATGACGGCTGGGGAGCGTGAGCGTAGATCGCTAGAGTCGTTGCTTATAACGCCCATATCCACCTTTAGTTTGTATTTAGGCAAATGGTTAACGTCGGTTGTTCTTACGATATGCATTCTCGTAATGCAGCTGGTGCTGCTAGCTATTGCGTTTCGCTTTTTGCCATTCAATCAACTGGGCCTGCGTGTAGATGTTAATTATTTGGATTTGATAAATGTGTTTTGGGCGCTTGCACCTGTGGTGTTTTTTGCAGTGGCGTTACAGTTGAGCTTGTCGATTTTTGCGAAATCTTTCAAAGATGCACAATCCTTAATTGCAGGGCTAGTTTTTGTTCCCATGATGTTGAATTTTTACACCATGTTCAATCCAGGGCTTTTTCACGATTGGTGGCTTTGGGTGCCCGTGTTGGGGCAGGCGGTGGTTATTAAGGAAATTTTGCTAGGTGGTTCTATAGTAGCTTTAACGTTTTGGAAATTTTGGTTAATGGCAT
Source organism: uncultured Cellvibrionaceae bacterium (assembly GCA_964581625.1). Classification (GTDB taxonomy): domain Bacteria; phylum Pseudomonadota; class Gammaproteobacteria; order Pseudomonadales; family Cellvibrionaceae; genus Cellvibrio. Next base: position 10,147 of record CAZOPE010000035.1, read on the forward strand.
TGTTAATTACTGTGCTCACTTTTTGGGTAGGAATACAACAATTACGACGGCCAAAAATAATTTACGGCTCCTAGCTGTATCGGGAATGCGCAGGCTTGCATAGTTCTTGGCAATAAAAATAAACCCGCATTTCGCGGGTTTATTTTTTTATTATTGCGGTGGTGCTGTATCAACAAAAGGTTTGTATTGATTGATGCCGCTAAGAAAGCTCTGCAGGTTTTGGTGCTTATCCAGGCTAATACGATTGCGGAACAATCCCCACGCCAAATAGCAGGCTAAGCGTAATTGAACATCACTATAGGGCGCGTGAATTGGTAGCTTCAATTCGTTCAGCTCCGCTAGGCTTGATTCAATCCTTGCAGCTTGGCGGCGGGTGTACTCATGAGCCTGCAAATCAACACCATCTCTTTGCAGAAAAAACAAGTTCACTGTTGAATCAAGTGCGGTGTTAATAATACAAAAATCATTGAGATCTGTAGTGCTAGGCAGAAAGGGCTGGCCAGATTTTTCTCTCAGGTGCTTTAGAATGGCAGTAGAATCTGTGAGAAAAAGGTCGCCATCTTCCAAAAAAGGTACGCGCTTTGTTGGCGATTTGGTTGCACTCGCGGCTTGATCTGTTTCTATAAAATCACATGCACAATGGGTTTCAATTAATGCGATGCGGCAGTGGCGTACAAAAGGCGATGTGTAACTACCGTATAATTTCATATATTACCTTGTTGAGTTAAATGCTTGGATTGAGTGTCTAGTGACCTTTAAAAGCTTGGCGGGCTAAGAGTTTCCAGTCGCCATGTTGTTTTTGCCAGATCAACATAACGCCTATAGTTACTTCGCCGGGTTTGCCATCGTTATTAGTGGTTGCGAATAAGGTGTGACGCACTATGGCAACGTCTTTGGTGATTTGGATTTTTTGATCTTGCAGTTCAATCGTTACAAAATCAGATTTTCCGCTAACAATTTTTTCAATGAAGGCAGCTTGATCTTCCACATGTCCACCTGAGTGCCCGTAGTTAAGTTCGGAGGCGGTAAGTTCCTTTAATTTTTTTGCGTCTGCATCGATCATGGCGACGCGCAGTGCTTCGACTTTTTGCGCAACTTGCTTGGAGTCTTTGTCGGAATTGCCCGCATGGGAAACATGGCTAAGCGTTAGGAGTAAAAGGGAAAGAAATATTGTTTTCATCATGTTGCTCGCGTGTTTGAGGTTTATTTTACTGAGCGAAAACATTGCCGATGGGGTTTGCACTGTGTTTGTGCAACTTCTTTTGTTGTAACAAAATAGTTTTTAATAGCCTGCGCGAAAATATACCACAAACGAAAAGCATTGTTCACAGGCGTGCTGCTTCGCGCCCTATCTTATTTCTATGGGGATATGATTTAGCGCTCTTTCAAGCAAGATGGATATTCCAACTCGGTTTTTGACAAAGGCATGCGCAGCTACGACACTAGCTGCTCGAACGTAAAATACAGAAACTGAATTCGGGTTTGATACCTTGGCGAAAAGGAGGCTCTATGTTGGATCCCATCCGCAATTTCAATGCTGATTTTGACGCTATTTTTGACGAAGCGGTACAAACGCCAAAAGAAGATATTCGCGGCTCGCGTAATGCTCTTCCCTCCGATGTTTATTATTATCTTAATGAAGTACAACGCCTTGCCCTGCACAGTCTTGAAAATTTTGGATGGCAGCTTGCTTTTATTCGTCGCCCATTATTTGTTCCGCCAGTTATTGTTGTTAAAAACTCTGAACAATCTCGATTTGCTGTGTTGGAAGAAGATGGCAGCGTGAATCTGTCGCCTTCAGCTAAATGGCGGCATTAACCAGTAAATCTGCTTAATATCACAGGGAGTGCAGGGAAATTCACTATCGTTGATGATTGGTCTGTTTTAATGAGTTAGTGTGTTCGCGTGATTTAGTGTGACTGTAGTATGGATGAACTTGGAAACAGCTTTTACGGCCCCTGCTTAGCGGATGAGTGGGGGCTTTTTTTATGATTTATTTTTGTGTTTCTGCAGGCATAATGCACTAGAGCCAATCAATCAGATGTATTTATGCCCATTTCGTTTTTAAAAAAGCCGTCAACTGTTTTGCCTTTTGAATATGAGTTAGTGCGGTCTGCGCGCAGGCGCAGTATTAGCATCGAAATTGCAAAAGCCCATGTGGTTGTACGCGCGCCTTACTTTGTCGCCAAAGCCGATATTGAAAAGTTCGTTCGAGAAAAAGCTCAGTGGGCGCACCAAAAGTTAATTCAGCAAGAGCAGCAGCTCTCAGCCCTACCTAACTACACTTTTACTGATGGTGGGCGTCTTCCTTGCTTGGGTGCGGAGCTCACCCTCGTCGTTCACAAACAACCTAAAGCCGATGTGGTTCGCTACGGCGAAAAGTTGCTGGTGATTTTGTCCTCGCGTAGCCGTTTGCCAGAGGAGCAGCAGGTTAAGCGTTTAGTTTGCGGCTGGTATCAGGAGCAAGCTTTGGCGATGCTACAAGACAAAACCAACGCGGCAGCAGCGCGTTTAGGTGTTAAGCATTCTGGAGTGACTATTAAAGCAACGCGTTCCAAATGGGGCCACTGCACAGCCCAAGGCGCCATTCAGTACAACTGGCAAATTTTGCTAGCCCCTGAGTCTGTAGTCGATTATCTTGTCGCCCACGAAGTGAGCCATCTGTTGCATCACAATCACAGCCCCGCATTTTGGGCTGTTGTTGCAAGCTTATGCCCGGATTACAAAAGCCGACGCGCCTGGTTAAAGAACCACGGCATGAAGCTCATGTTTTAATGTTTGTTAGCCAGTTGGAGAACCCTATGAACGAGCCGCTTAGTGACAACGACTCAGAAAACTTTGACCGTTTTATAGTTGAAGCGATTGAGAATGGTTGTGTGTGGAGTTTGCAGGGGCCAGAAGGTTGGGCTTTATGCGGCTCTGAAAAGTATGAAAATACCGACGTTATGCCCTTTTGGTCGCAAGAAGAGTTTGCTCGCGTTCATTGCCAAGAAGACTGGAAAGATTACGAGCCTGTCGCCATTGAACTGGAAGAGTTTCTTGAAGATTGGTTAACCGGCATGCACGAAGACGTTATTTTGGCTGGCATTAACTGGGACGAAGAGTTGGAAGGCACTGAAATTGAACCCTTGGATTTGCTCGAAGAGTTTGATCAGGAGCTGGCGGATTAGCGCCAGTTGGTTTCGTTAATGTCATCACCGAACAAATGATCATGCAGTATGTCTACATGGTTCTTCTTGGCGAAGATTTCCAGTTCTAGCATGGTGTCGCACCAAGGCGAGAAAATCCTGCCAGTGGTGCGGTACTCTCGGTTGGTAATCACAAAGGCGTTCCCGGTTGACAGCAAGCGTTTTGAGATATGGCTAAACGCCCGGCGCTGGACTTGCAGGACAACCAAATCAAAATCCATACACAAGCGCATCAGCTGCGGATGGATGGAATCTTTGCGGTTGGTAAAGCTAATCTCCCTGCTGCCAAGAATGTCGTCTGGTTTCAGTTTGGGGTACGGCATAATGAATTCATCTAGTCTGGCGTCCGTTGCGTGAGCCTGCCTCCGTGCATCACATCAGGGCGCGGATTACACCACATGGGCGGCTTGAGGGCGAGAGTCTTGAGTCACAATTTCATCATTAAAACCCGGTGTTTTATCCCTATGAGCAAAACCCTTGGATTCCTGTGCCTTTGTATGTCCCTCCTGCTAGCTAGCTGTGCAGCATTGAATCCCGCCCTTGAGCATCCAGACGTCAAACTCGTGGGTTTGCGCTTGATGCCCTCACAAGGTATTTTGCAACGTCAAATCGCGGTTGACTTGAGCATCCTCAACCCCAATCGGCAGGATTTGAACGTGCGTGGCATCAACTACAGCCTTGGTGTAGAAAGTATAAAATTGCTCTCAGGCGCGAGCGATCAAGTACCCGTGCTCAAGGGGATGCAAGAGACTCCGGTTACCTTGGTAATGTCCGCTGACATGATTTCAGTCATGCGCCTGCTTGAGCACTTTAGCTCCAAAGGCGTGGGCGATAAGGTAAATTATAATTTTTCAGCTGTTATCGACTTTAGTGCTTGGCTACCCTCAATGCATGTCGATAAAAAAGGTGTAGTGCCCCTTGGTGGAAATTGAACGAATAGCGCGAGAACAATAAACGAAATACCCACAGTGGCTCAGAGCTGAGCCGCTTTAAAAGTGATTAGCAGGATTCTGAATGAGCGAGTTAACAAGCCTTCCCGATGCGGATGAACGCATCGCCTTAAAAGATTTTACCGAAAAAGCCTACCTCGATTACTCCATGTACGTCATCCTCGACCGCGCCTTGCCCCACATTGGCGACGGTTTGAAGCCCGTGCAGCGCCGTATTGTGTACGCCATGAGCGAACTTGGCTTAAAGGCGAGTGCAAAATACAAAAAATCTGCCCGTACCGTGGGCGACGTGATTGGTAAATTCCACCCGCATGGCGACTCGGCGTCTTATGAGGCCATGGTGTTAATGGCGCAGCCGTTTTCTTATCGCTACACCTTGGTCGATGGGCAGGGAAACTGGGGTTCGCCAGACGACCCAAAATCTTTCGCAGCAATGCGTTACACCGAATCGCGCCTGACTAAATACAGCGAAGTCTTGTTGGAAGAATTAGGCCAAGGCACTGTGGATTGGCAGCCCAACTTTGACGGCACCTTGGAAGAGCCCATGGTGTTGCCCGCTCGTGTTCCCAACGTTTTGTTGAACGGCACTACCGGCATTGCGGTAGGTATGGCTACGGATATTCCACCGCACAATTTGCGCGAAGTGGTAAATGCGCTAGTGCACCTAATTGATAACCCGCAAGCCAGCGTCTCTGATCTGTGTCAGCACATCCTCGGCCCCGATATGCCGACAGATGCGGAAATCATTTCGCCGCGCGAAGAACTCATCAAAATGTACGAAACCGGCCGCGGCAGTGTGCGTATGCGCGCTGTGTGGCAAAAAGACGAAGAGTCGGGCGATATCATCATTACCGCGCTACCCCACCAAGTGAGTGGTGCCAAAATTCTTGAGCAAATCGCTGCGCAAATGCAGGCGAAAAAATTGCCCATGGTGGCAGATTTACGCGATGAATCGGATCACGAAAATCCAACGCGGTTGGTCATTATTCCGCGCTCAAATCGCGTTGACCTTGAGCAGGTCATGCAGCATTTATTTGCGACAACAGAATTAGAGCGTACCTATCGTGTGAACATGAACATGATTGGTATTGACGGTAAACCGGCGGTGAAACCACTCAATAAAATTTTGAACGAATGGTTAAGCTTCCGTACGGTTACCACGCGCCGCCGTTTGCAACATCGCTTGGAAAAAGTTGAAGAGCGCTTGCTGCGTCTCGCGGCCTTGATGATTGTGTTTTTAAATGTAGACGAAGTTATTCGCATCATTCGTGAAGAAGATAATCCCAAGCCAGTGTTGATGGAGCGTTTCAATTTAATTGAGATGCAAGCGGAATATATTCTTGAAACCAAATTGCGCCAGTTAGCGCGTTTGGAGGAAATGAAAATCCGCGAAGAGCAAGAAGCGCTGGAAAAAGAGCGTGATGGCCTGCAAAAAATTCTTGAGTCAGCCGTGAAATTAAAAAATCTGGTACGCAAAGAACTTGTGCAAGTAGCTGAACAATTTGGCGATGACCGCCGCTCACCGATTGTGGCTCGTGCAGAAGCCCAAGCGCTGAGCGAAACAGAATTAATGAGCGTTGACCCGATTACAGTAGTAATTTCCGACAAAGGCTGGATTCGCGCCGCCAAGGGGCACGACATCGACGCCGCAGGCTTGAGTTACAAAGCCGGTGATAGTTTGAAGTTTGCGTTGCACGGTAAGAGCAATCAGCAAGTGATTTTGCTGGATTCAACGGGGCGCAGCTATTCTTTGCCTGCGCACAATTTGCCGTCTGCTCGTGGCCAAGGCGAACCACTCACGGGGAAAATATCACCACCGAGTGGTGCAACCTTTGAAGGCGCATTAATGGGCGCCGATGACCAACGGGTGTTGCTTGCATCCGACGCAGGTTATGGTTTTGTGGCGAGATTGGAAGATCTCGCTAGTAAAAACAAAGCCGGTAAAGCCATGCTAAGTTTGCCGGAAAATGCGCGTGTGCTTCCACCGCAATTTATTACAGATCCGGCGAATGCCTTGTTAGCTACCGTGAGTAATGATGGCCGTTTACTGGTATTCCCCGTTACTGAGTTGCCAGAGTTGGCGAAAGGTAAGGGCAATAAAATTATGAATATTCCTTCTGCCAGAGCGCAGACGCATGAAGAGTTTGTTGTGTCAGTGAGTGTGATTAATCCTAATCAAATGCTCACGCTGTTTTCTGGCAAACGTCATATCACCTTAAAGATGGCTGACCTTGAACACTATAAAGGTGAGCGTGGTCGCCGCGGGAATAAATTGCCGCGCGGATTCCAAAAAGTTGATTCGGTAGAAGTGACGGATAAGTAAAGCGCGTTGAACAGGGCTGATATTGTTGCATTGTTAGTATATTTATTTGTCGTCATCCTCGCTGCGCGAGGATGACGATTCTCCTCCGAATAAAAATCTATAACTAGTTAATAATAAAAGGAACCGATATGAGTACCAAAGACAAGCGCCGACACATTCGTACAGCCTTAGCGTGTCGTATTAAAGTAATTCATGGCAGCTCAGAAATGATTGTAAAAACGCGCGACATTTCAGACGGCGGTGTATTTGTTGTATTGGAGCCAGATCAGGTTCCACCCATAGGTTCTCATGTTACAGGTCAAGTGCAAGGCTTGATGGATGATGCGCCTGTTTTAGAAATGGAAGTTGTGCGCGTTGAGCCTGCGGGTGTTGGTTTGCGCTTTATCAATTTGGAAGACTGATTTCGTAAGTGGTGGATAATGTGAAAGCGGTAATAACGGCGCTCTCCTTATGGTTAGGTCTACTATGTGCTGTGTCCAGTCAGGCTGCTACGGTTCTTATTTATCACCACGTCAGCAACACTATGCCGGCTTCTACAAGTATTAGCCCGGAACATTTTGTTGCGCATTTAGATTACCTTGAAAAAAAACAGTTCAAGATTGTTCCATTGACTGATCTCGTAGAAAAATTACGCAAGGGTGAAACGCTGCCGGATAAAACTGTGGCAATTACATTTGATGATTCCTACGCGGATGTATACACCGCCGCATTTCCCCTGTTGAAAAAGCGCAATTGGCCCTTCACCTTTTTTGTCAATACAGATGCTGTAGGCACGGGTAAATTGTTTGTGACTTGGGATCAGTTGCGCGAGATGTCAAAAAGCGGTGTGACTATTGCCAATCACACCACCAAGCATGATCATTTGGTGCGGCTAAACAAAGGCGAAACGCTAACGCAATTTCAAGAGCGCATTGCCAATGACTTGGCCACAGCGCAGAAAAAAATAGAAAGCGAAATTGGCAGTGCGCCTAAAATATTTGCCTATCCTTTTGGTGAATACAGTGCAGATGTAAAAACTGCAGTCAAAAAAGCCGGTTATATCGCGTTCACTCAGCAAGCAGGTGTATTGGATTCCATTACCGATCTGCAAACCTTGCCACGTTTCCCCTTTGGCGGAAGTTACACAGAGCTAAATGACTTCATCGAAAAAATTAATACGCTGCCTATGCCGCTAAAGCGCGTAGAATTTTTTGAAAATAAACAAAACGCGCTCAACGATATTATCGTCAAAACAGGAGCGAAACCATATTTGGTGTTAACCCTGAACGACGAATCTCTACTCAAAAAAATCCGCTGCTTTTCATCCAATGAAGGCGCTATCAATACAGAAGTCATTGACGGCAAATTATGGGTTCAATCCAAACAAGCATTCCCTGCCGGCCGCACAAAATTCAATTGCACCGCACCAAGCTCTCAACCCGGTCGTTACTATTGGTTTACGCAGCTGTGGTTAGTGACGGATAAAAATGGTAATTGGAGTTATAAGGATTAGCCAACCCGTGATTACAACCGGCTGTTTGATTGCGCGGATCGGTAACCCAATTTTTTAATACCTTCGTCTTGATGCTCAATGCGATTTTTTTGAATCCACTCAGCAGAAGACTGGAACAATAATAGATGACGGGTTTCCCAGTTTGCGAAATGAGATGAACAACCTAATTGTAGAAATACCTTTTTGGATGAAGCCAAATCCTCGTAAAGCTCCTGAACTCGCTGGGGGTTAACCTGCTTGTCAAACTCGCCAATAATTAATAAAGTCGGTTTATTAATTTTGGCCGCAAGGCTTGCATTAAATCCCCAACGCCATATCTGCTCGGGTGCGCGGCGAACACCTGTACCCCAAGTTGCTCCGGTGGTATCGGAAGCAAGAATTTCTTTCCATGCACTCTCTCTTGCCTCCATGTCTACTTGGTTTGGGCAGCCTAGTTGTTTGTCCCATCCTTTATTGAATTCAGTGCGATTGGTGGAAAAAAATAAATTCGAGAGTTCGGTGTTCGGTGTTTGGGATAATGGCCATTCCCGATTATAGGCAGGCGCAAGTAAAACAAGGCTCTTAACTTTTTCCGGATGAAGCAATGTGTAAATCAGCGCACGCGGGCCGCCTTGCGACCAACCAATCAATGATACTGAGTTTAATTTTTCCTTCTCAAGAATAAAATTTACCGCGGTGTCCATATCCGCCCGATCAGATTCGTTGCTCGTGAGCGCTTGGTTGTGTTTGTTAGCACAGGGCTTGGATATGATCGAGGGAATAAATTGTTGTTGCTCCCTCTCCGGCAGGTTACAGGGATTATCCATCTCAGGGGGTCGAGTTGAACGGCCATAGCCCGTTAAATCCAATGCGTAAGCTGAGAAACCTGCTTTGGCAAGGTACGCCATCCAGCTGTAATCTTTATAAGGTAAATCGAACGCGGGTTGTGAAGGTGTGCCGCTGCCGTGAATAAATAAAACAGCCTCGCGTTTGCGTTGGCGTTTGCGTTTGTCGTTTGGCGAAACTTCGTGTAAATAAAGTTGAATGGGCTTGCCCAGCAGGGCGGGAGCAATGGATTGAGTATTGATGAAATGATTCTGCGTGTTTAGATCTGCTGCAATGACGCTGTGGCAGCAGATCAATACGTAAAAAATAATGAAAGCTCTAAGCATCTGCCATCCTTGATTTGTTAAAAATGTAAGGCCCCCGAGACCGCGGAAAATATAAATCACTCTAACTTTGCTTGATTGATTAAGGACCTTACTTCGGTAATGTAAATTTCACCGCGTCCGCAATATTTACCTAAGCCTGCGACGAGTGTGCGGCCATTAAATTTATTAGCGTCATGACGAATTTTTGCACGTAAATCCCGTAAGCTACGGTAGGCGTTGTTCGTATTGATATTGCGATAATAAGAGTTAATAGAATCTTCAATGCTGTCGAATTTTCGCACTTCATGGGTGGCAGATGCTGCTCGGCGCGTAGGAACAATGCCGCAACCTTTTTTAAAGCACCACTCGCCAAATAAATTATTTCCCTCTTGCGCAAAAAAGGATGTTCCCCATCCTGACTCAATGGCGGCTTGGGCAATTACCATTGCAGGAGGAATGATATCTACACGTGACAGCAATACTTCCACCGCTTGCTTGTCGCTGGGGTAATCTTCAACGCTCACCGAAAAATCTTCACGCAAGCGATTGAGTTGCTCGCGGTCAACAAAGCCTAGCTCACGCTTTTGGTCAACTTCGCTTTTAATCTGTAACAAGCGTTCGCGTGTGCTTATCAAAAGTTCATTTTTTTGCGCAACCAGAGGGCGCATGATTTCAATGAATAACTCCACACGCTCCATGGGCTGGTTAATTGCCGTTAAATCGGGCAACAAGGTATTGCTTGTTAATACGTCGCTATCAATTTTTCCACTTAAGGGATTTTGTGAAAGCATAAATACCAGCACCAAAGTGCCCAGCGCGTAGCCTAAAAGGGCTAAACCTAACAACCATGATGAAAAACGTTTTTGCATTGCTGACCTTTTCTGAATTGTGTTTTTTTGGAAAACCTAAAACCTAAAACCTAAAACCTAGAGCTGCACTTCCTAATTTTGGGAGCGTCATCCTCGCGCAGCGGGGATCCAGCTTTTGATCTTGATTTTAAGAACTGGATCCCCGCTGCGCGAGGATGACGACTCCCTGTTTAAAATTAAATTCACGCGTAAAGCGAAGTGCTTGCAGGAAACCAGTAAGATTAAAGCTGGAGTTGCTTGCGCAATTCCTCCATGCGCTTGGCGTTTTCTTCTTTGCTTAGCGGCGTTTCAATCGTTTGTGGTAGCGCGAGAACGCTAGGTGCTGGCAATTCTTCGCCATTCATCACCCGCTCACACAATTTCAAATAATGGCGCTCAAAAATGGGGAATGCAGTTTTTTCCGCATTGCTCGAAAGAAAAAACCAATCGCTCGCACAGCCTGCGTGGTAAATCGCAGGGTGGCTCCATGCATAAGCTGCTTTTGGGCTTGGTGCACGGCATGCTTCTACATAAGCGCGATGCGCATCAATCAAACCAAATTTTTCTGGGTCGCCTTGGCATGCGCGAATCATGCGATTGAGTGTTGGTAAATATTCTGACTCTTCAATCACCTTGCGTGCACCGCGCAAAATGGTTTCGGGAGCGAAGTGAGATAACGAGCTCAGCCACAGGCGCTTAGCGCTATTCAGCAAATCAACATCAGCAAAACCTGCATAATATTGATTGTGGTAATTAATGCGAAACAAGGCAAACACCTGATTGATCGCATCCACTAGATCATCACTAGGCACGCTACGTTGACTCTCACTGGCTTTAGCTTGCCCAGCTTCTATCGTTGATTTGTTCTGCGAGGCGGTGATCTCTTGTTCTAGTTGAGAGATTAGCTGGTTGCTGTCCTGCATGGTGTGTACCTTGCTGTGCTATTGGGGCTAAAGCGTGTTGCTTGGCCCAGTGGTATTTAACGTGTTGCAAAAATTTTGTGTTCCAAGATGCGTACAGCTGATTGCTCTCGCGCCAAAATAAAACAAACTCAGCCACTTGCTTCTGTGCAAAATCCATTTTAATTTCTGCCAGGCGGAGCACGTCAAACACTTCGCTGCTCGGCTGCCAATTTTCAGGAATACGTTTGGGTTCTGTATCGTGCTCGAGCGCAGACGAATAGCGAACCCACTGGCGTTTTACATGCTGAATAAATTTGCTGTTCCACGTGCGGCCAACTTCACCGCGCTCTTGCCAATACAACACAAATTCAGGAATCGCATCTTCCACAAATGCGTAGCTAATGCCTGCATGCTTTACTAAAACTTCCAGCGCATCTTTACTCGGGCGCCAGCTCATGTGCATGGCAATATCTTTTTCGCGATTCAAAAACTCTTCGTTATTTTCACGCGCTTGTCGTGCCATTTGAGTCTGATGATTGCGCCATTTGTGCAACACGTCTTTTAAAAATTTTGCGCCCCACGAATGACTGGTCTCACCGCGCTCGCGCCAGTAGGTAATGAATTCTGGCACTTGTTGGCGAATAAAGTCTTCGGGAATATTGTGCTGTGCAACTTGTCGCATAAGCTCTTGGTCGGGCTGCCAATTGGGCGCAATCAAATTGGCGCCACCGCCCATGTTAATAATGGGAAGTGGAGCGAGGTTTTCAACGGGCTTGCGAGCGGCAGATTGTCCGTCATTAAACGCCACGGTCAGCCTGTGGCATTCGGTAAAAGGTGCAGAAGCCAGCAAAATGACACCCTGATCACGCAAATTCTTGCTAATGCGCTGAATATCCTGCGGCGACCAGAAAGGCATAGCGCGCAACGCTAGGGCTTCATCCACTTCCAGCCAACTCTGGCCATCCCGCGCAATCAGCGGACGATAAGCCGCCATGTCACTCAACAGCGAGAGCATACAGGCCTCTTCAAGGCCAATAGTCGCCGCCAACGAAGGCGAAACCAGCAGTGGGCGCTCGGGGATTAGGGATGAACTCATAGGGCACTAAGCGTCAAATTCAAATGTGGAATTGTAGGGGGTATGGGGTATCGATGCCAGCCAAATAACGCGATTTAGCCAGCCTTGGCCTGTTACAACTTGATACAAATCGCATCTGACTGTTACAGCCTTAAGGGAACTTAATCCCTAGTATGACCACATCAAAAAATGATCTGGCATAGCTATTAAGGAAACATCATGGCGTTTAAAAAATTACCTTTGATTAATGCAATTTCGCTGCTTTGTGCAAGTCACGTGAGTATGGCGGATTCTCTTAATAAGCCTGCGCTCGATGCTGAAGTGGATGAGATTGTTATTCTCAAGCGCCGCGAGAGCGATTACTCAGTAATTACCGAACAAGCGCAAAAAATTCTGGATGTACCGGGTGCCTTGGGCGACCCTTTAATGGCAGCCTTTAGTTTGCCCGGTGTGTTGGCAAAAGGTGAGGGTGGTGCGCCGGCTGTGCGTGGCTCTTCCCCAAGCGATAACCGATATATGGTGGATGGAGCCCCCGCGGGTTATGTTTTTCATTCTTTTTCTACCTCGGTGTTTAACGAAAATATTATTCAGGATTTCGATCTCTACTCGGCAGGTTTTGGCCCCAATTACAGCAATGCAATTGGCGGTGTTTTTGATATTACTTTGCGCGATCCCAAACATCAGCCGTTCACCACCAAACTGGATTTAACCATGTTGCGTGCGGGGGCTTTTGTTGAAGGAGAGGTGACAGAGAATTCGGCGTTCTATTTGTCTGCGCGCACGAGTTTGCTCCAATACTTCTTGGATGAAAAATCCAAGAAAGATATTGAAAAAGAGGATGGTATTCGGATTCAGAAAGCACCACAGGATTCAGATTATCAATTCAAATACGTTTACGATTTGAATAGCGACAATAAAATTACATTTAGTGCAAACGGTGCAACTGATTTGGCGGAAGCTGAATTTACCAATCTTTCGACAGATGTGTTGGAAGATCCTGATATGGCTGGCGATGCAAAATTAAAAAATAAATATCAAAATGCGTCGCTGAGTTGGCGTTCACAGGGTGATGATGGTTCCTTGCTCAATGTGCAACTTGGACATTTTGTTAGGAATAACGATACTTTTTGGGGCGGGCACAAGTATCTCTTTGATATCAAAACAACCGATAGCTATTTAACCGGCCACTATGATTTTTTATGGGGCTCGCAGCACAATGTTTCTATTGGCGCGGAGGCGCATCACACACAATATGAATACGATGCTCGCTTTATAAATTATGTATGTACCGAAACTGACCCTGATTGTCTATTTCGTCGCGGTGACTTAGTAGAAAGCTCAGACAAAATCAATGTTAATGAATCTATGGTGTTTCTTAATGATCACTGGGCTATTTCCGATGTGGTTGCATTTGATCTTGGCGGTCAAGTTCATTACAACAGTTTCACCAAAGAAACATTTTTCAACCCGCGTACTGCAATAAACTGGAGTTTTAGCGAGGGGTGGGCGCTATCTTCATCGCTGGGTGCTTACAATCGTTTTCCTGAAATTGATAAGCTCTTTCCTGATGTAGGGAATCCCAATTTGAAATCGCCGCGTTCCAATCATTTTACCGTGGGTTTAAAACAAACACTGAATGATGGGTGGAGTTGGTCAACAACGGCATATTACAAAATCATGGATGATTTACCCTTGGCAATGAAAGCCGGTCAAACGCCTAATTACACCAATAATGTAGAAGGAAAAGCATACGGCCTAGATGTATTTATCAATAAAGAGTTAACAGATCGCTGGTACGGTTGGTTAGCATTAAGTACATCCAAAAGTTTGCGTACAGACAAGCTCACCCAAAAAGAAACAAATTACTATTTAGATACGCCGCTGGTGCTAAACTTGGTGCTGAATTATAAGCTGTCGGATCAATGGATGATGGGTGGGCGCTTTACGGCACAAACCGGTCATGCGTACACTCCTATTATTGGCGTACAAAAGAATCCCTATTTTGATAATCATATATTACCCCTATACGGCGATGCATTTTCTGAAAATTTGCCGACTTATTCGCGTTTGGATATTCGCTTCAAAAAAGATACGACCTTTTGGGGGTATACGGGTGCGTGGACCTTGGATATTTTAAATGTGTTGAATCGCCAAAATGTGACAGATCGTCATTTGGATTACAAAAAAACCACATCAGCAACCCATTATAAATTGGAAGATGAAGCTGGCTTAGGCATTATTCCGGCAGCGGGAATGTCTGTGAGTTTTTAATTGAATCGCTAAGTGTGCACCTAAAATAATGGCTCAACTATGATACTTAAAAAATTAGTCTACGGATGTTTGCTATTGATAGGCGCTCTGCCCGCATGGGCTGGAGATTTGTCGACTGATGTTCGTAAAGGTGCCGATAATCCCCATGCTGGCGACAGTAATTATGTCGAGTTGGGTTTTAGTTTGTACGCGGCTACAAGTCCTTTTTATGGTATTCCGGAGGATTCAAAAAAAGGTGAAACTAATTATGCCGCATCACTCGATTTGAATTTGCATTTGCAGTACAGAGGCTGGTTTATGGAAGGCTTCTCGCAAAGTTTGGAGCAATTTACTTTTGGCTATAATTTTGCGAATGGTAATCGCTGGTCTATGGATGCCGTTGGCCTCGAACAACACGCTGAAATAAGTAAAGATGTTAGCCGTGATCTAAAAGGGCTTAAGACGCGCGAAGCTGATTTTATGTTTGGTTTGCGCGCTACCGGTTATTACGAAGATTATATCGTGCAGCTACATACGCTTACCGATATAAGCGACGTTCATAATGGGCAAGTCTACTCTTTAAAAGTTGCGCGTCACTGGCAATACAAAAATTGGAATTTTCATGCAATTGCAGGTGCAAGTTACCGCAGTGAACGAGTGGCAGATTATTATTTGTCTGTACAGCCAGATGATGCGAATGAAAAATTTCCTGAGTTTCACGCCCATGCGGGGTTTACCCAAATCTATGAGTTGGGCGCGACCTATCCTATAAGCCAAAAATGGGTGTTTAGAGGGTTGGTTCGCCACATTGAATTGGATCGTCAATGGACAGGCAGCCCTTTGATCGTTTCAGGTAACGGCAGAGCAGTAGTTTCTTCCATCAGTTATGTGTTTTAAGCAAGATGATTATTTTCACCAGTAAGGATATGAAAAAATTGTCGCACAGGCTTCTAGTAGGGCTCGTGGCTATGCTGTCTATTGTCTGCGCATCCCATGGTCACGCAGACGAGAATCAATTACACATTAAACCTACGCGCTGTATTGCGCTGCATGAAGGGCAGGTGTGTTATCAAACGTTGAGTATTAGTTGGAAAGCCGAAGTCGCAGACACTTACTGTTTGTATCAGCAAGATAACAAAGTTCCGCTGAAGTGTTGGGATAATCTTGCCAATGGCAAATGGAGTTATGAATTTGAAGGTGCGACCACCCAAAAATTTATGTTGGTGCGCAAGCAGGATGCAAAACCCATTGCGGAAGCACTAATCGAAGTTGCTTGGGTATACGATGCAAGCTCACGCCGTGAAAGCCATTGGCGTATTTTTTGAGTCAATCTATGAGGGGACTTTTTTAAGTGACTAAGGCTGCACAACCTCATATTTTATTGGTGGAAGACGACACATCGCTCGCGGAGTGGATTCTGGATTATTTGGCTGCGCATGGTTATCGCCTCAGTCATATTAGTCGCGGCGATCAAGCGCTTGAGGTTATTCAAAAACTACAGCCTGATTTACTGATTTTAGATGTCATGTTGCCAAACAAAAATGGTTTTGATATTTGCAAAGAATCACGTTTGTTTTATGCAAACCCTATTTTAATGCTGACTGCGTGTGCAGAAGAAGCGGATGAAATTTTGGGGTTGGAATTAGGTGCGAATGACTATGTCAGTAAACCCGTAAAGCCACGTGTGCTGTTGGCTAGAGTTAAAGCCTTGCTGCGCCGCGATATTATTGAGCAACCCGTTGCAACAACATTGATATTTGGTCAGCTAAGAATTGTAGAAAGTACGAAAGCGGTATTTTTAAACGGCGAACCCATTAGCATTACCTCCAATGAGTTTGAGGTGCTTTGGTTATTAGCCTCGCAGGCAGGCAGGGTAATTAGCCGTGAGGAGCTGGTTACACAATTACGTGGCATTGAATACGATGGAATGGATAGATCCATCGATATTCGGATTTCACGTTTGCGAAAAAAACTTCACGACAATACGGCACAACCCTTTCGCATTAAAACCATTTGGGCAAAAGGTTATTTATTTGCGGCAGATGCCTGGGAGTAGATGTGAAAAAATTAACGCTCTCATTATTGTTAGTCGTTGTTGCCGCTGTTATAGGTTTGGGATGGGGGATTGATCAATGGTACAACAGCCAAGCTGAGCCGCAAGAAAATCAATTCATTAAAACTTACCAACAAATAGGCAAAGAGTTAGTTAGCTTAGTTGCAGTGGCGGGTATCAATGAAGCGCAGCTTGCGCAATGGGCCGATCAATCTAACGCAAAAGTACAAATTGTCCCCTATGCGGACTTTCCCTTACCCGTTAATTTAAAGCAGTCGTTTGAAGCGGGTGAACCATTATTATTGGATTCTGGTTCCGGTGTTTCGCTGCACTATTTTTTTGCGCAACAGCAAAGTGTAATTTCATTTATTCTACCGGCTAATGCTCCTATTGAAAAAAATTCCCGCCTTAGCTGGACATTAACCTTATTATTTTATTTTGGCGTTATTTTAATTGTCTTTATTTGGCTCTATCCACTGTTGAAACGTTTGCGATTATTGCGCCAAATGGCTGGTGCATTCGGCGCGGGTGATTTGTCGGCGCGCATTCCATCGGGTGTCGTATCTTATATTGCCGATATCGAACACGAATTTAATCGTATGGCGCAGCGTATAGAGAGTTTGGTTTATGACAATAAATTATTGTCACGCGGGCTATCGCACGATTTACGCACCCCTATTGCTCGCTTGCGTTTCGGCTTGGATGTATTGGAAGAGGCTGAGTTATCAGCGTCACAACAAAAAACGCTAGCACATCTGAATCGCGATTTAATGGCGATGGAATCTTTGGTGGAAACCCTGCTCAGTTACGCGCGTATGGATCAAGCCAACATTGCCTTCATACCATCCTTGGTAGATGTGCAGCAGTGGGTAGCAGATATAGTGGCAGAGTTTTATCCAGAACAGGTGGAGATGGTGCCCAATCTAACTACATATCCAACCACAATTGTTGCAGATACCGAATACCTCAATATGTTGGTGCAAAATCTACTACAAAATGCCGCGCGCCACGGCAAGGGTAAAATTATTGTTAGTATTATTGCCACTGAAAATACGGTGCAATTGGTTGTTGAAGATAACGGCCCAGGAATTCCAGTCGTAGAGCGCCAGCATGTATTAAAACCCTTTTATCGCGTCGCCAGTGTGCAAGACACTCAAGGCCACGGAATGGGCTTGGCGATTGTAGATCGCATTGCTCAGTGGCATAAAGCCGACGTTAAATTGGATACGAGTGAAAAACTCGGTGGGTTAAAAATTAGCATCATTTTTCTCATGCAGAACTTTAGCGAGATGTTAGGTTTTAAATAAACACCATTAAATGCGTTTTTTATTCCGTAACTATTTCTAGGCGCGGTCTGGTTTAATGATGATCACTCATATCCAAAATAGCTTTTACCAGCGCATCAGGACGATCTTTTTGAATGTAATGGCTAGCGTTTTGTACGGGTTCTGTTTTGCTAATACCGGCTAGTTGCAACCAATCCTTACGTAATTTTTCCAAGATATCTTGATAAGCGCCTTGTTCACTGGCGTTAACCATAGTGCTAGTGAGTATGCGAGTATTTTTACTGATAGCGGCTGGGAGTTTTTCAGGTAGGTGACCTAAACATTCTGTTTGTGCATCAAACTCTTTGCGCATGATGGGGGAGAATACCGTCAAGCGCATAGTCTTAATAATAGCGGCTGCAGTTGGGGCTCCATGTTGAACGCTTACCCAATGTTTGGGGTGAGTAGGGTCTAATAAAATTAAGCCGGCCACATCTTGTGGATACATTAATGCAAAAACATATTCATAGAGCCCTCCAATAGAGTGACCTACTAATAAATACGGTGGTTTAACACCCGCTTGCGTTAATAGCTCGTGTTGTTCGCGAGCTATGCTGCATGCGTCGCGTGTACCTGTAGCAGAGGCACTGTTGCCATAACCGTAGCGATCATAGGCAAAATAAGTTTGTGTTGTAGGCAGTTGATCAATCACATTGGTCCATACAGATTTATCATCTCCCAAACCAGACTGAAACACGGTAGTTACACTTGCGGCGGGTCGATAGCTATAAGCCATGCTGCCTGTTTTTAAATTTATTTGACTGGAATTGGGGAGTGAGCTGCAAGCATTTAAGAGCAGGCTCAATGTTGTAAGTTTGCAGGCGAATACTATTTTTAGGCGCATATTACAGTCCGTTTGTGGTCGGAATTTTTAACCTTATCCTAGGTAATTTGCCTACAGACAGCAAGCAACTGCGCCTTACTGAAACATACTGTTACACGTTTACAAAAACACGAATGCGTAAAAATTGATGGTGTTTTGAGCTGCGTATACCGAGATCTTTTTACCTCGTTGTATTGAGCCGGATTTCTGGCGCAATACAACGTATGCGTCGCTTTTATTCTTCTACTGGCGTAGCCGGGTGATTTCCCCATTCAGCCCAAGAGCCGTGATAGGCACGAATATTAAAACCTAAAGCTTTGCCGACTAAATATGTAAAGCCTGAACGGTGATGGCTTTGGCAGTGAGTAATCATGCGTTTGTCTGCTGTTAGGCCAAGTGATGCTAAATATTCTTTAGCGTCCTTACGAATGCGAAGGTGATCGTTGCGATCCATTAACGAAGTCCATTCCGCATTTATTGCACCGGGAATGTGGCCATTTTTTGCTGCAGTTACACGTGAGCCTGTGTATTCACCTGGACTGCGTGCATCCCAAACGACGAAATCGCCTTTGTCTAGCTCGCCAATAATATCGGGAATTTCAATTACGACTTTGGGATCAATTTTGAGGTCGACTTTGCTTGGCGTCACCGTTGGAATTTCTTGCGTAACAGATTGGCCCGAGCCAATCCACGCGTGCAGGCCTCCGTTCAAATAGGAGTAATGTTTATGGCCAATTGCATCCAGTGTCCAAATCATTCTACCTGCCCAGCCGCCGCCTTCATCATCGTAAACAACCACATGCGTGTCTGGTGTTAACCCTAAAAATGAAAACACACGATTAAGTTGTTCAACGGGCGCAATTTTTCCGGGTACTGGTGCTTGGCCAATTAGAATTTTTTGCGGTGGCACATGAATTGCGCCATCGATATGACCTTGCAAATAGGTTTGCTCGGCGCACATGTCGATAATTAATAATTTGTTGCTCATGGGCTGCGCTAAAAGTGCAGCGAGTTGTGTAGGTTCTATTACAAAAGGAAGAGTCATAGGTACTTATCTCTTTTTAAATGTGTAAAAAATCCCCCGGCTACGCCGCCCCCTTTTTCAAAGTGGGTTGTTACTCCCTCCTTTGAAAAAGGGAGGGCAGGGGAGGGATTTTTAACTCTCGTTGATAGTTCGCAAAATATATCTATAAGAGTCCATCCGCGTTGCACTGATTTTCCCGCTTTCCAATGCCGATAAAATTGCGCAACCGGGTTCGTGGCGATGCGAGCAATCGCGGAATTTACAATGGCCGAGGAAGGGGCGAAACTCAATGAAACCTTCGAGCACATCATCCTCTTCCATATGCCACAAACCAAACTCGCGAATACCGGGCGAATCAATTAAATGACCGCCACCGGGAAAATGTAAAAGCGTGGCGCTGGTAGTGGTGTGAGTGCCTTGCTGACGTTCAGACAAGTCGCCAACACGTAAGTTGCTTTCGGGCAAAAGCGCATTCACAAGAGACGATTTACCCACGCCCGATTGCCCCACAAACACGCTGGTGTAGTGCGTTAAATAATCTCGAAATTCATTTAGGCCCGTACCATTTTGAGTGGACACCATTAAAACGTCATATCCTAATTCACGATAGGTTTTTTCGAGGTAATTTATTTTTTCCCGAGTAGCATCATCAATGCGGTCAATTTTATTAATCAGCAGAACGGGTTCGATATCAATAGCATTTGCTGCTACCAAATAGCGGTCAATCAAATTTGCGTGTGGCTCGGGGTAGGGCGCTACAACAATAATAATCCGATCGATATTAGCGGCCACGGTTTTCATATCGCCGTGAGGATCGGGCCGTTGCAACGCAGAGCTTCGTGGGAGCACGGCAACAACAACTCCCAATGGATTTCCAGCACGCCACACAACACGATCACCCGTGACTAGGGAACCAAGATTGCTGCGAAAATGGCAGCGTTGCTGTACGCCCTTGCTATCACCCTCTGTTGCTTCCACGACTACTTGAGTGCCGTAGTGGGTAATAATTAAACCATGCTGCTCAGGCCCTAAATCGCTCTCGTTAAGCGTTTCGTCGGCCTGTTTATCGCGTTTGGTTGCGCGTACACTGCGCTCTTCCTGAATTTTTTCAATGCGCCATTGCTGGCGGCGAGTGAGTTTGCGTTTGGTCATGCGTTTTGAGTAGGCTCGATTGGCGATAAGGCCAAATTTGGTTTAGTCTGGTAGGCAATTGTGCCCTATTTGCTAAGGAAATACCCTATGTCTGCTCAATCGTCTAATGAAAAGCTTAATGAAAACAACTTGATCTGGATTGACCTGGAGATGACAGGTTTGAACCCCGATACTGATGTCATTATTGAAATTGCCACCATAGTCACAGACGCCAACCTCAATATTCTTGCGGAAGGCCCTGTTTTTGCTATCCATCAGCCAGATAGCATCATGCTGAATATGGATGACTGGAATACCAACCAGCACGGTAAGTCTGGCCTAACCCAGCGCGTTCGCGAAAGTACGGTAAACATTCAGCAGGCAGAAGCGGAAACGATTAAGTTTTTGGAAAACTGGGTGCCCGCAGGCAAGTCACCAATATGCGGGAACTCAATTTGCCAAGATCGCCGCTTTCTTGTGCGCGGTATGCCTTTGTTGGAGGATTACTTCCACTACCGCAACTTGGATGTGAGTACCGTGAAGGAATTGGCTCGCCGCTGGCGGCCTGACGTTATCGCGGGCGTAAAAAAATCTGGCGCGCATTTGGCGTTGGATGACATTAAAGATTCAATTGCAGAGTTGCAGCATTATCGCGCAACTTTTTTTAAAATGAGTTAACAGAGGCGCCAATGGCGCCTTTTTATTTTTTGGTGAGTGGTAAGTGATTTGAAAAAAAAGAATCAATTGTAAGCGCCGTCAGTTACAAGATTTTAATAACTCTCGCCACGAATATACTGCTCCAACTGCTCAATAAGGTGTTTTTGTTCTTCCATAATGTTTTCTAGTAAATCGCGAATAGAAAGCATGGCAAGAATCTTTCCATTATCTACCACAGGTAGGTGACGAATGCGTTTATCCGTCATTAGCTGCATGCAAACTTCAGTACTTTGATCGGGGCTTACGGTGAAGGGGTTGGGTGTCATTATGTCGCGCACCTGCGTGGTTTGCGACGCGCGGCCCATCAGAGCAACTTTACGCATGTAGTCGCGCTCACTAATAATGCCAACGAGCTTGCTTGAGTCTGTGACAAGAAGGGCGCCTACACCTTTGTCTGTCATTAATTTTATGGCGTCCCAAACGGTGGAGTCAGGGGCAATTGTGTGAGTGATTGAGTTGGTGGAAAGAATATCGTTTACTTTTTTCATGGCTTCGCTCCCTTGTTTGGGCAAGATTATTCTTGTTGGATAAAACGAACCGCAGCAACACGATTTAGAGATTACCTATTGATACCGAGCTTTACAAATATTTGTTTAGTAGCTGGGCCTTGGCGCTTAAGTTTTCGCTATTAATAGTTGGTTTTATATAAGCGAGTGAGCTATTTGCTAGGTTGTAGAAAAAGGCGAGCGAGAGGGCGCTCAATAAACCGGTAGGTATTTTGGTTAAGGGCTGCTGTAAATTTGGAGTTTGCCAACGTTTGATTGCCCGCTATTAAATCTCTATAGCCTGTATAAAAATAATATTCAGTTTTCTCGCAGCTTGTGTGTGCAAGTTCTTTTAGATCTGCAGCACTTATTTTGTGGGTCCAAAAATTGTAAAGCGCTTTTTCCCAAGGATTATTGGTAGAAACCTTGGCACCTATAGGCCAAGCTTGGGTTTGCGCTTGTTGAGCGATGATGTCACTTTTAATGAGATCGTATACGTTAAATTTTTCGCGCTTTTTAACGTAGTTGGAAAAGCCGTTAGCAGCATTCTTCCAATCGCCGCTATTCATATAAATTTCATGGTAGCCAACGTCACCTAGGCTATAGCCTTTTCCTAAAGCTTGTTGCAATAAGTCCATTGCTTGTTGGTGATAACCCAGCATGGAAAAATTTTGCGCATTAAGGCTGATGTTGTCGCCCGTCGATTTTAAATCCAGAGCGATGTTCGCTTCATGTAAACCAAGCAGATTCAGGTTTTGATCGAAAAAGGATTGCGATAACGAATAATGCAAAGTGGGATTGTCTGAATTTAAGGGTATGGCCAGTTGGTAATATTGGGTTGCCTTGCGAATATCTGGCGCGTGCTCGTAATTACAGCCGTTAACTTCAGCGCGGTCGTTATAGGTGTCTGCAATGGTTTGATACAGCTCGGACGAGTTGGAGATATTCTCTTCGCCCAGCTTTAAGGTTGCCAGTGCGAGCGCGAAATATCTGTCTTCACGGTATAGCTTTGCCAGTTGAATGTAGGATGTATCCGTCGTCGGCGATTCGTGAATCGCATCTAATAATATTTCGCGTAAAGCTTGGTGATTTGACTCTTTATCTTGTTCTTGCTGAGCCACCACTGCTGCATATTTTGCAAGAGACGGCGGATTCATATTGGTGTGCATGGATTCTGGCAATTGGATAAAAACTGCTTTAGCTTTTTCAAATGCCTGCGGGTCACGGTTGCGCAGTGTGTTATCGTAATAAATATTGTAGAGTGATTGCAAAACAGCATTATTGCCGGGAAATTGTTTTGTTACTTCTGTCAGATAGATTTCAGCAAGTTTTATTTCGTCTGCATTTTTTGTGTGTATTCCATTTTGCATGTGCAGATAACCCAAGCTGTATAGGGGCTGTGAATTGCTGGGATCTTTTTGTGCCGTTTGAATGAGTTGGCTAACTACGTCAGAATTATGTAGCTTGCGCGATTCTTGAAGCTGAGCTGCCATTTTATGTTCATTGGCAGTGGGTAAGGCTAACGCAGTTTTGTGTGCACCAGTTGTGGTACTTTCTTTTTGATGTGCGCAGCCTGCAAGCAATGTCGCAACAAAAACACAGGTTAGATAATATTGAGGGCGCACCAGGTCACATTCTCCTATTAGAGTACAAAGCCAAGTTCTTCTGCTTTTGCGAAAGACTTTTCGGATTCATAGAGCTGGTTGTTGTAACCCTGTGCCAAGCCTAATATGTAGTAGGCGGATGCGCTTCTAGGGTCACTTTTTACGGCTACTTTGGCGCTCGCCAACGCTTCGTTGTACATGCCATTTTTAATTTGCAATTTAGCGAGTGCAACGTAGCTGTCTGCTTTACCGGTTTTTGTGGCCGCATCTTTCAGCGCGGAGAGTTCGGCGGTATTTTTGTCGTAGCGATACACAATTGTCCATTCACTTGCGTCCAATAATTGATGGATCTGTTCATAGTAACGCGCATATTCCTCAGCCGAGATACGTGTATTTTTAATCACAAGCTTCACGTCCACAATATAATTGCCGTTTTCTTCGCGACCTTTTTGCTCTAGCGAGAAATAGGTGTTGTCAAAGTTTTGCCCTTGGCTTGTGACATTCACTGTGTGATTTGGCGTTGGACGGCTGAAAACAATATGGCTAGAAATTGTAAAGCCCGGATCAACTTCGTATTCCTGCACGCGGTCTTTAGGTTTATCTATTCCGCGCAAGTCGGTAAATAAGTTGATCAGCTGGGTAATGTTGAAGCCGTAAGTGAGCGGCTCGGTTTTGCCGTTCCATACGTTGGTGAATTTGTATTTGCCGGTAAGATTAAAGCTTTGCCATAAGCTGTCGGCGTTGTTCGCGGTAAGCTGAGTGACTTCTGCTGTAGAATAAATATGGCCAATCATTTCGCGGAAAGTTTTATCGCGTTCACGCGAGTACTGCCAAACGCCGCGCAAACGTTGCTCAAACTCGCCCCCCAATTTAAGGGTGAAATTGCCTTCCGTATTTTTACCTTCAAATTTATCAAACACCAAATCCAAATGTGCAAAGTGCTTGTCGTTGGTGAGCGCGGGAATAGTGACAACATTTTGTGTTGCGTCATTTACGATCAACGACGGCTGGCCTTCAAGCCCCACAGAAAAACCGGGAAACAAGCCTTTGTCACCGCTGGTGTCCATCCAAATTTCGTTCAAGCCCGGTTGTGCAGGAATATGGACAATCATGTGGTCAAAGCTAACGCTGGTGACTTTCATGTCGGGAATGCCGCGCGAGCGTGTTACCACTAAAGCGGGATCAGCTTTAAGGCCCAGTTTGCGCAGCATGGTGACCGCGAGAATTGTTTGATCTTTGCAATCGCCATAGCCATTGGTAAGTACTTCAAAAGCGTTGTGGGGCTCATAGCCGCCGCGACCGACGTGCGCGAATACGTAGCGAACCTTCTCTTGAAGTGCTTGATAAACAGCTTTTACTTTTGCATCGGGGGTGTTGGCCTTTTTACTGATATCGGCAATTAATTTATCCAGATTTGCATCAGTAACTACGTGCGGTGCGCTTAATTGGTTTGCCCATTTTGCAACGTCTTGCCAAGAGCTCATGGTGCTCATGCGAAGTTGGGTGCTTCGGCGCTCATCGCGTGGCATACCGTCTTGCAGCTTTATGCTAGGTAAATTTTTTCCTTTCCAAGTGAGGATTTGCTGATTATTTTTTTCATGGCGTGAATAAGTAATTCCGGTGCTAGCGAGGTTATTACTAAAAAGCGTGAATTCTTTTGGCGCTGTTACGCTGAGTTGTGTGCTGACAATTGCATCTGAGCGTGCGCCTTGGCCGGCGGCGCGCCCCTCCCACCAATTCATACTAAAACTATCGAACCATTGGTTTGGTACAATTTTTTTCGTATCGGTATAACGATACTGAAATTCTATGACCGAACCTTTTCGCACATTGGGCAACGAAAAGAGCAGATCCTTTCTATCTTGATAAAAATTTTCGTCGCTAGGGTTTTGTATTTGGGTAGCATCGGGCTTGATGCTATCCATGTCGCCCTCGGGTGTACGCACGTTGGCGAATTCGAGGTTTATATCTTCATAAAAGCTGTTGAAGCTGATGCTAATTTGGCTGTAGTCGCGCACGGCTTCATCGCTGTTAATATAAACCGCAACGTAGGAAACAGAGTGACTGAAGTAATTTTCATCCACAGTAATTTCTGTTTTTCGCTCAATAATTTCTGCTTCTGCATTAGAGTCATGTTTGAATTGCTTCAACAAGCTAGCCAAGGGTGGTGCTATGCGCACCACCTGTTTAACAGAGCTAGTGTTGGCTGGGTTTGGTGGTGGCGGTTCTGCTGCAGCATGCAGGCACAGAGTTGTAGCCAGATATGCAACAATTACCGCGAGTAGTCTTTTCATTCTATTTCCTGATCAAACAATTACTTAATTGCTACCCAGCAATTCTGTTTGGCGCTTTCAAAAATTGCGTCGATAACGTTAATATTCGCCAGCGCGTCACTCAAAGGTGTTGGTACGGGAGCTTTAGTGTTAATACTTTCAGCAAAGGCATCTACCATGTCGGTGTAATGATTGCTGGCAGGCTGCGCAATTTGTTCGGTAACACCGTCAATCTTAATATCGATGTATGTTTCAGTACCGGGGTTAGGATTGTAAAAAGGCAAGGGAATGAAAATGGTACCTTTCTCGCCATAAATTTTTACATGCTGCTCGCTTTCGCTTTTGGTGGATACAGTAAATGTGGCATTTCCTTCGGCGAAATTCAAAATGGCTGATGCAAGGCAATCAACATCTTGCCCGGGATAGGGTGTTATTTGCCCTACAACACGCGAAGGCTCCTCGCCGTAAATTAAACGTGATAGGGATATGCAGTAACAGCCAATATCCAGAAGTGCGCCGCCGCCCCAATCCACGCGATTGCGAATGTTATCGGCTTCGTGATTGTTGTAAGAAAAATTGGAATGCACGCTACGGATTTTTCCAATACGACCCTCGCGCACTAATTTCACTACGGCTTTCCACTGCGGGTGAAACCTGTACATAAACGCTTCCATTACGCGAATATCTGGATGCTGTTGTGCAAACTTGATCAGTTGTTCTGTATCCGCTGAATCCAATCCCAACGGTTTTTCACACAACACATGTTTGCCCGCCGCAATCGCTTTGATGGACCAAGGCACATGTAAATGGTTGGGAAGCGGGTTGTAAATAGCATCAACATTAGGGTCGGCAAGTAGCGCTTCGTAGCTGCCATGGGCGCGAGCAATTCCTAATTCCTTTGCGGCTATATCGGCGCTTTCTTGGGTGCGTGATGCAATTGCAACGACTTCACCGAGTTTTGAAATTTGAATGGCAGGAATTACTTTTTCACGACCAATTTTGGCGCTGCTGAGTACGCCCCAACGTAATTTTTGCATGGTTATCTCTTGTGGTGAGCGAATTAAAATAGAGCGCGCGCTGTGAGCGGCGCGCGTTAGAAATTTTTATCTTATTGATCTTTTTAGCTACTGGCCTTTATAGGAGTTCGCGATATATTCGCGAGCATCTACAGCATTTTTGTAGCAGGCATCAAACTTTTCAGCCACCTGCAAGGTGCGCGCGGCCGTGAGTAAGCTCAAGGCTTTGGCGTAGCTTACTGTCCCCCCAAAACCTTTGGCTTTGGCTAGGGATAGCTCCTTCCACGCGGCATCGCTTTCGCTTGCGCAACTGCTGCGCATTTCAGGTTTTGCCGTGCAGGAAAAGACGAGTGCAACACTCAATGAAATAAGAAGGGCGAGACTGAATCTTTGCAACATGAATAGCTCCTTTTGTGAATACCGATGGAGGGAATACCAATTGCGTGAATACCATCGCGTGGATGCCAATCGAAAGAGGAAACAAGTGGAGCAGGGGATTGGCGGAACGGGCTTATTGTGGCGATAAGTTGCGGGCTTGCCAATAAGAGAATCAAGCCCGCAGGAGTTTAGGTGCCAGCCTTATTGGTGGCCGGTGGCTGCGCGCAAATGTTCGTCAACCAATCCGCAAGCTTGCAGAACTACCTGATGGACCGGGGGGCGTACATCCAGGAGATGTACATCTACCTCGCCTGAAGGGTCTTCCATGCTGGCGAATTGGCTGTCTAGGAGGGCGACGGGCATGTAGTGATTTGTGCGGCTGATCATGCGGTCGCCAATAGTTTGTTTTGATCCATCAAGATAAAGAACCAAGGTGCGCAAACCTGCCGATCGCAACTCATCACGGTGCTTTTTCTTGAGGCCTGAGAACGCCAAAACGGTATGGGTATTTTGCGCATCGTTACTTTGTAAACGATGTTTGATTGCAGCAACCCAAGGTTTTCTATGCTCATCGGTTAGAGGAATTGCTTTGGCCATGAGCGCACGTGATTCAGCGCTGTGAAAATCGTCCGCGTCCAAAAATTCGTAGCCGTATATATCGCCTAAAGCCTTTGCCAGCGTGGATTTTCCGCTACCAGATACGCCCATAACGATAATGAGATTGGTGCTTGATTCAGGATTAGAAACTGTAGGTCGAGAGGTCATTAAGGCCTGCCAAATGGTCATATTATTGCCAGCATGGTAACACAAGGTTAAATGATAGCGCAATCATTTATCTTGTGCTATGGTGCGCGCACCGTTAAAAATTATCCATTCTTTTTGGTCGCATGTCATCGCAACCGGAGACATAAAAACAATGAAAGTCGCTAAGCCAGGCTCAGAAAAAAAACTCACGCTCATCGATGTTGCAGTCGCGGCGGGAGTTAGTGCAATCACCGTATCCAGAGTTATCAACCAACCCGAAAAAGTGTCTGAATCTTTGCGTCAGCAGGTGCAAAAAGCGATCGACATGCTGGGGTACATCCCCAATCAGCATGCGAGTTCTCTTGCTTCTTCCAAATCAAAAGTAATTGGTGTTTCTATCCCTTCATTATCGAACGTGGTTTTTACCGACGTATTGCGCGGTGTTTATGACGTGATGGGAACTGCAGGTTACAAAGTACTTCTAGTGGATACGCATTATTCGCCACTCGAAGAAGAAAAAATGATTCGCACGCTTTTAAGTCAGTCGCCAGAAGGGTTGATAATCACTGGCGGCGATCAAACCCGTACTTGCCATAACTTGTTGCAAAAGTCGCGCGTTCCCGTGGTGCAAATCATGGAGTTATTAGCGGAGCCGCTCGATATGAATATCGGTTTCTCGCACTGGCAAGCAGGTTACGATGTGGTAAGGCATTTGTTGGAAGAGGGTTATGAACGTGTTGGTTTTATTGCCGCGCGTATGGACCCGCGTGCACAACAACGTATGTTAGGTTTTAAAAAGGCGTTAGAAGATGCTGGGAAGTCCTGGAAGAATTTTATCGTCACCACTCCTGAACCATCCTCAATTTCAGTTGGCTGTGAATTATTTAAGAGTTTAGTTGCCCTAACTGAAGGATCTGTTGACGCCGTCTTTTGCGTGAACGATGACTTGGCGTTGGGTGCATTATTTGAAAGCCAGCGTATGAATATCAATGTTCCAAAGGATTTGGCGATTTGCGGCTTTAACGATATTGAAGCATCGCGTTTCGTAAATCCATCGCTCACAAGTGTTCAGGTGAACCGATACGAAATGGGTGTAAAAGCGGCGGAAATGATCATTGATCGTTTAAATGGAAAACTCGATGAGCCGAACGTTGTTGATATGGGATATCAAATTAAAAAGCGTCAATCCTCTACGAATCGCTGATCTTAAATTTAAAAATTTGTAATCTAATCCGTCCACACAATAACCATAGCGGAGATAAACAGTGAACAATAATGTAAGCGATGATCGTTTGGCCAAGCTCAGTTGGCGTGAGCGAATTTGTTATGGTTTGGGGGATACCGGGTTTAATTTTTATTGGACGAACCTATCAGCTTTCTTAATGTTTTTTTACACGGAAGTGTTTGGAATTACCGCTGCAATAGCAGGTTCTATGATGGTTGTGGTGAAGGTAATTAATGCGTTCACTGATGCGGGGCTCGGTGCAATTGCAGATCGCACGCAAACAAAATACGGCAAGTATCGGCCCTTTTTAATTTGGGGCGCATTGCCGCTGGCGATTTCTGCAGTGTTGTTATACACAACGCCAGATTTGGATAGTCAAGGTAAAGCGATTTGGGCGTTCTGCACTTATCTTTTAATGATTACCTGTTACACAGTGGTAAGTATTCCTTATTCGGCTTTGTCTGGGGTGATATCTGCAAATCCTGCTGAGCGCGATGCAATCAATAGTGCGCGTTTTGTGGGTGGCTACTTGGGCGCAGCTTTGGTTACTTGGGGAACGCAGAAACTCGTAAAAGTGTTTGGCCAAGGTGATGATATTTTAGGTTGGCAAGTAACCATGGCATTTTGGGGAATCGCTGCCTCCATTTTATTTGTAACCACATTTTTAAACACACGTGAGCGTGTAACAGCGGTAACCAGTACGCAACCGCGCATTATGGATGACATAAAAGACTTGATGTCCAATGTGCCTTGGATTGCGGTTTTTCTGCTGAATTTAATCGTTATGATTTTATTGACCTTGCGTACCAGCACCACACTTTATTACTTCAAATATTACGTTGGAAAGCCGGATTTTTCTGCGCAATTCCTCCCCTTGTTTATGCTTTCCGCTGTCGCCGGTGCCTTCGCAACCCCATTTTTTGTGCGCTTTTTTGAAAAGAAAACATTGTTAATAATATTGATGGCCGCTACTGGTTTGTTCTCTCTCGCCTTCTATTTTATTCCTCCGGACGGGATTACCTATATGGTTATTCTGCAGATAGGTATTGGTTTTGCGTTAGGTATGAAACCGCCGTTAACGTTCTCTATGCTGGCCGACTCGGCTGATTACAATGAATGGAAACATGGTCGTCGCGCAACAGCAATGACCTTTGCTGCAGGCGTGTTTTCACAAAAGTTGGGCTCTGTATTGGCAACAGTTGTTATAGCGACTATTTTCACTGCCTTGGGCTATCAGGCAAACCAAACGCAATCAGCGGATTCACTACACGGTATAGTGCTCTTGATGTCTTTCATTCCTGCGTTTCTGGCATTCTTATCCATCGCCGCCTTGGCGCTTTATAAATTGGATAAAGGCACCATGGTTCAAATTCAATCTGATCTGACTGCAAGAAAGACGCAGGTTTCGTAAATTTTTTTACTCCACCGGCGCTGTTTAATGCGGCGCTTTGTTATTTTTTATAGATGTTAGGTAAATGAGATGTTGCAACCAACGCATAATGGTGAACGTTTTGAATTAACCAGCCCGACGGCCATGTCTCGTGCGGCAGGATTTTTGTGGAATCAGAAAATGATGATGCAAATAACTTGTCGCGGTTACGCCGTTGCACAATTTATGCAGCCCGAACCTGCAAAATATGCGTACGCGCCAAATCTCGAAGCAAAAACATTTATGCAGCCTGAGCAGCCCTACTATGCTCATCATCCAGGGCGTTTCTTTTATATTAAGGATGAAGAAACTCAGCAAATTTTTTCTGCACCCTATGAGCCAGTGCGCGCCTCCTTGGATGCATTTACCTTCTCCGTAGGCAAAAGCGATTTGGCTTGGACGGTTGAGCACCTCGGTATTCGCATTGAGATGAGCGTAAGCTTGCCAGTCAATGATGTGGTGGAGTTGTGGGGCTTACGCGTCACTAATATTTCTGAAAAAGCGCGGAAAGTTAGTGTTTATCCGTATTTTCCCATAGGTTTTATGTCGTGGATGAATCAGTCGGCAGAATATCGCGCTGACTTGGGCGGAATAGTTGCCAGTTGTGTAACGCCTTACCAAAAAGTTGCCGATCACTTTAAAAACAAAAATTTCAAAGACAAAACGTTTTTCCTGCATGATCAACAGCCTAGTGCATGGGAAGCAAAGCAAGAAACCTTTGAGGGTGAGGGCGGCTTGCATAACCCTTCCGCTTTGCAGAATGAATTGTTGTTAAAAGGCGATGCGCGCTATGAAACACCTGCGGCCGTATTGCAATATCGCCTGGATTTACCGGCTGGCGAATCGCGCGATTTCCGTTTTATTTTTGGGCCCGCGTTCGATGATCAAGAAATTATTAAAATTCGTGCTAAATATTTGAGTAAAGACGGTTTTGAAACTGCACAAGCAGAATACAGCGCTTATGTGAATTCAGGTCGCGGTTGCTTGCACATAGAAACCCCAGATGCTGAGCTGAATAATTTTGTTAACCACTGGTTGCCGCGTCAGGTTTTTTATCACGGTGATGTAAACCGTTTAACCACAGACCCGCAAACTCGCAATTATCTGCAAGACAACATGGGCATGAGTTACATCAAGCCGCAAGTGACGCGAGCTGCTTTTTTGCATGCGCTCAGTCAACAAGAGGCGAGTGGTGCAATGCCGGATGGAATTTTGTTGGCTGAGGGTGCTGAGCTCAAATACATCAATCAAATTCCTCATACGGATCACTGCGTATGGTTGCCGGTTTGCTTAAAGGCGTATCTGGATGAAACTAACGACTATGCGATTCTGAATGAACCGGTGAAGAGCGCTGAAGGTGGAGAAATCTTCACTGTGTTTGAACGCATCAGCCGTGCAATGGATTGGTTGTTGAGCGCGCGCGATTATCGCGGCTTAAGTTTTATTGCCCAGGGTGATTGGTGTGACCCCATGAATATGGTGGGTTATAAGGGCAAAGGCGTCTCCGGGTGGTTATCTGTTGCAACAGCCTACGCATTAAATTTGTGGGCTGAGATTTGTGCACATGAATCGCGAGATGACGCGGCAAAAAAATATGTAGCGGGTGCGCAAGACGTTAACGCTGCAGTGAATAAATATTTGTGGGATGGCAATTGGTTTGCGCGCGGAATTACCGACGAAGATGTGGTTTTCGGTATTAGCAAAGATCCTGAAGGCCGCATTTATTTGAACCCACAAAGTTGGGCGATTTTAGGCGGTGCCGCTAGCGATGAGCAGCGTGCAAAAATGTTAGCTGCCGTTGAGGAGCAATTGGAAACGCCCTATGGTGTAACCATGTTTGCGCCAGCTTATACGGCAATGCGCGATGATGTTGGGCGCGTCACCCAAAAGCATCCGGGTTCGGCGGAGAACGGTTCCGTCTACAACCACGCAGCGATTTTTTACATCTACAGTTTGTATGCCGTGGCTGAGGGAAATCGCGCCTATAAATTGTTGCGTCAAATGATCCCTGGCCCCAGTGAGCAAGACTATTTGCAGCGCGGTCAGTTGCCGGTGTTTATCCCTAACTATTATCGCGGTGCTTATCATCAGTATCCAAGGACTGCCGGCCGATCAAGCCAGCTATTCAATACGGGTACTGTGTCTTGGGTTTATCGTTGTTTGGTTGATGGCTTGTTTGGTTTACAGGGCGATTCAAAGGGGCTGTCTGTTAATCCACAGCTACCCAAAGAGTGGTCGCAGGCTAAGGTGGTGCGCGAGTTCCGTGGCGCGAGCTTTAATGTTGGTATCAAGCGTGCGGATATTGACTCGGTTCAAGTGATTGTCGATGGTGTGGCGCTCGCTCGCCCACATATCGATAAGATTGTGGCGGGCAAAACTTATGAGGTTGAGGTGCTTCTTCCGCTCTAACATCCACCTATAAAAAAGGCGCCCATATCGCAAGATTGGGCGCCTTTTTTGTTCTATTCATCAGATTATTTTTTAGCTGGTTTCTTGGTGGCGGGCTTTTTAGCGGCAGCTTTCGGCTCAGCTTTTTTTGCGGGGGCCTTTTTATTAATTGCTTCGGCTTTTTTCGGTACAGTTTTAACCGCTGCAGCTTTTTTTATCTCTGTTTTTTTTCCCTCTGTTTTCTTAGGCGCTACTTTTTGTGGCTCTGCCTTTTTTGGTGCAGCTTTTTTCGGTTCTGGCTTCTTAGCTTCAGCTTTCTTAGGTTCCGCTTTCTTTGGTGCTGCAGCTTTAACAGCTGAAGCTTTCTTCGGCTCTGCTTTTTGGGGGGCTGCTTTTTTAGGTTCTGGCTTTTTGGCGTCTGCTTTTTTAGAGGCGGCTTTGGCTGGGGCTGAATCTTTTTTTACGGGCTCTGCTTTCTTTACCGGTTCTGCTTTTTTTGCGGCAGCTTTTGCTACATCTGGTGCAACCTTCTTGGCAACCGGTTTAGCTTTGGCTTCCGCTGGAACGGGTTCAGCGGCTTTGGCGGGTGCTTTAGGTGCACTTACCTTCTCTAACGGCTTTGCACTTTTTTCTTCTTGGGCGAGTGTGGGTTTAGAGGCCGGCATTTCAGGTTCAGAGGTGGGCTCTTGGGGTGCGGGTTTAACGGCTGCTTTGGGTTTACTTTTGCCTTTGGTGGTTGTGCTTGCAACGCTTTTTACAACACTTAGGTATTTGATCCAGGCCTGTTCTACCGGATTTTTTGGAGAGCTTTGGTTAGCGATTACCTTAAGAATGTGCAGATCTTCGGGTGTTGGATCGGAGACTTCATCGGCAACAAGTGCATTGATGAGTGTGCCGTTTTTGCGTACCAGTCGGGCCTGAATGTCTGATAGGCCGCCTTTTTCAAAACCGTTAGGAAAGTGTACAGAATCTATAAACGCCTGCTTTAAGTAGTGGTCACGTGGCAGCATGGGGATTCTCCGTTCTTAGTATGTGCACTCTTTTGTTATTGTTAGCCGTGAAAAGTGGATGCGGCCAAAATTGTACGGCGAATGTAATCTGTTTTTATGACAGTGTATAGATGATTTTTTGCTCT
>CAZOPE010000036.1:0-44003 GCA_964581625.1 uncultured Cellvibrionaceae bacterium
AGCGGGGATGACGACTCCCTATTTGATAGAATCTATTTCTTCATACGTAAGCAAACGATAAGTACCTGCGACTAAATTTTGATCGAGAACAATTTCGCCCATCGACAACCGGTGCAAATTGACAACTTCGTTATTAAAAAATCCAAACATACGTTTGATTTGATGATAGCGGCCTTCATAAATCGTAAGCCGTGCGGAATGCGGGGAAAGAACAATCAATTCCGCTGGCAGGGTTGTTAAATCCTCAAAACCAAAATAAATCCCTTCGGCAAATACGCGGATGTAATCGTCGGTAATTTCATCTTTGGTATGCACCAAATAGGTTTTAGGAATTTTCTGTAGCGGTTGGGTAATTTTGCGCGACCATTTTCCATCGTTGGTCAGTAGCATTAAACCCGTGGTATTAAAATCAAGCCGCCCGGCAATATGCAAATCGTGTTTTTGCGGAAACTCCAGCAGGTCAATAACCGTTGCGTTTTTTGTATCGCGCGTTGCACTTACACAGGCAGGCGGCTTATGGAACATGAGATAAATAGCCTCACGCGCCTGAAGGATTTTTCCTGCTACTTCCACACGACAGAATTCGCTGATTCTTCCGCGGCCTTCCGTTACCGCTACGCCATTAAGCAAGACTAAGCGTTGTAAAAATAACTCCCGGACAGTTTGCGCTGAAAAAGACAGTTTGCTTTCAATGAAACGATCAAGCCGCATAACACACTAGCCACGCGACTTTTTAATCAAATCATACGCAGCTTGGATTTCTTGCGAGCGCTCAGTTGCGGCTTTAATCATATCTTCTGGCAAGCCCTGCCCCATGAGTTTATCGGGGTGATATTGACTCATGAGTTTACGGTAGGCTTTTTTAATATCGGCATCGCTTGCGTCTGATGTTACACCAAGCGCCTCGTAGGCTAAGGCCAATTCATCCGCACGATGAGGCTGATTTTGCGCGAATGAATTTTGGGCGCCGACCATTCGCAATAATTGTTCAAACGCAACGCGAGAGAAACCCACACCCTCTGCAATTTGTTGTAACAGCTCACGCTCATTAGCATCGAGATCACCGTCAATCATCGCGAGGTTGATGAGGTACACCAACAACATTTGGCTCAAGTTAGGGCTACGCGAACCCACTTGTCGATAGATGTTCAATGCGTCCTGTAAACTAAAATCCGCTGACGCACCTTCTTTAAATAAGCGAATTGCTTCGCGCTTATGCTCGGGCGTTAAACCCATCTTGTCCATGTAGGCTTCAGTGAGTTTAACTTCCATTTCACTGATGTGACCATCGGCTTTAGCGATGTGACCAAGCAAATTAAACACTGTTTTGAAGAATAACTGTTGGGCTTGCTGCAACTGCTCGCCAGAGATGCCGGGACGACGATTTTTATCAAACAAAAAATAACCCAGCACAGCACCAAATAGCGCGCCAAAAAACTTATGTGTTAAGAAAAAACCCACCACAAAACCAATAACTGTTGCGATCATTCAAATACCTACTAACGCGTATTAATATTAAAACCTTGAAATTTTTGCTGCTACCTTAGGAGCTGCAAGACAACATCGAACAACCCGCCTTGGTTCTGGCCCACTCAGGTCGCTTGGCGAAATAACGTTCAAATTCGGGTTGCTCGTTGTAGGGTTTACGCAATAACTCCAACAACAATTGCACCTCGCTGTAATCACCCTCAGTTGCTTTATCAATTGCCTGTTGCGCCATATAGTTGCGCAACACGTATTTAGGATTAGTGCGATTCATACGCAGCTTGCGCTGTTCATGGGGCTCACCATGAACAACGTAATCCTGCTGAACGCGTGCCAAATAGTGGCGCAACCAATTTGCCATTGCCGCAAACGCTTCCTCTGAAGGCTCCGAATAATAGGCTAGTTTGACGACATCTATAAGAGCTTTATCGTCAGAATTTGTTAATAAAGAAATATCTAAGTTCGCAAGCAAGCGGTAGAAGATTGTCATATCCGTTTCAGTTAATTCAAGCACCCGATGCAGTTCGTCAATTAACGCAAGGTCGTCTTCATTAAATGATTGAAAGCCCAGCTTATTCACCATGTCGGCCTGCCATTGTTCTGAATAGCGGTGGCGGTATGCATTTAGTGCCACTTGTAAAGGCTCTACTGCATCAACGAGTGGATAAATTGCATTGCCCAATTGCGCAAGATTCCACAGTGCAACCTGGGGCTGATTGATATATCTGTAGCGTTTGCCTTGGGCATCGGTAGTGTTGGGAGTCCAATCAGGATCATAAGCTTCCAGCCAACCATAAGGGCCGTAGTCGATGGTTAAACCGAGAATGGACATGTTATCGGTATTCATCACACCGTGAACAAAACCTACACGCATCCAATGTGAAATCATTTTCGCTGTGCGCACGCACACTTCTTCAAACCACTGTACATAAACATCGCGATTGATTTCGTTATTAGCTGATATCAAATGCGGAAAATCAGATCGGATCGTAAAATCCACGAGCTGCCTCAGCACATCAATATCATTGCGTGCCGAAAAAATTTCGAAACTGCCGAAGCGAGTAAAGCTCTGCGCCACGCGACAAACAATAGCACCCGGTTCCCACTGTGGATTTCCGTCATAAAACATATCGCGTCGAACTTGTTCGCCCGTCAACACCAAACTTAATGCACGCGTTGTTGGAGCACCTAAATGATGCATGGCTTCACTGCACAAAAATTCGCGTACAGATGAGCGCAAAACTGCAAGGCCATCTGCCGTGCGCGAATAAGGTGTTGGGCCTGCGCCCTTTAACTGTAAAGTCCAATTTTCACCCTGCGCGTTTTTAACTTCACCTAAATTGATAGCGCGCCCATCACCCAACTGCCCTGCCCAATTGCCAAACTGGTGCCCGCCGTAACAACAAGCAAAGGGTTGCATGCCACGCAGCAATTCGTTGCCCGAAAAAACTTGGGTAAAGAGATTGGAATTAAATTCGGAATGATTCAATTCAATTAAATCGGCAACTTCTTTTGCAGCACATACTAATTGAGGTGCGCGAACTTTAGTGGGCGACACAAATGAATAACAAGCGCCGGTGACTTGCCGTCGATAATTATCGTCAATAGGATCAGCAGGAAGTTCTCGCACGAAGCGGTTATCAAACTGCAACTCTGATAGCAAATAGGAATTCATGAAATAACTCGAAAGGTACTCGAAAGAAAAGGAATTGCATGTTGATTGATTATGACCAGAATCGCTTAAAGATTAGGAGCAACTACACCCGGGCCCTTGGGTGGAAAAGCAAGAAATTCTGGCAAACATTCAGCATGATTTGATAAGGCTTGTAACCGAGGGAAATCTATAGCGGGAATAACTTTAGGCAACATACTTTGTATAAATTGCCACACAACGGCTGAGGTAATAAACGGTTGATTTAAAACAGCTGGCGTCAATTCAAATCCGCTCGATGCTAGCGTGTGCTCCAGATTTTCACAGGCTGCTTGCAATTGCACACTCACCCGTTCCACCCAAGGCTGATGCTGTTTTTCAAGCGGGCGCAAATTTCTTTCATAGACAAGTTGTACCGCTTTCTCACACGCCGCCAATGCAAAACCTATGATTTGCAGCGCAAGCCTAAATTCTTCACCCGAGGCTGGCATTAAACGACGCGATGCGGGCACTGCGGATTCAGCATATTGAAGAATGATACTGGAATCCATTAGCAACTCCCCGCTTTCAAAAATCAATGTTGGCGCTTTAACAACGGGATTAATTGCTTGGAATTCGGCAAAATCATTGAAGACTGACAGAGGTTGATGCTCAAAGGAAATACCCATTACCTGTAGCGAAATTGCTGTTCTACGCACGTAAGGCGAATCCAACATTCCAATGAGCTTCATCATCCTCTCCCGCTTTAACTTATACCTAACAATTCAATTTTGTAGCCATCCGGATCTTCTACAAACGCGAGAATGGTAGTGCCGTGCATCATTGGCCCAGGCTCACGCACAACTTTTCCACCTGCGGCACGAATCTTATCGCAAGTTGCGTAAACATCTTCGCAACCCAAGGCAATATGACCGTATCCTTTGCCAAGGTCGTATGATTCAACACCATAATTGTAAGTAAGCTCTATGACAGAGTGATCTTCTTCATCACCGTAGCCTACAAATGCGAGCGTAAACTTTCCGTCTGGATAATCATGCTTGCGCAATAATTTCATACCTAATACTTGCGTATAAAACTCAATGGATTTTTCTAAATTCCCCACGCGCAACATGGTGTGTAACAAACGCATTAATACTATCCCCAACACTTAAAATTTTTGAAATGCGCCAATCGTTAACTGGTATTTATCTATACCCGCTTTGGCACTTGTGGGCGTTGCTATATCAACATGAATTACATTGCCGATACGCACTTTGGTGGAGCTAAAACGCAAACCAATACCCACATCCGATAATACAGGGGATTCAGGCTCATTTGGCAACCCCCAAGCTTTACCCACGTCGATAAATGCCACGGCACCCATGCGCAATAAGTTAAAAATATATACATCTGAGAAGTATCGACGTTCAAGCGTGAATACATAGCGCCTATCGCCACGCAAATAATCTACTGGGTAGCCACGTAGTCCAGTAATACCTCCCACGGTCAATTCTTTATATTGTGGAAGATTTTCACCCACTCCAAATTCTGCACGCGCATACCAACGATTCTTTTCATCCACCAAGTAATGATAAGCAATTGCCGAGGTAAGAATATTAGGGTCCAAATTGTCGAATTTGAAATGTTGGCGACCGTCCAGCTTAACCTCAAACTCCAATAAATGAATATCAGAAAAGTTGATAACATTGGTATATTCCGCTTTGTAGCGCAGTACGTCATCGGGATTGTCAAAGGTTTTGCCGGCCAAGCCCAATCGAACTTTTAAAATCTGCCCTACAGAAACATCTTCAGGACGCTGGATTTGATTCAGGTTTTTAAATACGCCATATTGATTTTGTAAATATTGGTATTCAACCCACGGATAAACAGCTTTATCTCGTCCTGGAATAGGCTGTTTAGTATCTTCATCGATAGAAAAACTATCTTCTTCATGGGTAAATCCCACCAACCAGCGCTGAGTAAATTTTGAATTTATGTCGGTTGCTTTACCAAAATAAATTTCATTATTGATGGCTTGATGGTGAAACGCATTTACTTTTTCGTCACGCGAACGAATTTCTTCTACTTGCGCCAAATCCGAAAGTTGAATGCCAGCGGCCCATGGCGTATCCAATGCATAGAAGGGGCGAGATAAGGACAGCAATGTACTTTTTCCGTCGGAAGAATCTTGATATAGCGCATGTACAGCCAGCTGACGGTTTAAAAAGTATGGGTTACTAAAATCATAGCTAATAGTATTGCGCAGCTCATTTTGTTCGTAGCCAATTTCAAATGAATTGCCAGTACCTAAAACGTTGCCATCACTGATAGCAAATCCACTCTGACTATTGCTGGACTTGTGGCTAAAATTGACTTGCGGTTCAAGCGCCCAAGCATCTTGAGTGACAACTACAACATCAACATAATCACCACAGACTTTTTCCGGCAGCACAAAGGCATTTGTCAGGTACCTGCGCGTACGTAAATTACGCTCTGTTTCTTCCATGGCTTTGTGGTTTACTTTATCACCCGCTTTAAAAAGTAATTGCGCGGCAATAACTTGGGGACGAGTTTTTATGTGTACGGTATTCAGAAAACGATATATACGGTTATTTTCATCGGGATTGGTTTCATCAAACACGTTCATCTGATGAAAATGTATGTTACGAATTGTTTTACCTTGTAAAGGCTCAAATAACGTGGTTTCAACGCGCGAGGTTTTTTTATGGGCAATATCAAGTGGGTCTATATTAAAATTTTGGCAGTTTTCGTCTTGAGTATGAGCGGCTTCATTTAGAACGGCTTTGTTTTGTGGCAGTGCAGTTTCTTCAGCATAAGAACGGATGCTCACTAATAAAAATAAGCCAACGCAGCATAACTTATGCAAAAAAAAGAATTGAGGCTGACGAAAATATAAAAACATAAATTCCTTAAACGCGGTAAACACTTAATGCAAGTATAGTTCGCCCTTCGGTTAAGGCTTTGGGTTTTAGTGATGGTGCTCGTGACTCGCCCCCACCGAAGAGGATGTTGAATTATTATCGTCCTCTAGTTTTGTTTCGCTATCCGTACGCTGGCGCTCCAAGTTTGGCTCACTAATAACGCCCTGCTGCGCAGGTTCGCTGGCTGCAGATGCCTCATGATGCATATGTGAATGATCCGCACCCGTGTGATCCATCTCAGCATCTGAATGATTCATCTTTGAGTGATCAACATCAGAGTGGTTCATTTGGGAATGATCCATTTCTTGATGATTTACTGAACCTTCACTGGCGTGGTGATGAGCGCCAGCATGGCCGAGGCTTCCCCAAATCGTCCACACCCCAAAAATAATGATGAGAATAGCCAGCCCTATGCGTAAGCCTGGCTCTTGCAGAAGTTGCTTCAGCTGATTGGCCAAGACACCTGCTGCCAATACAGCAGGCAAGGTACCAATCCCAAATGCCAGCATGGCGCTAGCGGCAGCCTGTGGCGCCGGTTGAGTCATTGCGATGCCGAGCGCGGTATAGACCAATCCACACGGTAACCAGCCCCAAAGCGCTCCCAACAACAGCCCCTTAGGAATGGAGTTTACCGGCATAAGCCCTTTCCCTAAGGGTTGAAGGTAAACCCAAAGGTAACGACCAACAGCTTCCAGCCGCGTTAAACCTCGCCACCAATTCGCCAAATACAAACCCATTGCGATGAGCAGTAAACCGGCCACCACACGCAGCGCTACACCGCCACCAAATGCAGCAATTTGGCCGGCCAACAATCCGGCCAACAATCCCATCACGCTGTAACTTAAAATTCGCCCTAGGTTGTAACTAAATAATATGACCCACCGTTTGGCTTTTTTATCTGCCGGCATCGCCATCGTTAAAGCGCCCATAATGCCGCCACACATGCCAATGCAATGTGCACTGCTCACTAACCCCAAGGTAAATAGCGAAAAGAGGATTGTGGGATCGATCATTTATCTTGCTCAGATGGTGAAATTGAATCTACTAACGTTGGATCTACTTGTGAGGGAGCCTTCGATGAGGCTTTATTCTTTTCTTCGTCGAAAAGAATACGGTGCGCTTCTGTATCCAGATTATCGTACTGACCATTGTTGATTGCCCAAAACAGCACCTTTACCGCAATAGCGATGAATATGAGGGCACAGGGAACAAGAAAGTACAGGCTTTCCATTTAGCTATTCTCGACATAATTATTTACTGAGGCGAAGTGCGTTAAGCACTACGATCAATGAGCTCATGGTCATGCCAATGGCTGCAGCCCAAGGCGCAACATGGCCCGTGGCAGCAAGCGGCAAGGCCACAAGATTATACGCCAATGAAAACATTAAATTCTGTTTAATAATTTTATGAGTGCGAAGCGCAATTTCAATGGCTTGCGGCAGTAATGCTAATTGATTGTTCAAGAGAACTACATCTGCCCTCGTTTGCGCAAGATCTGAAGCAGAAGCCATGGCAACGGACACATCTGCACCTGCCAATACAGGGACATCGTTGATGCCATCACCAATCATTAACACCTTGTCGCCACGCAATTGCGCCATGTTGAGTTGCGATAATTTATCGTTCGGCTTTGCGCCAGCGGTGAAATCCTTAATACCCAATTGACGGGCTATATGTGCAACGGCACCCGACTGGTCTCCACTTAATAACTCGATCTCGATCCCCATATCTCGCAAACTATTTATCGCCGCCGGCGCTTGGGCACGCACTTCGTCTTCCAAACCGAACCATGCCATTGCGCCCTGCTTATTGCAGAGCAAAACCCAGAGTTTAGTTTGATCGGGCAAGCTCACATCTGGCTTATTGGTATCAATAATGTCTACTGCGAACTCAGGCGTACCTATGCGATAGATTTCACCGTTGATCACGCCTTCAACACCTGCAGCAATGGATTGCTTGAGATCTCCAGCCATTAGTGTGCTTCGCCACTGAATGAAGGCTTGCGCAATAGGATGGTGGGAATTTTCTTCAAGGGCAGCAGCAATGTGCAGCACATGCTCACGCGATTTTTCGGTCATTAAAATCACGTCGTTTACGCAGAGATGACCTTGTGTGAGTGTTCCGGTTTTGTCGAAAATAACGCGTGTAATTTGCGTAAGTGTTTCAATCACATGACCGCGTGTAATCAAAAATCCACGTTGCCGCAAATTCGCTGTTGCTGCAGACAAAGCCGCAGGCATCGCCAAGGCTAAGGCACAAGGACAAGTCACCACCAACACAGATAATGTAATCCAAAGCGCGCGGTCGGGCTCTTTAAACCACCAAAACAAAAAAACGCCAGCACACACCACCAATAAACGGCCCACGAAAAAGCGCGCAATCTTATCGGCCATTACAACCTGTTTTGGCTTTTCATCGGCCGCTTGCACTGCCAAACGTTCAATTGCCGAAATTTGTGTAGCACTTCCCGTTGCGGTAACTTTTACGCGCAACTGACTGCGCCCATTCAAGGTGCCGGCAATTACTTTGTCGCCAACCGCTTTTGCAACCGGAATAGATTCGCCCGTAATGAGCGCTTCTACCACCTCGCTCTCACCACTCACAATCACACCATCACAGGGAAATGTATCGCCCGCTCTTACAAGTACAAGATCATTTACCGAAAGCATTTTGAGCGGAATATTTTCAGTGCACTCCTCCTCCCCTGAAAACGAAATACAACAGGCCGTGAGTGGCATAAGCTGCGCAAGATTACCAAAGGCCAAGCGATTACGATGACGAGCACGCTGTTCTATATAGCGCCCCAACAACAGAAAGAAGGCAAACATGGAGACAGATTCAAAATAAACTTCACCACTGGAGGTAACTGTTGCCCACGCGCTGGCGAGATACGCCAAACCAATCGCCAAGGCGACGGGAACATCCATAATCAATTGTTTGCTTTTAATGCTGCGCCACGCGGCTTTAAAAAAAGGTGACGCCGAAAAAAATACAACCGGCGTTGCAACCAACATGCTCAACCACCGCAAGAAATCCAGCCATGTGTCAGTAGCGCCAAAATAAATACCTACCGCCACCATCATGGCTTGCATCATGCCAAAACCCGCAACGCCTAAACGAAATAGCGCGATGCGATTTTCCTTTTTGAAAAACTCTTGTTGTTGATCGTCAGTAGCTGGGCGGGGTTTATAACCAATTTGCGCGAGCGATTTAAAAATGTCACTCAAAATTGCTTGCGCTGGCGCCCAAACAATCGTGCAACGGTGTGTGCTCACATTTACGCTAACAGTTTTAATGGCTGGGTTTTTCTTAAGATGTGTTTCGATTAACCAACTACACGCAGCACAAGAAATTCCCTCCAAAAGCAAATTCGCTTGGCGATGTAGCGCATCAAAATCTGTAACAAATTCGCTTTGAACTTCAGGTAAATCGTAAATTTTCCAATCATTGCTGAGTATTTGAAGTTCGCTGCGCGCATTCGCCTCTGTGCGATAAGTATAAAAATTTTGCAAACCGCCATCAACAATTGCCATAGCAACAGCTTGGCAACCGGGGCAACACATAGATTCGGCTTTGCCGTTAATAGTGACTAAATATTGTGTATTCGCAGGAATGGGCAAACCACAGTGGTAGCACTCCGCTTGCACGGAATCACTGTGGTTAGTTGATAATGGGGACGAAGACATGAAGTTTTAATCCACCAAATGCAGCGGCTATTTAGTAGCAGTTACATTGATGCGCGATTGCAAACGAGTTTCCTGTGTCTTTGCAAAATTGATTTGCCCAGTGAGCAGCCATTCGGCTTGCTTACGCTTGCTGATATCAGCCTCTGGAACCAGCGAAACATACCAAGAGTAGTCAACTGGTGATGTTAATTCACCGCGATATTGACCTGCTGTAATCTCCGTTAATAAAACGGTTTGGTCCTTTTTAGCTTTTACCGGGTTATCTAAAAATAACCGAATGTTACGAGGAAGGGTGTGGTCTCCACTCAGCGCTACAAACACTTCGCCAGTTGCTTGGTCAAATTTTACGTCGGCTAACAAGTTTAAGGCTGCCGCTCTTTCATCTTGCTTAAGCGTTTGGTTAATCATCAAACCTGATTTGTAATAGTTGTCGGTTACCACGTCATCTGAATATTTAAAGGCAATAGAAACCGTAAAACAGCACAGCACGATAATAAAAATAAGTGGGCCAAATACAA
This sequence comes from uncultured Cellvibrionaceae bacterium, assembly GCA_964581625.1. Taxonomy (GTDB): domain Bacteria; phylum Pseudomonadota; class Gammaproteobacteria; order Pseudomonadales; family Cellvibrionaceae; genus Cellvibrio. Next base: position 10,262 of record CAZOPE010000036.1, read on the forward strand.
ACCAAAACCAAAATTGGCGATACCACGGCAATATTTTTTCCAGATTTTCGGTTGTCATTGCAGTTACCACTCTTAAAAAATGGATTATTTCGATGGACCGATAAAGGTCGTGCTATGTGACACCGAAATTTCAGGATTCTCACGAGCGACCACCTTCAAGGTCACCGTATTTTTTTCGCCCTTTAATTCGCCGCGGTTAACCAACACACGAATAGGCAGATTAATAATTTCGCCTTCCAATACCGGCGGTGCTTTGTAACCTTGAATACTAAAGTTGAAAGCGCCGCTCGCGGTTACGTCGTAGACATGAGTCTTGCGATCCAAGTTTTCAATCTTCAATGTGTATACGTTTGAAACCTTGTCATCAACTACGCGGTACATTTGTGTGCCACGGTCGCGCATAACCTCAACTAACAACGGCATCCGGGTCGCCAGAGAGTATACAAATAAACTCACCATGGCCAGCAAAACGGCACCATAACCCAGCACGCGGGGGCGAAGGATTTTAACCTTTTTCTTCGCTGCCGCATCTTCCGTGGTAAAACTAATCAAGCCCAGCGGGTAATTCATTTTTTCCATAACGCTATCGCAGGCGTCAATACAAAGACCGCAGTCGATACACTCTGCCTGGATGCCTTCGCGGATATCAATATTGACGGGGCACACTTGCACGCACCAAGAACAGTCTATGCAATCGCCCAAGCCTTGGGCTTTGTAATCTTCACCACTTTTGCGTGGGCCGCGCTTCTCTCCGCGCTCAGCGTTGTACCAGACGGCAAGCGTGTCTTGGTCATACATAACTGATTGAAAGCGCGCGTAAGGGCACATGTATTTGCACACTTGTTCGCGCATGAATCCCGCATTGCCGTAGGTCGCACCAGTGAAAAATAGCACCCAGAAAAGTGCAGTGATATCCAGGTTAAACGTAAAGAAGCTTACTGTGAGATCGCGTATGGGAGTGAAGTAACCCACAAAGGTCATCGCTGTAACAAGCGCAATTGCAACCCAAATAAAATGCTTGCCTGTTTTACGCAGAAATTTTTCAGCGCTCCATTTTTGCGAGTCGAGTTTAATTCGTTTGTTGCGGTCGCCTTCACATAAAAATTCTGCCCACATAAACATCTGTGTCCAGATCGTTTGCGGGCATGTGAAGCCACACCAAACACGCCCCACCATGACGGTGACAGTGAACAAGAGAAATGCAGAGATAATCAGTAACCACGCGAGATAAACGCCATCTTGAGGAGAGAAAGTCATCCAAAGGATGTTGAACTGGCGGGCAGGCAAATCAAAGAGCATGGCCGGGCGGCCGTCAATCACAATCCAAGGCATGAGCAGAAAGCCGAGCATGAGCGGCGCGCTAATGTAACGGCGTAACCGCTGGAAATAGCCAGTAATACGCCGGATATAAACTTTCTCTTCACTTTCGTAGAGATTTACGTAGCGGATTTCGGGTGCGGGTACTTCCTTGGTCGCCTCAGGTTGCTTGGACTTTTCGTTCACAGAATACCTCAGACACAATTCGGATTAGCGATAAGACAACGGAGGGGCTTTTACATCATTGGGAGAAACAAGCGCAGATCAAGTCTGCGCTTGTTAAAAGAGGCCAGTTGAGTGAGTTTATTTAGCGTCGTCTTGCGAGAGGCTATAAACGTAAGCAGCCAACAAATGGATACGCTCTGCTTTCAATGTTTCTGCGTGCGCAGGCATCACACCCGCACGGCCATTACGAACTGTTTGACGTAAGGTTGAACCTAATTCTTCAGGAGTTGAAGCGCCATACAGCCAAACATCGTCAGTCAGGTTAGGAGCACCAACCAGAGGGTTACCTTTTCCATCAACGCCATGGCACGCAACGCAGTTGGTGTTGTACACAGCTTCGCCCAATGTAGATTTGGCTTCGTCGTGTGCTTTACCTGCGCGCTTCAATACAAACTCAACCACGTTAGTTACGTTGGTCTCACCAAGAATTGCACCCCAAGCAGGCATTGCGCCTTGACGGCCCACAGTAATGGTTTCTTTGATGCGATCTGGCTCACCGCCATACAGCCAATCTTTATCAGTCAAGTTGGGGTACCCGAAGTTACCGCCAGCATCTGAACCGTGGCACACGGCACAGTTGTTCAAGAATAAGCGTGAACCCATCTTCATAGCTTCTGGGTTCTTCGCCAATTCGGCAATAGGTGTTTTAACGAATTCGCCGAATGTAGCGTCGTAGGTTGCTTGCGACTTATCTTGTTCAGCTTGCAACTGGTTATGAGAAGTCCAGCCCAACACACCTTTCCACAAACCTAAGCCCGGGTAGGCAACCAAGTAACCTGCGGTAAAGATAAAGGTTGCCAGAAACAAACCAAACCACCAGCGCGGCAATGGATTGTCGTACTCTTCAATACCGTCGTACTCGTGACCGGTAGTTTTTGCTTGGCCATTTTCATCCGTTGCTACAACAGCGCGCTTACGGTTGGCCATTAGCAGCCAGAACAATAACGCTAAGTTGGTTAAGGTTAGAACGATGATCCAACCACTCCAAAATGTACTCATAATTTATTCCGCCCTATTACATCATCAAGGCTGATGACGATCTCTTTCAGCCTGCTTGTTGTTTTCGATCTCATCATCAGCAAAAGGTAGTTTTGCATCTTCTTCAAAACGTTTTTTCAGCTTAGGCGAAAACGCCCAATAGCAAACACCGAAGAAGGCAATAGTCACTAGTACTGTGGAGATTGCGCCTAATGTGCCAGCGTCCATTATTAACGCTTCTCTTTTAACAGAGTGCCAAGCTGTTGCAGATAAGCAACCAAGGCATCCATTTCAGTTACACCTTTAACTGCTGCTTGTGCACCGGCGATGTCATCTTCTGTATAGGGAACTCCCACAGAACGCAGGGCACGCATTTTGGCGGCGGTATCTTTGCCATCTAACTTGTTGTCATATAACCAAGGGAAGGCTGGCATGATTGATTCAGGCACAACGCTACGTGGGTTATACAAATGCGCTTTTTGCCAATCGTCTGAGTAACGCTTACCAACACGCGCCAAGTCTGGACCAGTACGCTTGGAACCCCACAAGAATGGGTGCTCGTAAACAGACTCGCCCGCTACGGAGTAATGACCATAACGCTCGATTTCAGCACGCAGTGGACGAACCATTTGCGTATGGCAAACGTGGCAACCTTCGCGGATGTAAATGTCGCGCCCTTCAAGCACCACCGCTGGCAGAGGCTTCAAACCTTCAACAGGGGTGGTTGTTTCTTTAATAAAGAATTGAGGAACAATTTCTACCAAACCACCAAAACTAATGGCGATGACAGCAAGAATTGTCATCAAGCCAATGTTCTGTTCAACAATATCATGACCTTTCATTTCGCTATCCCCTTAAACCGCATGAGCTTGCGCAGAAATTACTGGCTCACCAGCAGCCTTGGCGGTGCGGTAAGCGTTATATGCCATCAGCAACATACCTGAGAGGAAGAATGCACCACCGATAACACGAACCAAATAACCTGCATGGCTTGCCGTTACAGACTCAATGAAGGTGTAAGTCAAGGTGCCGTCTTTGTTGAATGCACGCCACATCAAACCTTGCATAATGCCGTTTACCCACATTGCGCATACGTAAAGTACGGTGCCGATTGTCGCCAACCAGAAGTGAACGTTGATCAACTTAACGCTGTACATCTCGGTACGCTTATAAAGGATAGGAAGCATATGGTAGATAGCACCGATGGAGATCATCGCCACCCAACCCAACGCGCCTGAGTGAACGTGACCTACAGTCCAGTCGGTATCGTGCGATAAAGCGTTTACAGTTTTGATAGCCATCATTGGGCCTTCGAAGGTAGACATACCGTAGAAGGACAATGCAACAACAAGGAAGCGCAAGATCGGGTCTGTGCGCAATTTATGCCAGGCGCCGGACAAGGTCATAATTCCGTTGATCATACCGCCCCAGCTTGGAGCCAGCAGAATCAAGGACATCACCATACCTAAAGATTGAGTCCAATCTGGTAAAGCTGAATAGTGCAAGTGATGTGAACCAGCCCAAATGTACAAAGAGATAAGAGCCCAGAAATGCACGATTGATAATTGATACGAGTAAACCGGACGGCCAGCTTGCTTAGGTACAAAGTAGTACATCATGCCCAAGAAACCTGCGGTTAAGAAGAAGCCTACCGCGTTGTGGCCATACCACCACTGCACCATAGCATCGGCAGCGCCCGCATAAGCAGAGTAGGATTTGAACAGAGTTACAGGTACTGCAGCCGAGTTCACCACGTGGAGAACAGCTACGGTAACGATAAAGCCGCCGTAGAACCAGTTCGCAACGTAGATGTGCGAGGTGCGACGCTTAACGATAGTACCGAAGAACACTACTGCGTAGCTCACCCAAACAAGGGTGATCAAAATATCGATTGGCCACTCCAACTCAGCGTATTCTTTAGCGCTGGTCATACCCAATGGCAGAGTGATAGCGGCAAGAACAATAGCCAACTGCCATCCCCAGAAGGTAAACGGCACCAACCAACCACCAAACAGTTTGGCCTGACAGGTACGCTGAACTACGTAATATGAAGTAGCAAAAAGAGCACAACCACCAAACGCAAAAATTACAGCGTTAGTGTGAAGTGGGCGCAACCGGCCAAAATGAGTAAACGGTTGGAACAAATCGTTCAAGCTCGGCCAAACAAGCTCAGAGGCAATAAATACACCCATGCCCATACCCACTATGCCCCAAACGATGGCCATAATGGCGAACTTGCGCACTATATCGAAATCGTATACTGGTGGATCACCAGCTACAGTCGCATGACTACCCATAGGAACTACCTATCACAAGAAAAAAGTTGGTTTCAGACAGCTAATGATTATTTTGCTAACCCGGAGGGTGTGACATTTTGCCGCATGCCAAGGCATTTTGTCTCACTATCCCGAGGGCAAACTTGATATTCATCAACTAATTGCGTGCTTACTAAAACGAAACATTACGGACAATACTTTGCTGCGCAAAGTGTAGGCTGCATTCAAAGACTTTGCCTGCAGCCGTTAAAATTTAACCTAGATTTTTGGAGCACGCCCTTTGTTAGCCGCGATACGCATACGCAACGCGTTTAACTTGATAAAACCTTCGGCATCCTTTTGATTATAAGCGCCAGCATCGTCTTCAAAAGTAGCCACTTTTTCATCGAACAAGCTGTTGTCCGAACGACGCCCAACCACGTGGACAGCACCTTTATAAAGTTTGACGCGCACATCACCATTTACGTGAATTTGCGATTCATCGATCATTGTTTGCATCATTTGACGCTCTGGGCTCCACCAGTAGCCGTTGTAAATCATTTCGGCATATTTTGGCATCAAACTGTCTTTCAAATGAGCAACTTCGCGGTCGAGGGTAATGGACTCAATCGCACGGTGAGCGCGCATCATGATAGTCCCGCCGGGGGTTTCGTAGCAGCCGCGTGACTTCATACCAACATAACGGTTTTCTACGATATCCAAGCGACCAACGCCGTTCTCGCCACCTACTTTGTTCAAGTAGGTCAACACGGTAGCGGGCGACATTTTTTCGCCGTTGATGGCCACTATGTCGCCTTTTTCGTAGGTCAATTCAAGGTAAGTCGCCTTGTCTGGCGCAGCTTCCGGGGCCACGGTCCAGCGCCACATATCTTCTTCGGCTTCAGTCCATGGGTTTTCCAAAACCTTGCCTTCATAAGAAATATGCAGAAGGTTTGCGTCCATTGAATAGGGTGATTTTTTCTTCTTGGAGTAATCCACCGGAATATTATTTTTTTCGCAATATTCCATGAGTGTTTCGCGGGACGTCAGATCCCACTCACGCCAGGGAGCAATTACTTTAATACCGGGTTTCAACGCGTAAGCGCCAAGTTCAAAACGCACTTGATCGTTACCCTTACCGGTTGCACCGTGGGAGATGGCATCTGCACCAACTTCATTGGCGATTTCAATCAAGCGCTTGGCAATTAAAGGGCGCGCAATAGACGTACCGAGCAAATATTCGCCTTCATAAATAGCATTGGCGCGGAACATGGGGAACACGAAATCGCGAACGAACTCTTCGCGCAAGTCATCAATATAAATCTGCTTCACACCCAGAGTTTGGGCTTTAGCGCGAGCAGGCTCTACCTCTTCGCCTTGGCCAATGTCTGCCGTAAAAGTAATAACTTCACAGTTGTAATTCTCTTGCAGCCATTTAACGATAACTGAAGTATCCAAACCACCCGAGTAGGCGAGGACCACTTTTTTGATGCTAGACATAGGATGCTCCGCTAGTAAAAATCTGAGTCACTGTCCATCGCGTTGGCGCATTTTAAGGTGCGTGGCAGTTGGGCGCGCGATTGTACTCGCTGGAGCAGAAAATTCCCACACCCATATAGGGGATTACCTGTATTTATAAGTTTGATAATTCATTGCTCAAGCTGCCCGTTCTCTCGTGTTTGATCACAAACATACAAGCATCAAGCGCAGAATTTTTACGGCCACACAAAGCTCTTTAATGAGAATAACTCGCGCTAACGTTCAGATTACAAGCCATCTACATAACCCAATAAATCACGCAGCACGGTTTTTTGCGCCTCTGTTGTTGTCTCGAGCTGAGTCAGCATAGCAGCCCTTAACCGTAAATCTTCGAGAAGAATGCTGCCGCCCAACGCTGGATCTACGCGGCGGGCATGACAAAACTTTCTCCACTCCTCCTGTTCCGTCGTGCTCAATGTTTGCGGAAAATTACGAGCACGATAGCGGAACAGTAGAGTGCTTAGACGCGCATCCTTAAATGCAAATTGTCGACTAGCGAGCTCTTGTGCTGAGCTGCGCCGCACCTGCAGCATAAGTTTGCGATCGGACTCCTCGAAAAAGCCATCGTATAGCATTTGGTCGGGGTCGGTTCGCTCTAGGTAGCCGATATCCGCATAAAGTTGATAGAGTTTTTCTTGCAACCTGCCCTGCTCGCTCAGCGATAAATTGCGAAATATCTGCCAATTTTCCTCCAGCTGACCACGGTCAATACCCAAACGCAGCGCGGTGGCTTCGTCGAGCATACTGGGCGGTAACACCATAGGTGATTTATTGAGGTGAATTTCCTTTAGGGCGATTCTCTCCACACCTTTGGGTAAATCTTCTGTGCGCGTGAACAGCCGTTCACGAAGCTCATCAGCTGGCAAACTGAGCAGGTCGCGTGGGTTGTGCGCCAAGTTGTAAGCAATGATTGAGTTCTTATTGGTTGGGTGTATGGCTAAGGGCAAAACCAAAGCCGCATTTCCGTTCTCTGCAGGAAAGCGGGACGATATATGAAGCAAAGGTTTGTGGCCGACAATGTCGATCATGCTATTAACAAAACGCTTGTCCCGCAGCCGATAGGCATAATCGAAGAGTTTGGGCTGACGGTTTTTGATGAGTTTGGCCATGGCGATGGTGGCATACACATCTGACAAGGCATCGTGCGCCGCCTCATGTGCAAGATTATTGGCAGCAGTCAGCATCTCCAATTTAAAGCAGGGGCGACCATCTTCATAATTTGGCCACTCAATTCCCTCGGGCCGCAAAGCGCGAGTCATGCGAACCACATCGATAATATCCCAACGTGAGTTGCCGTTACGCCACTCACGCTCGTAAGGGTCGTAAAAGTTGCGGTACAGCATGTAACGGGTAACTTCGTCATCAAAACGAATAGTGTTGTAACCCACGCCACAAGTACCAGGGCGGCTCAACTCCGCGTAGATTTGTGCCGCAAATTGGTACTCAGGCAACCCTTTTTCCGCCGCGACTCGGGGGCTCAGGCCAGTAATAAGGCAGGCATCCGGTTTTGGAAGGCAGTCGGGCGACGGACGACAGAAGATCATTAAAGGCTCGCCGATGATATTGAGGTTTTCATCTGTCCGAATGCCAGCAAACTGGGAGGGCCGATCTTGAGCCGGGATTTCTCCCCAGGTCTCGTAATCGTGCCAATAGAGCGTATTTTGTGTTTCAACGGCTATATCGTTGCTCATTATTTATCCTTATCAAGGCCGCCTGGAAATGTGTAGCAAGCAATGCAATGTAACACCTGAAAAGCACTTTCCCCTATACTGCCCCCATCTTTCAAACTTTATTTTTCGGAATAGCCTATGAGTGATTTAGAAAGTCTTTTTGCCAAAAACCAAAAATGGGCAAACGACATCAAAGAGAAAGATCCGGAATTTTTTTCTACCTTGGCCAAACAGCAAGCCCCCGAATATTTATGGATTGGTTGCTCAGACAGCCGCGTTCCTGCCAACCAAATCGTTGATTTGGCGCCCGGTGAATTATTCGTTCACCGTAACGTTGCCAACGTGGTTATCCATACCGACCTTAACTGCCTGACCGTACTCAATTACGCAGTGGAGTTTTTGAAAGTAAAGCATGTAATGGTAACCGGCCACTATGGCTGCGGCGGCGTTAAGGCTGCGATGGAGAACAACAAACTAGGCCTTATTGACTACTGGTTGCGCAATATTCGGGACGTGTACTACGCAAACCAAAATGAGCTGGACGCTATTGCAGACGAGACGCAACGCCTGCGCCGCCTATGCGAACTCAACGTATTACAACAGGTGGACAACGTAGCGCGCTGTAACATCGTGCAAAACGCATGGGCGCGCGGTCAGGAATTGAGTATTCATGGCTGGGCTTACGACATTCATGACGGAATTTTGCATAAATTGCGCGAGCCAATTGATCGCATTGAGCAAATCCCCGAGCAATACCGCCTATCCTAATAAACTTATTGATTTCAATGGTATGCAAGGATGCTTTTGCATAGCGCCACCTGAATCCTGATCTATACTTCTGCCATGGCTGGGCAAGCCCCAGCATCGATACGCGCAATCAAAAAAATAACGCTTGCGTGTCACTACCAATAACGACTCACTAGAGCCAATTGTCGATGCTTTTGATCAGGGATACGCAGACTCCGCCACAACTTCAATACTGGCAGCCCAAACAATACTTACTCATAAGTATTATGGCACCTATAGTGTTATTTTTAACATTGGTGTGCGCCGCTGAACTTATTACTCATCAAGAGCAATTGCACGAGGAAACCTTACGACAAGAAAGCTTGGCGGACAAAACCAACCAGATCCGCACGCTGCTTGAATACGAACTCAACTCAACCTTGCACTTAGCGACTGCACTGGTCTCTTACATACAGGCAAAGAATGGCCAAATCGTCAATCAGGAAATAGAACCTTGGGTGAGCAACCTACAAGAGCGCGCTCATTACATGCGCAATATCGCCATAGCCCCCAACAATACCGTCACCTACCTGTACCCATTGAAAGGCAATGAAGCCGCAATGGGGCTCCATTATCCGAACAACAAAGAGCAATGGCCGGCCATTCAAAAGGTCATTTTTAGCAAGCGTCCTCTTCTTGCTGGCCCCATACACCTACAACAAGGTGGCATGGGGTTAATTTATAGAATTCCCGTTTTTCTCAATGAAAATCAAGACTATTGGGGCATAGTTAGCACGGTACTTAATTTTGATGAGCTTTATGACTTACTGCATTCGCGCGCGCAATACTTGGGAATAAAAGTTGCGATTAAAGACAGCGATAACGACGGAAAAATTTTATTCGGTGACAAAGACGTAATTGCAAGCAGCGAAATTAATTTAAATGTGTCTGGCCGCAATTGGCAACTTATATCCGGGCAGATCGCTCAACCAAATCATTCGGTTTTTAGCACTATTCGTATTACTGGCTGGTTGATTGCATTTATCGTGAGCCTTTTATTTAACTCATTCTTGCGTTCACTTGCGCAGCAAAACAAAACACGTCATCAACTGTACGAAAGCAAATATAGATTTACGCAAGCATTTAACAGCGCCCCTCAAGGTATGGCGCTTATCAACCGCAATGGCACCTTGATGGATTTTAACGACAGCCTTTGCTCAACATTAGGCTATTCACGCACGGAGCTAGAAAAGCAAAACTTCTTTTCGTTGGCTGCGCCCAGTCAACGTGAACGATTGAGCAATATTATTGAAGGGATTTATCCAAAACCCGGCGCTAATCATCAATACGAAAGCCTTTTATTGCATCAATCTGGCCAAAACATAAACGTTATTATCAGCCTCGCGCCTACACAAGCAGCAACATACGAAAGCGATTGGATTATTCAGGTGATTGACATTAGCCACCGCATTGCCTTTGAACATTTGTTGCAAGAAGAAGCAAGCTACAACCAGAGTATTTTAAATGCCGTGATCGATGGCATTTTAACCATTGATAGCAACGGCAATATTCGATCCGCAAATCCGGCCATCTCGCGTATTTTTGGTTACCCGTTGGATCAATTCCCTCAACAGCACATTAATCAATTTATTCAGGACCCAGAAACCGGCAGCATCATGCGCCATATTAAATACCACACCGCTAAAATTGATTTAAACACTGAGATCAACCATGACGTGTTAGGCATTAAATCAAATGGCGAACAATTTCCACTTGAACTTCAGCTTGCCTGTATCCAACGCAAAAATGAAAAGTTATTTATCGCAGTAGTGCGCGACATTAGCGAACGCAAAAGATTGGAACAACTGAAGCAAGAATTTATCTCCAACATAAGCCATGAACTACGAACGCCACTAACGTCAATTCTGGGGTCGTTACGCTTAATGCAAAGTGGCGCCCTCGGACAATTTGATGAAAACGTTGAAAAGATAATTCGTATTGCTGATCAAAATGGACAGAGGCTAGAAGCACTCATCACCAACCTGCTTGATATGGATAAACTACTTGCAGGAAAAATGCATGTCGATTTTAAAATACAACCCGTATTTCCAATAGTTGTACAGGCCATCAACAATATGGAAGAGCTGGCCAAGCAGAACAGCATTCATATTGAACTACTCACGCAGGATGAAGGCTGGATTGCAAATGTGGACAACTTGAAGCTGCACCACATACTCAACAACTTAATCTCGAACGCCCTAAAATTTTCACCAGCAGCTAGCAGGGTAAAGGTTAAGGTTTTGTCGCTTAATGAAAAAGTGCGCATAGAAGTATTGGATCAAGGCGCGGGAATATCACGCGAAGAGCAAGATATGTTGTTCCAAAAATTTTACCAAATAGATAGATCCAACTCGCGTCAAAATGGCGGAGCTGGTTTAGGGCTAGCCATATCGAAAGAACTGGTAAACCTTATGCGCGGCTCTATAGGTGTAGCATCTGAACCCGATGAAGGCAGTTGCTTTTTTATCGAGCTTCCTTTAGCGGACGACAACAGAAGTTAGCCATGGACTCATTACACTCCAAAAACAATAATTCCATTCCGCATCAGCAAAGGTCGCTGATAGAAGAACAGGTTCTTGGACTCTATTCCGGCATACCGCTCTCTGTAGGGCTGACGCTTGTGCTGGATTTGCTGTTAACATTTTCCCATTGGAATGTGATTGGCCAAGGCGACTTAATTCTGTGGAATATTTTTATGATATGCGCAATGGCCTTGCGCACCTTCATTTGGTATTTTTGGCGAAATACCGAATCAAACTTTAACGCACGCTATTGGTTAATTCTCTTTCGCACAGGCGCCCTTCTTGCCGGCATTGCATGGGGCAGCGCTTCCTATTTTATGTTTGCAAATTACAACCCAACCTATCAAGCGCTACTCGCGTTTACACTGGCTGGTGTGGTTAGTGCATCGCTTACATCACTGGCAATTGATAAAATTTCAGCCGTTGGATTTGTGGTGTTGGCAATAGTGCCATTAAGCCTACGGCTACATGCGGAGCAAGGCCAAATTGCTGTTTCAATGAGCATTATGGTTGCGCTATTTATTGTTTTTGTATTATCCGCATCTTCACGTGCACGCAAACAGCTAGAAAATAGTTTTGAACAGAACACCCGGCTGATTAAATGGGGTTATGAGCGCCTTCAGCAACAACAGATGAGTAAAATAATCAGTGATACGCAAACACTTTTTATTGCCAGCAACGACGACAACCAAACCTTCGAAGATTTGTTAGACAACGTTGTTAAATTAACCGGTAGTGAATTCGGTTTTATTGGTGAGGTAGGCTACAGCGATGAGGAAGACCCCTACTTGAATATGATTGCAATGACAAACATTGCATGGGACAAAGCCAGCCGCACCGCCTACGCAAATCACAAAACGCAAGGCATGAAATTCACTAACCTTAATTCACTATTCGGCGCCGCCTTAACATCTGGAAAGCCTATTATCAGCAACAACCCTTCTAGCGATATGCGTTCTGCCGGCACTCCGCCTGGCCATCCATCAATTAGCGCTTTTACCGGCATTCCAATCTTCCACAACGCGCGACAAGTTGCCATGTTAGGTTTGGCGAATAAAGAGAACGGCTATAGCGAAGCAGATATCGAAGATTTAAAACCGGTTACAGGTTTAATTTCGCAGTTCATGATTGCGATAGCACACAGGCGCCAACACATTCTCGACGAAGAAAATATCAAGCGCCAAGCAAAACACACACAAGCCATTTTGGACGGAGCCTTCGACGGCATTATTACACTCAACGAACAAGGAGTGATTACAAGTTTTAATCATTCCGCAGAAGTCATTTTCGGCTACCGCGCTAATCAAATTATTGGGAGCAGCCTGCTTAAACTATTACCCAAACATGCACGCACTAACGCGGAGCAAAACCCAATGCAAAATCTCAGTGAAATATTGGATATTGGGCAAGAGATGATAGGGCTGAGGAAAAATGGCAAAGAATTTGAAATGGAATTAGCGCTATCCGCTATTTCCAGCGAAGCCGACGAAGCTTACGTTGGCGTGATCCGCGATATTAGCGACCGCAAACATACCGATAAATTGAAAAATGAATTCATTGCAACCGTGAGCCACGAATTGCGTACCCCCTTAACATCAATATCAGCTTCACTGGCCATTATAGAAAGCGGAAGCTTGGGCACACTGCCCGACAAGGTAAACAGCCTTATCAAAATTGCCAAACAAAATAGTCTTCGCCTACAAAACCTGATTAATAATTTGCTCGATATGGACAGATTGCTAGCTGGCCAAATAGAGTTTGATTATAAAAATATTGATTCCGTGAACTTGATCCAAATCTGCATTAAAGAGAGCCAGTATAGTGCGGAAAAACATAACGTAAAATTTCAGATTATTAGTGCAGAAGAGAATTGCAACATTTACGCCGATGAAGAGCGCACCCAGCAAGTGATAAATCATTTACTCTCAAACGCCGCTAAATTTTCTCATCCGCACTCAACGGTAGACCTATCCATTTCCAAAAAAGATGATTTTGTAAAAATCTTAGTTACCGACTACGGGCCTGGGATAGCGCCGGATTTTAAAGCCAATATTTTCAAAATCTTTACCCAAGCCGATAGCTCAAGCTCACGGCAAAAAGACGGTAGCGGCTTAGGCCTAACCATTAGCAAAGAATTAGTGGAAAAAATGGGTGGAAAAATAGGCTTCACCAGTAATGTTGGGCAAGGCAGCTCTTTTTATATTGAATTGCCCTTGGCTCGCCAACAATAATTAACGTAGTAGAATTTTATGGCCGCAGAAAAAAGTACATTTGAATTGCACCTTGAGAAGCTAAAAGGCGAATATAAAGCGCAGCTTCCCGCCAAATTTGAAGCTATTACTGCTGATTGGCAGGCGATTTCTAACCAATGGCAAGTTGAAACAATGGTATTGCTGCATAGAAATGTGCACAGTTTAATTGGCACCAGCGGAACCTTTGGTTTTGTTGACATCAGCAAATCAGCAAGGGCACTTGAAACTGCGCTAAAACCCTTAATTAATGAAAAAGATCCCGCTTATAAGCTCGACGAAAATGTAACTCGATCAATAAATATCGCACTCAAATCGCTGAGCAATTTAATTGAAACAGAAACCAATCCACACGCAAACATTATTCAAATAGACGAACCCACAGATTACAGCCACTTAGACAAGCAACTAACTCAAACCCGCCAGTCAGGTATAGTTGCGCAGGACACATCCATTTATTATCTAGACCAAGAAATTGATGCACCCGAAATTTTACTGCAAAATTTACTGAGTTATGGTTTCAAATCGAAACATTTTAGATCCATTGACACTCTGGTTCAGGCGGTTGCGCAAAGACACCCCAGCCTAATCATTATGGATTTAAGCATTCCACAAGAAGACATGCAGTCATTTTTTGAGGCTGCCAAGAGGTTTGTCGCACGCGGCATAAAAGTTTTCTTGTTTTCAGGAAAAGACGATTTCAACAGTCGTTTGTTATCGGTACGCGCAGGTATTCACTCCTACGTTACAAAGCCTGCCGATATTCCCTCGCTAGTTGGCTTAATTCGAAACCACTTAAACCTCAATATTAATAAACCCACGCACATTTTGATTGTGGATGATCAAATCTCTGTTGCGGAATTTTACAGCGCCATACTTGAACAAGCGGGAATGAAGGTTACCGTTGAAACTGATCCGCTTAGCGTTCTGCCTATTTTACAATCCAGCATGCCAGATCTTATTTTATTAGATCTCCACATGCCCAATGTAAATGGCGACGAACTCGCCGCGGTAATTCGGCAGCAGGAAGCCTTTCAAAGTATTCCTATATTGTTTTTATCCGCTAACGCTCACCCATTCAAAAAAACGGATTTGTTAGAAATTGGCACTGAGGATTTACTCTCCAAAGATATGCCGCCAGAAGATCTGGTTCGTCATGTTCGCAGCCGTGTTGAACGCGCAAAAATTTTAACCGCAATGATGTACCAAGACAGCCTCACAGGCCTACTAAACCACGCACAGATACAACTTGCTGCAGAGCGTGTATTTCTTCAATACCGACGCAATAAAATGACGTTCACTATTGCGATGATTGATATAGATAACTTCAAGTCGGTAAATGACACCTATGGTCATTTGAATGGTGATCGCGTGCTCAAAGCTCTGGCACAACTCTTTCAGCAACGCTTACGAGTCACTGATTATATTGGCCGGTTTGGCGGCGAAGAATTCCTGATGATTATGCCCGACATGAACATTCATGACGCGGGCAATTTAATCAATAGCCTACGCAAATCTTTTAGCCAAATTAAGTTCAAAGATAGCACTTATTCATTCAACGTAAGTTTCAGTGCGGGCATTGCAGAAAACACGGGAATGGAAAATTTTATGGAACAAATTAAATTTGCGGACGAAGCCTTGTACCGCGCGAAAGAGCGAGGCCGCAATGTTGTGTGTGCAAGCCTTGCGGGAGATACTGATAACTAAGATGAGGGGGCAGATTGGTGATTTAAAGTCGATTGCCCGCCCCCATCTCTTTCAACTTTTTCAACACCACTGCGCTTATATTGCCTAGGGTAACCACCTCGTCAACACCTCCTAAATTGACAGCCTCTTTAGGCATGCCATAAACAACACAACTCTGCTCGTCTTGAGCGATGGTATAGCCACCACGATTGTGAATGTCCAGCATGCCTTTTGCGCCGTCTTTTCCCATACCGGTCAAGAGCACACCAATCACATTTTTACCCCCTGCAATTGCAACGGATTCCATCATTACATCTACCGCTGGGCGATGGCGATGCACAGGCTCCGACTCCGATAGCTTAATCACGTAATCTGCTCCTGAACGAGCCACCAGCAAATGAAAACCTCCCGGCGCCAAGTAAGCGTGGCCTGGCAAAATCCGCTCACCACCTTTAGCTTCAGCAACGTGCAACTTTGTAAGTTTATTCAACCGCTCTGCAAAGGTGCGAGTGAATCCAGGTGGCATATGCTGCGTCATCACAACGCCGGGAGAATCTGCTGGCAGTTGCAAAAGCACATCTTTTATAGCTTCTGTACCACCTGTTGAGGCGCCTATGGCAATTATTTTTTCCGTGCCTTGCAAAGATGTTGTGGAAATTTTTTTGACCACGCCAACCGTATTTCGCTCATCGAGCTTGAGCGGTTTCACGTTAACTTTTGCTGCAGCCTCAAGCTTTTCTAAAATTAGTTCCGTATATTCACGAAAGCCATCTGCAATGCCGAGTTTTGGCTTGGGGATAAAATCTACTGCGCCCAACTCAAGTGCTCGTAAGGTTGCCTCCGCACCCGACTCGGTGAGTGTCGAAAGCATGACAACGGGTGTAGGGCGCGCAACCATTAATTTCTCTAAAAAAGAAAGACCATCCATGCGCGGCATTTCAATATCAAGAGTGATTACATCAGGTGAAAACTCCTTCACCATATCACGCGCCACATAAGCATCAGGTGCAGCACCTACCAAGGTAAAACCCGGTGCGCTGCGAATAATTTCCGACATTAAACTACGCACCAAAGCGGAGTCGTCAATCACAAGTACTTTAATCATTACATTAAAACCATATTATTTTTATCAAGGTTCGCATCAAATGCAAGCCAGAGAACATCAGAAATCATTTTCATTGCAATTTTTACAAGGAAAATTTGTGTGAAAAAGCAGAGCTTACACAGGGCAAATGAGCATTTTTAACAAAAATTTAGCAACGCAAAAACAAAAAAGTTAACATTCAGGATTTCTCTAGGTAAACAAATCAACATCGCCACTTTTGGGCGTGTATTTTACGCGCATGCGGTATTCAGTTTCGCGGTCAAAAATAGTTGTGTTATGAACAGATTTAATTTTTCTAACCATTACCTTACCCGTATCGGGGAAAAAATAAACCTTGCGGGGAAAATCATCTAACAAGTCCTGTGCAACAATTGGAATAGATTCATTATGCAAATAATCCAATACGAATGCGGCATTGCGCTGGCCAACATTGTTTAAGGTAAGCCCGCGCAAAACATTGCCACCACCAAATACTTTTGCTTCCAATCGATTTTTGTTCGCACCAAGTTTCAATAAATGGTTAATAAGAATCTCCATGGCATATACACCGTAACGAGCAGATTCCGTGAGCAACCCAGATTCATTATTGCCGTCATTGGGCAATAAAAAATGGTTCATACCACCACAATGAGTGACCTTATCGCGCAAGCAAACGGCGACACAAGACCCAAGTACCGTGACAATTAATTTGTCTCCCGTAGTGACGTAATATTCGCCAGGTAAAATTTTTACCGCGTCTTTGTCAAAGTGACGGTCATAGTAAGTATTGGGGGCAAGATGCTCATTGTCGTCATATTTCATTGGCCGCTCCTAGAGGTTTTGCCAATGTATAGGTAGTTTTTCCCACCAGCTTAACCAGATGCGGTGCCTGAGAAAAACTTTCTGAATGGCCTGCAATATAGAGACCTTCCGGCTTAAGCAATCTAGTCATGCGTTCCAACAATTTTAATTGCGTGGCCTTATCAAAATAAATCATCACATTTCGGCAAAAAATAACGTCAAAACTTTCTTGTAAGCCCCACGTAGAATCCAACAAATTGATTTGGCGAAAATCAATTAAATTACGCAACTCTTGCACCACTCGCGCTTTTCCCGCGTTAACGCCCTTACCGCGCTGAAAAAATTGTTTCTTTCGCTCAAAACTTAATGACTCCAAACGCTGTAACGCATAAACGCCGGAACTTGCCTCGCGCAATACATTGCTATCAATATCTGAGGCAATAATTTCTACTGGCGGTTCATAGGTGCCGTATGCCTCCGCCAAACTTATCGCTATGGAGTAAGGCTCTTCACCGGTACTGGATGCCGCACACCACACGCGCAAAGGGCGGCTTTTATGTTGCATTTTTTTGGCGTAATCCGCCAAGATCGTAAAATGGTGAGACTCACGAAAGAACGCGGTAAGGTTGGTGGTTAGCGCATTAATAAATTCCTCTTGCTCCTCCTCATTTTCATTCAAATAACTTAGGTAGGCAGAAAAGTTGGCTAATTTTAATGCACGCAAGCGACGCGCCAAACGGCTATACACTAACTGCTTTTTACTGTCAGATAAATTAATACCCGCTTTGTGATAAATCACTTTGCGTACTTTTTCAAAGTCCGCTGCGCTGTAACTAAATTCCCGACTATTACCTGCACTAGTCATGCGTGCTTCCAATTAGAAAAAGCCTTAAATAGCACATACCTCATATAAGATGCCTACCGCACTAATGAGCAATTTTAATAAGCCATAAAACGTATAACGTTGCTAGGCACAACAACCAAATAAAAACCTAAAGACCCGCTTCTTTTTTAAGCTTGATAATAGCGACGCCAACTGCACTGGAGATTGTCGCATACGCCGTACCTGCGCCAATTGCAGCTTCTGCCTCAGAATATTTAGCCGCATTAATTAAGGTAGCCACTTTACCCGCCTCTTGGTGAAATGCAGCGTGTTTGGTCATGCATTCATTATGGCTCACCAAGTTTGAAAACTTTAATTTGGCATCCCCATGCAACCACTTACCCAATTCGCAGCAATTATCTTTAGCAATAGTAGCGGCATCTAAATTTTCTTTCTTTGATATCGCTGTACGAAACTTCATTTTCCATTCACTGTGTTTTTGAATAGCGCTATCTAAATCCATAGGTCACCTCATTGATATTGAAAAAAATTTATTAAAATGATTCCCACTCGTCATCCTGTTGCTTGGGAGGAGACAATTTTTTTGTCAATGTCGATGATGGTTTGACTTCAGGTATCGCTGCATTTAAACGGGCCACAGGTTTGAATGTGGTGTGTGACGAATCACTGTTTAAGCGGAATTGCGCCACTCGCTGAGTCATTTGATCCGCTTGTGATTGCAAGCTTTCAGCAGCTGCGGCAGCCTCTTCAACTAAAGCGGCGTTCTGTTGTGTCATTTCATCCATTTGCGAAACTGCCGTAGAAACCGCATCAATACCCGATGATTGCTCAACCGAAGCTGCGGCAATTTCCGCCATAATATCGTTCACGCGCTTAATCGCTGTAACAATCTCTTTCATGGTATCCCCCGATTTTCCAACAAGGGTATTACCATTTTCTATTTTCTTAACCGAATCAGAAATTAACGCTTTAATATCTTTGGCTGCGTTCGCAGACCTTTGCGCAAGCGTACGCACCTCAGAAGCAACAACGGCAAAGCCCCTGCCTTGATCGCCCGCGCGAGCGGCTTCTACCGCTGCATTCAATGCAAGAATATTCGTTTGGAACGCAATGCCATCAATCACGCCAATAATATCGGCAATTTTTTGAGAGGACTCGTTAATCGCATTCATGGTGGTAACCACTTGACCGATTAACGCACCACCATCCGTTGCAACACTGGATGCTTGTTCCGCAAGAACATTTGCCTGCTTAGCATTATCAGCATTGAGTTTTACGGTAGAGGTTAATTCCTCCATGCTGGAGGCTGTTTCTTCCAAGTTAGCTGCCTGCTGCTCAGTACGGCTAGATAAATCGGAATTGCCTTGGGCAATTTCACTGGACGCCGTAAATATCGTTTCTGCCGAACCGCGAATTTCACCAATAATGTCACCCAAACTTTCCATTGTGCTATTGCAATAATCCTTCAACTCACCAAATGTACCTGAATAATTATTGGTAATACGCTCTGTTAAATCACCCTTAGAAAGCGCATTCAAAACACGGGCAATATCCGTCAAACTTTCATCAGCTGTGGATGTGAGTGCGTTCAGCCCCTCAGATGTTTTTAAGAAAAACCCTTGCTTACCTTCTGTTACTGCACGTTTTTTAAAATTACCGGCTACAACAGCATCCACCATTGCACTAATTTCTTCTTCAGCGGCTACTTCTTGCGTACGGTCTATCCACTCTACAATAGACCCCATACGCTGGCCTTCTCCGTCAAAAATCGGGCTAGCAACTAAGCGAAAGGTCAACGAAGCTACTTTAATATTAGCGGTATGAGATGTTGTTAAGTGCGAGAGCATTTGACTTTGGTGCGTAGGATTTTTATGGAATATATCCATATTGCTACCAATGACTTTATCTACCGAGAAATGCGGGAGCTGAGCGCGTAATTCTGGTTCAACATTATGCAACATGGCTTCAATAGCGCGATTCATGTAAATAATTTCACGATTGTTATTGGCAATCATCACATTGGTAGAGGTTGCATCTAACGCCGTGCGAATTCGCAAATTATTGCGTGCTTCACGCGCGTTATCTTCCAGTGCCAGCCGCATAATTTCCAGCTGCCCTAATAGACTGCCTTTGTCTGCTTGAGCACATGCGCTCACCTGAGTGAAATCACCAGTACCGATACGCTTTGCCACACTAACGGCATCTTCTGGTTCACCACCCAATTGCCCCGTAATGTTAGTGGCAATTTTCCAAGCCATCATAATGGAACCCACGCCGGATAAAATAATAATCAGCGCCTGAATCCATTTTGCAGTAGTAACCTGTGCCTGGGCCTGATTAACATCATCATCACTAGCCTCTTGCAATTTGTCACTTGCAAGCGCCATTTTTTCTTCAAGCTCAGAAAAAGCAGCGTTAAAATGCGGAAGCGCATCATGAGCGAGTTTTAAATCTGTAGAGGCTAAACCAACTATTTCTTGCGCATTACTTATATATTTCTCTAAGGATGCTTCTACCGAGCTCAATGCAGCAGACGCTTTAGCATTTAATTTAAGTGCCTTATTAGCCTCTATATGACTACGAAAATCTTTGCTGTGCTCTGTGATATCTGCTTTCACTTCAGCAAGTTGCACTACATCTTTTTCAATAGCAACTAACAGCGATCGCTGAACATCCGCACGCAAGGCATCATGCATCATGTCACCCTCTAGGTGATTGCGTAGCGCCATTGCGTTTTTTTCACCTATTTGCAATGCCTTATCATAGGTTTTTTGAGCGTAGAAACTAGCAAAACCAATTAGAATTGACCCCACTAAACCAACCACACCAATTTGTACGAGCTTTGTACGCAACTTCATAATGGTTCCTGCCTTGATTTAAATAGTTATAGCGGCGCCCCTGCCACAAAGAGTTAAGTTCTTCTTATTAAAACGATTCCCATTCATCATCTTGATTTTGAGGGGGCGATAATTTCTTCGTCGGTGATACTAGTTTCCGAGCTGTAGGCGCGGCTAATTTTGCACCAGACTTGTTGTTACTCCGGCCCGCATCGCTATCTTCTGACAAAATAAATTGCCCCACGCGCTGCGTGAGTTGATCTGCTTGTGATTGCAGACTTTCCGCAGCAGCGGCAGCCTGCTCGACAAGAGCGGCATTTTGTTGGGTCATTTCGTCCATATGTGAAACTGCGTTGGAGACTTCTTCAATACCCGTTGATTGTTCTGAAGACGCCGCTGCAATTTCCGCCATGATGTCGTTGACACGCTTGATGGAGTTAACAACCTCTTTCATTGTCTCGCCTGATTTACCAACCAAGGTATTACCACTTTCAATTTTCTTTACCGAATCTGAAATTAAAACCTTGATATCTTTTGCTGCATTGGCAGACCGTTGGGCGAGTGTTCTAACTTCAGAGGCAACTACTGCAAAGCCTCTACCTTGGTCACCAGCACGAGCGGCTTCAACAGCTGCATTCAGTGCAAGAATATTGGTTTGAAAGGCAATGCCATCTATAACACCAATAATGTCCGCAATTTTTTGTGAGGACTCATTAATGGAGCCCATGGTAACAACTACCTCTTGAATTAGTGCACCACCATCTGACGCTACTGTAGAGGCCCGCTCGGCCAACACGTTGGCCTGCTTCGCATTGTCTGCATTTAATTTTACGGTTGAGGTTAGCTCTTCCATGCTCGATGCAGTTTCTTCCAAGTTCGCCGCCTGTTGCTCGGTACGACTTGAGAGATCAGCATTACCCGATGCAATTTCACTGGAGGCCGTAAAAATAGTGTCGGCTGCAGTGCGAATTTCACCTAAAATTTTACTCAAACTTTCTGTGGTGTTATCGCTGTAATTTTTTAACTCTGCAAAGGTTCCGGCATAGTCGCCTTCCATTTTTTCGGTGAGATCACCCTTGGCGATTGCACCCAAAACGCGAGTGATATCATTTAATCCTCGCTCAGTTGTAGCGACTAGACCATTTAGACCTTGTGCCGCCTTTAGGAAAAAGCCCTCTTTTCCATTTTCATTAATACGAGTGGTGAAATTGCCTTGCCCTGCAGCTTCAACTACATCATTGATTTCTTGTTCGGCAGCAACTTCATTAGTACGATCAAACCATTCCACCACAGTGCCTAAGCGTCCACCGCTTGTATCGAAAATAGGGCTTGTTACTAACCTGAAAATTCTATTTGCCAAGGTACTGTTACTGGTGTGCGCTTGCATTAACACTGAAAGCGCCTGCGCCTGATGCGATGGCGATTGAAAAATATCTAATTTACTTTCAAGAACTTTATCTGCAGAGAAACCTGGCAAGGCAACCCGAAGATCTGCCTCTACCAATCTGAACATCTTTTGCAAAGAAGGGTTTAGATAAATAATAGTTCGATCATTATTTGCAATCATTAAATTGGTTGAACTTGAATCCAAAGCTGAACGAATACGCTGATTTTCAATAGCTTTTACCTGCCCTTCCTTGAGAGATTCAATCATGTCAGCAACGGCACTCATCACACTACCATCACCTTTTTTTACATTCACAGACACATCCAAGTCACCTCTTGCAACGGAGGATGTTACTCGCTTTAGATCCTCAGGGTCTGCACCTAAACCGGTCAAAATTAATTTACTGAAATAAACCGAGAAAAAAGCCACCACAACAACAGAAAGAATCGCCACAACCATGAGCAATGTTTGATAGGTGGCTACCGTAGAGATACCGTTCGCTTGTGATTCTTCGTTGAGCTTTACCGCACGCGCCACTAGGTCATAGACAATAGCTTCATGTTCTAGGTAAGCTTTTTCCATACTGACAAAGCCTTTTAACAAAGCATCATCATCGCCACGCGCAGCTGGCTCTAGCACTTCTTTTATGAGTATTGATTGAAACTCTTTGCCTTGGGGTTTTAGGCGCTTATTAATATCGGCAACCACGTCTGCTGGCAAATCTGGACTACTTCCCCATTTATCCACAAGATCATCAAATTGCTGCAAATGTATTTTAATATCTTTAATAGATTCGGCACGCTTCGCTTTATCTAACGAATAAAGTTGTTCCGCTTGGTTTGCGGCCTCAACCATAAAAAGGGCTGGCGGTGCAATATCTGCCACGAACTTTCCCGTTAAATCAATTCGGTTATACGCGTTGCTTCCAATGGAAGCATTCTTACCCAACAAATAGCCCATAAGCGTTAAGAGAATAACGGCTAGGATTGCAGTGCCTGCCATAATATTTAATTTTGCTTTTAAATTAAAAGTCATAGTCTTTTCACCTACGCTGGCGTTGAACTAACACTATTAAATAGGCCCATCTCTTCGCTCGATATCAACTCATTGATATCCACCAAAATAATCATTTGTTCGTTGATGGTTGCTAAACCCAATAAGTAGCGGCTATCAAATGCAACACCAAAATTTGGCGGCGGGCGTAATTGGTCTTTATTCAAACTCACCACATCACTTACGCCATCTACCACTATGCCAACAATGCGGTTGTGAATATGCAAGACGATGACAATGGTGAATTCATCATAGGTGGCATCGCCCACATTAAATTTAATACGTAAATCCACAATGGGGACTATGTCTCCACGCAGGTTAATAACGCCTTTTATGAACGGTGGCGCATTGGCAATTTTTGTCACAGATTCGTAGCCGCGAATTTCTTTTACGGTGAGAATATCAAGTGCATAATTTTCTTCGCCCAAGGTAAAGGTGAGAAATTCTTGATCCTTTTGGGGCACGGCAACTTCAGACATTTTTAGCCTCTGGTGTAGATATTTAACATTTTAAATCCCCCCGGCTGCGCCGACCCCCTTTTACAAAGGGGGTTGCCACTCCCTACTTTCAAAGTGATGGAGTTGCCGAGGGATCTGTTAACTTGCTTGCTGCAACGTATGTGGATTGGCTGTAACAGCTAAGGATTCCACGTCTAAAATCAATGCAACACTGCCGTCGCCCATAATGGTTGCGCCAGCCACGCCTTGAACACGTTTGTAATGTTGCTCTAAACTTTTTATTACTACTTGTTGTTGACCTACCAATGCATCTACAAAAAGTGCAAATTTGTGCTTATTTGCTTCAATTAGAACGGCAATGCCCTTATGTGCTTCTTTAAAGTCTGGTTCTAACTGCATGGCTTTGTAGAGCGGTAAAATGGGCCAATATTGATCACGCACTAACAGCAGTTGATCATCACCCGCCAAGGTTTTTATATCTTTTTCTAGCGGCTGCATGGATTCGATAATATTTACCAGTGGGATAATAAATGTTTGGTCGCCTACAGAAACACACATGCCGTCTACTATGGCAAGTGTGAGTGGCAAGCGAATCGTAAAGGTCGCACCAACACCCTCTTGTGATTCAATATCAATGCGGCCACCGAGTGATTGCACATTGCGCTTTACTACATCCAAACCCACACCACGGCCTGACACATCTGTTATTTGATCCGCTGTTGAGAAACCTGGAGCAAAAATTAACTGCCACACTTCAGCGTCACTCGGGTTATCACTGACTGGAATATTTTTTTCTTGCGCCTTGGCCAGAATTTTTGTGCGGCTCAAACCGCCACCGTCATCACTAATACTGATAACAATACTTCCGCCCTGTTGTGCGGCTTTTAATACAACGGTACCTGTGGGATTTTTATTACGATCTGCACGAACTTCTACTGACTCTATGCCATGATCAATAGAATTGCGCACCAAATGAGTTAATGGATCTACCAGCTTTTCGGTTAAACCCTTATCCAATTCTGTGTCGCCACCTTCAATAATCAGGTCAATTGATTTACCCAGCTTTGTCGATAAATCACGAACAACACGCGGGAAACGGTTGAATACAAATGAAACGGGCAGCATGCGAATTGACATAACCGCTTCTTGAATTTCCCGTGTATTGCGCTCTAACTCTGCCGCAATACTTTGAAATTTTTCACCCAAAGCGCCGTCGATACTTTTGCCCACCAAATTCAACATAGATTGGGTGATAACAATTTCACCCACCAGATTGATGAGCTGATCAACTTTGGTTACATCTACACGAATCGACGTATTTTCGGCTGAGGCAGCATCTGCTGGTTTTGACTTGGTAGCGGGTTGCAGGGTTGCGACAGGTGCGCTAACTGCAGCGGATTTAATTACGGGTGAAGGTACAGAGGTATCAACGGGGATTTCGCTTACATGATTTGTTTCTGGCGCTGTAACATCTTCTTTCTTTTTGGTTGAGCTCTTTTTGGTTGCCTTTTTCTTGGCGGCTCCCAATACAGGTAGCTCTTCATCAAAGAACCCGAAAGCCTCTTCAACTGAGGGGAGTACAGGGTCCACAAAAAAGCCAAAGCCATCTTCAATATTCATGGTCGGCTCGGTGAAAAAGCCGAAACCATCATGTTCCTCCAGCGGTTCAGCCGGCGATTTGGTAACGGCCTCTAATCGTTCGCAAATTTGATTAGCACCTGCCCAATCGATATCTGTACCTGATTTGTAACTGTTCAAAATTCCTTTGAGTACATCGACCGAGCCGAGAAACAAATCGACCATAGCAGGGGTAATTGCGAGCTTTCCCTGACGAACATTGTCGAGCAGGCTTTCCATAATATGGGTAACAGAACCGAGGGCATCAAAACCGAAAATGCCGCTACCACCTTTAATAGAATGCGCGGCACGAAAAATACTGTTGAGTTGTTCTGAATCTGGATTATCGGTATTCAAATCCAGTAAGAGGTGCTCCATTTCATCCAGATGCTCTTGGCTCTCTTCGAAGAAAACAGAGTGAAATTGTTTCATGTCGATAGACATAATGGCCTTCCAATGCGATGCAATTTTTTAGACTTATTAGCTCGACTTAGCCCAATACTTTTTTAGCAACCTCCAACAACTTGGCCGGGTCAAAAGGCTTTACCATCCACCCTGTTGCACCTGCAGCGCGGCCTTGGGCTTTCATGCTATCGCTAGCTTCTGTGGTTAATACAACGATAGGCGTCTTGGAATAGGTGCCCAATCCTCTTAAGGATTTAATGAGGGTTAAGCCATCCATGTTCGGCATATTTTGGTCGGTGAGAACAAAATCAAAACTCGCTGTCTTGCAAAGATTAAACGCCTCCAAGCCATCTTTTGCAGCCGTGACCATATAGTTTGCAGACTTGAGTGTTGCTTCGACCATTTGGCGAACGGATGCCGAATCATCCACAATTAATATGCGCTTACTCATAAACAATGCCCTGCGTTAGTTCCTGATAAGGTGAAGTTCATTTAATGGTAGCTCGGATTTTATTTCCCGGAGGAATAATTTCTACAGACTCCGATAAACTACGAATTAATTGATTTCCACGGCCAGAATATTTTGGGGCAACTCCAGTTTGAGCTTCGGCCGATATGTATCCTGCACCACTATCTTCCACCTCCAGCAAAAATCGCCCTTCTCCTTCGCCAGCTTGCCAACGTATGGAGAGTTTCACAAAATCATTGTCGGTAAGTGTTTTAAGGCGTTCTTCTCGCTGATGAAAATATTCCGTAAACCCGTCTACACTTTCTTTTAGGCTTGACGACAAACCAAGAACTCCATGGTCAAGTGCGTTACTCACCATTTCCGCAACGACTGCAAATATTTTTTGGCAGACTTGTTGATCAACACCAATTTGCTGTAAGAAGTGGTTGCATAACGGAGGAATTTCACAGCTTTCTAACTGCCTGCCACACAACTGCACATTCCATTCAAATTGATCATCGCTACTGGGGGACAGAGAACGCGCCATTGCTGGCGTGAGCTGGTCACTCATATCCTGAAATACTAACGAAGGCCGTATGGTGCATACAGATACATCATCTGAGTAGGAACTGTGCCCTGCATGGTTCAGCAAATCTTGTGAAAATGCTTGCAGCAAATGATCCGGTTGAGATTCGATGACCTTCATCACACGGTGGGACGAATAGGCTTCCTGCGCTGCATTTTCCTGCTCAGTGAGACCATCGCTGTGAACAAAGAGAAAGCCCGAATCAGGTAAATCTATTGTTGTGACGCTTGCGTCAAATCGGCGTTCATCCAATATGCCTAAGGCCATATGGTTGGATTTGAACGTATGGAGAACTTTTCCACCATCTACCCACAGCGCAGGTGGCATTCCACCATTCCAGATATTGAACTCACGGCGAAACGGATTTATTTCTATAACGATTGCCGCAACAAATCGATCCGCTGGGGTATCGCTTACCAATTTTCGGTTGAGCTCGGTAACAATCTTTTGAACGTGAAAGCCTTTAGTCACCATGCTATTAAAAATGGTGACTACAGGCATGATGGTAATTGCAGCAGATAGGCCGTGGCCTGTTGCATCTGCCAAAATAAAATAGAAATTTCCGCCGGGAGATTTTTTCAGTAACATCATATCGCCGCTGAACGCGGCAAATGATTTTAGCCAAATATCAACACCTTCGTATTTGTACGAATTTTGGCGAAGTAAATATTCGTAGGTAAATTTTGCAACCTGCTCTTCGCGCTCCGCTTCTGCCTTAAAGGCTTCAAGCTCATCATTTTGCGATTTAATGAGCTTCTGCATTGCCACTGATTTAATGAGTGCAGATACTTTTAATGCTAACAGGGATAAGTTGACGGGTTTTATAATGTAATCATCAACACCGCCTGAGAAGCATGCTTCTAAAAACTCCGGCTCCTCATTGGCGCTAATCATAATGACAGGCGGTTTACTTTTGTACTCACCCAAAAATGCAGGCGCCAACAGTTCCATGCCTACACCGTCACCTAATTGATAATCAAGCAAAATTAAATCTATGAAACTATCAGTCTCCAATACCAATTTGGCTTCAGACAGACTGTGGGCAGTAACTGTTTCAAGGCCTTTTGAATTCAAAAAACTGCAGAATAGAAAATTCAGCATTTCGTCGTCATCAACAACAAGAATGCGTGGCACTTTATGAGATAGGTTAGGCATGTATTAATTACAAAAATTCGAATATTTTTTGCATGTTTGCCATTTTTAATATTTCTTCTGTAGCTCCTCGCGCACCTTTTACTCGAACCTGTATTTGCTGCGCTGCAGCTCTTTTTTGAAGCAACACCATCATCCCTAGGGCAGATGAATCCAAATACTCCACCTGACTAAAATCCAAAAGAATTTCTCTACAGGCCCCATTTTCCAGCATAGCTGTGTATTGCTCACTAAATTGACGATGGAAGGAGTAATCGAATGATGTGGGCAGACGTAAGGTTTCGATCTCTGACATACTAATTCCTATTTGATCTCGATTAATTTCTGCAAATTAGCCAACATTAAAATTTCTTTAATTGAAGGTTTCACACCAATGAGCGAGATGGTTGAGCGCGTGGAGAGTGATTTTTTATGCGCCATGACTAACAAGCCTATACCGGCGCTGTCGATATAATCCATGCCGGTGCAATCCAGCGTTACATTGGCACCATTACCGTATTCCGCAAATATGCTAGTCAGCAAACTGTTAAACTCAGAGCTCGCACTGTAATCAAATCGCTTGGGCATTTTAATAGTGTTAGACATGTATATTCCTCAGTTAAAACAACTCAACTTCACCGCTCTGCATAGACGACGCAGTTACCGGGCTGTCTTCGCGACGCTCCGTGTTGCTGTGAAATTTATTCAATTCCCTTAAAAGATTTTCTTCCAATACGGATAAGTTAGTTGTTCCCTTACCCAGCGTTTCAATGATGGAGTCAATAGAACGCAACTGCGCGCGTGAATGAAGAATATTTTGCGAAGCCATATCTTCAAACTGTAAACCACGCATGGCTTCATGCAGGGCAAACGATAGGCTGCTAGAAATTTGATTCAAATTACCAGCGATGACCTGATCGCTCTTAGCTTTTTCTACTAACTCGCTGATTGCAATTTCTACTTCGCGCTTTGCATCAAGAACATAGGACATATCTTGCGAGGCAACGATTCCAACCTCTTGAGTTAGGCTGCTAATTGCATTGTTTACGTTGTTTAACTGAGCTTGAATGTCGTTGCTAAACCCAGCTGATCGGTTAGAAAGCGCTCTAACTTCGTCCGCAACTACTGCAAAGCCTCGGCCGCTTTCGCCCGCACGTGCAGCTTCAATAGCAGCATTCAACGCAAGCAAATTGGTTTGCGCCGCAATTTGATCAATATCTTTCAGCGCTTTCATTACTAGCGGCATTTGGTTGGCGATGTAATTTACCTTCTCCACCAAATCCATTGAAGCGGCACTCATTTGAACAGTGGTATCAACAAAACGCCCTAATGTGTTAGAGGTATTTTCTGCAAAGGCACTCATTTTGATACCGATGCTGACTTCAGCCGATTCTTTAGAGCCCAAATCAACCAGCAAGTGTTTAATTTCACGTTGCTGCTGTTCAAGCAGTTCTCTTAAACCCATAAACGCGCTTGTGAGGGTTTGAATTGCATCTGATTGAATATTTAACAACGAATCCATTTCGCGAGCGGTATTATCCATAGTTCCTTTAACCACTGCTCCAACTTGGGATAGACACTCGCTAACGCTACGCTCCTGTTTACGCAGAGCTTGCGCTTGATCTAGGCTGAGAGTGCTCTGAGCCTTGTCTTTGGACAATAGCAAGTAAAGCATTGCTGCAGCGGCTACCAATGTACCCACAGAAACATTTATATAAGTACCCAACGCCCAACTGATAATTGTAGCTACTGCTATCAATAGGTATTTGAACTGCATTTAGTAACCCGCTAGACACTAATAAGGTAAGTTTTGTTATTCGAGGGGTTTTATTTCCGCCGATAAATAGGCGGGTAACCCTTGTGGCTATTTAAAGCCTAGCAGGGATTTTTTGGCGTGCAGGAAATAAGTAAGACTTTTGATCTAAGCGCCAAAAGTTTTAGAGGAGATGTGATTCAATTAGCAAACGATATAAAAAAACCGGAGGTTAAACTCCGGTTTTTCGCTTTGTGAACTCAAGGGGTCACTTTAACGTGAGCGCCTGCTCTTCAATCTTGGCTTTCCAGATTTTAGGGCCCGTGATATGCACGGATTCACCGCGGGAATCCACTGCGACAGTAACGGGCATATCCTTCACGTCGAATTCGTAAATCGCTTCCATTCCCAATTCGGGGAAACCCAACACCTTCGCCGATTTGATAGCTTGCGCCACCAAATAAGCAGCACCCCCAACGGCCATGAGGTAGACAGATTTGTTATCGCGAATGGCATCAATGGCGATTTGACCGCGCTCAGATTTACCAATCATGCCGAGCAGGCCAGTTTGCTCGAGCATGGTGCGGGTGAACTTATCCATACGGGTTGCAGTGGTGGGGCCAGCGGGGCCTACCACTTCATCGCGGATAGGGTCAACAGGGCCGACGTAATAGATGAATCGCCCTTTCATATCCACCGGCAAAGGTTCGCCTTTGGCCAAGAGATCCGTCATTTTTTTGTGGGCGGCGTCGCGGCCGGTGAGCATTTTGCCGCTCAGTAAAACGGTCTCGCCGGTTTTCCATTCTTGTACATCTTCAGGCTTGAGCGTATCGAGATTGACGCGGCGCACGTCATCACCGGTTTCCCACGTAATTTCTGGCCAATCTTCCAATGATGGAGGGGTTTGGAAACTAGGGCCAGAACCATCCAACACGAAATGCGCATGACGAGTAGCAGCGCAGTTGGGAATAATGGCGACGGGTTTATTCGCGGCGTGAGTGGGGTAATCTTTAACTTTTACATCCAACACGGTGGTTAAACCGCCGAGACCTTGGGCCCCGATACCTAAGCGGTTCACTTTGTCGTACAACTCCAAACGCAATTCTTCGCTACGATTACTCGCACCGCGCGCTTGTAATTCTTGGATATCAACAGGTTCCAGCAAGGCTTCTTTGGCGAGTTGCATGGCTTTTTCCGCTGTGCCGCCGATGCCAATGCCGAGCATACCGGGCGGACACCATCCCGCACCCATTTCAGGAACGACTTTCAATACCCAATCAACCACCGAGTCAGACGGATTCAACATCGCAAATTTGGTTTTGGCTTCTGAACCGCCGCCTTTGGCTGCAACATGCACATCAACGGTATTACCCGGAACAATGTTGTAGTGAATGATGGCAGGTGTGTTGTCGCCGGTGTTTTTGCGGGCGCCATCGGGGTCAGCCAAAATGGATGCACGCAAAACGTTATCTGGATTCTGATAAGCGCGACGCACGCCTTCGTTGATCATATCCGTGAGGCTCATTTGCGCATCCCACTGCACATCCATCCCCACTGTCACGAACACGGTCACAATGCCGGTGTCTTGGCAAATGGGGCGGTGACCCATGGCACACATGCGCGAGTTAATCAGAATTTGCGCCATCGCATCTTTAGCCGCTTTGTTTTCTTCACGCTCATAGGCTTGATGAACAGCTTGGATAAAATCGACGGGATGATAGTAGGAGATGAACTGGAGCGCATCGGCAACGCTGTCGATGAGGTCTTGCTGGCGGATGATGGTGGGCATGGGGAGAGACTCTCTTGAATTATTTGCAATGACTTAGGCATTCATTACAAAAAAGTTAAGAAGGGAGTCGTCATCCCCGAAGGGGATCCTGTGACCGTAACGAACAATCTTAAAGTCACTGGATCCCTACGGGATGACAACTCCCTATTAAATTTACCTTTACTTAAAGTTAACTTTCAACACCTTAGTTTTTAATACCTAGCTGCTGCTTAATTTGCACCAAATCGCGGTTGATGATACGGCGGTTATCATCAATAGCATCAATTGCTTCTTCGGTTTTGGTAATGCGTGAAGCTAAGCCTTCTGCACTTTTAACCTGATTAAGCATAGCGTTTACGCTGGCAGAGACATCGGCAATTTTTTTGCTTTGCGCGGCGATATTTTTTTCCACGCTATCAAAGTGCGGAGCAATTTCGTCCAAGCTGGCTTTGTGCGAGAGGGAGTCTTGCTTGAGCGAATTGGTATCGCCTTTCAAGCTGTTCAGCTCGGCTTTAGCACCCTCTAAAGATTTGCCGAGAGAGGCTAATTTTGCATCGTGATCAGCATTGAGTTTGCGCACGGCTTCTTGCAACTTTTTAATATCACCATCTGCTTTTTGCAAATTGATACCTAAAGCAGTAACCGATTGAGTGGATTCGCTGGATGTCACGTTGAGTTGGTTTTCTAACTGTTGAATACGTGCAGCATCTTTTGTGATTTTGCCGTTGGCTTCCATCAACTCGAAACCCAAAAATCCCGCACCGAGCACGCCAACTATGGCAACCAATAGCGCAATTAACGGCAAAGAGCTGGATGAACTATTGGAAGATTGTCTTACTCTCGGTTCATCGTAAGCAGGTGCGGAGCGACGGATTGGCGCTTCATCGCGCTCGGCACTTGCACCATTATTAGATGAGGTGTTACCACCAGATAAGGTTGGTTCTCTGCGTTCCATAATGCAATCTACCTAAAGAAGTAATGAAAATTGGAGCGCATTTTATAGCAGCCCATGCAACAAACAAAGAACAAAAAAAACGAGCCTTGTAGGCTCGTCCTGAGCGGGTTATCCCAGAGGAACCCGCCGCGTTTGAGTCGAGCTCCGCTTTTGGCTAGCCCGACCGCGCATTACACGCCTGTATTACTTTGCGTAATTGGCGTTTACGAATTCCCAGTTTACCAACGCCCAGAAAGCGTTCATGTAAGTTGGGCGAGCGTTACGGTAATCAATGTAGTAAGCGTGTTCCCACAAGTCTACGGTGAGAATTGGGGTAACAGAAGCATCAGTCAACGGAGTAGCAGCGTTGCTGGTGTTAACAATCGCAACAGAGCCGTCAGCTTTTTTCACCAACCAAGTCCATGAAGAACCAAAGTTGTTGATTGCAGAGTTGGTGAAGTCTTCTTTGAACTTGTCAAAAGAACCGAAGGCTTTGTTGATTGCATCAGCAACTGCACCCGTTGCTGCGCCGCCGCCATTTGGAGACAAGCAGTGCCAGTAAAACGTGTGGTTCCAAATTTGCGCAGCGTTATTGAACACACCGCCAGAAGAAGTCTTGATGATGTCTTCAAGACTTTTGCCTTCAAACTCGGTACCAGGAACAAGGCCATTCAACTTATCAACATAAGTCTTGTGGTGTTTGCCGTGGTGAAACTCTAAGGTCTCGGCAGAAATGTGAGGAACCAATGCGTCTTTTGCGTAGGGTAATGCGGGAAGTTCGAAAGCCATGAGGATTCTCCTAATTCACAGTTTAAAAATAAGCTTAATGTTCAGCAAGATTGTAGCCTAAACCCCTCCCCGACCCTCCCTTTTTCAAAGGGAGGGAATACAACCCACTTTGGAAAAGGGGGTCGCCGTAGGCGGGGGGATTTTCTGTTTCCCGAAAAAACAGGAAGGGTATTTCACAAAAACAAAAAGCGGCTACAAGAGCCGCTTTTTTAGTTAGGCTTAGAAGCCGCCCATGCCACCCATACCGCCCATGGCGCCCATATCAGGCGCAGCTGGTTTGCCGTCTTCTGGCAAGTCAGCAACCATGGCTTCAGTGGTGATCATCAAACCAGCGATAGAACCTGCAGCCTGCAACGCAGAACGGGTTACTTTAGCGGGATCAAGAATACCCATTTCAATCATGTCGCCGTAAACAGAAGTCGCAGCGTTGTAACCGAAGTTACCAGTGCCTTTCTTCACTTGGTCAGCAACCACTGATGGTTCATCACCAGCGTTAGCAACGATTTGACGCAATGGAGCTTCCATAGCGCGACGTGCGATTGCGATACCTGCGTTTTGGTCTTCATTGTCGCCTTTCAAATCTTTGATGGCTTCAACAGCGCGCAACAAGGCAGTACCGC
>CAZOPE010000037.1:0-42246 GCA_964581625.1 uncultured Cellvibrionaceae bacterium
GCCCCCCCTTAAGAAGAGGGAGGAGACTGATCGCGCTTTGTAGATAAGCAGTCTGACCCCTCCCCCTTTCCAAGGGGGAGGTTGGGTGGGGGTTAACATGACACTCAACACTTGCCAGCCCAATGGCCAACCCCAATAATCCTCTCATTAAGTTTTTGATCCACCGAGGTCACCATGAACGCAACTGCGCCTGCACTCCCCCTCGATACATTGTGGGAATCCATTCGTAGCCAGACACGCAAGCAAGCCGAGCAAGAGCCTGTGCTGGCGAGTTTTTTATACGCCACCATCCTCAACCACGACACGCTGGAAGCCGCACTGAGCTTCCACCTTGCCAATAAGCTCGATAGCCCAGCGCTGCCCGCCATGCTGGTGCGCGAAGTGATTGAACAAGCCATGACTGCTGACCCTAGCATTAGCCAAGCGGTACGCGCTGATTTAATGGCAGTAAACGAACGCGATTCCGCCTGTTGCTCGCTGGTAACACCTTTTTTGTTTTTTAAAGGCTTTCATGCGCTCCAGTCTTATCGCATTGCCCACTGGCTGTGGACACAAGGCCGGAATTCGCTCGCCCTGTTTGTACAAAACCGCATTTCCAGCGTGTTTG
Source organism: uncultured Cellvibrionaceae bacterium (assembly GCA_964581625.1). Classification (GTDB taxonomy): domain Bacteria; phylum Pseudomonadota; class Gammaproteobacteria; order Pseudomonadales; family Cellvibrionaceae; genus Cellvibrio. Next base: position 608 of record CAZOPE010000037.1, read on the forward strand.
CGGTAGATATCCACCCAGCCGCTAAAATCGGCAAGGGCATTATGTTTGATCACGCCACCGGTATAGTTATTGGCGAAACAGCGGTGGTGGAAGATAACGTATCCATCATGCAATCCGTTACCTTAGGTGGAACGGGTAAAGAACATGGCGACCGTCACCCCAAAGTCCGCAGTGGTGTGCTGATTAGCGCAGGCGCTAAGGTGCTGGGGAATATTGAAATTGGCGAATGCGCAAAAATTGGCGCGGGCAGTGTCGTTTTGAAAGATGTTGCCCCGCGAACTACGGTTGCCGGTGTACCAGCTCGTGAGATAGGGGCCAGCCCTTGCGTACAACCTGCCAGAGACATGGACCACCACATCAATCAATAGAGAGCTTTATACGACATAGCAAGCGATAGCAGTTCAAGGCAAAAATCACTAAAAAAGCGGAGTTAACACCGAGCGAGTGAGCATTCTTTAATGATTTGTAACGCCGCTATGTCGAGCGCAGTAGTCGTGCAAAGGTTTCTAATACCAAATAGCTCTCAGAATTTACTATTTTAAAAGCTAATTTTGGTTAACAGGCTAGACGCACACCGGTATTTGCCACATGATCGGCCAATTCCTTTTAAATATCCGCCCCAGCTATGCGCCGAATCTGTCTTGGTCTTACGCTTTTCGTTAGCCTCACCATTGGGTTCTCCTCTGCATTTGCGGAAGAGCCGGTTCTCATTGCTGTTAATGAAGATATTCCCGCCGATTACCGCCGCTTTTTAAATGGTCGCGATCCAGTAGATGTACAAGCCTTTAACACCGACGGTGCCCGCCGCGACATCATCGAACTCACGCTGCTTATGCAAGCACTCCACTTAGGCGGTTTCCGCAAACCGATTGAGCTTCGTATTGAACCGAGTTATTTACGTTTGTTACGCGGTGTGGCAGATGGCCGATTTGTTAGCTCCGGCGCACTCATGTGGAAAAATGACATAGATTTGCTGCGCACCAACCTACATGTGAGCCACCCGCTCGTGAAAGAAGGTGAGTTTGTGGTGGGGATTTACACCCCGCAAAAGAACATTGAACGCTTCAATAAGCTTTCAACTACTCAAATCAAAAAGCTGAAAGTAGTCACCAACTCCCAGTGGAAAAGCGATGTAGACACCCTTAAAAATCTGGGTTTTAGCAATATCACTTACTCGCCAAATTGGGTGAATATAACCCGCATGCTGGGGGCCGACCGCGCAGATATTACCCTCGCACCCTTCCAAACGACCGAACACATGACCATTAGCGTAGGGGATGTAACACTTTACCCAATCCAAGGGATTAAAGTCGCTATTTCAGGCTCGCGCCACTGGCCCATCAGCCGTAAACACCCGGATGGTGAAGCCTTCTATCAAGCCCTCGAAAGCGGCCTTGCACAACTGGAAATCAAAGGCACCATTGCCCGCGCCTACCGCGAATGCGGCTTCTTTCACCCGGATGTGGGCAGCTGGGTGTTGATGGCGCCAGATCGAAAATAACTCACCATTCCCACGCTCATACTCAAGCCGGCGCTGGAACTACCCTGCCCATAGCCCTCGTAGGGGCAAATTTCAGACATAAAAAGACCCGCCTAAGCGGGTCAAGAGTGCTACGAGGGAGTGAAAAAACTCAAGCTGTAGCGCGGCATGCACCGCACTACAGCTTAGGGAACGTAAAAGACTCTAAAGTCAGCCACTTGCAAATCCAGCGTTAACTTGCCGCCCGTGACTGTCAGGTTCTGCAAGCTCACGCGGTCCTGCACGTTCGCCACAGACCCCATGCGCGTTGCTGCAAGATTGATCTGCACACTGGTTTTTGCGGTCATATCTGTATTGAACACAGCCACAAACTTGCCGGCAGAAGTCACCATATCCCGCACGATGACACCGCTGGTTGAGCTGGCTGGGGCAACCTTCAAACTCGGCTGTGCGGGCCACGCGAGATAAGCGGCGTTAAAACGACGCAAATCTTGTGGAGCCCCCGTGTTGAAGGAGTTGCTGGAGAGGTAGCCAATCCAGTAAGGATCGGCGTTGGCGACACCTTTCACTTCCGCCAGCATGGTGTAAGGCGTGCTGCGCTCTACATCGCTAACGAAATAACCGAAGTGCCCGCTCATTGGCCAATTTTTGAAAGAGCCTTTGGTGTTATCTGTAGCAAAATCACCCGTTCCGTCGTCTTCATTCAACGGAAAGTGACGAACCAGCGCCATGCCTTTTTGGGTACTAAATTTTTGCAGCAGCGCCGGGTCTGCCATGGTGTATTGGCGACCGTACGGCATGGTCATAAACACACCTTCACCACTTTGATAACTCACCGGATCTGCCGGTGGGGTTCCGTGAGACATCTCGTCATAGGAACCCGTACCGGCGAACTGCGTATCAGTCGGCAAGTTCATGGCCGACAAGGTGGTTTCATAGCGTTTATCGGTAAGCCACGTCAAAAAGTTGATAGGGCTGTAACGATACTGCCAACGGCTATCGCCATTGATGATTGACCATGAATTGGTATCGTCGGTTACCACACGCGTATCGCCATAATTGGGTGCAGGAATGGGCAAACCTTCTTCGTGATAGCTGGTGAAAAGTACATCCGCATTACTCACACCATTGTTGCCCGCTTTACCTGCACGCAAATAATCGCGAATTGCCGTCAAATAGGCTTTGCGCTTGCTATTCCACCATGCGTAATAATCGGCGCGCAGGCTGCTGCTTGCACGCAGATCGGCTTTGGTGGGCGTAACCACATTGCGGTCTGCTGCGTAGCGGGCGCGGGTCGCATCGCTGAAGCTGATCGGCCATGAGCCAACCCGCGTGCGAAACCACACACCAGCAAAACCGGCAGTGTCTTTTAAATCCAACACGTTGGCAGCCACGAGTTTTTTCACATCAACCAACGCATTGGGATCACTGACATCCACACAGGCCGTTTCCGCCCAAGAGTAAGGCGTGTAGCGTTTTTCCACCCGAGTTAAGGGTTCGCAATTTTTCTGAGAACCATAACTTGGCATAAAGCATTTGGCTTGGGTTTGCCCCCATGGCTTTTTGCACTGGTAAGCCGAATCGAGTAGGTTTGACGCACAGAAACTGTTGCCCGCGACATCTTCACTTGGGCAGCTGGTGGTACTGAATTCACCTTCCCCCATAGCCCCGTAATATTCAAAGTAAGGCATAACCTCCAAACCATAGGTGGACGCCTTTTGAACCATCTCCGGCCAGAAAGCCACACGAGCAGAGTAATACCATTTGCTGCCGCCGTAACTGGAGGTGTTGATGCCTTGGTTGTGACCAAACTCCAGCAAGTCTTTGGTGAACACGTTGAAGCCCAAGACTTTGGAGAGCTTCATTTTGTATTCCAGCCAAGTGTTTGTGGTGGTGCCTGCGCTAGTGCCTGTGGCAGGGTTGCAAACGCCAGTGTTGGCGTAGGTGGCCGAGGTTGGATCGGTATTCACCACGCTATCGCCGCGTTGACAAAGCGCTGTGCTATCGTTCATTTCCTCGCGCCAGAAGGTACGTCTGTGCGGCAAATTGCCGGGGGGGTAATTAATCGCAAGGGCGGCGCTGGCGGTGTTGTTAACCGAATAGAGCCTCACCTGCCCGATAACCGCACCTTCATTAGTTGGGTTGCCATAGGGGTTAAATTGACCCACCGCTACCCAAAAACCATCGGCTGGCCCGTAGGGACGCTTGGTGTCTACTTCATTGCGCACCGCCGCCAAAGGTTGGAAGCGGTCATGCAAGGTGAAATAGAACCGGTAAGTTTTCCATTGATTGGTTAGCGGGTAAGCCATGGATTCCGGATTAGGGTAAGCATACTGCTCGCGGTTATCGCCAAGTTCTTTACCCGTTGCAACTGTACGTACCAAATCCGCTCCACGGTTTAAAAACACCATATGACGCGGGGCGTCGTCTGGGTAGTCAAACTCCAGTACATAGGCTTTACCTGCCACCAAACCTTTGTTTTTACCCACCAAAAACGCCGCATAACTCGCTTTCATACTTCCGGCGGTATTTTGTGGCGTGAGCATCAAGGCTTGACGCCCCAGAATCGTTGGCGTGGTAAAGGCGCCTGCGGGCTCCATTTGGGTTTCACGGGTGCCGGGTGACACGGGATCAAAGCTGTCTACCAGCGTCAAAGTGCCGAATTCAGGGTCGTTTTTGGTAGAACCAAGGCTCGATGCCACACTGGAGGAAGAACTCGAAATTACCGAGCTGCTACGAGAAGAACTGCTCGATAACGAGCTGCTTGAGCTCACAATTATTGAGGACGAACTTGAGCTGGATGAAGTTTTGGAACTTGAACTACTGCTCGCCACCGTACCTTTGGTGTACTGCAGCATCCAATCGTAGACGCTCATGTTATATGCATCACGCCCCGTCACTACCGCCGTACCCATTCCACTAAGATTGTACGTGCGCGTCCATCCATCGTGCCCTACGCCGGTGTAAACCGTGAGTTTGGGCGCTACGGGCGCAGGGCAGGCTTTCAGGCCGTTATAGGGTGAAGTTGCATGGCTAAACACCTGAGCAGTGCCGTCGTTTTCACCAAAGAATAACCAAGTAGGAACCTGCTTCCACATGCAAGGCGCGGGGCTGCTGGAAAAGCTGTAGAGGGTATCAATAGGTACCGCCGCTGCAATATCGCCGCCACTATAAGCTTCTAAGTAAGCAAAAAAGGGCCCGCCACCGCCGGAAATACCTGTCAAATAAATACGATTGGGGTCAATTTTGTAGTTGGCCTTGGCGAACTGAATGAATTTATCGACATCCGCCGCCGTACGGGTTTGCCAGTTCATTTGCGGCGCAAGCACGACAAACCGTTTGGAGGGATCCCACGCCCCCTGCGCGACCTGCTTAGGCAAGCCGTCATCGTCAATCAACTGGATATCCGTAGCATTCCCCGTTCCTGACTGACCATTCCCGTTCAGGTAGATAATGACTGGCCAACTAGACTGGCTGGCGTAATTTGCGGGGACATATTCGGCGTAACCCAAGCTCGCACAGTTACTGCCCTTGGCAATCAGTTTTTGCGCGTTAGGGGTGGGCGTTGTAATCGCTGGCGTGCACTTGTAAGGACTAGCGGCGGAACTCAAACTTGAGCTTGAACGACTGCTTGATGCCAAGCTAGTTAGGGAGCTGCTTGAAACAAAACTGCTGGACGTAGAACTTCTAGAGACGGAGGAACCACTTGAAAGCAAACTACTACTGGCAGAGCTTCTGGAAAGCGATGAACCGCTGGATAGCGCTGAACTTGATGTGGAGCTGGCTGACACTGCTGTCGAACTTACCTGGCTACTCATACTATTAGCCGCACTCGAAACCGCCACAGGAGCGGAGCTCTGCACAACTCCGGTTGAACTTGCTTGGCTAGTTGCCGCAACAGAACTCAAGGAGCTACTGGCCACAGAATTCGCCATGCTGCTCAATGAAACCTGGCTAGTTTGCGCCACTGAGTTTGCCGAGGAAGCTGAGCTTACTGGCCCACCTGATTGATCGCCTTGCACGGCGGTTGAACTAACGACCTGAGCGCTACTTGTACTGAATGGGTTGGTTGAGGGCGAGTTGCTTTGGTCTCCCCCAGCCCCGCCCCCACAGGCGCTTAGCAAAGCGCCAGACATAAGAAATACGCCCAACTTAATGGGTGATAAAAAACGAGGTTGCATTTGTCTCTCCTTGCCCCGTGGTCAACAGCGCGAATGCGCTGAGCCCAAGGCATATTTTTGTGAGCAGACAAACTAGCTAATGCCACTAAAACCGTCGTTTGAACTCGTGTATTACCTAAACCTGAACCTCAGAATGTGAACCACCTCCAAAAAAAAGCCCCGCGATCTTTGCAGGGCGTTGGGTGGTTTTACAGGTGAAACTATAGCGCTTCCAATTTGGCGTATTGCATTACCAACCGTTTACTACCTGCCGTGCTGAAATTGACTTGGATAACGGCGTTATCGCCCGATCCTTCAAAATGCAGAATCACTCCCTCGCCAAAAATTGCGTGTTTAACACGCTGCCCCAAGCGAAAGCCGGTGCCTTCGCCCGTGTCGTACATGGGTTGGCGGTTAGATGGTTGGGTATGGGCACGATTGAATGACACTGGTCTTGTTACTGCGGCTTTTAACCGCACCTCTTGAATGGATTCGGATGGGATTTCTTTAACGAAACGGGAAACCTGATTAAACGTTTCACTGCCGTATAAGCGGCGCGTTTCAGCATAGGATATATAGAGTTTCTGCATGGCGCGAGTTATTCCCACGTAGCAGAGGCGGCGCTCTTCTTCCAAACGGTCTGGGTCGTCGGCAGACATCTTGTGGGGAAACAAGCCCTCTTCCACTCCCGCCAAAAACACGAGCGGAAACTCCAGCCCTTTGGCCGAGTGCAGCGTCATTAATTGCACCGCATCTTCAAATTCGTCGGCCTGGGTTTCACCCGCGTCCAGCGCGGCTGTGTCCAGAAATTGTTGCAGAACACTGATCTCGTCGTTTTCATCATCTGCATCAAAGGCGCGGCAGGCGGTAATCAGTTCTTGCAAGTTCTCACCACGCGCCTGACCTTTTTCGCCTTTCTCACTTTGGTGGAATGCCAGCAGGCCGGTGTCATCAAGAACCTTTTGGGCGATTTGATCAAGGCCTAACACATTGCCGCGGACATCAATCTCATTGGCATCTTGCGCCAACTTTTCCACCAAAGTCAGGAAGCTCTGCACGGCGTTGCCTGCGCGTGCCGCAAACACACGATTGGCCAGCATTTTCTCCGCCGCGTGCCACAGCGAGCAACCTTGCTCGCGCGCAAAGGCGCGAATATCGTCCACAGTTTTACCACCAATGCCGCGCGTAGGCGTGTTGATAACGCGCTCAAAACCGGTGTCATCATGGCGATTGGCAATCAAACGCATGTAGGCCACGGCGTTTTTAATTTCGAGCCGATCATAGAAGCGTTGACCACCGTAGATTCGGTAGGAAATACTCTCGCGCAGCAAAGCCTCTTCCAACACACGTGACTGCGCGTTTGAGCGGTAAAGAATTGCGCAGGAGTTATTAGGGTTGCCCTTACGCACCCAATCCTGAATACGCTCAACAATAAACCGGGCTTCGTCCTGCTCGTTGTAGGCGGCGTAGAGCGAAATGGGTTCGCCCTTATCGTCTTCCGTCCATAAATTTTTACCCAACCGCCCAGAGTTATTGGCGATAACACCATTGGCCGCTAACAGGATATTTCCAGTGGAACGGTAATTTTGTTCAAGACGAATGGTTTGGGTGTGGCTGAAATCGGTGGTAAAGCGCTGGATGTTTTCAATCTTGGCACCGCGCCAGCCGTAAATGGATTGGTCATCATCACCCACCGCCGTTACGCAGGATTCTTTACCCGCAAGCATGCGCAGCCAGGCGTATTGCACGCTGTTAGTGTCTTGGAACTCGTCCACCAAGATAAACGGAAAGCGGTTGCGGTAATGCTCAAGAATATGCGGCTTGTTCAACCACAGTTCGTGGGCGCGCAGCAAAATCTCCGCAAAATCCACAGTGCCGGTGCGCTCGCAGTCGGCTTCATAGGCGCGATAAATCTGCAGCATGGTACGAATAAAAGGATCACCGGTCTCCTGAATGTGCTGAGGGCGTAAACCTTCGTCTTTTTGCCCATTGATATACCACTGCGCCTGCTTGGGCGGCCACTTGTCTTCATCAATATTCAGGTTTTGACTCACGCGTTTGATCATACGCAATTGATCGTCGCTATCCAGAATCTGGAAGTTTTGTGGAAGGCCGGCATCTTGCCAGTGCGCTTTCAGAATACGGTGTGCAATACCGTGGAAGGTGCCAACCCACATGTTGCGGGTATTTATGTGAGCATTGTTCTCGGAAAAGAGCTCATCCAAGCGCGCCCGCATTTCCCGCGCCGCCTTGTTGGTAAAAGTCACCGCCATGATGGAGTACGGCGAGAGCTGCTCAACCTGAATTAGCCAAGCGATGCGATGCACAAGCACGCGTGTTTTACCACTACCCGCTCCTGCGAGAATGAGTTGATTACAGGCTGGCGCCGAAACAGCTTCACGCTGGGCGTCATTAAGGCCTTGAAGGAGATGCGAGAGTTCCATGGTATATACACGAGAAGAATGAGATAGCGGGATTTTACTGGCTAAATGTACATATTGCTATGCATGAGGGAAATTGACGGATTGCGAAAGTCGAGGTGCCATCCAAAATTGGATTGCACCTTAATAATATTGTCCGGTATATAAGGCTATTGCCGCTCTGTGAGCGTTAATTTTTTGAAAAAATCCGACAATGTATTTTCCGACAAATCGGTAAGCTCGCCAGCATCAAAATACTTACCGTAGCAGGTTGGACAGCTTTCATACCAAATGTGTGGTTGTTTAGCATCGACCATCCTTAACATTTGACTGTTTGGGCAACACGGGCATTTTATTTTACCGAGTTCATTGTTTTTCTTACCAACCTCGTCACTACCTGTATCTATTCCTTTCGCAATTTGAACCATATCGTCCTGCTCAAATGCATCAACCCATAAACCTTTACATGATTGGCAACGCTCCACTTCTCCAAAAGGGGTTGATACCTGCTCCATGTTGTTCTGACATTTCGGACACTTCATTATGGTTTCCTCTTAGTTACACAAATTCAATTATATTTAAAATTTTAATAAGCTTTACTCGGCTGCGGCAAATCGGGCAACGAGGGTACGCTCAATTGCAATGCCGCTTGATAAACCTCCGCGCTTTTTTGCACATCGCCCAAACTCGTTAACAAGCGCGCCAATTCAGCATAGGTCTCAACATTTTTTTGCACCACCAAACTGCGTTGAAAATAGTCGCGCGCTAAACCCCACAGCTGGTTACGCAAATTCAAACGACCCAAGGCTCGCAATAAAAATGGATTTTGCGGGTAATATTTCAACCAGCTTTCTGCATTACTAATGGCGGAGGCGACATCCACGACACGCAAAATTCCATACAAATCGATGAGCGCATCGTCCCACGTTTTTGACAAGGTTTTACGCAACACAACTTCTGCCTCATGGTCTTGCAAGTTGTGAATTAAGGCCTGCGCGTAGGCCGCCACAACGCGAGGATTGCGCTGCAAAAAGCTGGGCACTTTTCCCCATGCTTTGCGTAACTCAAGCACGCGTTCGGAAATAGCTAAACGCTCCGCCGAGTCGTTCGCTTGCTTAAGTTGACCGATTGCAATCAAGGACTCCATAGCAAAAGTATCAGCAACTGAGCATACCTTATATTTTTTTACCAAGGGTGCGAGTTCGCTGAGCGCCAACCAATCGTTGCGGAGTTCATACAATTCGCGCAAACCATTTATCACCAGCGGATTTTTAGGCGCACGTTGCTGAAGCCCAAGTAAAATAATTTTTGCTTGCTCGTAACGAGCATCGCGAATTTCCATTTTGGCTTGTGCAACACCAATAGGTACAACAAAGGAGGGATATTTCTTCTGCGCGTCTTGCAAAATTTTTATCGCATCCTCCTGATCACCCATTTCATAACTGGCACGTGCCGCAGCCAAATAATTTACCAAGGGCGATTCAACTTTCGTTGCTGTGCGCAATAATTTTTTGCGCGCATGAACCCAATCGCCTGACAGAAAATCAATCATGCCACTGGCAGCGCGCTTGCTTGCACGCTCGGTAGTGCCAAATACAAAAAAATCTGTAAGACGCTGTGCAATAGACCAACTGACATGAACAAAGCGTGTAGCCAACCACCAAATCACAGCTAACGCCAAAATGGCAAAACACGCAAACCACAAGCTGGTTTCTACTGTTTTTTGGCCGAGAATGACGAGCACGTAGCCCGCGTCTGGCAGAATTACGCCGAATCCCCAAAGTGCTAAAAAAATTAAAACAATAACAAGGGCAATCAGTTTTTTCATTGACTGCCTCCGTGACGGCTAAACGCCAAACGGTCTTTTTGACGCAAATATTCTTTAACAAGAGCTGCTGAGCCAGAAAAATCGGGCAGTGGTTGCTGCACGTTATTTTTCTTAAGTTGCTCTAAATCGTTCAACACAATTTGGGCTTGATCATTTAATGGGTAGTAATCGCGAATCCAATTTTGTGCTTTATCCAAGCTGGCTTGGTAAACGTGTTGCTCTTCGCGCAGCAAACCGATTTGTGCTTGCTCTAACATCAAACGCAAATTTTGTTTCAAATACATTTGATCTTCAGGCGGAAGAATTGCATCTACACGACGACCTTGATCGCGCACACGCACGTAAGCGCTCAGTTTATGCCAAACGCGCTTACCCATATTTTTAACGCTTTGCCATAGGGTGGTATTAGCCGGTTCTTCACCTTGCTCCATAGCAGCAAGCGCTTCTTCATCTTCTTCAACCAGGGGTTCAATGAGTGGAATTGCTTCGATTTGTTGCGTGAGCGCCAACAATTGCAAATAAATACCTTCGCGGTCTACTTTGCTTGCAAGCTTCAAGGCTTCAATTTCTTCGCTCAGCTTTTTGCGCGCCGGAAACAAATCAGCATTTTGCATTTCAGCAAGCACGCTATTAGCAGACTGTGCTAAAGCCAACGAATTTGTGGCTTCATGTTCCATAAGAATTCGTTGATTAGCCATACGCAATAGAAAATCAACTTCTGCTAACTTCCAATCGTCGTGACTCATGTTGGTAAGCGCAAGAACCTTGGAGGATGTGCTATCCAAACGCTGCGTTAATTCAGTGACATCGCCCTGCACTTGCTTACTTTGCGCTGACAAATCTTCAGCAACTTTTGCTTCAAGCGCTTTGCGTTTTAATTCGAAGGACTGATTTTGTTCACGCAGTTCACTGCCCAACTTTTTAATAGCCTGGTGCTGGTACCACATGAATACCGAAACGCCCACCACCAAAAGCAGCAACACCAGCATAATCCATTGACCAATGCGCGATTTCGCAGGCTTCATTTTTGCTTGAGTCGGAATAGCTCGCGTTTCATCAGCCTGTGCCGAAGTATTCAGGTCACTCACAGTTGTATACCCTTATTAACGTGCGTTTAAAAAATATCAAATCCAAAAAAAAATAATCAACGTGCACTTCACCCTAGAGCGTACTCACGTTTTAAATCCAAAAGTCCCTGCAACATACTGGCTTCTGTTGCATTTTGTGCGGCAACTACCCGGGAAAACCCCGCCGCTTTTGCCAGCTCCAAGATGCGTTGGCTCGGCACAACCACATGTATGTTTAGCATGAGTTGGGCGGGCGAAACGGTCATCTGGCGTACAATCTTCTGTAAATTATCGAGCGCTTCACCACTGTGAAGTACCAATACCAAATTAGCTCTCTTTTGCGATAGTAACTGAGCTAACGCACTTGTGGATTCACTCGGCAACACTCTTTCGTAAAGCTCGCAATAGTCCACTTGCGCACCGCGCTCACTGAGCACCTCACCAATATGAGGCCGCCCACCCACGCCGCGAAAAATTAATATTTTTTCACCTGCTACTGATTGCAGCGCAGGTGATTGCAAGAGCGTTTCGCTGGTCATTGCACCCGTTTGCGATTGGGCCAAATCAGTGACGTTAAAACCGCGCTCTTGCAGTTGTTTAGCGGTTGTTTCGCCCACCGCAAAAAAATCTATCCCATAGGGAATTTGCGGCCAGTAGTTCTCCAACCATTCCACGCCATGTTCTACTGCATTTTGGCTAACAAAAATCGCTTTTCGGTAGAGGTCGAAATCCAGAATGCAATTTTTAACCGCTTGCACTTGGGATTCTTCGGTAACCGGTACAATTTCGAGTAATGATATAACGCTCGTTGTCGCACCTTGCGCACACAGGCGCTCTGCCCAAGGCTCAGCTTGTGCTCGCGGACGTGTTACAACAATGTGTAAACCGGATAATTCACCCATGCAGCTTCTGCCTGCTAGTCGGGGATGCCCGTGGCATAAACCTCGGCGAGAATTTTGTCAGCCCCTGCTGCGAGCAAACGGTCGGCAAGCGTGATGCCCATGGCTTCACCATCCGCGGCATTACCACGAATTTCATCGCTCAACATTTGCTTTCCGTCGGGCGAACCTACCAAGCCGCGCAGCCATAGTCCCTCGTCAGTGTGAACGGCATAGCATGCAATAGGCACCTGACATCCACCCTGCAAACGCCTGTTCATTGCGCGCTCGGCAATTACTTGCTGAGCGGTCAACTCGTGGTGCAAGGGCGACAGCAGCTCCTGAGTTGCGTCGTCATCCATACGACATTCAATACCCACCGCGCCCTGCCCACCCGCTGGCAGAGAAAAATCCACACTGATATACGAACGAATACGTTCACTTAGCTCAAGGCGAATCAAACCGGCCGCAGCGAGAATGATCGCATCGTATTCGCCGTTATCCAATTTTTGTAAGCGGGTTTGCACGTTGCCGCGCAGGAATTTTACGGTTAAATCCGGGCGCGCAGCCAGAAGCTGGCATTGGCGACGCAAGCTTGAGGTACCTACCACGCTGCCAGCAGGCAACTCGTCAAAATTATTGTATAGGTTCGAGACAAAGGCATCGCGCGCATCTTCACGCGGGCAAATCACGGATAACCCCAAACCTTGCGGAAAGTCCATAGGAACATCTTTCATAGAGTGCACGGCAATATCGGCCTCTCCGTCCAGCAATGCCTGCTCTAACTCCTTTACAAACAGCCCTTTGCCCCCAACTTTTGCGAGGGGAACATCCAAAATCTTGTCACCACGGCTGGTTAAAGGCACCAGTTCAATACTCAGGTCGGGGTGATGTTTAAGGAGTTCGGCCTTCACATATTCGGCTTGCCATAGTGCGAGCAAACTTTTACGGGTGGCGATACGCAGGCGGGCGGGAGCGGCGGACATAATAGATTTCGCTAACAACAGAATTGTGGCGAATCATACCAGAGCGGGCACCAGCAACCAATGAGGCCACCAAGTGGATTTCTTTATGACGTTGATAGCTTGATGGAACTCAAAAAAAACGCCAGGACGCTGCCTGGCGTTTTGTGAACAAGGCGCTTAGCTTAAGCTTGGCCCGCCAATTGGTAGTGCTTACCTTGGGTATTGGCGATCATTTGTTTCATCAATGAACCCACAAGCATACCTACTAAGGCCGCGATCAAGCCGGCCAATTGCGCTGGGAATACTTCGCCATAGCCCGTTGCCATAAACGCGACCCAGAAAATCAAACCAAGCGCAATAGAGAAAATAGCGCCTTGTGTCGTTGCGCGCTTCCAATACAAACCAAATACCAGCGGAACAAAAGCACCTACTAAAGTCACTTGATAAGCACTAGAAACCATTTCATAAATCGATGTCCCTTCCAATGCAATTGCATAGGAACAAACCGCAACACTGAACAACAACACGGCGATACGCATGGTGCGCAATTCTTCTTTATCATTAATGCGTGGGAAAAATTGCCGCCAAATATTTTCAACAAAAGTTACTGAAGGCGCGAGCAACGTTGCAGACGCTGTTGACTTAAGTGCAGATAAAAGCGCACCGAAAAATATCACCTGCATTATAAACGGCATGTGTTCCAACACGAGCGTTGGAATAACTTTTTGCGGATCTTCTGAAATTAATTCCTGCGCTTTTTCCGGCATAATGATCAATGCACTGGTCACCAAAAACATGGGGACAAACGCAAATAAAATATAACTAATACCACCAATAATAGGCCCGCGAGTCGCAGCCTTTTGGTCTTTTGCGGACATTACGCGCTGAAACACATCTTGTTGAGGAATTGAACCAAACATCATCGTAATAGCAGCAGCAACAAAGAACATGACTTCGCTCATACTGGGTTCTGGCAAGAAGCGGAACAAATCTTTGCTTTGCGCAAGCTCAATCACTTTTCCTGCGCCACCCGCCAAATCTGCCGCTACAAATGCAATGATTGATAAACCTACAACCAAAATGATCATCTGCACAAAGTCTGTAACCGCAACTGACCACATACCACCGAAGAGCGTGTAAGCAAGAATTGACGCCGTACCGATCATCATACCGACAGAAACACTGATTGCACCCGCCGACAATAAATTAAACACCAAGCCCAATGCAGTAACTTGCGCAGATACCCAACCGAGGTAACTCAAAATAATGGCGATAGAGCAAATAATTTCCACGGTGCGGCCATAGCGCTCGCGGTAATAATCGCTAATGGTTAACAAGGTCATTTTGTAGAGCTTGGCGGCGAAAAATAACCCCACCAAAATCAAACAGGTGCCCGCACCAAAAGGATCTTCAACAATACCGTTTAAGCCAGACTCCACAAAACGCGCTGGAATACCCAGCACCGTCTCTGAACCGAACCAGGTTGCGAAGGTAGTGGTAATCACCATAATCAAAGGTAAGTGGCGACCAGCAATGGCGTAGTCGGTAGTATTTTTTACACGCTTTGCGGCCCATAAACCTATGGCGATAGTGACCAGCAGATAAAGAAAAACCAAGCCTAGTAGCATGATGGAACCAAACCTCCGGAAAATAGATTTTCGTAAATAATGCGCTCCACGGTAAAGCTCCCATTTCAATAGGCACAACGCCTTCTGAACGAAGGGCGTTTGCGATACAACATTATGAATGGAGAAAAGCCAACCTTCAGAACGAAGGGACAACACGCTTGTTATTCGACTTATTTGCAAAAATTTTACCAACGCGACTAGTGCTGGCGAAAAATTCCAAAGCGCTTAAGACGCGGCATTTTAAAGAGTTTTGCCCAGCAAAATCCAGCTTTGCGCCGCGAAATCAGGCAATTGAAAAAAATGATAGGATAAAAACAATTTGACCCCGATGAACGGGGTCAAAAGCAGAGCAGCTACATAGCCTAAGTGTTCTTAAATGGGGCGGCCGCCATAATCAGGGCTAGGTTTTTTTGGTGGATCTGCAGTCACGTTGGCAGGCACTTCGTTAATCTTGCCACCGCGCGCCAAAAAGGCTGCAATCTGGTCTTCCAATTCGTCGCGAATCTTCTGACGTGATGCAATACTAAAATCTTCCAGCGCTTCTACAACCGCTGCTTTACTGCTTGCGCTGTAGCTAGCCTCATCACTCTCTAATGGCTCATCATCGGTGTCTTCGGCTTCACCATCTTCAATAGGCTCTTCGATTTCGTCTTCTTCGTTAATGAGATCGTCACTCATACTTTCACCTGCATGTTCATTTTTCACTAATTATATCGACACGACTAGATCAACCTAAGGACTTGAGCCTAGTGCCAACTCTCAACCTCGATCTTCGCTCTAGTATATAGCCCACACTCTGCGCTACGTCACGGGGACTCTACTAAATTTTTAGTCTTTTTTATCTTGCGGTCAACGGGCAAGATCAGCAAAGCGAACCTGTACGTCATTACTACCCAAGTGTATGGGCCGCATTTTACTGTTCCAAGCGACAAGCGCAATCGGCGATTTATAAAACTTAACCAGAAACCCAAAATAAAAATAAAAAGGTGTTTTTAGCTGCACAACGGCGCTCGCTTTTTACACAATACTGCCACTAAAACACACAGATTTACTAAGCCTACTCAAATCACGGGCAAAAAAAAGCGCACTTCGAAGTGCGCTATTTATGACTGTGAAATTAAATTGCCTCTGGGCCGGTTTCGCCCGTACGAATACGAATGATTTCTTCCAGTGGTGCAATAAAAATTTTACCGTCACCAATTTTGCCAGTATGCGCAGCCTTGCTGATAGCCTCTACAGCTTGCTCAACCATTGAATCATCTACCGCTAACTCAAGTTTCACTTTTGGCAAAAAATCTACAACATATTCAGCGCCACGATACAACTCCGTGTGGCCCTTTTGACGCCCGAAGCCTTTTACTTCAGTTACGGTCATGCCGGTAACGCCAACTTCTGAAAGTGCAGTACGCACATCATCTAATTTAAAAGGTTTAACAACAGCGGTTATTAGTTTCATTGTTTGTTCCTTTGTTTATGGTCTCATGAGTGTAGCGCTTTTGTTAAAAGAACGCCCAAATTGTCTTCTTCAAACTGGTTCAAAAAAACCTAAGATACACCTTAGCTCTAGGAAAAGCACCTGTCCTTAGTTCACAAAGCGGTTGCCCTTTGCCCTCGCTGCAACAGCCTTTTCCTATGCTGTCTTTCGAAACCCTTTGCTCGTTGCTGAGCAGGGGTTTGGAGGGTTAAAAAAAGCCCCTTGGTAAATCACAAGGAGCTTTTTTTCATACCGTCAACTCAAGATTAAGAATGGTAAGCACGCTCGCCGTGCTCAGCAGTATCCAAACCTTCAGTTTCAACTTCTTCAGTCACACGCAGACCGATGATTACATCAACCAGCTTGTAGGCGATGAAGGATACAACACCAGACCAGATGACGGTTATTGCAACTGCTTTGGCTTGAATCCAAACTTGAGCAGCAATACCTGGTGATGCATTCCATGTGCCTGCAACATAATCAAATACATCTGTACCACCAAGATCTGGGCTGTTGAATACACCAGTCAAGAGTGCACCCAAGATACCACCGATACAGTGAACGCCGAACACATCCAAGCTATCGTCGTAACCCAACATTGCTTTGAGTTTCAACACAGCGAGCATACAGACGAAACCACCGATCAGACCAATTACAATACTGCCCATTGGACCCACCCAACCGCACGCTGGAGTGATCGCAACCAAACCGGCAACAGCACCAGAAGCAGCGCCTAACATGGTTGGTTTACCACGAATTGCCCACTCACCGAAGGCCCAAGCCAATACTGCGGCGGCAGTTGCCAAGAAGGTGTTGATGAACACTTGAGCAGCAAAGCCGTTAGCTTCGAGGTTAGAACCTACGTTAAAGCCGAACCAACCCACCCACAGCAATGCGGCACCAATCATAGTAAAAGGAACACTGTGCGGAGCAAGAGATTGAGTACCGTAACCTTTACGCTTGCCGAGCATCAAACAACCGACCAAACCTGCAATACCCGCGTTGATGTGCACTACAGTACCACCCGCAAAGTCCAAGGCACCCATTGCAAACAAGTAACCAGCACCAGCAGTAGCAGCATCAGCAGCTTCTTTAGTGGTGTAAGCATCTGGACCCGCCCAGAACCAAACCATGTGCGCAATTGGCAAGTAGGCGAAGGTGAACCACAACACCATGAACACCAACACTGCAGAGAACTTCATACGCTCGGCGAAAGCACCTACGATCAAGCAAGGTGTTAGAGCGGCAAAAGTCATTTGGAATGCGGCGTAGAGGTATTCCGGAATGTAGACGCCTTTGCTGAAGGTAGCTGCGGCCGTCAAATTACCAGCTGCGTCCAGCATCCCCTTCAGGAACAAGCGATCCAAACCACCGATAAAAGGGCTGCCGGAAGTAAACGCCAAAGAGTAGCCGTAGATTGCCCATAGAATTGCAATCAAACAGAAGGTTACGAAAATTTGCATCGACAGTGACAATACGTTCTTCGCACGCACCATACCGCCGTAAAAAAGTGCCAAACCTGGAAGCACCATGAACAATACCAACAAGGTACTGGTCAGCATCCAAGCAATATCACCTTTATTAAACTCAGGCGCAGCAGCAGGTGCGGCTTCCTCAGCTGGAGCCGCGGCAGCAGCGTCGGCCGCCGGTGCAGCAGCTTCAGCAGCAGGCGCTGCAACTTCGGCGACTTCGGCGGCTAGACTACTGGATGACGCGGCATCTTGTGCGAACACACTACCTGCCCCCAATACCAGGGCGAAAATGCCCAACATAAATACGAGCTTGCGGCTCATTTCTATAAATTTATTCACGGGAAATACTCCTAAGTGATTATGTGATACAGCGGTTTACCCCGGTTTGTATCTGTTATTGGTTTAAAGTGCTTCTTCGCCAGTCTCGCCAGTACGAATACGTACAACCTGCTCAAGACTTGACACAAAGATTTTCCCATCGCCAATTTTGCTGCTGTTGGCGGCCTTGGTAATAGCTTCAACCACGCGGTCAACTTCAGCGCCGGCCACAGCGATTTCCACTTTGGTTTTTGGCAGGAAGTCCACCACATACTCCGCACCACGGTAGAGCTCAGAATGTCCCTTCTGACGACCAAAACCCTTCACTTCTGTTACTGTCATCCCATGAACCCCAATCTCGGACAATGCTTCACGCACTGCATCGAGCTTAAAAGGCTTAATGACTGCTGTTACTAACTTCATTCTTGTACTCCTCAAAAAATCCTGCACCCAAAGGGCAGAAAGCACCGGAAATACCACTTAATTAAAGATGGAATCCACAAAAGCCGCACCATCAAGCCCCGTTGGACTCAGTTTGGAATACGCCTTTATATTCATGGGCAGTTTTGCATATTGCAGGCCAATTAAAACTTATTCTTATAATTCAAAGACCTAGACGATAAACAGACCACCATCTGAGGCTTGTAGCAAAGCCTTTTTAGATAAAGAGCACCAATTTGACGCATTGATGCGTGCGCATAGCACCAAGTTGGTGTCAAATTGAACACGGTTGAGCAATAGACAAGTTTAATGGACGAAAATGACACCTAAATCAGCACGAATTGGAGGATGCCCTGCAACCCTTTTGTTATGAACTCAAACAACGTGACGCCCAGGCTTGCTAGCAGATAAACTGCACCAAACTTTATCGAGGAACCAACATGATTAGCCAACTAGCTCAACGTTTAAGCCAGGAGCTGCAAGATGCCCTTCCTCTCATCAACGGCCTAATCCCTAAAAAAGAACTACAAATAGGCTTACAGTCTGCACTGGCCAAGTTAAATTTGGTTACGCGCGAAGAATTCGATGCACAAACTGCCGTACTTCAGCGCACCCGTCAAAAGTTGGAGGCACTGGAGCTCCGCTGCGCCGAAATGGAGCAAATCTTAAACAAATTAGGTGAGTAAGCTGCTATTTTGCTTTCCTTGGCGAAGTTGGTTATATTTGCCAGCTGATTATTGAACCCATAGGTGGCTAGGAGCCGCTCACTCTTGTAAAGGAATACGCATGTCACTCGCTATTGTTTATACACGCGCAAAATTGGGGGTTAACGCCCCACTCGTTACCGTTGAAGTTCACCTCTCCGCAGGGCTTCCCAGCTTATCCATTGTTGGCTTGCCCGAAGCGGCCGTAAAAGAAAGTAAGGATCGCGTACGTAGCGCCATCTTAAACAGCCACCTCGAATTTCCAGCCCGCCGTATCACTGTCAACCTTGCGCCTGCCGATTTACCAAAAGAGGGCGGCCGGTTCGATTTGGCGATTGCCTTAGGCATTCTCGCCGCCTCTGGCCAAATCCCCGTTGCATCCTTAAAACACTATGAATTTTTAGGCGAACTCGCACTTTCCGGTGACTTACGCTCTGTCAGTGGCGCCTTACCTGCAGCGCTTGCGTGTGCTGAACAGGAGCGTGAATTAATTATTGCCAACCAAAGTGCCAGCGAAGCGGCCTTGAGTACCTCATCGCGCGTTTTTGGGGCCAAAAGTCTTTTACAGGTTTGTGCACATTTGCACGAGCGTGAGCATCTGTTCCAAGCACAGCCTCCGGAAGCCTTGGATTTGGAACATCTCACCGACATGCAAGATGTTAAAGGCCAAGCACAGGCAAAACGTGCGCTGGAAATTGCCGCAAGCGGCGGACACAATCTGTTATTTTTTGGCCCGCCGGGAACTGGAAAAACCATGCTGGCCAGCCGCTTGCCCGCCATTTTACCGCGCTTGAGCGAGCGCGAAATGTTAGAAGTTGCAGCAGTCTATTCGGTTGCCGCGCAATCACATCATCAATCATGGCGAACCAGGCCTTTTCGTGCACCACACCACACAGCATCTGCGATTGCGTTGGTCGGAGGTGGGAGCAATCCCAAACCGGGGGAAATTTCGCTCGCGCATTGCGGCGTACTTTTCTTGGATGAACTGCCCGAGTTCCATCGCCAAGTATTGGAAGTTTTACGCGAGCCTTTGGAAAGCGGCGAAGTCAGAATTTCACGCGCAAAAACACAAGCAACTTTTCCCGCGCGCTTTCAGCTTATCGCGGCCATGAATCCATGCCCGTGTGGATATTTCGGAAACAACGATGATCGCTGCCGCTGCACACTTGATCAAGTGCGCCGCTACCGCGACCGCATTTCTGGGCCGATGCTGGACAGAATCGACATGCACGTTCCTGTGCGCGCACTTAAGCAAGGTGAATTGCATGTAAAAAGCGACGGCGAAAGCAGCAGTTTAATTCGCGGCCGCGTGGAAGAAACCCGCGCACGTCAAATTGCTCGACAAGGCAAAGCGAATAATTTGCTAAGCGCACCTGAGCTGGAAAAATATTGCGAATTAAAAGACGCCGATAAAGCCTTATTGGAGCACGCAATTCACAAAATGGGCTTATCAACCCGCGCTTACCATCGCGTATTAAAAGTGGCGCGTACGCTGGCCGATATGCAAAATAAAGCACAACCTGATACGGAAAATATTAGCGAAGCATTGAGTTATCGAACTCTTGATCGCCAATGAAAGCATCTTCATCAACACCTGCATGATAGCGTTCGAGCGTTGCACAAACCTCTTCGAGCGATTGCGGCGGCGCAAAATAATAACCTTGCATTTGGTTGCAGCCCGTTTCTTGCAACCAACGCTTTTGCTCAAGGGTTTCAACACCTTCCGCCACCACAATTTTCCCAAGGTTGTGCGCAAGGTTGATCATCGCTGCCACCAAACGACGATCACTGGAATTACGCTGCAATTCAGTCATCAAGCGCGACGCTAACTTTACCGAGCTAATGGGTAAGCGCTGCAAATGCAAGAAAGATGAACTCCCCGTACCAAAATTATCTAACGCAAAATTAATTCCAAAGAATGCCAAGGGCCGCATACATAAACTGACTAAATCAATGTTTTCCATGAACGATGATTCACTTAACTCAAACTCTACATCACCCGCTTGAATATCAAAGTCTTCAAAAATACTGGCAATTTCTTGCACCAAACGCTCATCTTTAAATTGGCGCATGGAAATATTAATCGACATGGCAATAGTATTGCCAAAACGATTATGAATTAGTTTTAAATCGTTACAAGCTTGGCGGATTGCCCAATACCCAATGGCGGTAATCAATCCGGTATCTTCTGCGGCTGCAATAAAATCGCTCGCGTTCAATACACCCAATTCGGGGTTATCCCAACGCAGAAGAGATTCCACCGCAACCACTTTTTGCGTTTCAACATCCACACGCGGTTGATATTGCAAAAAGAATTGGTTTTTCTTTAGCGCTTTGCGTAGGTTGGCTTCCATGCGCAATTGGCGGCGAACATTTTTATTCATTGCATCGGTAAAAAAACAAAAACTGCTGCCCTCTTCTTGCTTGGCTTTGTACATCGCCATGTCGGCATTTTTTAACAGGCTATCTGCATCGCGCCCCGCTTGCGGGTAAATCGCAACACCAATGCTACAACCCACCACCACTTCATATCCGTTAATTTCCGCGGGCTCCGATAAGAGCGCAATAATTTTTTCCGCGATGTGCGCAACATCTGTGTGGCTTTCTATATGCGACAGGAGGAGGGTGAATTCGTCGCCCCCCATACGCGCTACCGAATCACTGCGGCGCATGCATGCACTCAAGCGCTCAGCGCAAATACGAATGATGGCATCGCCTGCATCATGACCAAAATTATCATTGACTTGCTTGAACCCATTGAGATCGATAAATAACAATGCGAAAGAGGTTTTGTCGCGATTTGCTAAATGAATTAAATGTTCGAGGCGATCACGAAATAAAATTCGGTTAGGAATATCGGTGAGCTGATCGTAATGGGCAAGGCGCGCTAAATATATTTCCGTTTGCTTGCGCTCAATCGCGTAGCGCAAAGTGCGCTCTAATAATTGAGTGTCAATTTGTCCTTTGATGAGATAATCCGAAGCGCCGTTGCGTATCACATCGCGGTCAACTTCAATTTCCATTTCATCCGTCATGATAACGATTGGTGTTTTGTTGGCTTGTACTTTAACGCTGTTAAGCAAATCGCGTGCACTTAAATCGCCCCAATAAAAATCCAGCAGCACAACATCAAATTCGCCCGATAAAATTTTTGACGCAGCCGTATCCAGCTGGTCACACCAAACCAGTTGATAGTTGACGTTGCGCACATGAGAAAGAATGTCTGCAATAAGCAGATACTCACCGTGCTCGCGATCAATAAATAGAATCTTTATGGTTCTTTCCATAAACTCGTAGGCCATATCCTCACATTGCTTGGCAACCCTTTGAACAGGTTGAAGCGAAGTATCCGACGTTTTTTTGAGCTTGTTCCCTAGAACTCTACACGCTGCCACGGCGATAATAAATAACATCCGCTTACATATAACAAACGAAGACACTTAAATTATTTTTAAAAGTATAGGTTATAAAAACGAATAATTGCATCGACGGCCGCCGTTGTTACAATAGCGCCCCCTCGCCTCCTCTGACAGCAAACCAACGTGACTCAACTAAACGCCCGCCAACAAGAAGCCGTACTCTATATCGACGGCCCATGCCTTGTATTGGCCGGTGCGGGCAGCGGTAAAACCAGCGTAATTACGCGCAAAATTGCCTACCTCATTCAAAAGTGCGAGATCCCGGCGCGCCACATAGCGGCCCTTACCTTTACCAACAAAGCCGCGCGCGAGATGAAAGAGCGGGTGAGCAATCTGGTTCGTGGTAGCGAGGCCAAAGGGCTTACAGTCTCCACTTTCCACAATTTGGGTTTGAATATCATTCGTCGGGAATACAAAAGTCTTGGCTTCAAGCCCGGCTTTTCTATCTTTGATGCGGAAGATGCGCGCTCCCTGCTTAAAGAATTGATGCTCAAAGACGGCGATCTCGACAGTGATCATTTGAATCTAGTGCAAAGCCAGATTTCCAACTGGAAGAATGATTTAATCACCCCCAAGCGCGCGCTGGAACTGGCACAAAGCCCCGGTGAACAAACTATCGCGCTCGTCTATCAGCAATACAATCAAGCCTTGCGTGCTTACAACGCGGTAGATTTTGATGATTTGATCCTAATTCCCGTGGACTTATTTCGGCAGCATGAGGAGATTCTCTCGCGCTGGCAGAAAAAAATTCGCTATCTATTGGTCGACGAATACCAAGACACCAACTCAAGCCAATATCTATTGGTTCAACTTTTGGTAGGCAACCGCGGCGCACTTACCGTCGTTGGCGACGATGACCAGTCTATTTACGCCTGGCGCGGCGCACGGCCAGAAAACATGGCGCAGCTCAAAGTCGATTACCCCCAACTGCGCGTCATCAAACTCGAGCAAAACTACCGCTCCACCAGCCGAATATTGCGCGTTGCAAACCATTTGATCGCCAACAACCCACACGAGTTTGATAAAGCACTGTGGAGTGAAATGGGGTTGGGCGACCCCATCCGTGTTGTGCGCTGCGCGAATGAGGATGCGGAAGCTGAGCGCGTAGCCACAGAAATTTTGACCCAACGGTTGCGCAAACAAAACAAATTCCGTGATTACGCGGTTCTCTATCGCGGCAATCATCAATCTCGCCTGCTAGAAGTAAAACTGCAGCAACACCAAATTCCCTACAAAATCAGCGGCGGCTCGTCTTTTTTCGCGAAGACAGAAATAAAAGACATCATGGCTTATTTGCGGTTGCTGGTTAACCCTGACGATGACAACGCCTTTTTGCGCATCGTAAATACACCGCGCCGCCAAATAGGCACTAGTACGCTGGAGGCATTGGGCAGCTACGCTAGCCAACGCCACATAAGCTTATTTGCCGCGCTTGATGAAGTGGGGCTGCAAAGCCATATCCCAGAAAAGAATCTTGAACGCCTTCTGCGCTTTTCTCATTGGATGAAGCAAGTTGCTATCAATTGCACGACCAAAGACCCCATAGGTGGCGTGCGTGAAATGATCGATGACATCGATTATGTGGGTTGGATGCACCAGAATTCGCCCAGCAGCAAGGCTGCCGAAAAGCGTATCGAAAACGTGTTTTATCTCGTCGAATCCCTTCAAAAAAGCTTGGATAAAACAGCGGATGACGATGAGGATGATGAAAAGCGCATCCAAGACGCCATCGCCAAACTCGTACTGCGGGATTTGCTCGAACGCCAAGAAGAGGAAGATGAAAGCGATCAGGTTCAGCTAATGACCCTCCACGCCTCCAAAGGCCTGGAATTTCCACATGTGTTTATGGTGGGTATGGAGGAAGACTTGCTACCGCACCGCAACAGTATCGACGACAACAATATAGAAGAAGAACGCCGCTTAACTTACGTTGGTATCACTCGCGCCCAAAAAACGCTCACAATGACCTTGGCGGGCAAGCGCAAACAGTTTGGCGAGCTCAGTGAAACCGCCCCAAGCAGGTTTTTAGATGAATTGCCAAAAGAAGATGTAGAACATGAAGGTTTTGGTGAAAGCAGCCCTGAAAAAAATACCGCGCAGGGAAAGGAAACGATTTCCAGCCTTTTGAACTTGTTCGACTAGCCAAATTCGAGTTGAAAAAAAGCCAGCTCAAGGCTGGCTTTTTTGAACATGGACGTTTATTTGCTTCCATCCACCATATATTTAACAGCGCCTTTAATTTCATCATCTGTACAGGCTGCACAAGTACCTTTTGCAGGCATGCTGTTAAAACCACCAATCGCGTGGGTATAAAGAGTATCCAGACCTTTAGCCACACGGGGGGCCCAATCAGCTGCGTTGCCAAACTTGGGAGCACCCAAAACACCTGCGCCATGGCAGGTCGCACAAACGCTTGAGTAAAGATCCTTACCTGATTTTGGGCCCGCAGACGCTGGCGCAGCCGGCGCAGCAGCACAGGGCTCACCCGACATACAAACCTTACCCACAGGCGCAATGCGTTCTTTAACCGTATCGACGGCTTTGCTCTCGCTGTAGGCAACTCCAGATGCAGCTACCAAGCCGGCAACCATCAACATTCCTAACAATTTCTTCATTGGGATCACGGTTTTTTCCTCTATCGATATTCTGTACGCGACTGAAGCGCATCTGTAATTGCTGCTGATATTCAGCGGCTCCCAGCCATTATAGCCAAAAGCCTTGACGATTGCTCACACCTGTTTCTAGCTAAATGTCAGTCTAACGGTGCATTCGCAGTCCCGTTTTGATCTGGATCGCCTCAATGCTATGCTTAGGCCAATAATAAATTTCGGAATTCAGCTCCATATGGAATACGCAGAAGTCACCTTTACGGCTTACCTCAGTGCCGCCATTGTTTCCACCCTACTGACTATCACTTACTTATATCAGTTTTGGCAGCAGCAACGCGGTCGCGCTTTTGCGGTTGCGGCCGCGATTAACACCTTTCATTTGGCGGCGATTGCGTTCTCATATACAGACCACCATCTAACCACCAACTGGCTGTTATTTATTGAGTGCTTGCATTACAACATTTGGGTCTTGGCAATTGCCTTGAGCCTACGCAAACATAGCCAACAACAGGAATTTCCGCGCAGCCTTCAAATTTTGTTTGGAATAGGATGGCCGTTGACCGGGCTTATATTTGCCCTAGCCTTCACCAATAACAACACCATATTTGCCTTTACGCCTTGGATCGCCTTGGTGCTCGCCGTTATTAGCTTGGTCAGCGTTGAACAGCTTTATCGTTACGCTGCCAATAATGACCGTCAAATCAAATTATTGTGCATGAACTTGGGCGCAGTTTTTATCTATGATGTGTACCTCTATACCCAAGGATTGATTTTTCAGGGTATCGACCCACAACTCTGGCAATCGCGCGGCGCCGTAGCCATAGCCACTTGTCTGTTTATGGCCTTGGGTGGATTGGTCCCGCTACAACAATCCCAACGCGCCGCCAACTTTAATATTTCTCGCCCTATCGCTTTTTACACCACGTCGTTAATAGGTGTCGGACTTCTTATCACCTCACTTTCACTAGGCGGATATTACGTTCGTTTGTACGGTGGTAACTGGGGGACGGTGATCTACAGCTTCGTGCTGGTCGCGGCGGTAATGATTATCGCCATGGTATTTGTGTCGAATAGCTTGCGCTCAAAGCTTTCCGTATTGATCAATAAGCACCTGTTCCGCCATAAATATGATTACCGCAGCGAATGGCTTCGTATCATCAACTATCTGGCCCAACCAGCAGAAGCCAGTGAGGTTAACCAGCGCGCATTTTTCGCGGTGGCCTCCACCACCAAGGCACCCGGCGGCGCCATTTGGTTACTCAAACAGGGGTTTTACGAACCGGTTTATCAGGTCAACTTACCTAGACTAGTGGATTTACAGGAAGAGCCAGCAGACAGCTTGTTCTGCCAAGCTTTTTTGGATTTGGAATGGGTCTATTTCCCAGACAGCGGTGACAATGAGGCACTTAGCCAAAACAACCACCTTCTTCCCTACTGGGCACGAAATTTCCCCAACCTTTGGCTGATCTTCCCATTGATTGTGGGTGAAGAACTGGTGGGATTCATGGCGCTTACCAAACCGGCTGATGACACAGCATTGACGTGGGAAGACCTCGACCTCTTGAAAACCATCGGTCGCCAAATCGCAAGCTATCTAAAACGCCATCATCAAGCGGATCAGCTGGCCGAAGGCAAACAGTTCGACACCTACAACAAATTGGTCGCTTTCATCATCCACGATTTGAACAACCTGATTGCGCAACAAGCCTTGATGGTGAAAAACGCCGAAAAGCACAAAGACAACCCCGCGTTTGTTGAAGATGCCATCAAAACCATCAGCAACTCCGTTGACCGCATGAACAACTTGTTGAAGAAACTGCGCCGTGATGAGTCTGACCTCGTCAAATGCCTAAGCATGACCGAGGTTGTAGAGGCGGCGGTGTCCGAGTGTCGTCGCAATAATCAACAGTTAACTAGCAGTATTGAAAAGGGCAATTACACACTCAATGCTGATCAGGTTCGTTTGGTGATGACCATCACGAATTTCATCAAAAACGCGCTTGAGGCGACGCCAACCGGCGGTAGAGTTCATGTTACACTCACTTACAACAACAATCGGGCGGTCGTTACCATTGAAGATAACGGTTCCGGCATGGACTGGGATTTCATCCACAACCGTTTATTCAAACCGTTCGAAACCACAAAATCCGGCAAGGGAATGGGTATAGGTGTTTACCTTTCGCGAGAGTACATCAGTGAGTTGGGCGGCTCGCTCAATGTGATGAGTACCGTAGGCGAAGGCACCACGATCACCATCTCCCTTCCAATGAATAAGATGGACTAAGTCACCCGCATGAATAAACCTTTGAACCAAAAGCCCATCCTGTTAATCGTTGAAGATGACCAAGGCCTGCAAAGCCAACTTCGCTGGCATTTTGACCAATACGAAACCATTTTCGCCGAAAACCGAGCTGATGCCGTTGCGGCTCTGAGGCTTCATGAGGCATCGGTCATTATTCAAGATTTAGGCTTGCCGCCTGATGAAGACGGCGTAGATGAAGGCTTCAAGTGCATTCAGGATATTTTGCGAATAGCGCCATCCAGCAAAATTATTGTAATGACCGGTAAGACAGACCACGAAAATGCCATACGCGCCGTTGGCATGGGCGCATACGATTTCTACCACAAGCCGGTTGACCCCAATACACTCGACCTTATTGTTCAGCGCGCCTTTCATATTTTTGACCTTGAAGCCGACAATCGTCGCCTCACCATTACCAACCAAGCCCCGCTCGAAGGCTTGATCAGCAATGACCCGCAAATGCTGAAAATTTGCCGCCAGCTTGAAAAGATCTCCCCCACCACCGTGACCTGCACTCTTTTAGGTGAGAGCGGTACAGGCAAAGAAGTCATGGCTCGCGCCATTCACCAACTCAGCCCGCGTAAAAACAAGCGTTTTGTGGCGATCAACTGCGCCGCAGTGCCAGAAAATCTGATTGAAAGCGAGCTGTTTGGCTATGAAAAAGGCGCATTCACTGGAGCCAACAAGCTAACCCTCGGCAAAGTGGAAACCGCCAACGAAGGTACACTATTCCTGGATGAAATCGGCGATATGCCATTGAATCTGCAAGCGAAGTTACTGCGCTTCTTACAAGAGCGTGTAATTGAGCGCGTTGGTGGCCGCAGTGAAATTCCGGTAGATGTGCGAGTCATTTGCGCAACTAACAAAGACTTGGAAAAGATGTCTCGTGAGGGCAGTTTTCGCGAAGATTTGTTCTATCGAATCTGCGAAATGACGGTAAACATTCCACCGTTACGTGACCGCCAAGGAGACAAAGCACTATTAGCCCGCCACTTTCAATTAAAATTTGCTAAGGAACACAGTCAAAACGTTACAGGTTTTACACCAGATGCGATTGAGGCAATTGAGGGGTACAACTGGCCAGGGAACATTCGCGAGATGGAAAATAAAGTTAAACGCGCAGTTATTATGGCCGAAGGCAAATACATCACCCGGGAGGATTTGGGATTAGCAGAAGCCGGCGAACTCTCACTCAACCTCCGTCATGTTCGCCAAGAAGCAGAAAAAAGCGCCATTCTTAGAGCGTTGAGCATGGCCGATTACAATGTATCTGCAGCCGCAAAACTCTTAGGCATTACGCGCCCAACTTTCTATGACCTTGTCAAAAAATACGACATGCAAATTAACGGCAGCACCTCAGACGAAGATTAATCAACAAAAAATAAAATAATTCAAAGGCACCTAAATACACTTATAACAAAATATGCTATAACCTTACCTATTCGGCAAAACCACGCATCACACTATCCGCGAAACCCTTCGCTAAATTGCAACTTTGCCCTAAAAAACCCGGTGAAACGCACAAAAGAGTGCTAAACATAACAAGAATCGTGGTCAGCCTAGCTCAGACCAATTGCTTCTAATGTCGAACAATGCTGTAGGTTTACCAATGACACTATCAAAGCCCTTGAGATCCGCCATTCTCTTTTCGCTCACTGTCGGCATGCTTAGCGCTTGTGGCGGTGGAGCAGGCGGAGGCACTGACTCCGACGGAGGATTCACCTCCAACAACCCCAACACCAAACCGCAATCATCTCTAAGCAACAGCAGTCAGGCTGTGATCAGCAGTGCCGCATCATCCAAGAGCTCCAGCTCTTCAAGAGCAACCTCGGGTGGAGACATCACTCCACCAGCGCAACCAGCCAAATTAACGGTGGTTTCGACGTTCAACGACGTTATATTTCTCAGCTGGGAACAATCGTCTGACAACGTGGGTATTGCAGGCTATAAGGTGTACCGCGATGGAATTCAGATAGCCGAAACAGAAGCCTTCGATAGTTACTTCGCAGACTATACAGTGGCAGCCTCAAGAACCTACGAATACGGCATAAGCGCTGGAGACGCCGTTGGAAACTGGTCGAAAATCACGCCTATTTCAGCAACAACGCCGGCTGGCAATATCCCAACCAACAGCTCAGCAAGTAGCGTCAACGTATCCAGCAGCGTCGCTAGCAGTGCTACGTCAATTGGCACCAGCTCTGCTATCAGTACCTCAAGCTCATCAACATCATCCAATGGCAGCTCTACTCAAAGCAGCAAATCGAGCGGGTCCGCCCAGAGCAGCAAATCTACTAGCTCCACTCAGAGCAGCAAATCCAGCAGTTCTGCAGCCACTTTGGGTGTCCTTCTCCAATGGCAACGCCCACTTTTCCGCGAAAACGGCGTAGACATGTTTGAGCATGAGATTGCTCGCTATGAAATTCGCTACAAGCTCCCCAATGAAACGGCCTTTACAATTACATTGGTGACGTCACCACTTCTCACCAAATCACTTCCAGACGTCCCGAGCAACGCCTACTTTGAGATAGCCACTGTAGATACAAATGGCGCATACAGCCGCTTTATTCCTATCACTCCGCATTAAACACCGCAAATGAAGCCCCCCAGCTCCAGTATCAGCCAACTCGGCAATACTGGAGCATCAATCCTGATCCTTCATGTGAGTCGAATTTCTTTACACCCACAAACGTGACACAGATCACACATCACCACAGCTGTTTGAATTTAAAGGAAAAAATATAGTTGGCACCAAGCATGCATTATGTGTTGCCGTGGCGAAGTCTACTTTAATCAACTATCAAACCCTTTAAAGGATGAAAATCATGAAATTAGTAAAATTTGTAGCTGCAGCAGCTCTTGCTGTTAGCTCAATCAGCGCCAGCGCTGGTTTGATCTCTATCTCTGGCGGTACTATCACAACCGTTCCGGTAGACAACAAGTACGAAGCTACCCCAGCTCTGTACAAAGACCCAAGCCTTGTTGCTGGTCTTCAGTACAGTATCGGTGGCAACGTGTTGGCAACTACTAACAGCCAACTTGCTCTCACCTATAAATTCTTGGGTGCTGAGTCAGGCTGGGAAAACAACTTCCAAGCTAACAGCCAAGTGATCAACAACACTACCAACACAAATGTTGTGATTAACACTGTGCAAACTTACACCGCCGGTCAAGCAATTGACTTCAAATTTTTCACTACCGCTCTCGGCCCATTTGGTTACAACTCATTTACCTCAAACGGTAATTTTGTTTCTCAAAACGGTGCTAATTTGCCTTCAGGTCCAAAAAACTACAACTTTGCTGTAGCCTTGAACACCACCTTTAAAGGTGTTGCTTACGATGCAATTTTGTTCCTTGATGATACCGGTTGGACTAAAGACGATGACAACCACGATGACTTGATTATCGGTTTGAACGTGAAAAATGTTCCAGAACCCTCTGCACTCTTGTTGATGGGCTTAGGTTTGTTGGGCTTGGCTGGTGCTCGTCGCCTCAAAGCTTAATCGAAGCTAGTGTCAAAAAAAGCCCAGCTTAGCTGGGCTTTTTTTATGGTTTATTGTTTTGTTAACTGCGTATACCTTTCATCGTTTTACAGTGGAGCAACTCGTTGGAATTTAGACAAGATATAAATGGATTGCGAGCAATCGCTGTCATTGCCGTTGTTTTATACCATTTTGGTGTGTTGGGTTTTGGCGGGGGCTTCTCAGGTGTTGATATTTTCTTCGTTATATCCGGATATTTAATGACCGGAATAATCATCACTAAAATAAACAAAAATCAATTTTCCATTTCACAGTTTTATTTGGCGCGAGCACAAAGAATTGTTCCCGCACTACTATTCTTATGTGCGTCGTTACTGGCAGTATTGTCATTTATTCTACCGCCTACAGAATATAAAACCTTGGGCTCTCATGTCGCCTCCGCTTCAACTTTTACATCGAATATTCAGTTTTGGAGAGAGGCTGGTTATTTTGATTCTGGTGCACACGAGAAATGGTTGCTGCATACCTGGTCACTCTCAGTAGAGTGGCAGTTTTACATAATCTATCCAATTCTTATTCTCACGTTAATCCGTCTTTTCCCCGCAAAATCCATTAAATGGTTAATTTTTGCAGGGGCGCTTATTTCATTTGCGCTCTCCGCACTGTTGCCCATCAGGTGGCTTGATGCTGGCTTCTATTTATTACCCACTAGAGCCTGGGAAATGATGGCTGGAGGTCTAATTTTCTTCTTCCCAAGCTCTATCGACAAGAAATATGCAAAACACACTGAAGCTGCAGGTCTGCTACTTATTGCTATTGGAATTTACTTTCTCAACGAGCGGTTAAAGTGGCCTGGATGGCTCGCAATAATCCCAGTTCTCGGAGCTTCCTTAATTATCTATGCCGCGAACAACAAATCGATAGTAACAAGCAACTCTACAATGCAATTTCTTGGCCGTATTTCTTACTCCCTATACTTATGGCACTGGCCAATATGCGTAACACTTTTTTATTTTGGAAAAGAAAAAAGTGACCTTTGGATTTTACTAGCACTTAGCGCTTCCATACTGCTTGCCACCTTGTCCTTTTATTGTATTGAGAAGACCACTCGGAACTGGGGCAAAGGCCATAAAAATTTATTTTTCCCGTTTAGCTTATTCGCCTCCACAGCACTAATTGCAGCCGTGATCGGACTTCTCGTAGTTCATAAACAAGGTATACCCGAAAGGCTCGATCCAACAATTGTTGCCGCAGATTACGAAAGGTACAATCAAAACCCGCGAAGAGGCGAGTGCAACGTAACCGTAAGTAAAAACCCAACCTCGCCCAAATGCATTTTCGGGCAAGATACGCAAAGTGTTGGCTTGATCGTAATAGGCGATAGCCACGCAAATGCGACAATTACTGCTATTGCAGATTCAATTCCTACCGGTAAGGGTGGTGCGCTCTATTTAGGCGCGGATGGATGCATGTTAATGGAAAAACTCAGCAGCTCTTTTTTCCCCGCATGTAACATATACAACGAGAAAATTATTCACCTACTTCAAGATCAATATCCGAACATACCGGTTCTCGTTGTAAACCGTACAACAGCATCATTGCAAGGTCCTAACGAAGATGGACATAAAGTTATTAGTTATATAAACGGGGTGTCGAGCTTAGACTCAAACTTCGCAAAAACGTTTGAAGAAACCTATTCACGCACAATTTGTGATCTATCAAAACAACGGAAAGTATTTATTCTCAACCCCATACCTGAAATGGGTATAAATGTTCCAAAAGAAATCATTCGAAATAAAATGTTTGGAAATACCGACACTGAAATAAAAATTACCCTAGAGGATTACAACGCGAGGCATAACACCAGTAAGAAAATTATCGCAACGGCTGCCGAGCAGTGCGGCGCCACAATATTAGATCCAGTACCCTATCTTTGCGATAACCTATATTGCGCCGGCTCGAAAGACGGTAGATCACTCTATTACGACGATGATCATTTGAGCGAAACAGGAAATCGTATACTCATTCCTTTGTTTAAAAAAATATGGGAATAAATTTCCATTACACCAAATAACCTAATCGATGCACAAGTACTTCAAATTTAACGGCAATAACGCCTTTACCTGTATTTAAAATCAACCAAAAGCAAGCTGCCCGAAGCACATTATTCGGGTAGCCTGCTTAAATAAAAGATGTAGTTTCTGAAGAATCAGGTCGGATGCCGCTCTTTAAATAACACAAGAAGATGGCATCGAGTAAGTAGTGCGCTTTTAACAACAATTGTGAAGAAGAACTCTTTTTCGCATCCCTCAAAAAACACTTAAGAGCCCATCAATACCAAGGCTAGGTTTACTCTTGAACTACATGTTGCAACATCTCATGTAGTTTTTTTTGAAAATCTTCATCCATTTTTTTAACAAGATTTTTAGCGCTCAAGGAAATATCAGCACGCGCACCTTCCGACAGGCCGAGCGCACTGTTTACAGCCCTCTCCAAACCATCTCGTGTTATAGCAAACCTTGGGGACAAGCCTTTGTGACCACAATATGCGGAAGGAATAAGAATAACACTATCCTCTCTTACCATTTCATTCATTGGGGGCGCGTCGGTCAGCAGTGTTAATGCGCCAGCTCGCATACCTTCATATATAGAATGGCCAAATCCCTCTGTTTCAGTTGCATAAATGTGAAAAGCAAATTGGTTTGCATAAGCGTGATAATCTTCCACCGCCGCAAATTCATTAACGTAATTTACATTGGGCGGGCAGGACGCAGGTCTGCGAGAAGAATCAATAACCAAATTTAGCGTTGGCCATTCAGGATGCAACATCCAAATTGAGACCAATATATCTGCGCCCCGATATGCGCTACGTCCAATGCGGGAAAAAAATTCATTTTTTAAGGGCACACAGCATTCATGCGATTCAGTGTCGCCCGGCGAAAATCCGACATAGTGAGCGCTTACACCAAGCTCACTAAATATAGAATGAGCCAAATGAGTTTTACACCATACCTGACTAATACATGGCAGGAGCGAAATTCCGCTGATACGAAACCATTCTTGGTTTGGTATCAGCACATGCCTTGCGTTACGGTACAACTCTTTGTAGTGAATATTTTCTAAATGGAGATAAATTGTTGCAGATTTTTTAACAATTAAACCCAGAATTTTCTTCCAAAAATAAATAATATTAAATCTAAATAACACCTTTACAACCAGATCCTCTAGGTAGGAATCTGAGACAATGTCGGTCTGCGATACGCCTTTTAGTTCTACGTCATAATTTGCACGCACAAACGAAGCCCGAAGGATGTTTGCATCTTTCTCAAGACCATAACCCGCTGAAGAATACAGAATAACGATTTTCGTCATAGAGTGGCCATTTAATTAATAAGTCGCAACTTCCTTAACATAATGCGTATAACCAGCAAAAAATGCGCTCGAGAAAAAAAATCGAATTGCATTGCCGTTTTAATCGATCGCAGTGACTCAACTAAACTTCCGTGCCGGCCAATTATCGAAGCACGGCGCAAATAATGTCGGCTTAACCCCTTTCTAAGTTCCAAATCATTAATATTCACACCGTATTTAGCAATAATTTTCTTAACAGTATTTTCATTCGCGTCTAAGCGAATCATAAAATTGTTAGAAATTCTCTCACCTTCAATGCGATACCGAGCTAAATATTGCGGAATATAACAATATTCGTTTTTAACTGACATATCCAACCACAGCTCATAATCCTCATCCAGACGATTGCTTTGGTTGAATGGTCTCATGGAGGGCAAAACCGCCCTTCTAACCATAACTGTATTCATGGAAACAAAGTTATCAACAATCAGTTTCGGAAAAACCAGCCCACTGTACCTGGGCATATTGACACGATGAAGCTCATCGCCCTGAGCATCAATATAAATTACATCTGCATAACATAGGCCAACATTGGGGTTTTCTATCAATACAGCAACGCCTTCTTGTAGCCTATGCGGCTCCCACACATTGTCTGAATCGAGAAAAGCGACATATTCGCCTGTTGAAGCTTCAACGCCATTATTTCTTGCAACACTCTGCCCTTGGTTTGGCTGGCTGATATATTTTATGCGTGGCTCATGACCATAACGGCTTTTAATCACCGAAGCCGTATTATCAACAGACCCATCGTCAACAATAATCAACTCCCAATACTTGTATGATTGCCGCAATACACTGTCCACAGCCTCAATTAACAAAACCTCACGATTAAATGTGGGCATTATTACCGACACTATGGGGTTTTCCATTTCAGTCTCCAAGAAGAAATTTTTGATCGAATTTTTATCCAACATTTATAAGTTCTGCCAACCAGCGCTGAAGCAAATATTTCAACGGTGTGGAACTTTACTTCGCTGCCGCGAAAGCTAGCTTTGTAATTGCTGCGCTTGCCTCTGCCGGCCAGAAAATCCAGTTTTCTAATATCACTATTATGGAAAGCGTACTTTATTAAATATCCAAAATGTAAAGCGCCTAAAGCTACTTTCTTATCATAGGCTTCTATATAACCAGACTGAATG
Organism: uncultured Cellvibrionaceae bacterium; assembly: GCA_964581625.1. Lineage (GTDB taxonomy): Bacteria > Pseudomonadota > Gammaproteobacteria > Pseudomonadales > Cellvibrionaceae > Cellvibrio. The sequence goes on from CAZOPE010000037.1 coordinate 35,802, forward strand.
TTATACAAAACATCGCCAGATTTAATATTGTATGAAAGTGATACCAGCTGCTTATTAATCACAATATAACTTAATACGGGTATAGATTTATCCATACTTCTAATGAGTCGCTTATGAAAATCGACCGCATTTTTATCGAAGCATACCTTGCCCCAACGCACCAAATGAAATTCATTCAGTTGATTAAAGAAATTATCTAGATCTAACTCATTTAAATCATAGATTCCGAATTCGATCTCACTGTATTTAGAAAGAAGATAATCAACACGATTGAACACTTTAAGGCGAACAGCAGCACCTAAACTACTTTTATACTGTTCGAAATCCCCGGAGCACCCCAACCAATATCCATGATCCACCTTTCTTATGGCAACATTTTGGGGTGCGAAATCATAATTAATACAATCGGCAACAATAAAGCTATGCAGGGGACCGTGCTTTCCAATCCAAGAAAAAAATGATTTGTTCAGTTCATCCCTTAAAGGCTTCGTAAATATTGGCCCTATGTATTCTGACCTGACAGTTGGTGCACGGCCCCAAGCATTCCCTATAAAGTGAAATTCTTTGAAGAACCAGAAGCGGCGATTAAAACTGTACAGGGGTAAAATTCCCACAAGCCGCTCATTGAGGTAAATAAAGTATATGTGCAACTCAATGCCTAAGGACGCAGCCCACGTTACCCACCAGCCATGAATCCATTCCCACGACATAAATAATGGGTTCGCATCACTCGCCATAAGCAAGTCATTCCATTGCGACTCGGCCGAATCGAACTCTTCTTTGCTGATTCGTCGGTATTGAAAGCCATTTACAACCATTTAGGGAGCGCGCTCATGCAATATATCAATATGTTGTAGTTAAACTGTGAAAAGCGAAAACTATTTTTTTCCAAGCCCTAACAAATTAGATAACGACTTTACAAAAGGTTTAGCATCAAACATTCGAAACAGCAAAGGTCTTAATCGCCAAAGATTTATGTAGCCCATTAAAGAGATAACATGGAGTGCCAACTTGATATCTGATCTTAAGAGTCTTACGAACGATATCTCATCAATCCAAATCCTTTTGACCTCAGTGTGTTTAGTTATTTTGTTCGCAGTGGGATTCAAAACAGAATCAACCAGAGCAAGCACTAAATGGTAATTACAATACTCAGCAATTAGAGACTGATGATCACATCTGCCTACGGTCGGCTCAATAATGTAGAAATTTCCCGTTTCACTACATTGCTTATACTCAACCGAAGCTAATCCCTTCATAGGCAATAACGCGAACATTTCATTCGCTAATGTGGTGAGCACGGGATTCTTACTTGCCACACACACAAGCGTGGAGCCTCCTCTCGGCGGCCACTGCGCAAGTTTTTGCCCAGCAAATGACCCTTTGAGATTACCATTCATGTCAAAAGCGACTAACACAAAATAAATATTTTCATCCCCGCCAGGAATTAGCTTTTGAATAATCATCCCGCCCATTTCACTGAACAGGTTAATCCGGTCGGCAAGCAGCTTTTCTCGTTGGTCTTCAGTGGTGATCGTGATAATTTTTTCTTGTGGAAATCGTAAGTTCCACAAATGCATTCTCACTTTTGGCTTCAAAATAAAAGGTAATGGGAAGGTCTTAATAGATTGAATCAAATCAATTTGAGTTTCACACAAGCGTGTATTGATGATAGGGAGCTGGTGCTCTTCCGCCCATTGGTAAAACAAGCTTTTATCCATTAACGTATTAACAGCTTTTTGCTCTGGTATTGGAATCGAATAAAAAGCCGATAGTGCTTTTTCATTCTCTGACAAAAATAAAACGCCATCATCAGTTGCCGTGAGCAGCAGCGGCTTTTCGCCAAATCGTTGTGTATGATCTTCAGCTAAAACGATCAATAGATTCACGGTCTCCGCGCTCAAGTCAGAAACAGGAATAAGTTCATTCCATACTTTTGAGAGTATAGAAGAGTAGCTTTCGCATCCTTTCAAATATATACCTACACAATCGTACTCACCTTGAATTGCGCGTGCAGTTGTCAGCGCAGTGAGCGATTGTGCGTCTAATATATAAACTCTCTTTTTAGAAGAATGCATAAATTGCCTTAACAGTATTTTTTGTACCAACTTTGGAACATGAGCACCGACCACAAGTGAAATGAATAATCATGCTCGGTATATAGATGTGCTAACCATTTCTGACGAATAAGCTTAGTGCAGAAAATACCGGAACGGTTGAGCGAATCCTCTGAAAGTAAATCATCGGCCCATTCTCTTAATTCATTCCTGAGCCACTGTGCCTTGGGCACCGCGAAACCTTGCTTAGGCCTATCTACTAACTCACGCGGCACAAATTGATAAAGAATTCTGCGCAATGGCTGCTTTGTTACACCATGTTGAACATTAATATGTGTAGGTACTTTTAGCGATAGCTCAACAAGACGATGATCCAATAGCGGAACACGAGTTTCCAAACTGTTTGCCATGGCAGCACGATCTACTTTCACCAAAATATCGTCTGGCAAATAAGAGTTGATGTCGCACCATTGAAAGGTGGATATCGCATCCTCACGCACTACGCATTCATCAAGTGCGTATTGCAAAGGATTGGAGCAATTAACATATTGCTCTGGGTTCAACCAATAACTGATTTGATTTTTATAAAACTGATCTGCTCTGTCAGCATTAAACGCGAGCTTGTAGCGCAGTACTTTTTCAAGTAACAACTCTTTGTCGAGCGAACGCTGATTAGGTTTAAGCAAACGAGTTATTGATGCAGCCGCGTTAGGCCCAAGCATATTCATCATTTTGTGATTGATGCCGCTACGTCGATTTGCGAAAGCTCGCGCATAGGTCGCATAACGACTATAGCCCGCAAAAAGTTCGTCGCCCCCATCGCCAGACAGTGCAACCGTTACTTTTTGGCGCGTCATTTGACTTACGATGTAGGTAGGGATTTGAGAGGAGTCTGCAAAGGGCTCATCATAAAATTCAGGCAAACTGGGTATTAACTTTAGGGCATCCTGCGGTTCAACATAAAATTCGGTATGCTCGGTTCCCAAATGCTTGGCAACGGCTTTCGCGTGCTCAGCTTCATTAAAGCCATCTACATTAAAACCCACTGAAAAGGTTTTTACAGGCTGCTTTGCCTGCTGCTGCATAAGCGCTACGATTGTTGAGGAATCTATACCACCGGATAAAAATGCCCCTAACGGCGCATCTGAAATCATTTGATCCGAGATTACGCTCGTTAACAAAGGAAAAAGTTGTTCGTGCAAACCATCTGCATCGAGTGATTTATCCCAAGCGAGATCAGGTTTCCAATAGCGTTTTTTAACAGGGCTCGACGACAAATTGGTGAGATCAAAGCAGAGAGAATGCGCAGGCTCCAACTTAAAGGTATTTTTAAATATGCTCCAAGGGGCCGGAATATAGTTGTGGCGCATGAGTAGCGCTACAGCGCCTGGCTCAATTTCCTTCGCAAAGAATGGGCATATCATTAAAGCCTTAAGTTCAGACGCGAATACCAACTTTCCATTTGTCTGAGAGTAGTAAAGTGGTTTCTCGCCCAATCGATCGCGAATAAGCCATAACTTTCGCTCTTGGTGATCCACCAAGCTAATTGCAAACATACCTGTAAATTTAAGTAGTGCTTGCTCTAAGCCCCATTCTTCAACTGCAGCAAGAATGACTTCTGTATCTGAGCCACCTTTAAAACAGTGATGCTTTTCCGCGAGCTCGGCTTTCAAGCGTTTAAAATTGTAAATCTCCCCATTGAACGCAATCGTATAGCGCCCAGACGCAGACACCATAGGTTGCGCACCAAGGGGAGAGAGATCTTGAATCGCTAAACGCTGATGCACCAATCCAACAGCAAGCTGATCATCAGCCCACACACCTTGCGCATCTGGCCCACGTCGCTCAATCTTAAGGCCCATCTCTCGTAATAAATTTCTGTCTACCGCTTGCTCTGCGCCAATACCGAGAGCCAGCCCTGCGAAACCACACATAACTACTCCCCGATATCTATTTTCTTACGACGTATTAAGTTGAGCAGCATATTTTTTTCATTTGCGTTAAACGCAAAAATATAGGAAAGAATCATGAAAATTATCGAACCCGCAATAGCCACCTCTAAAAACGGAATATAACCTTCAATCACAATATACTTACTCAAGAAGTGAATTGCGGCGATCATACCTGCACAGGGTATAACCCAAGGCAAAAGCACGTGAGATACATAAGACCACATGCTGATTTGTAACTCTTTACAACATACATGAAGAACAATCGGCTGAAAAACCAAAGCAGGGATTAGCGAACCCAAGGCCACACCCGCAATACCCATTGGGTAAATGAGTATGACGCTTACCACTAAATTTGATACAGCAACAACAGGCTGCCATTTTGCAAAAAAACCGTGTTTATCAATCGCTGTGAGGTAACGGCTGGAAAGAGGATTCAACAATGGCAACACAGTAAATGCGGCAATAATCAGTAGAAACCCGCTAGCTGAACTTGCAATTTCTGAACCAACCCAAAGCCGCAAAAAATCTTCCCCCAACGTAACCGCGCCCACCGTTAAAAGAAGGGTCAACGAAACCACTAGTTTACTTCCCGATAAATAAACACCTTTTATTTTTTCATGGTCATTGGTAGCACTTAAGCCGCTAAGGTAAGGCATGAACACATGGGTTAAGGTTACACATATACCACGAATGTGATTGAGCAAATTGGCGGGCACGCTATACAAAGGCACCAGTGCAGGCCCAAGAATTGTACCGATCACTATCGCATCGGTAGAGTTTTCCATGCGAGTTGATATACCTTGAATGACCGTTTTAATGCTAAATCTCAGTAATTCTTTCAGCTGGACGAAAGAAAGATAAGCAGCTTTTATGCGTAAAAATGGACGTCGATATTGCATATACCAAACAAGAAACACATATTTGGTGCAAACACCTAATGCATTAACACCGGCCAGCAGAACCAACGCATTGGACGGGGTCATGTAATAGTAAATAGCGGCAAAACCAATAAATGAATTAATAATGGTAATGTTATTTTTTAAATAGTATTCCTGATAACTCTCCATGAAGCTTTCCGTTGTGTATGACGGAAATGTAATGAGCAGTTGCGCGGCTAGTATGAGCAAAAGTAATGTATAGCGCTGCGTATCCGTGGAGTGCTCCGCTATAAGCTCGGGGAAAAAAATTCCCCAACAGGTTAAAATAATTGCAATTAAAAAACCTACAACCAATAAGAAAAACCACGCCGTAGAATAAAGAATGCGTAGCGCTGCTTCGTCTTTCAACGCAATATATCTAGCCGCAAACCGACTAACAGCGGGCCTAATACCCAAATCAAGCATTCCCATGTAGCCAATAATGCCGCCAATCATTTCCCAAACACCGTAGTCGTAATGACCAAGGTTTTTGATCAAGATAGGCGTCATCACAAATGTAATGGCAAGCTTGATAACCAATGTGCCCATATTGGATGCTGTATTTAACGCCAAACGCTTAATCATGGTTGGATTCCGGTACCAAACTCGTATAAAAATTGTAAAGTTGCTTTGAATGTTCAACAGCACTATAACGCTCTACAGCAACAGGCTGATAAGCAACAAACGCGCTCTTGTCCGATGAAATTATGTCTACGATAGCGTCCGCTAAAGCCGCAGCATCTCCAACCTCAATGACTTTTGCAGGCGTGTTAGACAATACTTCTCGCAAGCCAACACAATTAGTGCCCACCATGGGTACACCCGCACTTAGCACTTCCATGGGCAATAAAGGGCATGCTTCCCAGCGCGACGGCATAACAACCAAATCAACACCTTTAATCGCAGCAGGCATATCATTGGTGCCAGGCAACTGAACAAAATAATCAGATAACCCTTTTTGCTCAATGAGAGAAAAATCCTCCCGAATAAACCCACCCCACCCAAAAGTCACCACAAGAGGTTTGACTGTGCCTACATTTTTTTTAGCTAAAATTTCAATGGCCGTTATTATTTGGCGAAACCCTTTCTGCGCCATAAACCTGCCAAAAAAACCAATTAAGGGGCGGCTCTCGTCAACACCGATTTCTTCACGTAAATTTCTTGCCACACCTGCCTGAAAAAATGTTGTGTCTACACCATTTGTAATGTTATAGACCTGAGCCTTATTTAAGCGCGGGAAATATTCAAAAATATTCTGGCGAGCATCCTCGGAAACAGACAATACCCTAGTCACGCTTGCCAAGAGCCAGTTCATAACGCTTCGCTTTAGAAACCCCAGCTTTCCTGAAAAAGTACTTGGCAGAAACACATCGTGCGCCGTCATCACATGAGGCAATTGTTTAAACACTAAAAACGTATGTGCAAATAAAGAGGCAGAGAACCCATGCGAATGTACAAGATCAAATTTATTATTTTTTATGCATGCAACTAAAGATTTCACAAACGAAACATAACTTGT
>CAZOPE010000038.1:0-36935 GCA_964581625.1 uncultured Cellvibrionaceae bacterium
AGTAGGAGCGGCATAATATCATACTTCAAAAAAAATCAAAGACTTAAACGCAATTAATAACGAAGACAAAGAGATTTTTAATCAACGGAGAATTAAAGACAAAGAGTTTGATTGAAAAGTAAGCGTTGTAAAAAACAGGCGGGAATCTGCGCGGTAGTGGTCAAGCCATCTACCGCGAGACGTTCACACGAAAATTTAATGCAGCAATCGGCGAGGCAGGAAAAAATTAAAACGAGTTTTGATCGTCCGAATTTTGCTTTTCACGCTGAATACGTTGATAAATTTCCTCGCGATGAACGGCGATGTCTTTTGGCGCATTAACACCGATACGTACTTGGTTACCCTTTACACCAAGGACGGTCACAGTGACTTCATCACCAACCATCAAAGTTTCACCAATACGGCGAGTTAAAATTAACATTTCAATCTCCTTCACTCATCCTGTAAGAGAACGACTTAGGGCTCCTGCCCACCACCGCCTCTCGACTAACCCTTGTCGCGGCCAAAGCATTGTCACCTTGGGCTTAGTAAGTATTGACTACTTTTCGCGAAAAGGAAGAAACCCCGCATATTTTTCTCCGGTAACCTTCGCAACCGAAGCCTTACTACCATAACTAAACCAACAGATGTTTGAGCCTAGCCCCTCACACGGCTCTCTGTTGGTTCGGCATCCAAACCAAAAGCGGTGTGCAAACTGCGCACAGCCAACTCTAAGTAACGCTCATCTATGATCACCGAAATCTTGATTTCAGAAGTGGTGATCATTTGGATGTTGATGTTATCAGCTGCCAAAGCAGTAAACATCTTGGAGGCAACGCCCGCATGCGAACGCATACCTACACCCACGATAGAAACTTTCGCCACCTTATCATCACTACGAACTTCGCGCGCGCCTATTTCTTTAGCAACGCCTTCAAGGACTGACACGGCTTTCTGCATATCATTTTTGTGCACGGTAAACGTCAGGTCAGTCGTGTTGTCTGCTGACACGTTTTGCACGATTACATCAATTTCGATGTTTGCTGCACCGATTGGTGCAAGAATTTTTGATGCTACGCCAGGTACATCGGGTACGCCAGAAACGGTTACTTTGGCTTCGTCACGGTTAAAAGCAATACCGGAAACAATAGGTTGTTCCATAGTTGAATCTTCCTCATCGAGGGTAATAAGGGTTCCAGGACCTTCTTTAAAGCTGTGGAGTACGCGTAGCGGCACTTTGTATTTTCCCGCAAATTCAACGGAGCGAATTTGCAGTACTTTAGAGCCCTGACTGGCCATTTCCAGCATCTCTTCAAAGGTAATTTTTTCGAGGCGACGGGCGCGCTCAACAACGCGTGGATCTGTGGTGTATACACCATCCACATCAGTATAAATCTGGCATTCGTCAGCTTTTAGTGCTGCAGCGAGCGCTACACCGGTAGTATCTGAACCACCACGGCCCAAAGTAGTGATGTTGCCGTCTTCGTCAACACCTTGGAAACCTGCAACAACTACCACTCGACCTGCATCAAGGTCTGCGCGCATATTCGCTTCATCAATGGACTGGATGCGCGCTTTGGTAAACGAACTGTCGGTCATAATACGAACTTGACCGCCGGTGTATGAACGGGAATCCACACCGCGCTTTTTAAGTGCCATACACAACAATGCGATAGTGACTTGTTCGCCAGTAGACACTAACACATCCAACTCGCGGGGGTCCGGAGTGGCTTGAATTTGATTAGCCAACCCGATAAGACGGTTGGTCTCACCACTCATTGCGGAAAGCACAACAACCATGTCGTGGCCTTGAGCACGGAAGCTGGCAACTTTATCCGCAACCTGCTCAATGCGCTCAATGGAACCTACCGAGGTGCCACCATATTTTTGAACTAATAAGCTCATTACAACCTATCCTTTACAGACTGTGTCGATTGGAGAAGATTCCCAATGGACTTTTCTTGTGTGAACGCTACTTCGTCATTACATGCCGATTAGTAACGATCAGGTCACAAAACGGCGGGCAATTAAACACCAGTTTTCAATAAAAGTTAACCCGAAAAAACCGAAAAAGAGCAGATTTCAAACTTTTTGTTAGTAACCACTACGCTCCAAGCTGAGATTTGACCCAAGGTACGACCGAAGCCAAGGCAGAATCCAGCGCAGAAACATCTGTTCCACCGCCTTGAGCCATGTCGGGACGCCCACCGCCCTTTCCGCCTAGTTGCTCAGCCACAAATCGCATCAGGTCACCGGCCTTCACTTTAGCGGTCGCATCTTGAGTCACGCCTGCTACCAAAGCTACTTTTCCATCTTCAACAGCCGCTAATAAAACCACAGCGGTGCCCAATTTATTTTTAAACTGATCAACACTGTCTCGCAGAGACTTGGAGTCAGCACCCTCCAAACTCAATACCAATACCTTAATTCCGGCGACTTCTTGTGCTTGACCCAACAAATCAACGCTACCGGCGGTAGCTAACTTGGTTTTAAGCGCAGCCAACTCTTTTTCAAGCTTGCGATTCTGGGAAACCAGACTTTCAAGCTTTTCAGCTAAATTATCGCGATTGGCTTTGAGTAGGCGCGCGCTATTGTCAATCAGCTCTTCAGCTTTATCGAACAACGCGAGTGCTGCGGAGCCCGTGACTGCCTCAACGCGACGGATACCAGCCGCAACGCCAGATTCAGAGGTAATACGGAACAAACCAATATCCCCCGTGCGTTTTACGTGCGTACCGCCGCAAAGCTCGATGGAAAAGCCATCGCCCATGGTCAATACGCGAACGCTGTCGCCGTACTTCTCACCAAACAATGCCATAGCACCCTTGGATTTCGCTTCTTCAATGTTACACAGCTCGGTTGCTACAGCGGAGTTCGCGCGAATCTGGTCATTTACTAAGGTTTCAATTGCTCTAAGCTGTTCGTTAGAAATAGCTTCAAAGTGAGAAAAGTCGAAACGCAGGCGCTCCGAATCTACCAAAGAACCTTTTTGGGTAACGTGATCGCCCAAAATTTTACGCAAGGCAGCATGCAAAAGATGAGTTGCAGAATGGTTTAATGCCGTGGCTTGACGCACACCCGCATCAACGGTTGCTAACACATCGTCACCAATAGCAACTGAACCCGCAAGCACACGTACCAAATGCAAATTGCTTGAGCCTTGCTTGTGGCAATCGCGCACTTCGATATGAGTTGCACCCGCATTTAAATAACCGGTATCGCCAGCTTGGCCGCCCGACTCCGCATAGAACGGCGTTTGGTCTAACACGAGAACACCATCATCACCTTCGTTTAAGCGTTCAACCTTGGCACCATCTTTTAACAAAGCCACCACTTTGCCCTGCTCCGCCAAGGAGCTATAACCCATAAATTCACTGGCAGGTAAATCCAGACCAGCGGCAGTGTAATCCACTTTAAATGAGCCAGCAGCGCGCGCGCGCTTGCGTTGCTCATCCATAGCAGCTTCGTACCCTGGGAGGTCAATGGTGAGGCCTTTTTCGCGGGCGATGTCGTTGGTTAGATCGACTGGAAATCCGTAAGTGTCGTACAGAGTAAAGACGACCTGACCTGGAATTTCAGAGCCGGTAATTTTAGTCAACGCATCTTCCAGAACACTAATACCTTTATCCAAGGTCTTCTCGAATTGCTCTTCTTCAGCAAGCAAAACGCGTTCAATGTGTGATTTGTTTTTGACAAGCTCGGGATAGGCATCACCCATCACTTCCGCCAAAGCTTTAACGAGTTTGTGGAAGAAAGGTTGCTTTTGTCCAAGTTGGTGACCGTGGCGAATGGCACGGCGAATAATGCGACGCAGTACATAACCGCGGCCTTCATTAGAAGGCGTTACACCGTCGCAAACTAGGAAAGAACAAGAACGAATATGATCAGCAATTACGCGCAAAGATTTGTTTTCCATGTCGCTTGCGCCAGTTGCTTCAGCGGCCGCTTTAAGCAGATGTTGAAACAAATCAATTTCATAATTGGAGTGAACGTGCTGCATAACGGCAGAAATACGCTCAAGCCCCATACCTGTATCAACAGAAGGCGCGGGCAGCGGATGTAAAACACCGTCCGGCGTGCGGTTGAATTGCATGAACACGTTATTCCAAATTTCGATAAAGCGATCACCATCTTCTTCCGGAGAACCCGGTGGGCCACCCCAAATGTCAGCGCCGTGATCATAAAAAATTTCGGTACAAGGGCCGCAAGGACCGGTATCACCCATCGCCCAGAAGTTGTCTGATGCGTAAGGCGCGCCCTTGTTGTCGCCAATGCGAATAATACGCTCGGTAGGAACGCCAATTTCTTTTGCCCAGATATCATAGGCTTCGTCATCTGATGCGTAGACGGTTACCGTGAGCTTGTCAGCAGAAATATTTAACCAATCTTTTGAGGTTAAAAATTCCCACGCATAAACAATTGCATCACGCTTAAAATAATCGCCAAAACTGAAGTTACCGAGCATTTCAAAGAAGGTGTGATGACGAGCGGTATAACCTACGTTTTCAAGGTCATTGTGTTTACCACCAGCACGAACGCAGCGTTGTGAGCTGGTAGCGCGTGTGTAGGGGCGTTTGTCGCCGCCGAGGAAAACATCTTTAAATTGCACCATGCCCGCGTTGGTGAACAACAGCGTTGGGTCGTTACCGGGAATCAGGGAGCTACTGGGAACAATGGTGTGGCCTTTGGATTCAAAAAATTTGAGGTAGGCGTCGCGTATTTCTGCGCTCTTCATAAATCTTCCACTACAAGTTAAAGGGCGTTAGTTGCCTGAGGCTGATCTTTCTGTGCGAGGCGCTTTTCTTTTTCTTCAAGACTTAGCTTGCGGGCCTCGTTTTCTAACATAACGGGAATACCATCGCGAATTGGATAAGCCAAACCGCTTGTCCAGCAAATCAATTCCTGCTGCTCTGGAACGTATTCCAGCGCGCCCTTGCTCACCGGGCAAACCAGGATGCTGAGTAGTTTTTTGTCAATCATAAATCAGCTCGAGACTATAGCTAAACTAGGGGCAGTATCTTAACCGCTGATCCTCGCCATGTCTCTAGTTGGCGGTACCACAAACCGTTAATGGGACTGATTTTCTACCGTTTTCATTATTTGGTTACGGATTATTCGAGTTAGGTCAAAAATAGTGGCTCAATAGCCTAGTTTGAGGCAGTTTGGATTCAGCGATGTGAAGGACCAGCCCCTTATTTTTAAGGCGCCGGTCTTTTGTTGTAGGAGCGGAATTTGTTAAAGCCAGGGCAATCTTGCTTAGTTATTTATGTTGATAGCCTCCTTTTGTCCAACCGATGAACGCTATCGCGAAACGCTTTCCAGTCATATTTCCAGAATCCATACGCAAAAATAACGAGACATGCCGAAGCCGGCACCCAAAGCTCATGCCATTGCCCTTTAATCGCCAGCGGCAACGCAAGCACAAGGAACGTAACCACGCGAATGGATTGATCTGCCGTTTTAGGCCATTTGGCCCCACCCGACACTGAACGCTGCTGGCGGTAAATAATGTATTTCACCCATCTACAAAACACTTGGGCAAAGATTGCGGCGTAAGCAACAGCTGCGATGGGAAGTATCGTCATCAGCGCGCCGAAACGGAAAAGTTGTAGTAGAGGGTAAAGCCACATGCGGGTGGCCTTATCAATACGATTGTAAATCCAATAAACGCCATTGAGCGCAAGGAGTGTGAGCACCCAAATGGCAAACAATTGAGGGAAGGCATTCAGGTCAATACAGGCGACAGCGATTGCCCCCAAGACCAAAGCGGTTAGCCAGGCTTTCAGTCGGAAAAACCGACCGTTAAAGTTTTGCGCTTCCGGCGTTAATTTTGGATCACTTTCGTAATGAACCGCGCATTGATCGTTATCGAAATAGCCGACTTCGTAAATTGCCCACATGGATAAAAACAAGGCAAAAAGGCCGACAACATCCAAAATATGGGGCGTAATGGAAAGCCCCACCAAAATCCACGGCAAAAGATCATAAATAACCAAGCTTCTTAAAGCGCCTTGCCGCGGACGCTTCACCCTGCTCAAATAATCTGTGGGCAAATAAACCGAACCATCGAAAGCTCTTCTGTAGAGCGCATCTCGCCATACCGTTAAGCAGGGGGTTTGGCAGACGCGCAGGAGTGGAGCATCGGTATAGGAATCGGTCACGACTAAGGATTTGCCGATGAATTCGCGGTCGTGAGCCGCATCGAGCAGAGTAAGCTTACCGTCACGACGGTGTTTAAAGCGCAGCAAATGACAAGACACCAGCGCTACGCCGGGTAAATTGAAGGCTTTGATCATTGGACGAAGCAGCAATTCGTAACCGTTGCTGGCGATAACAATATGTTTTGAATGCGCACGCAAGGTATCGCGCAATTTTAGGTTAACGAATTTGGGGACATGCTCTTCGCAGTGCTTTTTCCAACGCAAGTAAGTCCAGGGAAAGAGAAACAGCACCAGCAGGATTCGCCAGTTATCTCGGCAGTGATGCCCCCCAATAAATCTCCAGGGGGCGACCAAATCGAGAAAGCGCAGCAAATAGGCCGCCAAGATTTTTGGAGTGGCCAAGCCGATGAACTCTTCGGTTGAATTGCGTAAATATAAGGTTTCATCCAAATCCACGACCACGGGCCCCGAATGCGCTGCCAAGTGCCCAGCGACCGCATCCTCGTCTACTGCCCATTTTTCCCGCTCGACCAGAGAAGTATCATTTAACGCTGCCGTAGGCTGAGCAGAAGAAGCAGTAGCAGAAGCACTGTTTTGGGCCGTTTTAGGTTCGCCTTTAGCGCCTTGGGCATCATGAGAAATGGGGTCTAGGGTATTTGTGGAAATACTCATAGCTAAGGCTTCCTTATCAAGTTTTATCAAAAATCGCCGGAGTCTGCGCTAAAACAATTGTTTAGTTCCGTTAGCTAGGACACGCCGGGGCAGATGTAAAGCAAGACTGCGAGGAGTTACGCATCCAGAACAACATCTTGTTCGATGCATCACTAATGCCAAGAAGATATTTATGGAACCTTGTGTTGTTTGCGATGGAAAATCTACTGAAAGGGGAACTGCGCCAGCGTCTATTCTGAAGGTTGGCGAGCGCTGGTCATAGGGACTATTGCTGGGGAGGAACTATTGCTGGGGAGGAACTAATAACTGTGGGTCTACGCGCTCCTCAAACCAGTTCATAGCCCAATGCAGATGCGGGCCGGACGCCCTACCCGTTTGCCCAACCAGCGCAATATTCTGACCTTGCTCGACCTTATCACCCTCCTTCACCAGAATTTTGCTGAGGTGAATCATGGTAGATGATAAGCCGTGGCCGTGATCGATGATGAGAGTCCCGCCTGATAAAAACATATCGGGGTGAACCAAGGTCACCACGCCACCCGCCGGCGCTCTAACCGAGGTACCGACGGGCTTGGCAATATCCACACCGAAGTGCGGCGTTTTGGGAATACCGTTGTAGACGCGTTGGCTGCCGTAAACACCGCTAATGGGACCAAGCAGCGGCCACTGGAATTTTTGTGCGAAGAAATTGAGCGACAAATCCACCTTGCGCGCTTGCGACACCAACGCCGCTTCTTGTGCGATACGTTCATCCTGTTCTTTATTTGGCTCCACCGTTGCCTGGGGAACGCCCTCAACGCGCTGGATATTGTATTCACGCGCCTTTACGGTAAAGCTATGCCGCTGAGCTTTTCCATTTGCAATCGCGGTGATGATCGCTTTATTTGGCGCATCTCGCCCTAATCCGATGACAAATTTTCCATCTGCGGTAAGCTGCAACTTGCGCTCTTTGTATTCCACTTGCGTGCCTTTTGGAACATGACCAATGATCACCGCGCCTTGTTGCCATTCACCGCTTATTTCAAGCGCATAAACAACGTGCGAACACACCATTGCGATTAAACCTGCCAGTGCAAGACGAAAAAATTGATTCATAGATAAGCTCATTTCAGCGAAGCAGGTTGCAAAAAAATCTATTAGTTGGAGTTCAGAAAAATCGCGAAGTTTAAAAAAGTGGCCATAAAAAAACGGCAGACTAGCTGCCGTTTTTTTGCGTTTGCCAAATAGAATTGACTTAGACTACACGCAAGACTTTCATGGTATTGGTGCCGCCCAATACGGTGGTATCACCGTTGGAGACGATAACCAAATCACCTGCTTCCACAACGCCTTTTTTCTTCAACAAATCTATAGCGCGTGCAAAGTCTTCAGCACAAGGGACACCGCCAGCAGTATCGAACGCAACGGGATGAACACCGCGATAAAGCGCCACTTTGCGTTGCGTGCTCACGTGACGAGAGAAAGCGAATATAGGCAATTGCGAGCCAACGCGTGACATCAAGCGCGGAGTACTACCTGATTCAGTCAAGCAGATGATCGCTTTCACACCGTCCAAATGGTTGGCAGTGAACATGGCTGCCAACGCAATAGACTCGTCAATGGATTGAAATGCTTCATCCATACGGTACTTGTCAAAACTTGCAGTGGGATGTTCTTCGGCACCCAAAATAATGCGCACCATTGCTTCTACAGTTTGCACCGGGTAGCTACCGGCAGCAGTCTCAGCAGACAACATTACTGCGTCGGTACCGTCCAATACGGCGTTAGCTACGTCGAACACTTCCGCACGAGTTGGCAATGGGCTGTTGATCATGGACTCCATCATTTGAGTCGCGGTGATCACCACTTTGTTCAATGCACGTGAACGTTCAATAATACGTTTTTGCACACCAATCAGAGCGGCATCGCCAATCTCAACACCCAAGTCACCACGCGCAACCATAACTGCATCAGATGCACGGATAATGTCATCGAGCGTTTCGTTGTCGGCAACAGCTTCAGCGCGTTCGATTTTAGAAACCAAACCGGCTTTGCCACCAGCCTCTTGCATCAACTTGCGGGCAAGATTCATATCTTCAGCAGAGCGAGGGAACGAAACAGCGAGGTAATCTACATCGATCTCTGCAGCGGTTTTAATGTCCGCCATATCTTTTTCAGTCAATGCTGGTGCAGTCAAACCACCGCCCTGACGGTTGATACCTTTGTTGTTCGACAAAGGACCACCAACTGCAGTTGTGGTGTAAATACGTGGACCCTCGATACGATCAACCTTCAATACTACACGGCCGTCGTCGAGTAACAACATGTCGCCAGCCTTACAGTCGTTTGGCAATTCTTTGTAGTCGATACCCACTTGATCCTGATTCCCAGCATCGCGTTCGAGGGTGGCGTCTAATACAAATTTATCGCCCACGTTTAAGTGAATTTTGCCTTGGGCAAAACGCGCTACACGAATTTTTGGGCCTTGCAGGTCGCCCAATACAGCAACATATTTGTTGTGCTTGGCGGCCAGCTCGCGAACCATTTCCGCGCGACGCTTATGGTCTTCCGGTGAACCGTGTGAAAAGTTCAGGCGAACAACATTCACGCCTGCAAGAATCAACTGCTCCAAAACCTCGGGTGACTCTGAAGCGGGGCCGAGGGTACTGACGATTTTAGTACGTCTTAACATGGTGATTTCTCTTTTTTATTTAGCAGACATCAATGCGAGAGTGTTGTCCAACATACGATTAGAGAAACCCCACTCGTTGTCGTACCACGCCAATACTTTTACCCACTTACCGTACACTTTGGTCTGCAAAGAGTCGTAGTTTGATGAATGTGGGTTGTGGTTGTAATCGATAGAAACCAAAGGCTCGTCAACATAGGCCAACACGCCGGGCATTTCAGTGTCCGCCGCTTTACGCATTGCTGCGTTAATTGCATCAACAGAAACATCTTTTTCAACCAATACGTTCAGGTCAACCAACGATACGTTAATGGTTGGAACGCGAACAGAAATACCGTCCAACTTGCCTTTCAATTCTGGCAATACCAAACCTACCGCTTTTGCTGCGCCGGTAGTGGTTGGAATCATAGATTGAGTGGCAGAACGAGCACGGTAGATGTCTTTGTGGAAAACGTCGGACAACACCTGATCGTTGGTGTAAGAGTGAATGGTCGTCATAGAGCCTTGCACGATAGTGAAATTATCGTTCAACACTTTAGCAACTGGAGCAAGGCAGTTAGTGGTGCAAGATGCGTTAGAAATAATGGTGTCAGTTGCCTTTAACACTTTATCGTTCACACCGAACACTACGGTTGCATCAACATCAGTACCCGGAGCAGAGATAATCACTTTTTTAGCGCCGGCAGACAAATGCAAACCTGCTTTTTCTTTGCTCGTGAAGATACCGGTACATTCGTAAACCACATCTACATTCAACTCGCCCCATGGCAATTTTGCTGGGTCACGCTCGGCGGTAATGCGGATGGCATCGCCATTAACGTACATGAAGTCGCCTTCATATTTCACGGTACCATTGAATTGACCGTGCACAGAGTCGTATTTAGTGAGGTGTGCATTCAAATGTGCATCACCTAAATCGTTAATGCCAACGATTTGAATTTGTTCGCGCTTGCCTGATTCATACAAGGCACGCAGTACATTGCGACCGATACGACCGTAACCGTTAATTGCCACTCTGATAGTCATTTGTTGCTCCTAAGTCATTCGTGGTTAAACCACTTTTCATCATTTTAAAAATAATTTCGCCCAGAGGTTTATCCGCTGGGCGTTGTTCAATTAGCGCGGCAGGCTGGCTGCTTCGCGTGCGAGGCGCTCAATCTCATCCCAGCGCCCAGCTTTCATTAATTCTTTTGGAGCCATCCAGGTTCCGCCTACACAAGCCACGTTAGGTAATGCGAGGTAACTTGGTGCTTTCGCTAAATCAATGCCGCCTGTTGGACAGAAAGTGATTTGCGGCAATGGGCCACCAATAGATTTCAGCATAGGTACGCCACCAGCGGCTTCCGCAGGGAAGAACTTCTGATGAGTGAAACCTTGTACATACAAATTCATTGCTTCAGTAGGTGTCGCAACACCCGCCAAGAGTGGAATTGGGTTACCTTTAGCTGCTTCAATCAACGCAGGTGTTGTACCTGGGCTAACCAAAAAAGTGGAACCGGCTTTGATCGCAGCCTCTAGATCTTTCGGAGTGATGATGGTGCCAGCACCAATAACAGCATCATCCGGCAAGGCTTCGACCATGGCAGTGATTGCATCTAAAGCACAAGGCGTACGCAGGGTAATTTCCAACACCTTCAAGCCGCCAGCGTAGAGCGCTTTCGCCAAGGGTACGGCGTCTTCAATGCGCTCAACAACCATTACGGGTACTACTGGCGCTACTTTAAGGATTTGATCTATGGATAAAGCCACTGTGTTTTCCTCGTTTGGATAAATACTTACTTTCAATTTTTCAGAGAAATCGTCAAAACCAATCAAACACTAGCATTCCACTCTTTAAGGGACTCGTCATCCTCGCGCAGCGGGGATCCAGTTTTTGCTGTTAACGAAAAACCCTAAGAGCTGGATCCCCGCTGAGCGAGGATGACGACACCCTATTTAATAATTTTTTACTTACGGAGCCCAATAGACCACTACAGGTACGCGACCCTGTTGCAATACGGCGCGAATCGGCATCTCGGCAATATCAGTTCCCGCTTGGGCTTTACGCAGTACGGCTAATTTTTCATTGCCAGTAATTAATAGCACTAAAGTCTTGGAACGCAATAAACCCGCTAGCGACAAGGTCATTCTTTCCGTGATAGCGCCGGTAACTTCACTTTGGTGGGCAATAATGGCGGCGCAAAGTTCATTTGAATCGGGATTCAGGGCTGCTTCAAGGCCATTCGCACGAGGAAACAACGAAGCGGTATGGCCGTCGTTACCCATACCGAGGATAGTCATGTCGAACGGCTGCGCGAGCTGTTGATAAGCCGCTTCACAATCAGCCAAACCCTCTTGCGCACTAGCAGCGGTATTTTTCATACCAACCAAATTAGCCACTGCTGCTTTGTTCTGAATAAGGTGTTTTACGGTGAAGGCTTCATTGCTTTTGTCGTGCTCGAAGTCCACCCAACGCTCGTCAACCAAGGCTACGTAGACAGATTCCCAATCTAAATCTACATTGCTCAAGCTTTTGTACAAGGGCTCTGGAGTGCTACCGCCAGACACCATAAAAGTCGCTTCGCCACGGTCTTCAATCGCTTGCGTGAGCGCAGCAACGCATTCCGCTTCCAACGCCGCCACCATTTCTTGACGGTTTTCAAACAAACGCTCTGTCAACATTAGCTGTTTTCCTCTGAGTCCGAACCTACTTCTTGCAGGTTGAACCAGCTACGGCCATCACTGGAGAGCAATTGAGCAGACGCAATTGGCCCCCAACTACCTGCCATGTAACCATGAGGTTTGTTCTCTGGGCGCTGCCAAGCTTCAATGATAGGATCAATCCAAGCCCAAGCAGCGTCTACTTCTGCGCGGTGGATAAACAAACTCGGGTCATTAGAGGCAGCATCCAGCATTAAGCGCTTGTACGCGTCACTAAAGAAATCTTTGTAGGTTTCTGCAAAATTCAAATTCAATACGACAGGGGATAAATGCATTTCATGCTTACCCAAGTCTTTTGAATTCATGATGATCTTAATGCTTTCTTCCGGCTGCAAACGAATTACCAAACGATTTGGCACAGGGTTGCCGGCAGATTCAGGGTAAACACGGTGAGCAACATCTTTGTATTGAATAACGATCTCTGCGAAACGTTGCTTCATACGCTTGCCGGTGCGTAAGTAGAAAGGCACGTTAGCCCAACGCGAGTTATCGATATGCGCACGAATAGCCACAAAAGTCTCAGTATTGCTCGGCTGACCTAACTCATCCAAATAACCCGGAACTTGTTGCCCATCCATTTGACCGGCAACGTATTGGCCACGCACCGTATTGTATTTAACGGTGTTGCCCGTCAAGGGGCGTAAGCTCTCCAACACTTTTAATTTTTCGGCACGGATACGATCAGCCGTCATTTTGTTTGGTGACTCCATCGCCACCAAGCACAACAATTGAAGAATATGGTTTTGCACCATATCGCGCAGTGCGCCGGCGCCATCATAGAAGCTCGCGCGGCCTTCCAAACCGACAGTTTCGGAGATAGTAATTTGCACGTTATCAATAGTGCGGGCATCCCACATATGCTCGAAAAAGCCATTGGCAAAACGCAAGGCCAACAGATTTTGTACCGTCTCTTTGCCGAGGTAATGATCGATACGGAAAATAGCTTCTTCTTTAAAATATTCAGCGATGCTGCTGTTAATTTCTTCCGCGGTTTTTGCATCGTAACCAAGGGGCTTTTCAACGACGACGCGGGCGTATTTGGTGATCAAACCACTCTCATGTAAGTGTTTACAGGCATCACTAAACACAGAGGGTGGCGTAGAAAGATAGAATACGCGTTGGCGATTTTCACCGCTATTCAGCAACTCGGCTAAGGCAGTCCATTTGTCATCAAGTTTGGAGATATCGATAAAAACGGGGAAAATAATCGTGGCGAATTTATCCCATGCTGCTGCGTCAAACTCATCTTTGTTAAGATGTTTTTGCGCAGCGTCACGCACTTTGTTTTTGTATTCCAAAACCATTTGCGCGTTACGCAAAGTTGGAATAATACGAGTTTCCTCTGGCAGTTCGCCGTTGCGGTGGGCGCGAAATAAACCCGGAATTAACTTGCGCAGCGCCAAGTCACCAGCGCCACCAAAAAGAACAAAATCAAAGGCTTCAAGCATGAGGGTTATCCTGTAAATACTTTTAATCAAACACTTTCTAACTATTGCGGAATACTGATTTAGGTAGAGCTAAATATCAGTCGTTGTCATGCTCACTTGGCGAGGATGACAACTCCCTTTAAATACATTTTATGTGAACAGCATTACCAACTAAAAACAGTCGCGCCTTCTTCAGCTTTACCGACAGTTGCACGCAAAGGCGCAAACAGTTCACGCCCCATACCTTCGTGGCTGGACGACAAATCGGCGGTAGCATGTTGGCGAGTTTTTAGTTCGTCATCGCTCACCAACAAGGTCAAAGTACCCGCTTCAGCATCTAACTCAATCATGTCGCCATTTTGAATCAAGCCGATCGCGCCGTTATCCAATGCCTCTGGAGACATGTGGATCGCTGCCGGAATCTTACCAGACGCGCCTGACATACGCCCATCAGTGACCAGCGCAACTTTAAAACCACGGTCTTGCAGTACACCCAGCGGTGGTGTGAGCTTGTGCAATTCGGGCATGCCGCAGGCTTTAGGCCCTTGGAAGCGCACCACAGCAATAAAATCTTTTTCCAGTTCACCGCGCTTAAACGCCGCTTGCATTTCTTCCTGAGCGTGGAAGACAACGGCGGGAGCGGTCACTTTACGATGCTCCATCTTTACAGCAGACACTTTAATAATCGAACGCCCTACGTTGCCTTTCAATAAACGCATACCGCCGTCGGGCGTAAAGGGCTTATTGGCAGGACGTAATACTGAATCATCGAGGCTTTCAGCTGGCGCATCACGCCAAACCAACTTATCGCCATCAAGGAACGGCTCTTTGGTGTACGGAGTCAAGCCGCCAGAACCCATAACGGTTTTAACATCGTCATGCAGCAGACCGGCAGCGCGCAATTCACGCATCAGGAAGCCCATACCTCCTACCGCTTGGAAGCGGTTTACATCGGCCAAACCATTGGGGTAAATACGGCACATGAGCGGGATTATATCAGACAAATCACTCAGATCTTGCCAATCAACCACAACGCCAGCAGCACGGGCGATGGCAACGATGTGCATAGCATGGTTGGTCGAACCACCCGTTGCCAATAAGCCGACGATACCGTTCACGATAGTTTTTTCGGTAACAATTTCAGCCATTGGGGTGAAGTTTTCAGGCGTGGTGATACGCGCTAACTGGTGTACCGCTTCACGCGTTAAGGCATCGCGTAGCGGAGTATAGGGGTTTACGAAGGAACTACCGGGCAAATGCAGGCCCATAATTTCCATGAGCATTTGGTTACTGTTGGCCGTACCGTAGAAGGTACAGGTTCCAGCGCTGTGGTATGAAGCACTCTCGGCAGCCAACAGCTCTTTACGACCAACTTTACCTTCGGCAAACAATTGGCGAGCTTTGGCTTTTTCCGCATTAGGCAAGCCTGGCGTCATTGGGCCAGCAGGAACGAAAATAATCGGTAATTGACCGAAAGAGAGCGCACCCATGGTCAAACCGGGAACGATTTTGTCACAGATACCTAAACACAAGGCGCCATCAAACATGTCGTGGGAAAGTGCAATCGCGGTAGACATGGCAATCACATCGCGACTGAACAAAGACAAGTCCATTCCGGCGAAACCTTGGGTCACACCGTCACACATGGCGGGAACACCACCGGCCATTTGCGCAGTCATGCCGACTTCATGGGCAGCTTTTTTGATCGGCTCCAAATATTCGCCGTAGGGAACATGTGCCGACAGCATTTCGTTATAGGCAGATACAACACCCAAGTTGGCCGCTTGGCCTTCGGCCAGAGCCGTCTTATCGGTATCGTTACAAGCGGCAAAACCGTGGGCAAGATTCGCGCAACCTAAATGATGGCGCGACGGGCCAGATCTGCGTGATTTCTGGACTTTAGCCATGTAGGCGGCGCGGGATTCACGGCTTTTCTCGATAATCCGGTTGGTAATGTCGATAAGTCTTGGATCTGTCATGGCATACCACTTGTTGTTGAGTCTGCTTTCATTGGCGATATGGGTTGCATAAGCCAGCCAACGATGAGGTTACTACAGGCATCCCGGTTGCAAAACCTTGGATTACCCACATTTCGCCCTTGATGAAGGGGTCATTGTAGCGGCAAACGCAGATCATTGCTTTCACCGACTAAACTTCGTGCCCTAAAACTGATTGAGCTAACCGACACTTTAGGTCGATTGATTTGGCCAAGCACAAGCGCACCCGACCAATCTTAACTAATTGCAGACCTAGCGGCCTGATAGCCGTCACTGTTATTTTTTAGCGTTCTTGTAAAACGCAATCAAATGGCGAGTCGATGCGTCATGCGCTGGATTAATCTTGGCGTCTACAGACAACTCAGGCTGAATTGCAGATGCCAATACTTTACCCAACTCCACACCCCACTGATCAAACGAGTGGATGCGCCAGATGATGCCCTGTACAAAAATCTTGTGCTCGTAAAGTGCAATCAAAGCACCCAAAGTTTTAGCATCGACCTGCGGCAACAATAACGTGTTGGTTGGACGATTACCTTTGTGCACCTTGTGCTCAACAATTTCCTCAATACGCGCTGCGCTTACGCCTTTGGCAGTCAACTCTTTGCGAACCTGATTAGCGTCAATACCCTGCATCAGCGCCTGGGTTTGAGCGAAGAAGTTCGCCATAAGCGCATCGTGATGCCCTTCCACCGGAACATTTGGCGAAACGGAACCAATAAAGTCTGCAGGGATAATATCGGTACCCTGATACAGCATTTGGTAGAACGCGTGCTGACCGTTGATACCTACTTCACCCCACACTAATGGAACACTGCCATAACTGATCGGCTCGCCCGCCCAGTTAACATGCTTGCCGTTAGACTCCATTTCTGCCTGCTGCATATAGGCGGGGAAACGGTGCAAGCATTGATCGTAAGGCAGTAAAGCCTGCGCTGGGTAGCCGAGGAAATTACGGTTCCAAATACCGACCAACGCCATCATAACGGGAGCGTTATTTTCTAAAGGTGCTTGTTGGAAATGGAGATCCATTTCATAGGCACCCTTCAACAAATCCGTAAAGCCATCAAAACCTATCGCCAAGGCAATTGGCAAACCAATAGCGGACCACAGGGAGAATCTGCCACCGACCCAATCCCACATATCAAAGATGTTTTCTTCAGCAATACCAAAAGCAGTTACCAACTTGCGGTTGGTGGACACAGCCACAAAGTGCTTGGCAATGGCCCCGTGATCTTTCGCCGCTGCCATAAACCATTTTTCAGCGGTTTTGGCATTCGCCATGGTTTCTTGGGTGGTAAAGGTTTTGGATGAAATCACGAACAATGCAGTTTCGGGATTCAAGCCTTCCAACACTTCTGCAATCTGCACGCCATCCACGTTGGAGACATAGTGCATCTTCAAAGATTTGCTGCCGTACACTTTCAGCGCTTCAGTCACCATCAACGGACCAAGGTTTGAACCGCCGATACCGATGCTCACCACGTCGGTAATCACTTTGCCGGTATAACCCTTCCACTCACCAGAACGAACTTTCTCAGACAGCTTTTGCATACGCTCAAGCTCGGCATCAATCGCCGGGCGAGCATCCAAGCCGTCGATCATGATGGGGTTGTGAGATTTATCGCGCAGAGCAACGTGCATAACGGCGCGGTCTTCGGTGGCATTGATATGCTCACCCGCAAACATTTTGCCGCGCCAAGTTTCAATATCAGACTCTTTCGCCAAGGCCAACAGCGCAGCTTTGGTTTCGTCGGTAATTAGGTTTTTGGAGTAATCAAACAGAATGCGGGGAAGTTCAATCGAGAATTTGTTAAAACGGTCATCATCTTCAGCGAACAAATCTTTGATGTGACGGGTTTTAAGCTGCTGGGCGTGAGCGGTAAGCGCGCTCCACGAAGGCAAATCAGTTGGACGAGAAAAGGGTTGTGAATTAGCCATTTATCGCTCCCGAAAGGTAAGAACAAGCACGCATTGGTTGATTTCCATTATGGTAGTGATGCATCGCCAGGAAGTCTCATGCCCCTTGAGCGATTAAGGATAAGGCTTTGCGCGTACCACAAGACCGTTTTTGTGCTCGGTTTCATGGAAATAGGTAAGGCGCAAAAAGGTCGCTATGATAGGCAGATGGTCTAGGGGTGTCAATTAAAGTGCCGCCCTGAACAGGCCAAACTCGGGGAAAAAATCCTTGGCGTATTTCGCTTTTTTTAAGATTTACACTCGCTAACAATACAAACGAAAAACAAGGTTATTTTGTGAACAAAACAATCAGGCCCGCACTGGGAATTATTGAAGGTTTTTTTGGCCGCAGTTGGTCTTGGGCCGAGCGCGAAAGCTATGCAAGTTTTCTTGCGCCAAATGAGTTCAATTTTTATATCTACGCACCAAAAGACGACATTTACTTACGCAAAACCTGGCAGCAAGATTGGCCGGCCGAGACAAAAAAAAATCTCTTGAGCTTGCGAGAAACCTATCAGGCTGCCCGCTTGGATTTTGGTATTGGGCTAAGCCCCCATGAAATCTATCTGAATCAATCGCCGGCGAGCAGCGCACAATTAATTACGCGAGTGAAGCAGATCAACGATTTATCACCGGATATTTTATGCGTGCTGTTTGATGATATGCGCGGTGATATTCCCAACCTAGCCAATATGCAAGTTGACTACGTACACAGGATCGCGGAAACAAGCACCGCCAAACAGATTATCTTTTGCCCCACCTACTACAGCTTTGACCCAGTTCTGGAAAAAGTCTTTGGCAAAATGCCTGAAAATTATTGGGATGACTTGAATAAAAGTCTCGACAAAAAAATTAATATTTTTTGGACGGGTGAAAAAGTCTGTTCCGCAGAATATCCCGAACAACATCTTATACAGGTCGAAGAACTTTTAGGTCGCAAACCGTTTTTGTGGGACAACTACCCCGTTAACGACAGCGCCGCAAAATCAAACATCTTACAGCTGCGGTCAGTGAATCAATCGCACAGTAAAATTCAACATCATGTTTCTGGCCATGCATTGAATCCTATGAACCAAGCTCGGCTTTCGCAAATTCCTTTGGCATCTCTGCCGCACGCTTATCTCGAACGAGAAAATTACAATGATAAAAAAGCATTCGTGGAAGTGACAACTGAGCTTTGCGGTAAAGATTTAGCGCAGACTTTGTTACAGGATTTACCACTGCTGCAAGATAAAGGTTTGGCGAAGATGAGCGATGAAGAAAAAACGGATTTGTTGAAACGCTATTCGGCTTTTCCACAGAATCCTTTTTGTGCGGAAATTATTGATTGGCTGAATGGTGGTTATAGGTTTGATCCTGCGTGTTTAACTTAGGGATTCAACCCCCTCCCAACCTCCCCCTTGAAAAGGGGGAGGAGTCAGCCCCCTATTTACTAAATAATTCTGCATGAACAAGCATTGCTTGGGGTTCTACTGAGCGCTGTTAATTAATCTTCTCCAACAACCAAGCCCGAATATCATCCACCTGCTCAGCGCATACCGTGTGATCCATATTATAGGTTTCGTAATTCACTTTATAACTGCGATCCGATAATTCGCGATAAGCGCGCTGCCCCAAGACTTCATCTACCACAAAATCCCCTGAGCCATGCTGAATTAAAATAGGAATCTGTTTGTTCGCAACATTTTCCACCAGAGTTTCAGTGGTCGCAAAATAAGTCGATAGCGCCAACAGGCCCCCCAGTGGTTGCGGATAGGTTAACGCCGCTTCGTACGCAACCGCGCCGCCCTGAGAAAAGCCAACCAAGATTATTTTTGTGCTTGGCACGCCACGCTCTATTTCGCGCGCAATCAAGGCATGAATTTTTTCGGCGCTAGCGCGCAATTGGGTGACATCAATTTTTCTATCCAGCGTCAGTTCAAAAATATCGTACCAAGCGGGCATCACATCACCATTATTAACGGTAACGGGAATTGCAGGGGCGCTAGGGAAAATAAAACGTACATTGACGTTATCGGGAAGGCGCAGCTCGCGTGCTAGGGGTGCGAAGTCATTTCCATCCGCACCCAAGCCGTGAAGCCAAATCACGGACGCCTTTACTTCCGTTTTTGGATTCGATTGAATTTCAACACAGGGTAAATAATTCATAGCATTTCCTTTAAAAACGCAGTCTCAGTTTTGTCACAAAATTGTTACACAGGTGTCATATGCTGAACACACTATGCACTTCACTCCAACAGTTGATATTCCCGACAGCGGAGGCTTAATTTGTGGTTTCAGCTTGAACCACAGCAAGCCGCAACCGCTATTTCTGTACGCAGCGGATAAACGCAGTGAGTTTCCGCACGAGCCTCACTGGCTGCACTTTAATCTTGCCGATACACGTGCCACCCAATGGCTTACCGCGTGCGCGTCAATTCCTGAGGATGCGCGTGAATTACTATTAGATAGTGACGCGCATATTCGCAGTGAAAATTTTGACCATAGCTTAGCATTGATCATTGGGGATTTATTTCACGATTTCAAACAAGACCCGGAAGAACTTGGCGTTTTACGCTTGTATCTCGATAACGAGCGGTTAATTACCGGACGCGGCCATCCGCTTAAATCGGTAGATCGACTGCGCATCGAATTATCCGAAGGAATGATACTTACTAATTCAATCGATTTATTTGCGCGCCTGATTTATGACATTGGCGACTCTATGCACAGCGTTATAAAAAATCTTAACGACCGCGTGGACGATGCCGAAGACCAGATTCTTGCAGGGCATTTACACAACCAAGGCAGCGAACTTGGGCGTATTCGTCGATTACTCGCGCGTTTGCGTCGACATTTGAGCGCCAATCGCCAAGCTATGCAACACGCCATGCCTCACATTGCGCGCTGGAGCCAACACGATATTTCAGAGCTGCGCCAAGCCGTTGAACATTTAGAATCGACTATTCAGGATTTAGAGCTGGTGCAAGAGCGCACTCGTTTACTTCAAGAAGAAATTGCAGGTCGCATGAGCGAAGCCACTAACCGCAATTTATATGTGCTTTCCATAGTGACGGTAACGCTTCTGCCCATTAATTTAATTACCGGTATTTTTGGTATGAATACTGGCGGGCTGCCGTGGGGGCAAGATGATCCGTCTGGCTTTTGGTGGGTCATCTTTTTTATGATTATTGCCGTTATCAGTTCCTTAACGATTTTGCATCGCAAACGCATTCTTTAATCGCTTAATAATCATCCAATTCCGAGATCGGCGTCGCCGCAAACTTCAACCACCGCACAAATTTCCCCCTTAGCCTGTACTCGCTCGACCACAAAACCGTAAAACACACTACAATTTGATGACGAGATAAATATCTCTCAACCTTTTTTAATCCCTAGCGCATCCCTGTGATGCTAATGAGCCTCGATGTCACTTAATCATCCCTATAAAACTGCGCCCGACCACAATTTCGAAACCATTAACGCCACCATCGCGCCCCACGGGCAGTTGAATATTTTATCCAAAGTCGAAGTTGCCAAATTGCTGGATTCCAGCCAAAGCGGACTCTATAAATTATTCCGTAGCTGCTCGCTGGCCGTGCTCAACACGGGTAATGATTTGGATGACGGAAAAGAACTTCTGGAGCGCTACAGCAATTTCGACATTAGCATTGTGCAACAGGAGCGCGGAATTAAACTCGCGGTAAAAAATGCGCCTGCAAACGCCTTTGTTGACGGCAAAATGATTAAGGGCATTAGCGAGCATTTATTTACGGTGCTGCGCGATGTGATTTACAACAACGACGCCATTAACGAAAACCCGAATTTCAATGTAGACACTACCGAAGGCATTACCGATGCCGTCTTCCACATGCTGCGCAATGCCAACTTATTGCACCCCGGGCAAGACCCCAATCTTGTTGTGTGCTGGGGCGGCCACTCCATCAGCCGTGGCGAATACGACTACACCAAGGAAGTGGGTTATCAACTGGGCTTGCGCAGTTTAGATATTTGCACCGGCTGCGGCCCCGGCGCAATGAAAGGCCCCATGAAAGGCGCGACCATCGGCCATGCTAAACAACGCACACCTAATGGCCGTTATATTGGGATTACTGAGCCGGGAATTATCGCAGCAGAAGCGCCTAATCCGATTGTGAATCAACTCACCATCATGCCCGACATCGAAAAACGCCTTGAAGCTTTCGTACGTCTCGGCCACGGCATTATTGTGTTCCCCGGCGGCGCCGGTACAACCGAGGAAATCCTCTATATTCTGGGAATTCTGCTCCACCCCGATAACAAAGATATCCCCTTCCCGCTCGTGTTTACCGGCCCTGCGAGTTCGGCGGAATATTTTGAGCGTGTTGATCGTTTTATTGGGGATACCTTGGGCGCTGCAGCCCAATCGCTTTATAAAATTATCGTTAATGACCCCGAAGCTGTCGCCCGGGAGATGGTCGAAGGTATCAAGAAAGTCCGCGAATTCCGCAAGCAAAGCGACGATGCCTATTACTTCAATTGGCTGCTCACCATAAGCTCGGATCTACAACACCCATTTGCGCCCACGCACGACAATATGCGCAACTTGGAGCTACATAAAAATCAGCCGAGTCACCTGCTGGCAGCCAATCTACGCCGCGCGTTCTCGGGTATTGTCGCAGGCAATGTGAAGGAGGAAGGGATTCGTACCATTGAAGAGTTCGGCCATTTTGAACTGCATGGCGATGCGGAAATCATGCATCCCGTGGACGAGCTTCTAGAATCCTTCGCCAAGCAAAATCGGATGAAGTTGCCTGGGCGGGAATACAAACCTTGCTACAAAATTATTAAATGATTTATCACACCTTATGGTCAATGTCTGCAGCGCTTGTAGTCAATTTCCTACAAGAAGTACTGACTAAGACGACTATCTGTTCAAGCGCAGGCTCTGGATAATGGCACCATCAGGAAATAGACAGTGAGTAATGCGGCCAGGCAAGGTCAACGGAGGCGTCCCCTTAAAGGAGAACGTCAGGAGATTCAGGAGCGGCCAAGAACGGATTGACGAAGGATGAAAGGCTAACGGAGTAAACCCAAGGGGTTACAAGGATAGGACGGATCTAAGCACTGACTACCACAGAGTTTACGGACAATATCTGCAAAGGCCGCGAAAGCGGCCTTTTTTTATGCCAGCAAGAATCAGTTTGTGGTATTCGCCAACAAGTAATCCACTAGCCGGCCTAAGGCGCCCGTCAGCGCGCGAATAGAACCATCCATATCCCAATCGTCATCGCCAATTTTTACCACATTAGAAATACTGCGAATCTCCAGAAATTTTTGTTGTTCGCTCAAACACACCTGAAAGAAAGCAGCGCCTTCCATGTTTTCAATATCGACATTGTCGGTGTGAATAAACGGTGCCATTGCAGCATTCATAGAATTGCTGGTGGCGAGCGGGAACAATTCTTTTACCTCACCAATATAGGGACAGGCCCACCATTTGGTCGCCGTAAAATCCATCGCAATATTCAAATCAGCCAAATGAGTAAATCCACCGGGGGTAAAAAAACCCAAATCCGATTCACATTCCCGCTCTACAAGAACTACATCCCCAACTTTAAAAATGGACTGCGCATAAACACCAGCAATGCCGGCCATAATCACCCAATCCGGCTTGTGTTGCGCAATAAGTTTGCCCACGGTGTAAGCCGTTGATGAAAGACCAACGCCACAAATCGCTGTGATGACGTTTGGATGCGAAAAAAATTGCGCTTCGGTTTTCGTTGGAAAGATCACGACGATTTTCATTTTTCCATCCTACACAGAGTCAAGATAACCATAATTTGAATCACCCGCCGTTCAAAAATTCTGAACCCAAATACAACACGAATTAGACGCTTCTTTACAATAAGCCTATACGCGCCCCCCAAAGCATGGGCTAAAATGCTTGCTATCCAAAAACGAACCACCAAAACAAATATCCTGAGGCCTTCAATGATTACCCATGAGCCAAATCCCATTTATGTAGCCAACCCAGATCGCTACAAAACCATGAAATACAAACGCTGCGGCAACAGCGGTGTGCAATTATCGCGCTTATCACTCGGCTTGTGGCAAAACTTTGGTGCGGTAGATTCCGTTGCAAACGCGCGCGCCATGTTACGCAAAGCCTTTGATTTAGGCATTAACCATTTTGACTTGGCTAACAACTACGGGCCCAATTTTGGTTCTGCTGAAATTACTTACGGCACCATTCACAAACAAGACTTTGCACATTACCGCGATGAATTATTTATCAGCAGCAAAGCCGGCTACGACATGTGGCCAGGGCCTTTTGGTATTGGCGGCTCACGTAAATATTTAGTCTCAAGTTGCGATCAAAGTTTAAAGCGTACCGGCTTGGACTATTTTGATGTGTTCTATCATCACTGTATGGATGCCGAAACACCGCTCGAAGAAACCATGCAAGCGCTGGACTACATTGTACGCTCCGGCCGCGCGCTCTATGTGGGCATTTCCAATTACCAACCAGAACAAACCAAAAAAGCCGCCGCCATTTTAAAATCCTTAGGCACGCCACTGTTAATTCATCAACCACGATACAACATGTTTGACCGCTGGATTGAAGATGGATTGACCAATGTATTAAAAGAAGAAGGTGTAGGCTCAATTGTGTTCTCACCATTGGCCCAAGGCGTATTAACCAATAAATATTTAAACGGAATTCCAGAAGGTTCGCGTGCATCGCGTCCTGAACTTATCTATTTAAACAACAAAGACATCACGCCAGAAAAATTAGCAAAAGTTCAACAACTCAATGCTATAGCGGAAGGTCGCGGCCAATCATTAGCACAAATGGCGATTGCCTGGACACTACACAACGATGCAGTAACCACATGCTTGATTGGTGCAAGCCGCCCAGCACAAATTGAAGATTCTGTTGCAGCACTTAACAATCTTGACTTTAGCGCAGGTGATATTGTAAAGATTGATGCGATTATTCGCTAAAAAGTAAATGGCAAGAAAATAAAAAAGGGTTAGCTCGCTACAGCTAACCCTTTTTTGCTTCTGGCTAACTTGCGTTATTTACCCTTCTTTTAAATTTACCTTTGCACAAATCCAAGCCGCCAAATAAACACCCACTATATCCGCCAAGGCATCTTGAATATCGAGCATTCGGGTTGAGGGGAAATAGTATTGCGATAATTCTTCTAACAACGCAAAGACCAGCACCAAGGCACAACCTAAGGGTAAGCCAAGATATTTTCGTTTGTGCGGCCTCAACGAGAGATTTACGAGCAGCGCAAGCACAGCATACAGCCCCATATGTCCAAACTTATCGCCGTAGGGAATCGCACGAACACTATGAATTAAAACGTTGGAGCTACCCTGATCAGAGATCACGATAATCCAAAGAATGAAAACAAAAAAGGAAATAGCAGCAAGAGGAATTAAACGAAAAGACGACAACATATAAAATCCACGATTTATTTAAGGGTAGTTTAATGAAGGCGGAAGTTTTGAACAGCGGCTTGTTTATAGGCAAGCCGCGAATTCCAATCTACACATTAAGCCTCTGCTTTTTCGGTGCGACCCACTGCATACCAATCCAGTTTGCGCGTTAAGATCATAAACACACCAAGCAAACCAAACAGCAACAAAGAACCCATGAGCAGCGCATAATCTTCTGCACTTAACAACCCGTAGAGCAACCCATACAAGGATGCGAGCAAGCCTGAAAAAATGGCACCGCGCGCCACGCTGTGCAACACATAACTAACGTAAAAACCAATCAGCAAAATACAGGCGGACGATGCAATTAAATAAGCCACATCAAAAGCAATATGCTCAGACAAAGAGACTAACAACAAATAAAAGAAGGCTAAGGCCAAACCCACCAAACCATATTGCACTGGGTGTACCGCCAAACGCTTTAGAATTTCAAACAAAAAGAAGCCCGCAAAGGTCAGGGCAATAAATAAGAGCGCGTACTTAATTGCTCGATCACTTTTCACATATTGATCAACGGGGTCAATTAAGCTAACACCAAAATAACGGCTATTAAAAACTTCACAATCGTTAGCAAAGGCGCATTGATTAAAACTCTCTTCCAGGTTGCTGGAGAAGTAAGACGTGCGCCAAGAAGCGATAAATCCGGTTGCATTAACTTCACGCTTTGCTGGTAAGTAATCCCCCATAAAACTGGGGTGCGGCCAATCTGAGGCTAAATCGACTTGCGAATCGCGACCAATTGGAACAATGCTCAAAGACTCTGTACCCTGCAAAACCAAATTCAATTTAAAGTGCAGAATCGATTTTTGCAAAAGATCAGGATGTTTAACCGTAGCATGCACACCCTCGCCCAAAATTTTAAGTTTTGAGCCAGGTTGCATATCCACCAAATCGTTATTGACCTGGATTTTTAATCCATTTTCAATACCGCGAATATCTTTGATACCCATGGAAATGTACGGCAAGTCAAACTCATAGTCGGGTAAATTATCGACTACGCCGTAGTTACTCGGAACTTCAAAATGCCCAGAGATATTATTATCAGCATGATACAAACGCGCCTCATAAATACCGCGGGCTCGTCGTTCTGTTTTTAATTTTCCATCTACTGTAAAAGCTGAAGGTAGAAAATACAGTTGCCCATTGAGCAATGATTCAACCTGATAACGCACTTTGGTGTCAGGATCCACCTTCCATTCTTTTATCTTTTTTATATAAGGAACCACTAACACCGGGCCCACCAATTTTTGACTGTAGCTTGAGCTTTTGGCGATTTCTTCTACCACTGCTTGCTGAGATGATTTTCGCTCATTGATCACACCATTAATCATACCGATAGGGATCATCAGCAAAAGCACAAGCAGTGCAATGGTGGTTAGTTTGAACAGTAACGGGCGTTTCATGTATAGCTCCTGATAATTATTGGGTCAGGAGCATAATGACGAATGTGGGTGTGGAGCTTATGTGGGCCAGGTGAAGAGTTTGTGTAGTTTGTGTGAAGTTAGAAAATGATTGTCGCTGCAACGCCGATTTCAGTATTACAAAGCTGTAATTTCGCATTGTGCAAAGCCGCTACCTCTTGCACAAAATTTAAACCTAAACCTGTGCTTTTTTTGCCCGTTGCGGGGCGAGGCAACGAATAAAAACGTTCCGTTAAACGCGCAAATGCAAAATCGGGAATGGGTTCGCCTTGGTTTTCTATAGAAATTTTTTGGTGATCACCATCTCGCTCAGCAAAGATACGAATGCAGCCACCGTCTGGCGTAAAATCTAGCGCATTTTCGAGTAAATTAGCGAAAGCTTGGCGTAATAAAAAAGTCTCACCCGTAATAGCAACATCCGCACCAATAGTATTTTCCAATTTAAAACTATGCTGCAAAATTCGTGCGGATTGCGCTTCAATCAGTTCATCCCATAGAGGTTTAATAGCAACGTCTTTTCGTTCATGCAACTCTTGCTGCCGTTCAAGCAAAGCGAGATTTAGCAAGCGCTCAATAAGCTGCTGCATGCGAATACTTTCAGTATCTATATTATTGATAAATCGTGTGCGCTGTTCCTCATTCATTGGAGATTGCAATAACTCAGCGGCAGCACGAATGCCAGCGAGCGGGCTTTTTAATTCGTGGGCAAGTGTTTGCACGTAGCGTTCAATATAAGCTTTACCATCTAACTCAATACGCATAGATTCAAGCGCGCTCGCCAGTTGATTTAATTCGCCACTGGCAATTTTACTTTCTGGCAATACTGCGCGCTGACCTGCACTTACTGCCAACGCGTATTTACGTAAGCGGCGCAACTCGGCAGCCAGCCACCATGAAAACAAGATGCCCGCCAATAAACCTATCGCAATAATAATGCTGCCCAAAATAGTTAAACGATTGCGCGAACGATCAATAAAGGGTTGCAGGCTGCGATTAGGTTTAGCGACTGAGACCACACCAATAATTTCATCACCATCCATAATAGGTGCGGCGATATACATAATGCTCGATGCCACGTCCCCTGGAATTTCTGCCGTAGAACGCGCGCCATATTTACCTTGCAGGGTTAAATAAACATCATTCCAGTGCGAATAATCTTGGCCTACGGCTGCATGGGTAGAATCTAAAAGCACTATGCCTTTTTTATCAGTCACATAAATGCGGTGATTCACAACCGTTTTATCAATACCCCAGATTTTAGCCTGCAACTTGCGGCGACCATAAGCCGCGAGCGTTTGAGTAAAATCACTATTTTGCAAAGTGCCATTTTTAACCGGCTCGCGCAAAATCTCCGCGAGTAAATTAGCGGTATCAACCAAAGTCTCTTCTGTGGATTGACGTACACCCGGCTTAATTTCCTCCAATACCGTATTGAGAATAAAGTATCCGCTGAGTGAAACGAAAATAAAGTAAACCAGAAAAATTCTAACGCTGAGCGACATTAGACATTCTCCGGTTGGTAGGAGTAACCAAAACCACGCTGGGTCTGAATAGGTTCGGCATCAGCGGCTATAGATCGCAATTTCGCACGCAAGGTTTTGATATGGGTATCAATACTGCGGTCATAGCCCGCTTCGGCAGTAGCACCCACTGCAGTTAACAATTGATCGCGACTAAATACTCGCTGCGGTTGCTCAACCAAGGTTTGTAGTAACTTGAATTCAACGCGCGTTAATTGTAAAAGCTGGCCACGGTAAAAAATCTGCAAGCGCTCTTGGTCAATATGAAACTCTGATTTTGCTTCGGATTTTGCTTCTGCTTTTGATTCATCGCGTACATAAATTGGCGTAGAGGTAGGAGTAACGCGTTTTAAAATTGCTTTTACACGCGCCGCTACTTCACGGGGGCTAAAAGGTTTAACTACATAATCGTCTGCACCAATTTCTAAACCAACGACGCGATCAAGCTCATCGCCACGAGCTGTTAGAAAAATTACCGGCACATTAGAAAATTTGCGCAACTGTTTGCAGGCTTCAAAGCCGGTAATATCCGGTAGCCCCACATCCATAATCACCAAATCTATGGGCGTAGTTTGCAAGAGTTTCAGTGCATCACCCGCCAATGTTTTCCAGGTCACGCTAAACCCCTCACCCAGCAATACAAACAAAAGGGTATCGGCAATGGAGGGTTCGTCTTCAACTATGAGGATATGAGCCATAAGTTATAGTTTTATGATTAGAAAGATGAGAGCGATTCTACCGTAATTTAGCCTCTACAAAAGCCTTAAGGGCG
Source organism: uncultured Cellvibrionaceae bacterium (assembly GCA_964581625.1). GTDB lineage: Bacteria > Pseudomonadota > Gammaproteobacteria > Pseudomonadales > Cellvibrionaceae > Cellvibrio. Next base: position 28,747 of record CAZOPE010000038.1, read on the forward strand.
CCTCCAGAAATTCAATTCCCGTGATGATGGCAAGGCATTTTCGCACGCAGAACCGCAGTTTATATGTGATCAATGAGGATTCGAGTATGAAAATAACGCAGCCAGCGCACAAAAAGTGGATTAACGGAGGCACCCTTGACTCCGTTATTTAACCTATTGCAACTTGCCAAAATTACACCTAGGCTCGCACCATAGTTAAATTGATTGAAGCCTATATATGTCTAACTCAAATTCCACCCAGCCTGAACCAATTGCCATCGTCGGTGGCGGCCCTAAAAAAGTTCTCTACACACTCAAAACCGTCGCGCGCATTGGTTTACTGAATTCCGCCAAAGCGCTTAATAGCCACAATACTTGCAAAGCCTGCGGTTTAGGTATGGGTGGCCAGCGCGGTGGAATGACAAATGAAAAAGATGAGTTCCCTTCCGTTTGCAACAAAAGTATTCAGGCGCAATCTACGGATATTCAAGCGCCGATTCCACGCGAAATTTTTGATCACTCACTCGACGATTTTGCGCAGCTTTCTGCTTATGAGCTAGAGCATTTAGGGCGATTGAATACACCTCTGTATAAATCTGCCGTGAGTAGTAAATACGAACCTATTGAATGGAATGCGGCCATCGAATTAATGGCTGCGCGATTCTCTGCAACTAAACCCGAGCGCAGTTTTTTCTACACATCGGGCCGCTCATCCAACGAAGCAGGTTTTGTATTGCAATTGCTGGCACGGATTTACGGCACGAATAATGTGAACAACTGTTCCTACTATTGCCATCAAGCAACCGGCGTAGGTTTACACAATTCGATTGGATCTGGAACCGCAACTGTCTCATTGGAAGAATTAGGAAAGAGCGATTGCATTTTTGTGATAGGCGCGAATCCTTCGTCCAATCACCCGCGTTTTGTGCATCAGCTAAAAAATTGTCGTGAGCGTGGCGGACAAGTGATTGTGATTAATCCTGCGAAGGAGCCGGGATTAGTTCGCTTCGCCGTGCCTAAAAGCGCCAAGTCCATGTTAAGTGGCGGGACATGGATTGCATCGGATTATGTGCAGCCTAAAATTGGCAGTGATTTATTTTTGTTAAATGGCATTGCGAAGGCTCTGCTCGAATCGAACAGCATCGATCAAACTTACATCGCTAAACATACGGAGAACTTTGATAAGTTTGCGGACAATATTCGCGTAATTTCGTGGCAAGAAATTACTGATAACACAGGTGTCAGTGAAATTGATATACGCAACCTCGCCGCTGCTTACGCGAAACCCGAGAATGCGGTATTCGCATGGGGTATGGGGATTACCCACCACAAACACGGTGTAGAAAACGTGGAGGCTATTAGCAACCTTGCATTGCTGCGCGGAATGATTGGTAAACCTGCAGCGGGCTTATTGCCCCTACGCGGGCACAGCAATGTGCAAGGCATAGGAACAGTGGGTGTAAAACCCGTATTGGCAGAGGATGTGTTTGCTCAAATTGAAAACGTGTTTGGTATTCAATTATCCCGCGAAAAAGGAATGGATACTCTCGCCTGCTTGCAAGCTGCATTTGATCATAATATTGATGCTGCACTCTTAATGGGTGGCAATCTATTTTCTGCCACACCAAACAGCGACTGGGCACAACAGGCACTCGATAGAATTGGATTTAAAGTATTTTTAACCACCACACTTAACCGTGGCCATGTGGTGGGAATGGAAACCAGTGAAGCACTCATTTTGCCGGTAAGCGCACGCGATGAAGAATGGCAACCGACCACACAAGAATCTATGTTCAATTACGTGCGCTTAAGTGATGGTGGCATTACACGCCTAGCAAACGTTCGCCCCGAAGTACAAATTCTTTGCGATTTTGCGCAAAAGCTATTGCCAACTAGCCCAATCGACTTTGCAAAATTCAAACAGCACGACAATATTCGCGCTGCCATTGCGGCAACTATTCCCGGCATGAGTGAACTGAAGGATATTGCAGAAACTAAACGCGAATTCTCCATACAAAATCGTTTGCTTGACCAGCCGGAATTCCAAACTGAAAACGGTAAGGCTAAGTTTTTGGTGAATCCATCACCCGCAAAATTAACCAACACCGAATACCCGTTTTTGCTGGCGAGCATCCGCAGTGAAGGTCAATTTAATTCGATTATTTACGAAGAGAGTGATTCTTATCGCGGAACCGATACGCGCTGGTCGGTCCTCATGAATTCAGATGACATAGCGGCGTTAAATATTCAGGCGGGAAACTCAGTAAATTTGGAATCGGCGTTTGGAAAAATGCAAAACCTAAAAGTGTTTGCGTTTAACTTACCACGGGGAAATGTGCTTGCTTATTACCCAGAAGCGAATGTGTTGATTGGAACCGAGCATGACCCGCGAAGTAAAACGCCCGCGTTTAAATCCGTTGCGGTAAGCATCCGAGCATCAAATTAATCTTTAACTGGGAGCCTTAATCCTCAAGCAACGGGGATGACGACTCCCTATTAAATTGAAACACTGATGGACGGGCTGGATTTGCGTCTGTCACGACCAGCACGGGTTTCTAACAAGGATTCTTTTCGTTGCTGGCGGCGATCTTTTTTGCGGCGCTCCACCTGCGGTCGCGCGAGGTATTCGTTAACAACCGTATCGGCCGCTAAAGAATGCTCCTCAGGGGCATGCGATGATTCGGCAACAGGCTTAACCGCCGTTGGCGCGATAACGGGAGCACTGGGGCGAATGTAAACCATCTCAATAACCTCACCAACAGAAAATAAGAACAAAAAAACAAGCTTCTGTTCATTCTATCGGCTAATCGAGCAAAATCTTTACCAATTTTACCCGCCAGCTTTAAACCACTTAAGGTTTTCGTGAAGCCGTACCACATCGCCGACGACAAAAAGCGTTGGCGCATGTACCTCTTGGGCAGCGACGACATCGGCAATAGTCGCTAAATCAGCGATCAGAACGCGCTGGTGCTGCGTTGTCCCACGCTCGATTAATGCTACAGGTGTTGAGCTTGCACGTCCGTGGGCAATGAGGGATGCACAAATATCCCGCAGCCCCACTAACCCCATGTAAAAAACGATGGTCTGGGTGGGGTTCGCTAGCTCAGGCCATTGCAGATTGGCAGAATCGCTCTTCAAATGCCCCGTAACAAAGCGCACAGATTGCGCGTAATCCCGATGGGTAAGCGGAATGCCCGCGTAGGCCGCACAACCCGATGCTGCTGTTATGCCTGGCACCACTTGGAAGGGAATATGATTTTGCGCAAGCAATTCAATCTCTTCGCCGCCGCGCCCGAAAATAAAAGGGTCGCCGCCCTTCAAGCGCAAAACGCGCTTACCTTGCTTGGCTAAATCCACCAACAACTGATTAATATTTTCTTGTTGCATGGCGTGTTCATTGCGGCGCTTGCCCACATAAATTCGCTCTGCATCGCGGCGCACTAAATCCATAACACCGTCAGATACCAAGCGGTCGTAAAGCACCACATCGGCTTGTTGCATCAACCGCAATGCTTTCAAGGTAAGCAATTCAGGGTCGCCGGGGCCGCCGCCAACCAAATACACTTCACCTTGCGTGAATGTTCCATCTTTGCTTGCGATTTCATCGCCAATAATTTTATCCGCTTGTTCGATTTGCCCATTCATCGCTAATTCCGCCGCTGGGCCTTGCAGAATTTTTTCCCAAAATTTACGACGGCTATCGCCTTCGTCGAAACGCGCTTTCACACGGTCGCGCCAACGGCTGGCTAATTGCGCAAGCTTGCCGTAGCTCATGGGAATTAAAGTTTCTAACTTTGCGCGCACCAAGCGTGCGAGCACTGGCGCTTCACCGCCGCTTGAAATAGCAATCATCAAGGGCGAGCGATCAATAATGGCGGGCGTGATGTAAGTACACAGCGCTGGCGTATCAACCACGTTTACAGGAATATGTTTTTGTTTTGCATCGTCAGAGATTTGCTTATTGAGACTTTCGATATCCGTTGCGGCCACCGCGAGCACACATTCATCCATGTCGCCTTGCTGATATTCACGCAGCAATAATTCGCCGTGATGTTGCGCCACCAACTCGCGTAACTCTGCTGAAATCTCTGGCGCCACAACGCGTAAAACTGCACCTGATTTCGCCAACATGCGACCTTTGCGTGTAGCCACATCACCGCCGCCCACAAGTAAGCAACGACGCTTTTTTAAATCGAGAAAGACGGGGAAATAATCCATAGCAACACACAAATCGTTCGTTGAAATAAAAAAGGTGGGTATCGCAATGCGCCACCCACCTTTTGCGTATAACTTGCGAAAAAATTATTTTTTCACAGGTAGCAATGCATCTTGCCCACCCATATAAGGGCGCAAAACTTCGGGAATGGTGACGCTACCGTCTTCTAATTGATAATTTTCCAACACAGCAAGCAGCGTGCGCCCAACCGCCAAACCTGAACCATTAAGTGTATGCAACAATTCTGGCTTACCCGTTTCAGGGTTGCGGTAGCGCGCCATCATGCGGCGGGCTTGGAAATCGCGGAAGCTACTGCATGATGAAATTTCGCGGTATTTATTTTGTGACGGAACCCATACTTCAATGTCGTAAGTCTTGGCAGATGAAAAGCCAATATCGCCGCCACATAAAATTACGGTGCGATAAGGCAAGCCCAAGGCTTTCAAAATGGCTTCGGCGTGACCCACCAAGCCCTCTAGTGCAGCGTCTGATTCTTCTGGACGAACAAATTGCACCAGCTCCACTTTTTCAAACTGATGCTGACGAATCATACCGCGCGTATCGCGGCCGTAGCTGCCTGCTTCTGAACGGAAGCAGGGAGAGTGACAAACCAATTTAATCGGTAATTGTGCATCATCCACAATCTCGTTACGGTAGATGTTGGTAACCGGAACTTCTGCCGTGGGAATCAAATAAAATTCGCGGTCGTCGGTGAGTTTAAATAAATCTTCTTCGAACTTGGGCAACTGCCCCGTACCGAACAAGGAATCACGGTTTACGATAAAAGGAACATTCACTTCTTCGTAGTCATGTTTGTTAATGTGTGTATCCAACATAAATTGCGCAAGCGCGCGATGCAATCTTGCGACACCACCACGCAATACCGCAAAGCGAGTACCGGTGATCTTTGTGCCGACTTCAAAATCCAAGCCGCCTAAATCGGCGCCCAGGTCAACGTGATCTTTAATGGGAAAATGAAAACTTTTTGGCATGGCCCAGCGACGCACTTCTACGTTGTCTTCATCGCTTGCGCCTTCGGGCACTTCGTCTGCAGGCGTGTTGGGAATGGCGTTAACAAATTCGTCCCATTCTTTTTGAATGTTGGCCAGTTCAACTTCTGCAGTCGCCAATTCTTGTTTGATTTGCTCAACGGCTTGCATTAAAGGTGCAACATCTTCACCCGCTTGTTTCGCTTTACCAATTGCTTTAGAGCGTGCGTTACGATCTTGTTGCAATGCTTCGGTTTTAATTTGAATGGCTTTGCGCGCCTCTTCCAAGGTATTGATGCGTGCAACATCCAATACAACGCCACGCTTGCTTAAGGCAGTGGCAACGGCTTCTGGGTTATTGCGGAGTAATTTTGAATCTAACATGATGAATAGCTTTCTTTAAAAGTTAAAATTTTTTCTTTGTCGTTTTCCTTTTACACAGGAAACACAGCGTTCCAATTATGGAAACCAAAAGCTGGATCCCCGCTTGCGCGAGGATGACGACTCCCTATTAAACTAAAATATTTTTTGCGTAAGCTGCATGCCGAAATACGCAAATAGCAACCCTAGCACCACAGAGCTAGCCGCATAAAAAATCGAATTAGCAACATGGCCTTCTTGCCACATTTGCAGCATCTCTAACGAAAACGCTGAAAAAGTTGTGTAACCACCCAAAATTCCTGTGATAACAAATAAACGCCATTCACTCGGAATAACGGATTTCTCAACAATCACTACGTAAGCAACGCCAATTAAAAATGAACCCGAAATATTGACGATAAAGGTTCCGAACGGAAACCGGTAGTTCAGCATAGGCGTTAAATAACCCACGGCAGCGAAACGCGCCATAGAGCCAAGAGCACCGCCGATTGCGATCATTAGCCATTGCATCATGTGTATTTTTTATACCGCTGCTTTTTACTGTGTTTATCCAGCTCGCGAAAATGTGCGAGCTTTTCTTTAATCTTTAACTCTAACCCACGTTCTACTGGATCGTAGTAAGTGGTATCGGCTAATTCTTCGGGCAGATATTTTTCACCCGCCGCATATGCGCCGGGTTCATCGTGCGCATAGCGGTATTCAGCACCGTAATCCATGGACTTCATTAACTTCGTCGGAGCATTGCGCAAATGTATGGGAACATCGTACGCGGGCTGCGATCGAACATCCGCCATAACGTGGTTGTAGGCATTATACACAGCATTACTTTTAGGTGCTGCCGCGAGATACACCACCGCCTGCGCAATTGCCAGTTCGCCTTCGGGATGGCCTAAGCGCTGTTGAACATCCCACGCAGCAAGGCAAAGTGGCAGCGCGCGTGGGTCGGCGTTACCTATATCTTCGCTGGCCATACGAACTACACGACGGGCGATGTAAAGCGGATCGCAACCGCCATCAAGCATACGCGCCAACCAGTAAAGTGCGCCATCCGGCGATGAACCGCGTACAGACTTATGCAGCGCAGAAATTTGTTCGTAGAAAATATCGCCGCCTTTGTCGAAGCGACGAACATCACTGGCGAGCACCTCGGCCAGAACATCTGCATTGATGGTTTTGTAGTCACCCTGCTCTTCTGCCAAGTCAGCAGCAATTTCCAACAGGTTAAGTGATTTGCGCGCGTCACCATCGGCAGCTTGCGCCAAGGTCATCAGCGTATCTTCATCAATACGAATATGGCTCTCACCAAGCCCACGCTCTTTGTCATTTAGCGCTTGTTGTAACACTTGTTGCAACTGCTCTGGTTGCAATCCGCGCAGCACATAAACGCGGCAACGCGATAAGAGCGCGTTATTTAATTCGAAGGAAGGATTCTCAGTAGTCGCGCCAATAAAAATAAAAGTACCATCTTCCACGTAAGGCAAAAAGGCATCTTGCTGACTTTTATTAAAACGATGAACTTCATCCACAAACAAAATCGTTTTACGGCCCGTTGCGCGCTCTTGTTGCGCAACGGCAACCGCCGCACGAATTTCTTTTACACCTGATAAGACTGCAGACAGCGATTCAAAGCGTGCGTGCGCTTGTTCAGCAAATAATTTAGCGAGCGATGTTTTACCTACACCCGGCGGGCCCCACAAAATCATGGAGTGCAGCTGACCGCGAACTATAGCTTCTCGCAGCGGCTTACCCGGCGCGAGCAAATGCTCTTGGCCGATATAATCATCCAAATTGCGCGGACGCATGCGCGCCGCCAGTGGCTGATAATACTCTTGCTGCGAACTGAATAAATCGCTCATTTGCTTTTAATGCTATTAATTTTTAATAATGTCTGCACCGGCGGGTGCTACAAAATTAAACAGATTTTCATCGACAGCTTGATTGCGCTTTACATTGCTCAACGCAAAATGACTTAACTGCCCCAAGCTATCACGAATAGAAAACTCAGTGAGTTGATTATCAACAAACACTAACAACAGCTCCTGAAATAAACCTTCAGTCACTTTGGGCGTTATCGAGAATTTTTCGGCTTTATCTGCCTGAGAGCGGTTGATGGTGAAGTTTTTACGGAGCTTGTCCACGTCTTCACTCAACAAGAGCACAGGTGTTTTTTTCAGGTCGTCACTAAACGGGCGCTCGTTAACGGTTTGCAAATCTGGGTCGTACAGCCAGATTGTTTTTTGGTTAGAAACCAATAGTTGTGGCGCAGGCGTTTCGGTTTTCCAGAAAAATTTGCCGGGGCGCTGCATAACAAAAGTGCCCTTCTGCTCGTCCAACTTTTTACCGGCTTTATCGAACAACGTTTGCACGAAGCTACCTTGCAAGGTGTTCATAGCGTCGAGCTGTTTGCGCAACTGCGCGGGGGATTGGTCGTCGGCGTGGGCGGCGAATGCGCTGAAAATAAATAAGGCAGTGATTAAACGAAAAATGAATTTCATAATAATTCCGATAAGTGAATACTCGCCTATACGAGCATGGCGATGGAGTCCATATATTACTAAAACAGCCTGAACTGGCACCAAACAATTCCCGTGCGAGCTCTCCGAGCACTGGAAGAAAATTGTTGG
>CAZOPE010000039.1:0-33672 GCA_964581625.1 uncultured Cellvibrionaceae bacterium
CAGCGGGGATCCAGCCTTTGTTTTTAGTTTTTTGAAATCAAAAAGCTGGATCCCCGCTGTGCGAGGATGACGACTCCCTTTTTAATTGCAGCCGCCTTAAACCAACACTCCGTTATTTATATATTGTTAATTTTCTCCCCCGGAATTTTCCCATGTGGTTCAAAAACCTCCGCTTATACCGCCTTACCGAAGACTGGACGCATACCCCCGAACAACTCAACGAAGCATTGGAAGCCCACTGCTTTAATCCATGCGGAAGCTTGGATCCTGTACGCTATGGTTTTATCGAACCCTTAGGGCGTCACGGCAGTGAATTTATTCATGCAACCAACGGCTACATTATGATTTGCGCAAAAAAGCAGGAAAAAATTCTGCCTGCTGCGGTGATTAATGAACACCTAGAAGAAAAAGCGCTGGCTATTAGCGAAGCAGAATCGCGAAGTGTTGGCCGCAAAGAAAAGCAAAGTTTGAAAGACGAAATTATCTTTTCGCTTTTACCTAAAGCTTTTGCCAAATCATCATTGGATTTTGCGTACATTGCACCCCAAGAAAAACTCATTATCGTTAACTCTTCTTCTGCAAAACGCGCCGAAGATTTGCTGAGCAAATTGCGCGAAGCCTTAGGCAGCTTGCGCTGCATTCCCATCAGCGCCAAAAATATTCCAACACAAGTTATGACGCACTGGTTGCAAACCGGAAACCTTCCTGCTGGCTTTGAACTTGGTGAAGAATGCGAGCTGAAAGCAGGTAAAGACGAGCGCGCTATTCGCTGCAAAAAGCAAGACTTAACCGCAAACGAAATTCTCAGCCACATTAATAGCGGCATGTTCGTGAATAAAGTTGCTATTACCTGGAAAGAATCCATCCACTGCGTGCTCGATGACCAACTCGCCGTAAAACGCTTGAAATTTGATGATGTGATCAGCGAAAAAGCTAACGACCGCAACCCCGAAACCAAAGCCGAACAGTTCGATGCCGATTTCGCTATCATGAGCGGCGAATTGAAAAACTTTATTGCGGATTTGTTAGCAACTTTTGGTGGCGAATCAGATCCTGTTTAATGCGCTAGAAAATTTGTTGGATTTATCATGAACATAACTAAATCAACACTTGTTCAGGCTGCGCTTGTGATGCTTGCGAGCGTATTGTTTGTGTCTTGCGCCAAAACCCCAGAACTTACCAAATTAGAAGGTTTCGCGCAGGGAACAACCTATCATCTTACTTTTGTATTGCCTAAGTCGAATGAACAAGATGCAATCGCAGCAGAAGTAACCGCCGAATTACAACGCATTGATAAATCCATTTCCAACTACCGCAAAGATTCCACCATTGAAATATTCAACGCACAACTAGATACAGAACCGCATGAAGTTAATGAGGAAATCGTCAAGCTCATCGAACAAGCAAGGCTTGTTAGCAAAGCAAGCAATGGTTGTTACGATTTAACAGTGAAGCCCTTATTTGAACTTTGGGGCTTTAAAAAAGATTCGTTTAATTTGCCGGAAGACAATAGCTTGCAAGAAAATTTAAAGCTGGTCGGCATGGAAAAACTAATCACAGTAGACGAAACCCATCTGCAAAAATCAGTACCCAATTTACGCGTGGATTTATCGTCTATTGGTCAGGGTTACAGTGTTGGCCGTATTGCGGATATTTTAGAAAAACATGACGTAAAAAATTATATCGTCGAAATTGGCGGCGAATTAAAAACGCGGGGGAAAAAGCCGGACGGCAAGCCTTGGCGCATTGCTATGGAAAAGCCACTTCCTAATAAGAGGAAGCTTGAAAAAATTGCTGCCTTCGACTCTGGTGAGCCCATGTCACTGATGACATCCGGAACTTATCGCCATTACTTCGATAACAAGGGCAAGCGTTACAGCCATATTTTAGATGCACGCACAGGCAAGCCTGTTGAACACAACACTGTCTCCGTTGCCGTACTCATGAGCAACCCGACCATGGCAGACGCGTGGTCTACCGCACTACTCTGCTTAGGCAGTGAGAGAGGAACGCGCGTTGCAAATGAACAAGGTATAGCTGCGCTTTATATTGATCAGCAAGGCGATCAATTCGTTGAGAAAAATACTCAGTCTATGGAACACCTAGAGAGCGTGAAATTGGAAGCTGCTGAAAATTAAAAAATCCAATGAAAGGATCTGTGCAGCCTAATAAACTGCACAGATCCTTTCAGTTACAAAAATATTCCACCTGCTGCTTCAATTCGTTGACCGTTCACCCAGCGCGTATCTTCAGACAAGATTGACGCAATCACACCACCAATATCATCTGGCACTCCTACACGCCCTAAGGCGGTGAGTGATGCAATATGCTGATTTAATTCTTTGTTGTCGCGCACTGCGCCGCCGCCGAAATCGGTTTCTATTGCACCGGGCGCAATTGTGTTGACACGAATTCCGCGCACACAAAATTCTTTTGCGAGATATCGACTGAGGGTTTCTATCGCCCCCTTCATGATCGCGTAAGCGGAATAACCGGGAAAGGTAAAGCGCGCGAGCCCGCTGGAAATGTTCACGATGCTGCCACCGCTCTCCATCAACCCAACGAGTTTTTGCGTAAGAAAATAAACACCTTTCAAATGAATATTCATCATTTGATCAAACTGCGCCTCACTGGTTTCCATAAAGGGAACATTGATGCCCGTGCCTGCGTTATTCACCAAATAATCAAAACCTGTGCGCTGCCATTTGCTTTGCAGTACAGATTGCACTTGCTCCGCAAAAGCCGCGAAAGTATGGCTTTGAGAGACATCCAATTTGAGCGCAGCCGCTTTAGCACCCAGTGCTTCAATCTCTGCGACTACCTTTTCGGCTTCATCAGCTTGGCTGTGATAGGTGATGATGAGATCCACTCCCTTTTTCGCCAAATGCAGTGCTGCATTTTTACCAAGACCACGGCTAGCGCCGGTTAAGATTGCGATTTTACGATTCATGATGTTTACCTATTGCTGATTAATTAGTCAGGTCCTTGGAAAGCGCCAAGGCTTTCAAGCGATGCTTGCTTGATGGAAGCCAGTCTATTAATCTAAAAACCTAAGATAAATGCCAAGAAAGTGAATTGATTGTTCGTTTTTTTAAAACAATAGGTACTTATGAAGTCATTGGATGCCATTCAAATCTATCTGCGCGTGGCGGAACTCGGCAGTTTCACAGAGGCCGCCAACAGCCTGGGCTTAGCCAAAGCAAAAGTGTCCGGCGCGGTTCAACAACTGGAAGTTCTGCTAGGCACACGCCTGCTGCACCGAACCACGCGACGCGTGCAAATGACCCATGACGGCCAAGCGTTTTATGAGCGCGGTAAAGATTTACTCGCCGATTTTGATGAACTCAAAACCTTATTCAGCAGCCAACAAAATCAGCTGCGTGGCCGTTTGCGGGTGGATATGCCCACGGCCATGGCGCGCGGTTTGGTCATACCCGCACTGCCGCAGTTTCTAAAGGAGCATCCGCTCTTGGAAATTGAACTCAGCAGTACTGATCGCCGCGTGGATGTGGTGCGCGAAGGTTTCGATTGCGTCGTGCGCGTCGGCACGCTTCAGGATTCAAGCTTGGTGGCGCGCCAGATTGGCGAATACCAGCTCATCAATTGCGCCTCGCGTTCTTACATTGAGACTCACGGAGTGCCGCACACACTTGAGGATCTTGCTCACCATAAATTGGTTCACTATGTATCAGTGTTGGGTGGGAAATCGAACGGATTTGAGTACCTAGACCCACTAACCTCTGTTACTCAATACATCGACATGCAAGGCGCTTTGATCGTCAACAACGCAGAGGCTTACTTAAGCGCGTGCTTGGCAGGGCTGGGAATTATTCAGGTTCCCGAAAACGGGGCGACAGCGAAACCTTATTTGGATAGCGGTGAACTTGTTGAAGTCTTACCCGAATATCGTTCAGCGCCCATGCCGGTCTCCTTGATTTACGCCAATCGCCGACATTTGCCAAAACGTGTGCAAGCCTTTATGAATTGGATGATTGAAATTTTAACGCCGAGTGTTAGCCGCTCGCACAAATAACCTAGCAAAGGAAAATGGAACGGCTATGGCGATGATCAAAAAGCTGATTAGACGAACACTAAAGATAGTTGAACGTCGCCCGTGGATAATTCCGTTATTTGGATTCGTCTCGGGCGCGGCGAGCTTTTTTCTCGTGGAGCGCAAGCAAGAACAATTTGCGCAAATTATTTCTATTCTCATGCTGGCGGGCTGGGTGTGGATTGCCTTGGAAAACTTGCTCCAACGCGGCATTTCGCGCTGGTTTGGCATTCGCATTCCAAACGTGGTGTTTCGCTATATTTCGCAGCTTATTCACCAAGAAAGTTTGTTTTTTGTTATTCCCTTTTTCTTTATCACTACTGCATGGAATACAGGTCAAGTTTTTTTCACATCGGTGTTAATCGCGGCGGCGCTCGTCTCTATTATTGACCCCATTTATTATCATTGGTTGGCAGCAAGACGCTGGCTTTATTTTTGTTTTCACGGCGTCACTTTATTTGCCGCGCTCTTAACAGCACTGCCGCTTATTTTTCATTTGCCTACACCACAAAGTTATATATGGTCGCTCGGAATCGCCGTGTTACTAACTTGCCCTGGGCTATTACGCAGTATGTCAGTCGTATGGTGGAAACGTGTTGCAGCAATCGTGATTTTAATTGGGAGCACGATTGGGTTTGGAATTTTAGTGCGCCCGTGGATTCCACCTGCCTCCATGTGGCTAACGAAAGTTGCGATTACGGATCGCATTGATGACCGCAATCGCGCACCTAAGCAACCATTCAAAATAATCACCAGCGCGCAACTGCATGAAGGAATTTATGCGTATACGGCGATTCACGCACCACGCGGATTACGCGAACGCATTTATCACCAATGGATTTATAAGGGCAAAAAGTTCGACAAAATTGCGTTAAATATTAGCGGCGGTAACGAGCAGGGTTATCAAACATGGACGCACAAAACCAACTTCCCCAAAGACGCAATTGGCGATTGGCAAATTCAAGTTGTGACAGAAGCCAATCAAATTATTGGGATTTTGCGATTTAAAGTGGTGGGTGAAGTTGGATCAAACCCAGGTAATCCTTTACCGAGTAGATCTTTAGATAGCAGCTCTGCAGAAAATAAAAAACTAAACCAAGAATCCAGCGCTACCGAAACAAGTTCAAGTAGCGCTGTTTCCGGTTATTAAGGCTTAGCCGCATCAAAGCTAAGCACGCGAACCGATCCGCCCAGTGCTTGCGTGGCGTAGTTGAAAATACCAAATCTATAACCTTGGAAATACGGCCAATCACGTTTCATGGTAAACCGATCACCTAATGGCAGGAATTTCACGCCATCGGTACTGTAATAAAACAGAGCAGTTCCGCCATCGGTGGTGGTGCGAATATCAGCGTCTATACGCAACCAAATTTTTCCGCCCTTGATATCGACACCGGCCGTTTCTAAACCTTTGTTACTGGTGTTCCATTTTTTGTCTAACTCCACATCCGTGGTGGTTACCAAGCGCGTTTTGCCGTCTTGGTTTTTAATACCAATCCACGCCGTTTTATCGCGCAGCGCGGCGAAGCCTGCCACATCACCATTTTTCATTTTGCTGTAATCCAGCTCAATGGTGGCGATGGATCTAGGGCCTTCTATACGATGCGTCAATGTATTGCGCGCCGCATAGAGATCGTCAGTAAGGCTAGCAGTGTACAAGGTCAGCCCCTTACCGGATGACCATTTGCTGTTATCCGGATTATGGTTCCACTCCCACTCGGTTTTAAGCTGCGCCGCCGTAAAAGTATCGCGCTGGTTGCGCGGTTTCACTTTGTCAGCAGCACACGCCAATTTTGGGAACGGATAAGACTCGCCCCACTGCCCATTCACCAAAGTCACGGCGGGCCATCCATCCTTCCAAGTCATGGGTGCCATAACCGGATAACGCCCACCAGGGAAGGCATCATTAAACGCAATGTAATACCAATCGCCATGTTGGGTTTGGACTATGCCGCCTTGATGGGGACTATCGCCAGCGCCTACGCCGGCATAGGGTAACTTCACAGCAAATGGGCGAAGCTCATAAGGGCCAAAGGGGCCAGTGGTGGAACGCGCAACATATTCGCCGTTGGCGTACTGGGTCATAAAAATGTAGTAGTTGCCATCGATTTTATAGAAGCGCGAACCTTCCAGCGGGCCGGAGAGATCGGCTGGTGTTTTTAAGACTTCTTGTTTGCGCACTTCACGCAAACCGTCACTGCTCAGTTCGGCCACACTGATGGTTTTGTGGCCGGACGCAACGTACATTTTGTCAGTATCTTTATCGATCAGCAGGCCCATATCGTAATAGCAACCTTGGCTTGCAGTTGTCTGCCATGGGCCTTCTGGTGACTTGGCGGTAGCAACAACACCACTGCCCTTATTGTGCATGCAACCCATCCAATAAAAGGTTTTATTGCTCTCACGATATTGCATAGTGGATGCCCAAATACCGTTCACGTAAGAGCGATCCCCGTTAAGATCGTAAGAAGCATCCGTGTTGAGCGCTGGTACTGAATGCGATAAATACTCCCAATTCACCAAATCGTAAGACCGCAACAAAGGCGCTCCGGGGGAATGATGAAAACTGGATGCCGTGTAGTAATAAACATCGCCCACGCGAATCACTTCCAGATCCGGCAAGTCTTCCCACATCAAAGGGTTTGAGTATGTTGCAGGGCATGAGGAGGATGTAGCGGTTTGCGCACCGCACAAAGAGGTAAGGAGCCCTAACAGCACTATGGAAAGCTGTTGCGAACCCGCTTTAAACCAGCGCGCTGATGAACTGGCAGAGCTATTTTTATGTTTCACGATGATGTTTCCTGAAATGAATGGAGAGTGGGTTTATGGTGAATCATTCAGCCATTGTTTTTTTATAATACTATCTTACATAACGTAAAACTCAAGGCAGGTACGACTTAAAGGTAAATCCCCCCGCCTACGGCGCCCCCCTTTTACAAAGTGGGTTATGACTCCCTCCCTTTGGAAAAAAGGAGGGTTGGGGTGGGATTTGCTTTTAGGCTTTAATCCGCTTCGCCACGAATCGATAAATTTCTTCCATAACCGACTCTGTCTCCAGCAAAACTTGCCGATTATCAAAACGTACAACGTGGATACCCAAAGCTTCTAAAGACTTATCCCGCTCTACATCATTTTCCTTATGCTCGAGCTCATAATGCTGCGAACCATCCAGTTCAATAACGAGCTTTGCGGCTGCGCAGTAGAAATCCGTTATGTAGCCCGCAATAGGTTTTTGTCGATAAAACTGTAGACCTAACATTTGTTTCCGGCGAAGCCGTGACCAGAGCAATGTCTCGGCGTCCGTTAGGTTGCTGCGCAAATGGCGGGAAAAGGGTTTTAAGATGGGTTGGTAAGGCAACATAAAACTTAATCTCCTTGAAAAGTAAAACTCCTAAAAGCAAATCATAAAGCGAAAATCCCTCCCCAGCCCTCCCTTTTTCAAAGGGAGGGAGTATCAACCCACTTAGAAAAAGGGGGTCGGCGAAGCCGGGGGGATTTGCTCTTGCTCTTTTGCGACCGAGCTTTTTGCATCAAGGCAAGCTCAACCGCCTTTATAAACAAAATCACAAAGCAAAATCCCTCGGCAACTGCTCCTGCGTTGCTCTACCTCCTGCATCCATGCAGTCGCCCCCGGCCCTCCCTTTTTTTAAGGGAGGGAGTACCAACCCAGTTTGAAACGGGGCGCGCAGCCAAGGGGGTCGCCGTAGGCGGGGGGATTTGCTCTTGCTTTTACTCCTTCTTCGCCCTCACTTTCTTCACCTTCTCCACCGGCAACAAACTCGTGTATTTTTGGTAAAGCTCAAACAAAAACGCAACGCGCTCAGCTTCGGTTTTGAAGTTCGTTTTTCCGTAAGCCGCATCCACTGCTTTATCTAAGGTTTGATGGGCTTTTAATAAAACTGGCGGCATGGTGAGCGGATCGTACAAATCCGCGAGAGATGATTCTGGAAATTGCGCGCGTGCATCTAATACGGCTTGAGCAGCAACCTCAATAAGTTGAGTTTGTTTTTCTGTGGGATTTTCTGGCCATGGGAAGTTGTTGTAGACGATTAGTGCAGAATATTGATAGTCACTTTTTAATCGTCCTGTAACAACTCGCATCCATGACATGTGCATGAGCGAAGTGATAACACCAAAATGAAAAGCACTTGCATTAGGTATTGTTTGTAATTTATCACCCGCAACATGCTCTGGAGGTAAGAACCCTATAGGAATATAATTTCTTCTTTCTGATGACACGCGAGGAAGCGCTAAGTAAAAACTTTCTGGTTGACGATCCTCCGTGAAGACAGTTGGTTTACTGGCCCAATCTCTTGTTGCGGACTTTGTACTTTCCTGACGCATACGCTTAACGGCTTCTACCCGCTTTAATACCTCAGGCATTTCACGCAATTTATTTGGAGGGCATTTTTTTAACCATAAACAATAACGTGCTGTTCCATTTATATATTCATCCCCCATCGAAAATGGACGGATCCACTCTTCTGCTTGCGGCTCTTTCGATAAGAGTTCAAGCCGCTCCTTTTCATCAAGCAATAAATTTCCACCATCTGTAGGTTTACTGCCATTTATCATTTCTGGCGACTTACAAAGAGCAATCCTTCTTGCAGGGATAATTACATTGGGTGCATCAACCAGATATGGATTAATATATCTTACCTGCCGTGCATGAGCTTCGCTCTTTATGTCTTCGTACTCAAACAACCATTTTGACGCTAAATTCCGAAATCCAAATCCGACAATAACACAATGAACCGCCGCATTACCCCGCGCTTCGTTATTCCATTGAAATGTTCTATGCGCAAAATTTATGTGCGCACCTTTACTCAAGAGATCAGGCCACAACATATAAACCTGCTCACCCTGAGTAATTGAGTTTGTTGACACGAAGGCAGCATTTATTCGAGGCTCCTGCACCATCATATCTACAGCTTTTCTATACCAAGCAGTTACAAAATCCAAACTTGCTGCGCTCTTCATTCCAGCAAAGACAAACTCCATGTCAGACTTTTGCTCCTCACTTTGATAATTTTTCCCCAAAAACGGCGGATTCCCCATAATAAAACTTAGCCTCTCCGCTGGCACCACATCATTCCAATCCACCCGCAACGCATTGCCACACACAATCGTGCTACTTGCTCTCAATGGAATACGCGCAAAGTACAAACCAAATTCCTCAGACACCTGCAGGTTCATTTGATGATCCATCAGCCACAGCGCTACTTGCGCAATTTGCGCTGGGAATTCTTCAATTTCTATTCCGTAGAATTGGTCTACATCAAGCTGGATTAAATGGTTCACATCAAAAGTTAACTGGTCGCTTTGGCGCGATGCGCGCAATACTTCTAACTCCAGCAAACGCAATTCGCGATAGGCAATCACCAAAAAATTTCCGCAGCCACAGGCAGGGTCAAGAAAGTTCAGGCTGCGTAATTTTTTGTGAAACTCGAACAGTTTATTCTTATTGGTTTTGGCTTTTTCAAACTCCGCCCATAGGTCGTCTAAAAACAGGGGTTTGATGAGTTTGAGAATATTCTTCTCGCTGGTGTAGTGCGCGCCCAAATTGCGGCGGGCTTGTTTATCCATAATGGATTGAAACAATGAACCGAAAATAGCAGGCGAGATTCGGCTCCAATCCAGAGCGCAGCAATCCAGCAAGGCTTGGCGCATGGCTTTATCAAAGCTGGCGGTCGGCAGCATCTCTTCAAAGAGTTTGCCGTTAACGTAGGGAAAGGCCGCTAGTTGTTCGTCTAAATTTTTGAAACGCTTTTCGGGCGGAGTGTTGAGCACTTGAAATAGGGTATTGATATGGTGCGCTAAATCACTACCATCTTCGCTAGTGCGCAGCTCAATGTATTCTTGAAATTGTTGCCGTTGGAAAATGCCTGTGTCTTCTGCAAACAAATTAAATAGTAGGCGCACCAAATATAATTCCAGCGGGTGGCCTTCGTAACCAACGGCTTTCATTTGGTCATGTAGCTTACCCATGCTTTCGGCAGCTTTGATATTGACCGGATCTTGTTCTTTGATTTTGTGGGTTTGGTAGCCTGCAATAAAACCGAAGAGTTTTATATTCTTGTGCAGCTCTTTGAGCGGGAACTCGTATTGTTCGTTTTCTTCTAAATCGTAGAGACGAAAATGGGCAAAGTCAGAAACGAGTACGTATTTGGGTAAATCGCGTTCTGGGATACCTGCAAAATAATCCAGCGCTTGCGTGTATGCCTTGTCCAAGCTTTTGCCGCGAGATTTATGCTCTACCAGCAATACTCCTTTCCAAAACAAATCAATAAAGCCTTGTTTGTTGCCTAGCTTTTTAACGGGTTCCTCAAAACTGGCAACGCGCTTGCGGGTAATTCCAAATACATCGAAAAAACCATCCCAAAAGCTTTTGGCTTCAGCGTGCTCTGCTGAGTCGTTCTCCCATGTTTTACTGAAGGCGAGCGAGCGGCTTTTAATTTCGTTCCAGCTGAGGGGCATTTTTTATGGCTTCCTTTTTTGTTCTGCATTTTTGCTCTGAGGGGTGAGCGGCGGCTATTGTGGCATGTGAAACGGGAACGGAGGAAGACGAAAAGCAAATCCCCCCGGCTTCGCCGACCCTCTTTTACAAAGTGGGTTGTGACTCCCTCCCTTAGAAAAAGGGAGGGCTGGGGTGGGATTTTCTGTACTAGCCAACCGTAAAACTCCGAGTTATCCCCTGCCGCCGACTCTGTGCTAAGATGCGCGCCTTTTTTCCATTGGTTATTTTCCGTTCGAGATAATGCTATGAGCACTAAAGTTGCCGTTGTGATGGGTTCCAAAAGTGATTGGGCCACCATGCAAGCTGCTGTTGAAATCCTGCAAAAGCTAGGTGTGGAGTATCACACCGAAGTGGTTTCAGCACACCGCACGCCGCAAAAGCTGGCTACCTTTGCAGAGGAAGCGGCGAGCAATGGCTATGGCGTTATTGTGGCTGGCGCAGGTGGCGCAGCCCATTTGCCCGGTATGATTGCGGCACACACTCGCTTGCCAGTGCTGGGCGTACCAGTACAAAGCAAGGCGCTCAACGGTATGGACAGCCTGCTTTCCATCGTTCAAATGCCGAAAGGGATTGCCGTGGGCACCTTGGCAATTGGTACCGCAGGTGCTTTTAACGCTGGCCTTTTGGCTTGCCAAATATTGGCTCTGAACAACCCCGAACTGGCCGCGCGCATTGAAGATTTCCGCTATACCCAAACGCAAGCCGTGTTGGATAATCCTGATCCTAGTGTTGATTAACACGCACAGCGTTCCCCCCTTTGAAAAAGGGGGTTAGGGGGATTTAAAGCGGTATTACTTAAACTAAATCTCCCCAGCCCCTCTTTGCCAAAGAGGGGGGCAAAAAAATCTCTCGATATAGTCATTTTTGTAGGTAGTAAATGAGCAGTAAGCCAATTTGGGTTTTAGGTGCAGGCCAACTGGGTGCCATGCTTAAGCATGCGGGCATGCCTTTGGCGCTGGATGTTCGCCCGGTAGATATTAATGAAAGTAGCGCACCCGTGTTGCAGGCGGATGACCTAGTCACTGCCGAACGCGAACAATGGCCAGAGACCATCGTTACCAATGCGTTGGCGCATCACCCGCACTTCGTGAATAAGCCTGTCTTTGGACGCTTGGCCGATCGCAAAACCCAAAAAGAATTGATCGACTCCCTTGGTCTTTCCACCGCGCCTTGGCGCAATGTGGCAAATGACATTAGCGCCAACGAATTGCGTGATCAATTGGGTGAGCGCGTGCTGCTCAAACGCCGCACCGGCGGTTACGACGGTAAAGGCCAGTATTGGATTCGCGCGCAAGACGACGAAGTTCCCGCTGATTGGCAAGGCCAAGCCATCGCTGAACAAGCCATTCCTTTTGATGAAGAAGTTTCCCTCGTTGGCGTACGCAATCGCGCGGGTCAATGTGTGTTTTATCCGTTAACGCTCAACTTACATTTAAACGGTATTTTGTACGCCTCGGTCGCGCCGCTTGCTCGTTTACACGTGTTACAAGAGCAAGCCGAAACTATGCTCGGCAAACTGCTTAACGAGCTGAATTACGTGGGCGTAATGGCGATGGAATGTTTCCGCGTTGGCGATACATTGATGATTAACGAACTTGCACCCCGCGTACATAACAGCGGCCACTGGACGCAAGCCGGCGCGAGCATCAGCCAGTTTGAATATCACCTTCGCGCAATTGCCGACATGGCAATTCCCAAAGCCCACATTTTGGGGCAGAACGTGATGATCAATTTAATTGGCACTCAGTACAATACCAATTGGTTAAACCTATCTGTCGCGCAAACCTACTGGTACGGAAAAGATGTGTTACCCGGCCGCAAAGTGGGCCACATCAATATGGTCAGCACGGACGTGGTTGATATTTGCAGTACCTTGCAGCAATTAAAATTTCTCTTACCGGAGCAGTATTACAAAGAGGCGATTGATTGGAGCCTCAAAGCACTGGAAGATGAGAGCTAAGAATAACGCGACAAAACAAAACAAAAAGCCAAGATATTTATCTTGGCTTTTTGTTTTCGTGGCCGCACAATTTTGTTTTACATTTACGACTAGGAGCCGTCGCCATGTACACCTTGCACATTGCCAACAAAAACTATTCCTCTTGGTCGCTACGCCCTTGGCTTGTTCTCACAGCGCTCAATATTCCCTTCAACGAGAAGTTATACCCCTTTCCCGAAAATGGCGCGTGGGATCTGTACCGAACCTTTTCTCCCACCGGTAAAGTCCCGTGCCTGCAAGATGGCGACCGCGTTATTTGGGATTCGCTGGCAATTGTTGAGTATCTTGCCGAGCAGCACCCACACGTGTGGCCCAGCGACAAAACAGCGCGTGCCTGGGCGCGCTCTGCAGCGGCAGAAATGCACTCCGGTTTTCAAACCTTGCGCAGCAATTGTGGTATGAGTTGTGGCGTGCGTATTGAATTGCCAAACATATCTCCCTCTTTGCAAAAAGATATAACTCGCATTGATGAACTCTGGAGCCAAGGCCTGCAAAAATTCGGCGGCCCTTTTCTGGCAGGGAAAGATTTCAGCGCAGTGGACGCCTTTTTCGCACCCGTTATTTTCCGTGTGCAAACCTACCATTTACCACTGGGGAAATCCGCCAGTGAATATGTACAAAACATGCTTGCGCTCCCAGGCATGAAAGCCTGGTATGACGCAGCATTAACAGAAACCTGGCGCGAACCGGGACATGACAATGATGTTTTCGCTGCGGGAAAATTACTTGCTGATTTGCGCAACTAAGCTCTATTCCTGCAATCAAACCTGATACCCAATAGGTAGCCCAACGACGGAGGCTTTATGGCTAGCACAATGGAAATCACCGCGAAGGGCGACTATCTACACGTAGTAGTTTCTGGTAGCTCTTCTTATGAGAGTGCCGTCATTTTATGGCAATCAATTGCTGAGGCATGCAATCAATACAACTGTTTCTACGTGTTGGGTGAGCAAGATATGACTAGCCCCATATCAACAATGGATGCTTGGAACCATCAAAAAATTTTTGAAGAAGCCGGAATCACCGCGAAATTTGTTATCGCTTGGGTGGACAAAAACCCCAAAACCTTTGAACACACAAAATTTATCCGCCAAGTGCTCGCAAACCGCGATATAGGTTATGGAAAATTATTTTCAGACCTGGAAAAAGCAAAAAACTGGCTATTAGAAAAAATAGCCAGCAAAAATACCTAACATCGAACGTCTTTAAAAAAGCCTAAGTCAATTTCAACTTAGGCAGCACACACTTACAAAATCCAAACCTCTACACGACGATTAATATTCTTACCTTCTTCTGTGGTGCTTGCCGCGAGCGGTGCAGCATCACCCATACCTTTTACCACCAGTGGGTAAATACCGCGTTGAATTAACTGTTGTTCGACAACTTTTGCACGGCGCTCAGAAAGCTCTTTTCCTTTAGCACCATCGCCTTCGCTATCAGAAAATCCAAACAACTGAACACGCTTAGGCGCATTTACTTCTACATATCGCGCAACCCGATCTAAATCGTTTAACGCCTTGGTATCTAACTCGTCACTACCGCTTTTGAAACGGAAGTTAATAGAAAGGCGTTCTGAGCGTGCGGTTAATTCACGCATATCACCAGGGTAAAAATCATTATCGAAAGGTTTACCTAGCTTAATGTTTTGCGATACGAAGCCAACATCTTCCACAATAGATTGACCGCGCTCCGTCACCACAAAATGCACGAACTCTTGTGCTTCAATATTCGGGTTAAGTTGCGGCGTGTAGAAAAACAAGCGGCGCGACAAAGGGTAGTCTTCCGTGCCCACGGTGAAATGAGTAGGCATAATAGCTTTGCTTTTTTCTGTGGAAGAAATAGCGAGTAACTTTGAATGGCGCACATAAGGCAAACCTATAAAGCCAATCGCTCCTGCTTCGCGGGCGACAGCATCAGATAACTCACTACTGGACTCAATGCGCACCGCCGTCTCGGCAAGTTTGGCTTTATGCGTATCCAACACCAAGGCCTTAAATGAATCCCAAGTTCCTGACTTGTCATCACGCGCGAACACTTTTATGGGAAGATCTTTTCCGCCCAACTGCGACCAGTTATTTATTTCGCCAGAAAAAACACCTACCAATTGATCAATCGATAAACTCGATATGCTATTTGCTGAAGATGTAATAATCGCTAAACCATCTAATCCAAGAACGTGCTCACTGCCCGGTAAACTAAGATCACCTGTTTTTGCTAATAGCTCCTCGCGCTCTTTGTCTTTTATACGACGCGAGGCCATTCCCATATCGGTTTCGCTTTTAGCAAGGTCGCTAAACGCCGTACCCGAACCATGTGCATGCAACTCAACGTATTCAATGTGACCATTAATTTCGCCTGAAATAATTTTTTCATTGGGTGCGGTAGGGTTTACGTCGGTGTGAACATTGTTTGCGCCTTGGCTCATCAAATAGGCTTCAATTAAACGGGGCGCCAACTTTTCACCAATCGTATTTGAGCCGTGAATCCTAAATAAGGGTTTCTCCGCGCGAGTTAGCGCACCACCGACTGGGCCGCCTTTTGCTTTTAAGCGCGACTCTACCGTTACGTTTTGAACGGCCTTAAACAAAAAAACCTCACCAGCGTCCATGGGTAAAAAAGAGCGCAGCAAATAGCCACCCATAAAAATAATGAGCGCAAATGCAGCAGCAGAAAAAACATTCATCCGAAAGCTATTACGATTTTTCTTGCGCGACTTGCTATCTTCCGGGTCTCGAGTAGATTCAATAATCGCATCTTCCATTTTGCGAATGTCCCACACCAACGCAATTAACTCTTCATTATCCGTAGCTACCGCTTTTTCTAAAAGTTCTGCGCGATACTGCTCATCCTTCAGCACCATATTGAGCGGAATATGCATTTTCAAATGAGTTTCACACAGACGCTTCAAGTTCCATACTTTATCAACCAAGGCTACGTTGTAGTGAAGATGCTTGTGGGCTTTAGGGGACATAGTGACTCTCTAAATTACGCTAATGAAACGAAAAAGTGCGCGCACTATATGAATGAAAAATGACAGATCTATGACAAAGGTATGGATAAGACCAACCAAATTAAATTTATGCGCAGCAATGCACAAAAGAAGACGGACGCAGGAACGCATGTAGAAATAGTGGTATGAAGGGACTTGCATCCTTGCAAGTTGGGGTGCCTGATTTTTACATCACATGTTGCAGAGGCTTACTGCTACTTTATTAACGCATATAAAGATGACAACCCAATGACAGCGTTTTTTAGCTACTGTAGGGCTCCAAGAGTTTTAGTTTTTTAATTTTTTTGAGCATTTCCGCCTGATCTTTTGCACGGCCAAATTTTCCATAAATAGATGAGGCTAGCTCAAAGAAACGAATATCTGTATCCTCCTTTTTTATTGCTCGAGTGATTAAGTTGAGCGCTGCCGTATACTCACCTTGATCGTAAGCCGATAGCGCAAGGCTGTATTGAAAAAATGGATTCGATTCACGGTATTTTTGCGCAAGCCTTGAATATCTATCTGCAAGTTCTTTATTGCCTGTATGCCGGTAAAGATAAGAGAGATTATTCATAAGCGTTAAATCTTCTGCACTCACCTCCAGCCCGTGCAAATAAGAGAGCTCTGCTTGTCGCCATAAATTCATACGGCTATAGAGCACGCCTAAGTTACCCCACACGTAGGATTGGCGGTTGTTCAGGCTGATGGATTTGCGCAAACTCAAGAACGCATCTACATACTGATTCTTTTCCAAATATTCCATTGCGCGGTTACTGTAAAACTGTGCCCCTGCGGATGCATCATCAATGGCATTTTGAGGATAACTAGATCTAAAGCGATCCATCTCTAAATCAATCACCACATCGTCGTTGTTTAAAATATTGGGGTTTTCGCGTGAGATAGGCACTTTGACATTCACATGGCGAAGAAAAACCATTTCCTTCTTGTTGCGCAAATCCCACGTGGGTGGTATTTGCACCTCATTGACTTGAGCATTGATACCCAAGAACCGCGCCATCGCAACGTACAGCAGCGTGAAGCTTAGGCAATTCGCACGTCGCTGAGCGAAGGTAACAGCGGGAACCTCCGTGAAGTAGGCGTTGTAGGCGATAGCGCGGCCTCCGGCATCCTCCGAAGACAGTAGCGCAACATGGAGGCGCTTGACCCGGTCGTAGTAGGAATCACTATGGCGGACAGCGTTTCTGGCAAATGCCTCCATTTCAGGAGTGACGTAAAAGATGTTGAGATCAGGTAGCTCAGCTTGAGTTACCTCGTGCCCAAGGATTGCCTTACCCGTTAGCAACTCCTCAACCTCTGCAGAATAACCATGCACCTTACCGCTCGGTTTAAGCTGCGAAGCCGAACAACCAACTAACAACATGGTGCTAGCCCAAAGCATCAAACAGCCAAAAGATCTTGCGTTTATCATTATTCTTCGCCTGCACACCGCCACACGTGGCGATCAGATTATTTCTACCCGTAACGAATACTGAAACCCTACTCTCACCCTAAACCTTAGCCCAAGTGCGCTGGACATGAGCAAATTTGGGGCGATTTTTTGCAAAAACCTAAGCATTCTTAAGCAATAAGGGCTGTTAACGCCCGCACCACTCCCAACAAGCACTCTACATTGAGGACCGCATTCAAATTATTAATATGTTGAATTTAAACGATAATTATTAACTCTCAGCGCTAGCACACTACCCCACTCATTTTAAAAAAACGCAAAATGCATCAAAAAAAAGCACAGTTTTTTTAAATGGCATTGCAAGCGTTCACGATTTGCAAATTTCATGGATACAAAAATTCCATTTTGTGCACCACCCTGAATCAAAAACGTGCACACATAAAAAATAAAGATTTTTATCGAACCAAAAATGCACAAACACATCGTTTAAAAGTGCTTGGCACAGACTTTGAATAGGTCACTTTGTACGAAATTTTTATTCGCGCCATGCACACAACAGCAACCACTGACCAGACTTAACATTCAAGATTCTTCAGACTCGATTGATACAGTATTTTTCAGGAGCACGTTTATGAGCCTCAAGCTAGACAAGAATTCCACAAAACCATTTTCAAAAAAAATGAGCATGATCAGCAAAATTGTTAAAGCGACTATCGGTATCACCGCTGCATTTGCATTAATGAACGCCGCAGAAGCAGCCACCGGAAAACCTGAAAAAGAAAATTTAAAATTCGGTTTTATTAAATTAACTGACATGGCCCCTCTCGCAGTTGCTTTAGAAAATGGCTACTTCGAAGATGAAGGCTTAAACGTAGAATTGGAAGCACAAGCCAACTGGAAAGTTGTACTGGATCGCGTTATCACTGGACAATTAGACGGTTCACACATGCTGATGGGTCAACCTGTAGGTGCCGCAGCAGGTTTCGGTACTACGGGTGAATTGGTATATGCCTATGCGCTTACTCAAAACACCTACGCTTGTACCGTTGGTAATGATATCTGGAACCAAGTGAAAAAAACGATTCCCAAAGGTGCCGATGGAAAGCCAATTCATCCTATTAGCGCATCTGTTCTAAAACCGGTGATTGAAAGTTACAAGAGCCAAGGTAAACCATTCAATATGGGCATGGTGTTCCCTGTATCAACGCATAACATGGGCTTGCGTTACTGGTTAGCAGCTGGTGGCGTGCACCCCGGCTTCTACGCTCCGCACAAGGGCGATATCACTGGACAGATTAATTCAGAAGCAATGCTTTCTGTAGTTCCTCCACCACAAATGCCAGCCACACTCGAAGCGGGAACAATTAACGGCTATTGCGTAGGTGAACCTTGGAACCAACAAGCAGTGTTCCGTGGAATCGGCGTACCCATGCTTACAGTTCACAACCAGATTGCTGACAAAATTTTCGGCGTAACAAAAGCTTGGGCAGAAAAAAACCCAAATACACACGTTCATGTTGTTAAAGCATTAATTCGCGCCGGTAAATGGCTAGATGAAAAGGACAACGTCAACCGTAAAGCAGCTGCAAAAATGATTTCTAATCCAAACTACGTTGGTGCGGATGAAAAAGTTATCGCTAACTCTATGACCGGTATTTTCGAATACGAGCGTGGCGATAAGCGTGCAGAGCCAGATTTTAACGTGTTCTTCCGTTACAACGCCTCATATCCGTTCTATTCAGACGCTGTTTGGTACTTAACGCAAATGCGCCGCTGGGGACAAATCCCTGAGGCAAAACCAGACAACTGGTATGCCGATTTAGCGAAGAAAATTGCATTACCTGAAGTGTATCAACAAGCAGCAAAAGATTTGATCGCTGAAGGAAAAATGACTGCAGCTGACTTCCAGGACTTTAGTAAAGCAGATGGTTACCGTTCTCCTGATGCAACCGAATGGATGGACGGCATTAAATTCGATGGCCACAAACCAAACGATTACTTGAAGCAATTCAAAATTGGTTTGAAAGGCGACGAAAAACTGTAATAGCAATTCCGCAACACGCCTCACTCCCGGCTTAACACCGGGAGTTAATGAGGCAGCTCAACAAGCGCTGGAGAAACACCATGAGTGAAGCAACGACCAACCTAACCGCCGCACCGACAAAAGCGCCCGTATCAAGCGCTAAAAAAGTGGGAAAGATAACGGCAGCCAAATGGCGTGACATTGTTTTGGGAACATTTATTCCTTGCGTAGGATTGGTAATTTTCTTGCTTTTTTGGCAAGTGGGATCACAAAGCATTAAAACATCTTTAGGTACTTTTCCCGGCCCCAAACAAGTTTATGAACAAGCTGGCAACATGATCGTGGAATATAAGGAAGAAAAAGCGCGTGAAGCAGCTTTCTACGAGCGTCAGGAAAAACGCAATCAAGAAGCCCTTAAGGCAGACCCTAACGCAGAAATTAAAAAACGCGAATACAATGGTCGCCCCACATTTTTTGAAAAAATTAAAACCAGTTTAGTCACTGTATTGAGCGGTTTCTTTCTCGCTACAATTATTGCTGTACCGGTTGGAATCGTCATTGGGTTGAGCCAATCGCTCTACCAAGCGTTTAACCCCATCATTCAAATTTTCAAACCCGTTTCACCGCTTGCGTGGCTGCCACTTATTACACTGGTTGTCAGCTCCGTGTATGTAAGTGATGCGCCTATGTTTTCAAAATCTTTCATCATTTCTTTACTGACTGTGAGCCTGTGCTCCATGTGGCCAACCATGATCAACACTGCCGTTGGTGTTGCTGGTGTGAGTAAAGATTTAATAAACGTGAGCCGCGTGTTGCGCTTGGATTGGTTTACTCACGTACGCAAAATTGTGTTGCCGTCTTCAATTCCAATGATGTTCACCGGTTTACGTTTATCGCTTGGCATTGCATGGATGGTGTTGATTGCTGCTGAAATGTTGGCTCAAAACCCAGGCCTTGGAAAATTTGTATGGGATGAATTCCAGAACGGCTCATCTGATTCATTAAGCCGCATTTGTGTTGCCGTACTGACGATTGGCTTTATTGGGTTTGGTTTAGACCGCACGCTGCTTTTAATTCAAAGCTACGTTAACTGGGACAAATCAGCCGTTGTTCGCTAACACGCCAATTGAACTAGATTCACAGAACTTTCCGCGTTGCGGAACAGAGGAAAAGATCATGTCAGAATTGCATTTGGAAATCTCAAAAGTAGGAATCGAATTCCCAACACCCCGCGGACCTTTCTGCGCGCTACAAGATGTGAATTTGAAAATTAACAAAGGTGAATTTGTTTCACTTATCGGTCACTCAGGCTGCGGCAAGTCAACTGTGCTGAATATTGTTGCCGGGCTCTATCGCGCTACAACTGGCGGTGTAATGCTAAACGGCCGCGAGGTAAACGAACCGGGCCCTGAGCGGGCTGTTGTCTTTCAAAATCATTCACTATTGCCTTGGTTAACGGCTTATCAGAATGTAGAGCTGGGAGTAAAACGCGTATTCAAAGGCAAAAAAAACAAAGCTGAAATGCGCGAATGGATTGAACACAATTTAGAACTCGTACACATGACACATGCCATGCACAAACGTCCCGATGAGATTTCAGGTGGCATGAAACAACGTGTAGGCATTGCACGCGCCTTGGCTATGGAGCCGCAAGTACTTCTAATGGATGAGCCCTTCGGAGCGCTTGACGCTCTAACACGTGCTCACTTACAAGATTCCCTAATGGAAATTCAAAACACCTTGGGCAACACGGTTATTATGATTACCCATGATGTTGATGAAGCGGTTCTGCTTTCAGACCGTATTGTTATGATGACCAACGGCCCCGCAGCAACCGTAGGCGAAATTCTGGATGTTAATCTTGCACGCCCACGCAATCGCTTGGAATTGGCAGATGACCCTGAATACAATGGCTATCGAACCGCCGTATTGCGTTTCCTTTATGAGAAGCAAAAAAAAGTTGAGCCTATCGCCACCAAGCGTGCGGAAAAAGCAGCAGAGAAAAACAAACAAGTCGCTTAATGCAATATTTCTTCGCGCTCAGAGTCGTTATTTATTGAACTGCGTAATTTTATAAACAACGACTTTTTGAATCTCATCTCCACCATCAATAAATGTGAGCGCGCCAGCGCACAGATCAAGACCATTTGCGCCTTTAGCCTAGTCGCAATATTCCACTAGGCTAAACGTAAAATGGCAACCATTCAAAGCATTGCAGTGTGTTTTAAATTCAACAACCAAGCAGAAGAAGCCGTAGAATTTTACACCCGTATATTTAAAAATTCCCGCATTCAAAAAATTGCCCTCTATGAAAGCCCTGCTCACGAGCTCCCCGAGAACTCCCTCAAGACTGCAATGACTATTGTTTTTGAACTCAATGGCCAAACATTTCTTGCAACCAACACGGGCTATGACGGCAAGTTCAACGATGCAATATCACTACAGGTATATTGTGTAAACCAGGATGAATTGGATTATTACTGGAGGGCTTTGTCGGAAGGCGGAGACAAGAGTGAGCTTCACTCAGGTTGGTTAAAGGACAAATTCGGCATCTCATGGCAAATTGTCCCCACAAGCCTAATTGACATGATCACGGACCAAGATATGGAAAAATCACAACGTGTGATTGACGCTATGCTAGGCATGAAAAAATTAAATATTAATGATTTAAGGCGCGCCTACCTTGGTAAAACCTTGCATTAGTGGTTGGACTTACAGATAGAACCACACCGCTTTTATTGCGCAAACAAGCTGCCCAAACCCTGCTCACCTAAATAGCCATGAACCTCTTCTTTTTCGTTAGCGTTTGCAACCTCATACCAAATAGGCTTCTCTTCAGGCAGACCCGTTATGTAAGGCATATATCCCGTAGCAGAAAAGCCTGATACAAAATATGGATTTGAAATAGGGTCTGTAAATACCTTTTCTGGCGCAACAATTTTAAATCCAAGCTTATTTAGTTCATCAATTACCCCCACAATACAATATGCTGCCAAATCGTTTTCGTGCAACAACAAGACTTGGCGCGGGCTGAAACCTAGCATCATGTGAGCTTTGGCATCGTAGCGAGTTACCGCTTTCACAATCATGTTCACATAGGCTTTTTCCAAGGCACGAATATCAACTGTACGGCCACTGGCTATACGCAATTGATAGAGCTGATTCATGTATTCGTCGTGAACACGAGTGGTTACGTGTGTAGGTAAATAATTGTGCTCTACAAGAAACTGCTGCAATTGACTGAGCACACTGGGGTCGCTATGACCGTAGAGATAGGGAAAATATACATGTTTGCGATAGTGCTCAAAAGGCTCGAGGATACCGTTAGCACGCATAATATCTATTGGATAGCCAAAGCTTTTTTGGCGAATCACCATGGATGGATGATGACCAGCGTTAATTAATAGCTGGCCTGTTTCATTGTAAAACGCAAGGCGTTCAATCGTATTGTTAGTGACAGTTTTCGTTTTAATGAGAAACATGGCTTGATTTACGTCGGCACGCGCCATATTTCTTATTAGCATTTTGCTGCGTGCCGTTCCATCCAGGCTTGAGGAACGAGCCAAGGTATCTGTAAAAGCCAGTACAACTTCTTGCGCACTTAGAGCATTGGAAAAGATCATCGTAATAAGCAAAGAACACACTTTTACGAATCTAGCGATGCAATTTCTCATGATGAGTTCCAGGCTCTGTGATTAAAAAAACACATTCACATCGCCGCACTGAATGCGGCTTTCTTTCTAATCTACCGTTTTCTTCATGTAGTAATCATGCAAGATATGCCACGATTTTTTCTTAATACCTTTATCTGAAATGAGCCCTTTACGGTTCCAAAAATCTTGCACGCCAGGCAATGGCCTGCGCGGTGAGCGGAAATCTTTTAAAATCCAGGGAGACATACCGCGCAAGAATGTCATGTGATCAATCATCGCAAGATTATTGAGATACACATCAGCTTGGTACTCTTCTGTCCAACGCTGGGCTTTTTCGCCGTGCAAACCTTGCAAAGCATCGGCACCAAACTCACTCATGATCACCGGTTTTTTGTAACGGGAAATCCATTTGAGGTTTGCACAGCTCGCTGGTGTAGCAGAATACCAGCCGCAATAACTGTTTACGCCAATTACATCCACAATTGATGAGAGTGGATCATCAATTGCTTTAGCTCCGTTCTCATCACTTTGTGTATCAAGCGCTGCAGTAATTAAACGCGTAGGGTCAAGCTCGCGCGCTTTTTGCGCCAAATTGCTTATAAACTTTAAACGCGCGGATGAACTAGGTGTTTCATTGGCCATTGACCACATAATAATGGATGCTCGATTCTTATCGCGTGCGATCATTTCTTCCAGTTGAGTCTCAGCCTTGTTGTAAACCGTTGGGTTGTTAAACAACACTGTCCAATAAACTGGAATTTCCGACCAAACTAACAACCCCATTTGATCCGCTACGCGAAGCATGGCTTCATTGTGAGGGTAATGCGCAAGGCGCACAAAATTGCAGCCCAACTCTTTAGCCCATGTTAAAAGAACACGAGCATCCTCTTCACTCCAGGCACGGCCAGCATGCAGGGGGGATTCTTCGTGAATACTAATGCCACGCAAGAATATGGACTTTCCATTCAAGAGAATATTTTCGCCCTGCACCTGAATACTTCTGAAACCCACCTTGTCATGCACTACATCTTGCATGTAATGCAAATCAACAGAATAGAGCTTAGGTGACTCTGGGCTCCACAATACTGGCTTGGCCGCAACAGCAAACCTGCCTTCGCCATTTTTATTCAATGAAATTTTTTGGGTAACATTTAGCTCTGGAATTCGTAATTCGACTTTTTGTGCTTCTGCATTTTCTTTAGCCACATTCTCTACTTTAACCCAACCTTCTAAAACACCTTCCTCGGTCTCACTTAATTGAAGAAAGTAGTCTTGTATATGAGCCTTCGGATACAGCAAAACTTTTACCGAACGAGTAATACCACCGTAG
Source organism: uncultured Cellvibrionaceae bacterium (assembly GCA_964581625.1). Lineage (GTDB taxonomy): Bacteria > Pseudomonadota > Gammaproteobacteria > Pseudomonadales > Cellvibrionaceae > Cellvibrio. The sequence goes on from CAZOPE010000039.1 coordinate 23,971, forward strand.
TTCCACCAATCTGTATTTACTGTTGGAATTTGGTCGCGCTCGCGGTGATTATCAACTTTAACAACCAACGAGTTAACGCCAGATTTAACCTGATCGGTAATATCAAATTGAAAAGGAGTGAAGCCGCCTTCATGGGTATCTACCTTTTTACCATTTAAGTAGACGGTAGCATGGTAATTCACGGCACCAAAATAAACGGCATAGGTCTGATCGACTTTTTTACCGATATCAAAATCGCGGTGATACCAAATAGTGCCTTCGTAAAGAAATAATTTCTCGTCTTGCGTGTTCCAATCGCCAGGAACGTTTAATTTAGGGGACCGCGAAAAATCGTACTCAACTAAATCGCTTGGGTTCAAAGGCTTGGCATTTTTGAAATAACCTTTATCCGATTCTTCGTAGCGATGGTTGTAATAACCGTTTTCGTAGGGGTCAATAATTGTGTCCCAGCGGCCATCCAGCACGATTGCATTGCGGGAGTCAGGATTTTGAATAGCAATATCAGCAAGAGCCGTGGTGAAAGTGCTGCACGCTCCGATTAGCAATGCAGCAAGCGTTAAATAGCGCATGATTGTCACCTGTATTAATTATTTCTCATTCCGTAAGCTGTTTTGTTGAATGACAGCTCGCTGGTTTAGCTCGATGGGAGACTCGCCTATCAAACCAAAAAGTTAGCAGCCAATCATACGCTATTTACTGCCATAAGCTCACGCCAGACGTAGCACTACTCTGAGCGGCAGGAATTAAAGTTTTATAAAGAATCAAAAACGCAAGCAAAAAAAAGCCGCGCTATTTGCGCGGCCTCTTTATTTTCCAACGATAACAACTTAACCCGTATTGCGCATACCTGCCGCAATACCAGCCATGGTTACTTTGAGCGCGCGCTCAAGATCAGGGCTTATGGTTTCGCTGCTGCGGTAACGCTTGAGCAGTTCCGCTTGCAGGTAGTTGAGCGGATCAACATAGGGTTTACGAACTTCAAGTGACTGACGCAACAACGGCTCGTCTTTCAGCAAAATATCTTGCTTCTTCAATTCATTAATCAACATTTCCAAGGCTTTGAGATCACCACGAAGCTGCTTACCCAAACCGTGATACTCGGCTGGCACCAACTGCTCCTCATAGTAAGTACAGATTGGACCGTCGGCCTTACCGATCACCATTTCCAACAAATCAAGGAAACTCGAGAAGAACGGCCAATTGGCAACCATATCTGCCAAGGTCTTTGGCTCATGCTCAAGTGCGTATTCTAGCGCTTGGCGCGCGCCCAACCATGCGGGCAAGTTCAAGCGCACTTGCGTCCAGGCGAATACCCAGGGAATTGCACGTAAGCTTTCTACACCACCGGTTGACTTGCGCTTTGCAGGGCGGCTGCCCAGCGCCAACAAGCTCAACTCTTGCTCAGGCGTTAGGCTACGGAAGTAAGGAACAAAATGTTCATGACCGCGAACCACACTGCGGTAAGCCTCCAAACTGGAAGCCCCCATACGTTCAATCAAGTCACGCCATTCCGGTGACGGCGCATCGTGCGGCGACATGGTCGCACGCAATGTAGCAACCACGTAAGAGGACAAACTGCTGAAAGCCACTCGCGGTAAACCGAATTTATAGCGAATCATCTCGCCTTGCTCTGTAACGCGGATGCGGCCATGAATCGAACCTGGCGGTTGAGAGGCCATGGCTTTTTCTACCGGGCCACCACCACGGCCAACGGTGCCGCCACGGCCATGGAAGAGCACCAGCGACACTTCGTATTTATCAGCCAAGGCAACAAGCTTCTCTTGCGCCTTATACTGCGCCCAGGTTGCAGAGAACTTACCGGCGTCTTTGGCAGAATCGGAATAGCCAATCATGACGGTTTGATCTTTGGCACTGTATTTTTGATACCAATCGAGACTCCACAAGCGCTCCATTACGATGGGCGCACGGTCGAGGTCATCGAGAGTTTCAAACAGGGGCACAATAGGCATATCCCATGTCATGCCGCACTCTTTCAACAAAAGCGCCACTGCCAACACATCCGACGGCTGTTGCGCCATGGAAATAATGTAATGCGACAGAATTTCACGCGGCTCACTCGCAATGACTCGGCAAGTGGCCAACACTTCAGCGGTGTCGTCGCTCATTGGCCAATTGATTGGCATAAGCGGACGTTTGCTGCTGAGCTGCTCTAACAAGAAGGTTTGGCGTTGATCTTCAGACCATTTTGCGTAATCACCCAACTCCAGGTAGCCAACCAATTCATCAATAGCTTTTACATGGCGCTCGCCATCTTGGCGAATATCCAATGGAACAAGATTAATACCAAAGCAGTGAATGCGGCGGATGGTATCCATCAACGGGCCATTGGCGATGTGGGGCAAGCCCACATCGTTCAAGGATCTGTAGCAAACCATCAAAGGCTCAAGCAGATCTTCACGGCTAACGATTAAGTCCTCTGGAGTCTCCACTATGCGGCCCTGCAAACGAGACTCCGCCCACTCCAAGGTGGCTTGGATACGCTTACGCAGTGTGTACATTGCATCGCGGTATGGCGTTGTGCTTGGGTAAAGCGCGCGCAGTTCTTCGCTAGCCTCGCTCATACTCAGGTCGCCACCCAAGCTGTATACGTCGCGCGAATAAAGCTCTGCCGCCATCCAACGGCCCAACAAAAGCACTTCGCGAGTAATTTTGTGGGTTACGTTTGGGTTGCCGTCGCGGTCACCCCCCATCCATGAGAAGAAGGTGAAGGGCTGAACATCTAATGGTAACGGCTGGCCAAGGTGACGCTTACTCAAGCGGTCAAGGTGGCGAATGAAATCCGGCACAGCTTCCCAAAGGCTGTTTTCGATCACCGCGAAACCCCATTTTGCTTCATCAATGGCGGTTGGACGTGTGGTGCGAATTTCGTCTGTTGCCCAAATTTCTTCCACCAAACGGTGCAAGCGGCCACGCAACTTATCTTGTTCGAAGGTCAAAAGACTACCGTTTTGGCGATCCGCCAAGGTGTCCACGATTTGGTCGTATTTACGAATGAGCGTGCGGCGAGTCACTTCGGTTGGGTGCGCCGTAAGCACTAGCTCAATACGTAACTCGCTGATTTTTTTGGCCAGATCTTCTTTGCCATATTTGCCCGCAAATTCTTGCAGCATGGCTTCTAGAACATCATCGCGCTCAGATTCCGCGCTAGAGAAGTATTCCTGATCCGCAATATTGGCCAAATTAAGGAATTGGTTAAACGCACGCACAATAGGAAGAATATCCGCATCGTCTAGCTCGCCTAAAAGCTTTACCAACGGAGCTGAGTCGCCGCTTTCAGCGCGAGTAATAGCCTTACCGAGCTTGCGAATTCCCTCAACTTTAGCAAACAACTCTTCGCCCTCATGGGCGTGAATTGTCTCACCCAAGAGCTCCCCTAGCAGGCGTACGTTCTCGCGCAGGGTTTCAGGCAGCTTTAACATCAGACGTGTCTCCAAAAAACAGGGGCCAAAAAATAGAACCAAAATGGGCCAAACAGCGGGGCCAACTCGATCAAGGGAATGAAATCAAGCATCAAAATAGGGCGGCATTCTACGTCATCAGCCCTTAATTGGGTAGAAAATACCCCCGTGCACCATCGTAAAGTGGCGTAAATTAGCCTTAAACGACAGCTCACGGCGCTTATTACACTTATGTGCCAGCAGTATTTGTGCCAATGCCTGTTTAGGGTGCATTCAAATCGCCTGCAACACGAACCAGCGCTTATCCACAAAACCTGTGAATAAGTCTGTGAATGACATTAGGGTAAATGGTTTGAGCCCAATACAGGCGGGGCTTAAGTATCTGCGTTTAATTTATGTGCGGGAAAAATTTCAACCAAACCGCTAAGCTAGCCAGCTTGGATCTCCTCTTATTTTGATTCCCTAATGAATAACTACACAACCGCGCGCGCAGCCGATACCTTAATTGTTTTCGATTTTGAAACCACGGGCTTGTCACCCGACTTAGGTGATCGCAGCATTGAAATTGGTGCGGTGCTAATTGAGAACGGAAAAATTACCGAGCGCTTTCAACAGGTAATGAATCCCGGCATTCGCATTCCCCTTTTTATTGAAAACCTCACCGGCATCACCAACCAAATGGTGAGCCAAGCACGCAAGAACAACGAGGTAATGCAGGAATTTTTTGAGTTTATTAGCGGGCACAATTTAGTCGCGCACAATGCAGCTTTTGATGAGCGCTTTTTACGCGCTGAGTTCAAACGCATTAAACGTCGCTTTGAGGGAGGAGTTGCATGTAGCCTACTCGCGTCGCGGCGGCTGTTCCAGCAAGCACCCAATCATCAGCTGGCTACACTTGCGAGCTATAAAAGCCTCCCTAGTGAAGGGATTTATCACAGAGCCTTGGCGGACGCAGAAGTTACCGCACACTTGTGGTTAAGCTTGTTAGATGAACTGCAAACCCGACACCAACTATCAACACCTTCGTTTGCGTTTATGGTACAACTCTGCAAAACGCCAAAGCATCAATTGCATAAATTATTCACAGCACCAAACCCTGCTTAAGCACTGGCGGCTGGCACAGTTTCCCTTATAGGCTCGTCTTCACTTATGATAGGCGCAGCTCCAAACCACCCTTTCAATTCGCTTGGTAAGATCGCATGATCAATAACAAAATCACCTACCCTGAAATTGCATCCTACATTCTTGTTGCCCTCGGCTTATGGTTGATCCTCACTTACGGATTGCTAGTGGCACTTTTCGCGGGCCTTTTGGTGCACTCGCTGGTGCTCATTTTGTCGCCCAGCTTGGATGTTGGTATCGGCAAAGGGCGTGCGCGTATAGTCTCAGTTAGCTTGATTGGCACTTTTATTATCACTTCACTCACACTGGCAATTTGGGGGGCAATCACCTTCTTCCAAAGCGAAGCGGGAAGCGCGCACGCACTTTTGCAAAAAATGGCTGATATTGTTGAAGCATCACGCGCGCAATGCCCGCAGTGGATCTGCAGCCACTTGCCAGACAACACTGAGGAGCTGCGCGAATTCATCGCCAACTGGATGCGCGAACATTCGCAATATGCTCAGTCGATTAGCACACACGCTGGCCACACTACTGTTCGAATTTTGTTGGGTATGATTATCGGTGCAATGATTTCACTGCACACCATTCATCATCTGCCAAGCGCGCCACTTGCCGCCGCACTTTTGGATCGACTCAAAACACTAAGCCGTGCGTTTAAAAAAGTCGTGTTCGCACAGGTGCGTATCTCTGCTGTAAATACCTTTTTTACCGCGCTCTACATTTTGGTTGTATTGCCACTGTTCGACATTCACTTGCCCATGGCAAAAAGCCTTGTGGTTATTACGTTTGTTGCGGGTTTACTCCCCATTGTTGGAAACCTGATCTCCAACACCATTTTAGTGATTGTCGCCCTCCCCTTCGGGGTCCCCGTCGCCATGAGTTCGTTGATTTTCTTGATCGTGCTGCACAAGTTTGAATACTTTCTCAATGCCAAAATCATAGGCACACAAATTCAGGCAAAAGCTTGGGAATTGCTCATTGCGATGCTAGTGATGGAAGCAGTTTTTGGTATTGCGGGCGTAGTGGCTGCGCCGATTTTCTACGCTTATATGAAGCAAGAATTAATCAATCGACATCTAATCTAGTGAGTTAGACGGAAAAAAGCGCGCACAAGTTGCGCGCCTCATTATGCATTAACGCGCGGCGATCAACATAGCACCAGCGCTATTAACGTGAAGCACCAGCTGCAAGTTATTATCGATGGTTTCCTTTTCCTCGCCGTTTAAAATCAGCGTGGTTTTGATGGGGTACACACCTTGCGGTAAGCCTTCGGGCAAGGTGAAGGTAAACTCGTTGGTATAACGGCCACCGCGTTTGGTGTCTTCGTTCACATCCTTCGTCAGTGATTTCAACTCCTTGGTGTTATCTTCGTTATCAAAAATCGCCAAGCGCTCTTGAATTAGCGTTTCCTTTTGCTCGCGCCCCGGCACAACAACTATGTCAGACTGAATCACTACTTTTTTGCCAGGCTGCACAACACTACCCGGTAAGGCGCTCGTTGTGTAAGCGGCCGCCTGTGGTTTGTCTGGTAAGACATTGTGGTTGTTTTTGTAATCGGTGATCACGCGCTCTTCATCAGACACTTTTTTAGCACGCTGCTCGATAATCATGTCTGCAATGTATTTCACCGCCACAGCGACAGCGGCAATCTTCGCCGCCGCCAATAAATGTTCACGGTTCTTACAGCCTTGATCATTTTTTTTACACTTATAAGACTTATCGAAAGCACGCCCTACATCTTTCAAATCAAAAGCCATGCTTTGATTGACGAGGAAAAAACTACCGATTAGTAGAGTACTTATTTTTTTCATTGCGCTGAATCTCGATTATTTTATAGTAAAGCCTGTTTCTTTTATTTTTCGCTGAATATCTTGCGCGCGGTTTTTAATTGCCGTGGCCTCTGCATTATTGGGAACCACGTCCAATGCAGCCTCTGCTTTTGCAATTGCACAAGCGTAATTCTTTTGCTTTTCCAAACACTCTTTTGCTTGCGACAAGATCTTGTTTACTTTTTCCTGAGCCTCACGAATTTGTTTATCCGCTACAGCCGCTGTTTGTTTTACCTCCATCGCAGCACCGCTTGCCGAATCTAATTGCAAAGCTGCATCAGCTTGTTTGATGGCGCATTCATATTTTTTTTGTAACAAACAGCTTTGCGCTATTTGCACCAACTCAATTACCTTTTGTTGCTGCGCCTGCACCATCAGCTTACCTTGCTGCTCGGCATTGTGCAGTTTTGATTGCATAGCCATAACAAGCGGATGCGAGGGACTCAGCTCTTCTGCCCGCTTTGCAAACATAGTGGCACAGGCAATATCTTTATTTTGTAAACAGGTTTCTGCTTGCTGAACATTTTCCGCAATGCTTTGGTTACGATCTAAATCATTGGCAGCAGCCAGCATTTGCTGGGCGCGCTGGTTGTTAGGGTCCAACACCAACACATCCTTGGCTTTAACTTGAGCACATGCATCATCTTGCGCAGAGAGACATGCGTCCCCTTCGCTCAGCAAGCGTGTGATTTGTTGTGATTGCTCGTACTTTTGCTGCGCAAGCTGCGACGACGTCACAAGTTGTTTTGCAAGCTTGTTGCTTGCGTCCAGATTAGATACCAATAAGCTGCGCTCAAGCGCACAGGCAAAATCACTTTGCGCAAAACAGGTTTGTGCCTGTTCAAGATTTTCATCAATCGTGTTTTGCAATTGCACTTGTGCACGGTATTGCTGGTAACCCAACCAACTTGCGCCACCCATTGCGATTACGGCCAACAGCAGTGAACCCATAAAAGCCGCCGATAAACGCCGAGGGAACATCTCCTCCATAAACCCTTGAACACTTGCAGTGCGCTGGCGTTTATCGAGCGCTAGCGCGTGCGATAAAGCTTTCCATTCACGATGATTCAAACTCGCAATTGGTTTTGGTTTTAATCCAAGCTGCCTGGCCTCCAATGCCGAGTGGTTTTGATAAGGGTGTTGACCACTGAGAATTTCATAGACAACGCACGCTAGCGCGTAAACGTCATCGGTAAATGTTAGCGGTTCATCGCGCACCATCTCGATGGTGGCGTACGCGGGCGTTAAAGCGCCGAGCTGACCCGCATCAAATTTGTGTTTCTGTGTTTCTTTTGAGGCGGCGCGGGCGATACCAAAATCCAATACTTTTGCAGTGCCGTCATCACACACAAAGACGTTACCGGGTTTGAAATCCGCATGAATGATATGACGCTGATGCGCGTAACTCAGCGCTGAACAAAGATGACGAACAATGGAAAGCGCTTTAGACTTAGGAATACCATACCCGCGATTATTTGCGAGGAGCCGATCCAAAGGCTCGCCTTGCAGCAATTCCATTGTCATAAACAAGGTGTCGCCATCGCGATCAAAGTCATGCACGGTCACAATATTGGGGTGAGCAAGCGTGTGGGATTTGGCGGTTTCCTGTTGAAGCGTTACGAAAGCATCCGGGTGATCCTTGAAGGCGGCATTGAGCACTTTTGTCGCTATAAAAGGATTGGGATCTTCAGCCTCAACTTTGCGTAAATCCTTAGTCTTATAAACCGTACCCATGCCGCCTTGGCCGAGCACGTCCCCCAACAGAAAACGCTTTTTCAGCAAACTGCCACTACTGCTTCCGGCTTGAGCACCACGAGCAATGGCTTGCGCCTCGGCAAAGCCCGAGGAGCGATTGGTATTCTGGCTGAACTGGGTATATTGAGTAGAGTTAGTCGCCTGTGAACTTGCAACTGTAGCGGAAGCACTTAGGGCAGATGACAATTGAGTCTCTTCAACCACCCGATCCCCTTGCGAGATTTGGGTAATATCATTGCTATCTGTCACGCATCAACTCCTGAATTATCGACTCGCCAAACAGCTGCTCAGCGGAATTTTTTAATCTAGGGAATCTTACCATTCGGGCTCGCGAAAAGTGCATAGACAGCCGGCTGATTTCGCAATTAGCGGAACCAGCGCAAATTTTATAGGCCGTTACTTTTTAGGATCGCTACTTTTTAGCCAGATCCCTACGGATTGGCCTGCGATTTAGTTTCTAGTGCGGACGCAGAACTTGCTGCACCACTTTTTTCCGTGGAATCACACTTAGCCTTATCGTCGGCAGACAAATTTTTAATATCTGAACAAGCGCCAGCAGAAGACGATTCAGCAACCCGATCATTCTTAATATTGCTTTTTGTTTTTATTTTTTGGTCACCGAACGCAAGATGCGAAACAACGAAAATGACAACCAAAACGCCCACTCGCCAAGGACTGAGATGCATACCTAAAACTCCCTGATTGATTATTAGTAAATGATGCCAAAGAGATGGGCCGAGTCTGCACCGGGCCTGGGTATACGTCAAAATAATTTAACGCATTCCTTCAAACTGGGAAGGAAATACTCACATTTCGCCCCCTATAAAAGCTATTCAGCGCACAGACGATTTCATCAGCCGTATTGATACTCAATGTTTCTCACAACACAGCTAGGGGTAACTTATGCAGCGCTCAGCAAATGCGGTATGGACCGGCGATTTCAAAAATGGCAAAGGTACAATCTCAACCCAAAGTGGCGCTTTACATGACGCTCAATACGGGTTCAATACTCGCTTTGGAGCCGGCGGTGGAACCAATCCGGAAGAACTTATCGCGGCGGCACATGCCGGTTGCTTTAGCATGGCATTGTCTCTAGCGCTTACTGAGGCAGGGTTAGCGGTAGATAGCATCAAAACTACCGCAAAGGTTACGCTCGAAAAGCAAGAATCCGGGTTTACCATCACAGCTTCTCACTTGGATCTGACCGCCAAAGCGGGGGATGCAGACGAAACCCGTTTTCTGGAAATTGCCAACAAAGCAAAAGATGGCTGTCCAGTTTCCAAGCTGTTAAATGCCAACATAACCTTGGATGCGAGGCTTGAGACCTAGGCTCAGCCGCCCTCAACTGGCAACTTACTTGTGGCTGCCCGTCAGTTGAACCGCCACATTTGACAAATCGACCATTTTTCGGGTTGACAGCCTGCCGAAAAACGGGATAATGTCGCGTCCTTGAATTCAGACCCTAAAGGGGTCGAATCACAGTATTTCAGATTCATTTTTAAGCTGTAAATCCAGTTTTTTATATAGGAGCACCACGGTGGCAAACTCACCCCAAGCCAAAAAACGCGCGCGTCAAA
>CAZOPE010000040.1:0-31557 GCA_964581625.1 uncultured Cellvibrionaceae bacterium
TCCCACGGCAAGAAATCATTATTCTGCGCGCCTACTATGAGTGTTGGTAGTTGGAGATTCGCCAAACTTTCTGGCGTTGCTCCATAGCCCAGTGTTGGGTCAATCATGATTATTTTTTTTACGCGCCCATCTGTGTAAGCACCACCAAATTTCTGTAAGAATGCTTCACCGGGTTTGGGCGCGTTGCGAATACCGTAATTACACGAGTTATCATTTTTTGCCACATCTGTTTTGCAAAAATCCATCATGTGCAATAAATCATATTGCACACTGGCGAGCATAGCCACCGTTTGCCCGCCGGAGGAATGGCCCAGTGCAATTATGTTTGACCAGTTAACAGGCTTTTGAAACAATTCACGATTTGACAGCGCATCGTAAATAGCTGAAATATCCGTAGGACGATGCCAAACCATTGCGGTGGCTCGCACATCTTGCGTGTCTTGGCCATAGAGCCATGACTCACCGTAATGGTTTATACCAACCACTATGTATCCTGCTGCAGCCAGAGCTTCAGCAATCCAGTTGTAATTTTCCGCAGCGCCCATGGCACCATGGCTAAACACTAGCGTTCTATCGGTAATGGCGGATTCCGCCAAACAACGCTGTTGATTAGGCATTGCAGCACACTGGCCACGCGGAAACCAGAGCGTGATTTTAGCTGGGCGACCAGAGGGCAACTGACCAAGATCCACAACCTCCTTGGCGACGGCAGCTGATACCTCATCGGCATGTACAGGCAATGAGCCTAGGATAAGTGACAGAACGCAGAACAATAGTCGCACTAGGTAATTCATCAGCATCTCCAGAGAGGGGGCCTAAACTCTTATTCATAAACTAGGGCTTAGTTTAATGAGGTACGGAGGACGCGACTATGCAGAAAGTGCGATTTCAAGGAAGCGGAACGAATAAACGTGCTGCCGTTTTTTTAAAGCAGAGGAAAATACAAATCTGTCACCAGTTCTGACTCTGGTGTGTTTTTAGGATTATTTAAATAGACTTGTACAATAGCGTCATCTTCCAAGCGAATCCCTTCTGGTATCACCCAACCCGCGTAAATACGCGAAATCATTTGCCACATCAGTCCATAGGAACCTGTGTACTTGAACCTTGCCCACTTTCCCTGTGCCCATAGATATTCATCCAGCTCGAGGCTATTGGGCAATGTCTCATCCAACACACCCGCGAAATAGCGGCTGGTTGTTTGGTCTCCCTGCCAAGGGCTCTCCAGTGCAACGCCCACCGCCGCTGAAAAATAATCGTAGTAGTTGATTGTTTGAAGTCGCTTGCTTAATTCACCAAACAGAGAATCCCCTACACTTTTAAAACTATTATTTTTAAATCCCTGCCCATAAAGCCCCCAGCATTTTCGCGCCGGCAATTCCAGAATATCAGGCTGTAAACTCAATTCGCGCTTGGAGATATTTTTCAAAGTATTAGGTGTCTTCCACAAACATTCTGTACCGAGCTTTACCTCATTAGGTTTACAGTCAAATGCTTTGTGAAACGCGCGTGAAAATGCAGAATGGGATTCGTAGCCCACTGCCAAGCTGGCATCAATCACTGAACATTCACCTGCAGACAAAAGTGAATACGCATGCTGCAAACGACGGCGCTGAATAAATTCGCCCAATTGAAAACCGGTAGTGGCTTGGAATAGACGGTTCAAATGATATTTGGACACGCCCACCATGGCGGCCAAATCTTCAATGACAATTTCTTGATCGAGATGCGCCTGAACATATTCACTAATATTATTTGCAAAAGCCTCGTACAGATTTTTTGAATTGTTAGGCATAGCGTATTTATTCATTTAGCATTAAAGCCACACGCAATAGTGCCGCTACAGATATAGCATCTGTAATTTCACCGCGCTTTACCATTTCAATCGCTGCAGCAAGCGGCAATTTTTTATATTCAATATCTTCTGTGGATTCCAAAGCCTGCTGCCCTGCTGATAAACCTTTAGCAACAAATATAATTGCCAATTCATCGGTTACCGAATTGGATAAATGCATACGCATCAATTCGGTGATCTGTGCCGCTTTTAACCCGACTTCTTCTTCGAGTTCGCGGCGCGCTGCATTCACTGGTTCTTCGCCCTGTGGACAACCACCTTCAGGAATTTCCCATGTGTATTGATTGAGCGTGTAACGGCTTTGTTTTACTAACCAAGTGTTTCCTTCCTCATCAATTGGTACTACGCCAATTGCGGTATTTTTAAAATGTACCACCCCGTATATGCCATCACTGCCCTTAGGCGTTACAACGTCTTCGTGAATTACTTTCAACCAAGGGTTTTCATAGGCAACTCTGGAAGTTTTGGTTTTCCATCCGCCGATTTTTTCGATAGGAAATTGTTGATCTGTCATTTTGTATTAGTAATCGTCTTTGAATTTGTCGTATGCAGTGTCGTTTTCAAAAATCAAAAACTCTGCTATGTAGTCAGGATTCTCACAAGAGGTGCCATCATCTAACTCATATAAACCCGGTTCGGCCTGCTCGTAGTAATCTTCATCTAAGGGTAGATTTTCTTCTTCGCCACTGGATTTAACAACCACTATGGCTTCGTCATTCAGTTCTTTTACCCGTACAAAATAATTATCGAAATAAACTTTGCCATTTTCCATGACGAGCTTTTTGGAAACAAAAATAATTTTATCGACAAGATCCACGTAATTACCTAATGAAAAAAATTAATGAATGCGATGCGGATCTAAGTTCACACTTTCCACACGATTGCCCAACATAAAAACGCGGCCAAAATAGCGATCTTCACCGCTCACGGTAAACTCAAAATAATACTCACGCATAAAGCCCAGTTGACCTTCGCCATAGCGCTTGAAGTTGATCTTTTTTAAAAATACCGTTTGATCGAGAAATTGAACCTGCATAAATTCGCAGTGCTTTTCTGCGGCCTTAACAGCGATTTCTTTGCTGCGTACGGCGTGAATCCAATAAAAGACTACCAACGCAAAGCCGGTGAGCCAAAATATAGAGGTGATATCAAAATACATGGGAATGGGCTATGTGTGTAAGTTAGGAGATCATTGAGGTGGGGCAAGAACCTTAGACTTCAAGTGCATAGGCAGTGATGAAACAAAATTGCTTGGCTCAAAATGAAAAAGGGCGATTGATCTCTCAATCGCCCCTTCATTCACAACTCGTCTAATTACAGAGGAGTTACGTTTTCTGCTTGTGGACCTTTTTGACCAGCGGTCACTTCGAAAGTCACTTTTTGACCTTCTTTCAAGGTTTTACGACCGTTGCCGTTAATTGCACGGAAGTGAACAAATACGTCTGCACCGCCTTCACGCTCAATAAAACCGTAGCCTTTATCGTCGTTGAACCACTTAACAACACCAGAGACTAAATCTGACATACTTTCCTCGTCTTACATAAAAACGTCAGCGAAGCTGACCGAACAAAATAACCGACTTTACTAAAAGCCAGAGTGAAATAGCTTGTTAATAAAGCTATTGCTCAGGTCGTGGTACGTCCAAGTGTCTTGAGCAAGCGTTGTCTTACAAAAGCGTTTGTCTTGGGGCGAATCTCAATCTGCAGCAGTTCAAAATTAAAGCACTTGTGAAACCTGAGTTCAAGCAGTTATGCGCTAAATTCCGCAATATCGCAAATTTGTGTAAGGAACACACATTTTACTCAGGCATATTGCGGTTATCGGTTTCACTTTTGACACTTTTTTGCGCACTGTTGCCTCTTTTTCTGGCAAGAACTTCGTGCAGAAATAAGGCTACAGGTATTACGAAAAAGCCAGCCATCATCACATAACACTTAATAGCCTGGAATTCATAACCTTGTTTTGCCAGCTGATACGCCGCTAAACCCCACGCAGCAGCTGCAAAATAACCCAAAGCGTGATTTTTATAGACGCCGAACGCAATTAATGCGGTAACAGACGCCAAAAATAAGCCGTAAATATTTCCAAATGATAAAAAGCCAGCAACTGACAACAGGAGGAGTGCCAACAATATCCAACGGAGGAAGATTGCAACTGTTAAGGTTTTTGACATCTTGATATCCAAAAAATAAGTGTTACTTTTTTACACCAATTGTTAAGACGGCTTATCGCCATCGTTCGGCTTTTCAAACCAATCGTGATATTTTTTGTGCACACCTCGCGTTAGCGCCTGCGAATAATCCTCCATGGTATCCACACCTGCTAATACAAAAACCACAACAAGCGAGAGCTTGATCGCAATAACATCGTAACCAATCGCTATACACACACCGATGGATGCCAATGCCCAAATGGTTGCGGCTGAAGTTACACCCCACACCATTCCATCGCGCGCTAACATCACACCGGCGCCGAGAAAGCCGATTCCGGTAATGACTTGCCCGATGATTCGCGACGGATCTGTTGTGGTTGCGTTAGATACCAACATAGATGCCGCGATAAAAATATAGGTACCCAAAACGATTAATGCCGATGTGCGAATACCTACCGGCTTACCGCGCAGCTGACGTTCAAGACCAATAATAGTCCCACATGCAAGCGAGGTGAGAATGGCTTTCCATTCAAAAGGGGCAATAGAAACAATTTCTGCAAATGTCATTTTAGTTCCGACTGGTTCAGGATAAGCCCATAGCGGCTTTCACAATTACTTTTTTCAATTCAGTCAAAGAATTGAGTTGGCGCATACCTGTATTGCGCAACCAGGTAATCATCAATGACTGGCTACCAAATAAACGCTTGAACGCTTCCATTGCGCTCATCATCACCAAATTGCCCGCCAAGCGCTGGCGTTGGTAACGACGCAATATCGAAAAATCATTAAGCGGAATGTTGCGCAACAGTGAGCGATGAATTTCTTGCGATAAAGCAGCAACATCCAACAAACCTAAATTCACACCTTGGCCTGCGAGCGGATGGATATTGTGCGCAGCGTCACCAACCAAAGCAATGTGCGGTTGAATATAGGTTTTTGCATGGCGTTGACGTAATGCGTAAACAAAACGTTTATCAGCGTGCAAAATTTTTCCTAACCGATGTTCAAAGGCGGCGCCAAGTTTTGTGCAAAATTCCGCATCGCTCAATTGCATTAAATCATCCGCCAGTTCATTTTCTGCGGACCATACAATTGAGCAAAAATGCTTTTCATTGATTGAAGAGAGTGGCAAGAATGCGAGCGGACCCGTGCGCATAAAACGCTGCCATGCTGTTGCTTGGTGAGGCAATTCCGTTTGCACCGTAGTGACGATTGCTTTGTGGCCATATTCCCATTCACGGGTTTCAAACTCGGCAAGTTCGCGCACTTTAGATTGCGCACCATCTGCAGCAATTAATAATTTGGTATTAATGAGTTCGCTATTATCCAAGGCAACTTGCACACAACTTCCATTCACCAGAGACACCACGCGTGCTGGTTGAATAAGGGTGATATTCGTACATTGAGCCACTTTGTTTCGCAACGCGTTTAGCACAACAGAATTTTCTACAATGTGCCCTAGGTAGCTCGTGCGAACCTCCGCGCAATTAAAATGAATAGCAGCGGTGCCCTCGCCATCCCACACATGCATGTCACGGTACGCACAAGCGCGAGTGTTCGCTATTTCATCCCATACACCAATAGCACTCAATAAATTTTGCGAGGCTTGTGTCAATGCAACCACACGCGGATCAAATTGTTCACCGTTAAATTCTTGCTGATCAAGGCTCGCTTCAATCAATGCTATGCGAAGATTGCATGCTTGCGCCTGTTGGGCAATCGCACAAGCCAAGCTCGCACCAACCAGACCCGCGCCAACAATGGTTACATCATACTCAGCCGTTGTCATAGATTTATCTGCCCTTGTCATTCGCTAGGAGTTTAAGATTTTTTAGCAGAATTCATATAATCATCAAAATGCGCAATATAGTTATCGATGTTGTGCTCCAACATAGATTTATATTGGCCGGTAAAGTAATTGATCAGTTCGTCTCTGCGATTTTTCAATTCCTGACTTGATTGCAAATCCGTCGCACTAACCCAAGCATTGTAGCGAGCAGCTGCAAACATAAGAGACCCACTCACTCTACCGCGCGCAAGATCGGTTAGTTGTTCATTCGCCAAACGAATATGTGCGTCTGCACGATCATAAAATTTTTCATCTGAATCTTCTGCCATGGGGCACCTTTTTTTAACATTGGGTAAAGCTACTTAACGTCTAAGACTTCAAAAAGCTAAATTAATTTGAACGAAACAGGTAGCCTCGGCCTGCGGTTCCCATGGTTTGGGCAGCAAATCGTGTTTTCACTGAGGGCATTAAATCCAAGCCTACAAACCCTAAATGGCGCAACGCAATTAACGGCAAGGATGCACTTGAAAAAAGTCGCACTAATTTATCACTAAACTCAATCGTGATTTGCTGATCCAAGGCTTGCCGATCTAAATAGTCTTGCAACATGCCGAGCTCACCTAAAGGTTTTCCTGATGCTTCGCCCGTCATTAAAGCATCCACCAAACATTGGCAATCTCGTAGCGACAAATTAAAGCCTTGGCCCGCAACAGGATGAAGAAAATGCGCAGCGTTACCCACGAGAACAATGTGCGAACGAATTTGTTCGCTGGCTGTGACCAGTTTTAAATCGTACGCATGGCGCTTGCCAACTTTGAGAAAGTTACCCAAGCGATTTCCGAATCGTGTCTGCAAATGGTGTAAAAAATCTGCGTCATTTAAGTCGGCAATCTCATGTGCTTTTTCGCGCGGAAGCGTCAGTACTAAAGCCGATTCTTTTGAAGAAGATTTTTCACCCAATGGCAAAAGGGCGAGGGGGCCTTGCGCCGTAAAACGTTCGTAGGCCACACCATTGTGTGGCTCGCTGTAACTCACATTCGCAATAATGGCTGTTTGACCGTAATCTTTAACCTGCGAATCAATACCTAAAGCTCTGCGTAAAGGTGAGTCACCACCATCAGCTACTACCGCCAACTTTGTATGAAGCTCAAGAATATCTTCGCCACTTTTTACCAGTAGCTGCGCACCTAATTGTTGTGGCTTTATGGATTGAACCTGAACGGGCGCAAATAAACTAATGTTGTTGTATTTATACAATTCATCTAACAGTACGCGGCCAATCCACGCGTTGGGAATAACATAGCCCACGGCGTTCAGACCATAAGTATTTGCGTCGATCAAACCACCCATAAAATGACCAGCATCACTCACATGTACTTGCGAAATTGCCGTTGCGTGTTGCGATAATATTTGCCACACACCTAAATCTTGCAAAATTTCTACACTGCCGTAAGCAATTGCCGTGGAGCGCGAATCAAAACTGGGTTGGAAATGTTGCGAGTCTGAATCAGAGAAAGGCTGTGCATCAAGCAAAGCGATTTGCCAATGAGGATTTCGCTGAGCCATTAATAAGGCAAGGCTGGCGCCAACCATGCCGCCGCCGATAATGGCGATATCATAGGCTATATCGTTCATTTACTTTTCTCGTTATCACTTCGGATTTAATAGCGTTTAGCTCACAAACTCTAGTCAAGGAATGAAATCTATTTAAGCAGCCATATGATGAAGGCGACAACCGCTATAACCAAGGTCAAAACTCCCTCTAATGAGAACATCAGTCCCATTATCTTTGCGGCATCGATTCGCTTCTTCTGTGAACTTGGGCTCATAAATTAATCCGCTGAAGCAAGATTTAAGACATCAATGCTTCAATATCAGCAACGGTTTTTGGTACATCTTTCGTCAAAACTTCATTGCCGTCTTTGGTGATGACGACATCGTCTTCAATGCGAATACCAATGCCTCGCCATTTTTTCGCGACGCGTTCGTTATCCGGTGCGACGTAAATGCCGGGCTCTACGGTCATCACCATGCCCGGTTCGAGTACACGCCATTCGCCACCAACTTTGTAGTCGCCAACATCGTGTACATCCATACCTAGCCAATGGCCAGCGCGGTGCATATAAAATTCTTTGTAGGCTTCCGTTTTAATTAATTCGTCGACCTTGCCTTCCAGCAAACCAATATTCACCAAACCTTCGGTAATAACACGCACGGTAGTCTCGTGCGGATCATTCCAATGATTGCCAGGCTTGGCTACGGCAATGGCTTCAAGCTGTGCTTGCAAACAAATTTCGTAAAGCGCTTTTTGTTCGGGTGAAAATTTTCCGTTCACGGGGAAAGTGCGGGTTATATCGGCAGCGTAGCTTTCCAATTCGCAGCCTGCATCAATTAATACTAAATCGCCATTTTTGAGCGGTGCGCTGTTTTCAATGTAATGAAGTATGCAGCCATTTTTTCCACCGCCGACGATGGTGTTGTACGCAGCAAAACGCGCGCCCGCCATTTGGAACTCGTGCATGATTTCCGCTTCGAGTTGGTATTCCATAACGCCAGGTTTACAAAATTTCATCGCGCGAACATGAGCGCGCGCAGAAATTTCGCCCGCTTCTTTCATCACACGCAGTTCACCGGCACTTTTAAATAAGCGCAATTCATTGAGGAAATGACTGAGGTCTAAAAATTCACCGGGTGGTGTTGCTCCTGAACGAACTTTTGCGCGAATGGTGTTAACCCAATCCATCACGTGTTTATCGAATTCGCTGTCTTTGCCCATGGCGTAATAAACGCGCTCGCGGCCTTCAATTAAGCCCGGCAAAATATCGTCGATATCGTCGATGGGAAAGGAATCGTCGGCGTCATATTCGTTAATGGCGCCTTCGGGGCCAGCGCGATAGCCATCCCAAATTTCGCGTTCGCGGTTGCGCTCGCGCACAAATAAAACGTATTCGCCGTGTTCACGGCCAGGGATCAACACAAGCACTGCTTGAGGTTCAGCAAAACCGGAGAGATAAAATAAATCGCTGTCCTGGCGATAGTGGTGTTCCGTATCGCGGCTGCGTGTGCGCTCGGGCGCAGCGGGCACAATGGCAATACTGTTGGGCTCCATCATCGTCATTAGCGCTTTGCGACGACGGGCGAACTCCTGTTTGCTTATTCTCATAGCGGTTCTCTATTTTCTCTTTTCTAATTCGTTAAACGTCTCCACTACTAAACTGATGTGGAAATTTAACAGGGAGTCGTCATCCTCGCGCAGCGGGGATCCAGCTTTTGCTTTGTATCGATAATTTTAAGAGCTGGATCCCCGCTAGCCGGAACGCGCAGTTGAGGATGACGACTCCCTATTTTTCGACGATGTAACTCACAAATCGATTTAACAGAATGCCAAAACGATTTTGCTCTAATGAATCTGATTGGAACTGGGCGCTACAATTGCATCGCTGGATGCTTTATTCGTTTGCGCTCCGTATTCCAAAAATAAGGAAGCGGCAATTTGGCGAACGTATTCGCTCACTTCCATAAAATCAGCCTCATCGGAATCATCGCCATCTTCCACGGCGATTTGAGAAATTGCTGCTAAATCACGCAAACTTTCCTCAGCTTCTTCTGTTAGTACACGATCTGTTTTACCGGCAGATCCAAACCCGGTGAGAAATCCATAGCACCATTGCCCCAGCGTTGCCGTGCGTTGGCTGAGATCGGTATCGTCATCAGGCAACAACAGCTTCAAACCAAAACCATCGCGCAGCTGCTGCAAGCTGGTGTGGTATAGGCTAGTCAGCGCTTCACGCACGCGTTCATCGGGCGCTTGAGTGAAATCCAAAAATTCTACGGCGTCCAACAACCAACGGACTTCGCTTAGCTCCGCACCCCCGCTTAATTTTCCGCACAAAAGCCCATGCAGTTCCGAAGGACTGGTGATGGCACCTAGAGGAGCGATAAGGTTGCAGAAATCGTCGAAGTTTAGAGAGGTGAGTTCGGTGGAGAGCGATTGTTCAGTCATGAGAGGAAAAGCCGTTCAATAAATAGAAGAAGAATGCTACCACGATGCACTTTGCTTTTCTCGCGCCGCAGTCCCATCGCCTAAAACCCGTGACGCCGAATTTTCGATCAGTCCTCGAAATCACTTTAAAACCCGTGCCTTAGGCACAAGGGCGATTGACCCTCGCCATGTCCCGCAATATAGTGGCTGACCTACGTACATTTGCCTTGATATTGGTCACCAAACATCATGTCTGACGAACTCTTACTCTCCTTGGAAACCAAGCTTGATCGCTTGATTCTGCTCACCAGCCGGTTACAGCAGGAAAATGCTGAGCTGAAAGCGCGCGAAAGCGCATGGCAGCAAGAGCGTGTGCGCTTAATTGAAAAGAACGAGCTTGCGCGCAGCCGCGTTGAAGCCATGATTACCCATCTCAAAAGTCTAGATACCGAATAATTACCGAGAAATCGCCGTGGCTAACGAAACCGTTTTTGTAAAAATCCTCGATAAAGAATATCAAGTGGCCTGCCCCCGCGAAGAGCGTCAGGCACTGATTGAATCTGCCCAGCTGTTGGACGAACGCATGAAAGCCATTCGTGGCTCAGGCGCGGTAATTGGGTTGGAGCGAATTGCCGTTATGGCGGCGCTCAACCTCAGCCATGAACTCTTGCAAGCCAAATCGGGAAGCTCGGCTCCTGTGGGCGCCGCAACAGATAAAGCAGACTTGCAACGTTTGAGCGATAAAATTGAACGCGCCCTATCGGGCAACTAAATCACCTAAAACGCCTGCAACCGCAGGCGTTTTTGTTTCTGCGAGGAATAAATGCCTGTATCGGATATAGGGCAAATCGCCATAACCGTTAGCGATGCGGAAAAAGCCTTGGGATTTTACCGCGACATCCTCGGCTTAGAGTTTCTATTTAGCGCCGGCCCAAACCTCGCCTTTCTCGCCGCCGGTTCTGTGCGCATTATGCTCAGCACCCCGCAAGGTGCCGGAGCTGTTGGAGCAAACTCAACTATTTATTTCAAAAACGAAAATGTAGAAAAGAGCTTTGCCGATTTTGTCGCCCGTGGTGCCACACCTGAGCGCGCACCTCAGCTCGCAGCCAAAATGCCGGATCACGAACTCTGGATTGGCTTTTTGCGCGACCCCGATGGAAATCTGGTTGGATTGATGGAAGAAAAGCGCTAGCGCGTAGAAACGTTTTCACAAACGAACCGTCATCCTCGCGCAGCGGGGATCCAGCTCTTAAAAAAATTTTTAGTACACTCAAAAGCTGGATCCCCGCTACGCGAGGATGACGACTCACAACTAAATTCTGACTCGTTGTAAAAAGATGCTTTTCGACCAATTCGTTCAAACACAACCCATTCTGATTTCCTTCCATACAAAATCCTAACTTTTGGCGCAAGTCCAGCCGCTTATAAGACTAATTTTTTCTAAATGGTTATATGACCCAAGCTTAATATCATTTGCGATTGCTCAGGTACTCTGGGTTATACTGGCCTTCGCCCTGGAATGTTTGCAAACCGACAAGTCCTTGAGCCGATTTCCACAAAACTGGTGGTGTCTCGTTGTGTTTGGTGTGCATGTCCGCCTGACGGAAAGCCTTAAAAACCACAGGTACTACCTCCTTGAACCTATGGGTTCAAGGCCAGCTTGGTTGCGGCATTTTCGGGGTTCTTTCTTTTAATTAAAAAGTCATCCATGACTTTTTAATGTGTCGAGCCACAAAAACGGGCGCAAACGCGTCGGTTTGCCTGTTTTCTCGCTCTCGCATTTGCCATAGGCAAATGGTGATGCGCCCATGCATCACGTACCTTCGAATTAAATCTTCGTATTTTCCTCACGTTCAATTGATTAGTTGCTCATAGGTGAAGCTGATTTAGAATAATCCCCAATTCAATTAATCCTGAGCTTTTATGACGAACACAGATTCCCGCCAAGCCTTGCGCAAAGAATTACGCGCCCGCCGAAATGCGTTGAACGCAACTCAACAAGAAGCGGCATCGGCTTGGGCGTTGCGGCATTTGATGAAGCTGCCGCAGTTCGCGCGCGCCCAGCATGTCGCCTTGTATATGGCGGCAGATGGTGAGCTAAATCCCCAGCCCATCGCACATCAACTGTGGAAAATGGGCAAGCAAGTTTACTTGCCCGTATTGCACCCCACCCGCGAAGGAGAGCTGTGGTTCCTTGAATACACGGCAGATACCCCACTCAAACCCAATCACTTTGGCATTCCCGAACCCGACCATCGCCAAGAGCGGAAGCTACCCGCCAAGTTGTTGGATGTAGTTCTTTTGCCGCTGGTGGGATTCGACCGCAAAGGTGGCCGGTTGGGGATGGGCGGCGGCTTTTATGACCGCACGTTCGCCTTCCATAAAGGCAAGAAAACAAAGCCTTATTTGTTGGGGCTTGCACACGCTTGTCAGGAAGTGGAAAGCATGGAAATGGCCGATTGGGATATACCACTGTTTGGAGTGGTGAGCGATAAAGAGTTGATTAAAGTAAAACAAGGATAAGTTGAGTGTTGCCAGATCCTTGGCAACGGAAACTTAGGGAGCTTTTGCAACCACTACGTCTGTTGTCTTACCGCTAAAAAAGGTCTTGGCCTCGGAGGCTAGCGTGATGCAAACACACAGACAAAACACCATTACAACGGCCGAAATAATATCGAGTTTCATGGGTTCACCTTTTAACGCAATCTTGACGCATCGTTATTGTTAGAGAGTCAAAGACGACTCCAACGTCAGCCGCACACGAACGCGCGCGGGAAGCTAAGCATAATCGAACTGTATAAAAAAGATACAGCAAAGACGTTGATTTTTGCTCAAAATGCATCAATTTTGTGCATTAACACTCATTTGACAGGGCTCACCTTCAGAAAGTCATCAACAGCAGTATTCCATTGTTGCGGCGTTTTAAAAGTGGCGTAGTGGCCAACGTTCGGCAGCATGACCAATTTAGCCTGGGGAATAGCCCGCGCAATTTCAGCCGCATGGTCGGGGCGAATCAGTTCTTCTTGTTGGCCGTCCATAATCAAGGCGGGCACCGAAATAGAACTCAATTCCGCTGCGCTGAACTTGGGTTCCGCCAACCACATCACCCGAATTTTTTCGGCCATAACTGGAAGATGCTCAGGTGTTTTTGAAAGCGCTAAATAATCACTACCGTTGTCGCGTTGCATTTGCTCAGGCTTAACTGTGCGTAGGTAGTTGAGAAAATGCTGCTGTAATCCGTTTGGGTTGATATTTGCTCCGTAGGCAACCAATTTTTTAACGCGATTGGGGTGATGAATTGCCATGTCGATTGCAATATTCCCGCCGTCACTCCAACCAACTATGTAGGCGGACGGGATTTTCAAAGCGTCCATCAAGCGAACAGTATCTTCCGCCATTAGGTGGTAAGTTAGCGGTACATTTGCGTCGCTAGTGCGCCCTTGCCCGCGGCTCTCTGGCGTAATTACCCGATAATTTTTTGAAAAAAATGAAACCTGATCAGCCCAGGAGTTCGCACTGCCCATGCCGCCATGCAAGAAAATAATTGGCTCGCCTTTGCCGTGTTGTTCAACGTACATGGTGATGTCGCCGAGGTTTACGTATTCGCCTTTTGCGGAAGATGCGTTTGAAAGGAACGCGTGGGTGCCGAAGAAAGTTATGAGTAGGATGCTGAGGGGGGCGATGATTTGGTTGAGTTTAATTTTCATAGATTTTATTTTGAATACTTTGTCAGTTTGAACAGCTGGATCCCCGGCTGCGCCGAGGATGACGACTCCCTACTAAATTGTTCTATGGCACCAATCCCATGCGAGCCCCCGAGCACTGGAAGAAAATAGCTGACAAACGCACAGGAAGTGCGTTTGAGTGACTACGCGACATGGATGTCGCGTCGGAACGACAGCTATTTTCTGAAGCGCGTAGGAGACGGGGCGAGACGGATCGCCTTTCTTTTGGTTACTTTTCTTTGGCGAAGCAAAGAAAAGTGACTCGCAAGCAGGCGAAATAAATTTAATTAAGGTAGCTTATTTGTAACATCAAGATAATCAATTTTTGGCAATGAATAAAGATCTGATTTGTTGATTATCCCTGTGTAGCCAATAGACTTTTCGATTATTAATTTTGTCATTTCGAATTCAGAATCACTTTTTCTGGGATCTATCGTAATCTCACTAATTAAATCATGAGGATTAACTTTATACCCATATACATCTATTTTGTCTTTCCCAAGATAATGATGCAGCAATCTAACCTCATTTTCGTGTGAAAATGCATTACGCTTTAGCAAAAGACTTTTGAATATATTATCGACTGAAATACCATAATCATCGAATACGGTATGTGCTATTTCAAAGATTTCAGATTCAGAGCAATACTGAACTCCGCCAATGCAACAAGTAACTTCTGCTAGATGTTTATTTGATAAACAAAGACTATTGTACAGAGCACCAATTGCTGTTCTAATTCTCACAGAGGACTTGTCAGAAGAATATATTCGCCACATAGCATCAGACGAATCATGCAAAGTCCAGCATTGGCCATATATTTCTTCACCGAATCCATAGTCGACAATTTCGCCCGACATAAGCCTGACTTTTGAATTTAAAATGAAATTTTCAAAAGAGTCTTCCCATTTTGTCGGACTAACCAATACGTTGCTCCCTGTATGAAATAGCTGGAGTAATCTTTCCAGAGAGATTATTCGATAAATGTATGTATTTATATTTATATGCTCTAAATTTAAAAGCATTACAATTTCTCATATCTTTAATATTAAAAAGGCGCAACTCTCGTTGCGCCTTTTCGTCACCCATCTACCCCAAAAAAAACTTATAAGCTTCATTTTTGGTTTCATCCCAGTAGGGATAATTCAAATCATTTAAAAAGACTTTTAGTTCCGCATAATCTTTTTTAGGTACTTGCATACCCACTAACACCCGCGCTGCTGCCGAACCATGGTTGCGGTAATGGAACAAAGAAATATTCCAGCGGCCTGCAACTTTGTTGAGGAATGTCATTAATGCACCGGGGCGCTCTGGGAATTCAAAGCGGTATAAAACTTCGTCTGTAATTTGCGGTGCGTGGCCGCCTACTAAATGGCGAATATGTAATTTGGCGAGTTCGTTGTCGGTCATGTCGACCAGCTCATAACCTTGGCCTTTTAATTCCGCAATTAACTCTTCGCGCGCTTTGCCGCCGGGAGCCACTTGAATACCTACAAAAATTTTGGCGTCTTTGGTGTCTGCGTAACGATAATTAAATTCCGTGATGTTGCGTTTGCCCAAGGCTTTGCAAAAATCTTTGTATGCGCCAGGGCGCTCGGGAATGGTTACGGCCAAAATGGCTTCGCGTTGTTCGCCGCTTTCGGTGCGCTCGCTGATGTAACGCAGGCGATCAAAATTAATATTTGCGCCGCAATCAATCGCCACAAGCGTTTGGCCAGTGATGCCATATTTCTCCACGTACTTTTTCAAGCCAGCAACGCCGGTTGCGCCTGCAGGTTCTGCAATGGAACGTGTGTCTTCAAAAATATCTTTAATGCCCGCGCAAATTTCATCGGTGGTAACGGTGATACATTCATCCACCACTTTGCGCAAAACGCGAAACGTTTCTTCGCCAATTTGGGCCACGGCAATGCCATCCGCAAAAATGCCAACTTGCGGTAGCACAACGCGCTTTTTCTTTTCCATGGCAGCAAAAAGACAAGCAGACTCGTCTGATTCCACCGCAATAATTTTGGTTTCTGGGCGAACATATTTTATGTAAGCGCCGATGCCGGCAGCTAAACCACCACCGCCAACGGCGATAAAGATCGCGTCGATTTTGCCGGGGTACTGGCGCAAAATTTCCATGCCGATGGTGCCTTGGCCTGCAATTACATCTGGGTCATCAAAGGGGTGAATGTACGTCAAGCCTTTTTCTTCCATCAACTTTTTGGCGTGCGCGGAGGCTTCGTCATAGCTATCGCCATGCAGCACTACTTTTGCGCCGCGTGCTTTTACCGCATCAACCTTAATAGCTGGTGTGGTGCGCGGCATAACGATGGTCGCTTTAATGCCGAGGTGCTGCGAACCCAGCGCAACGCCTTGCGCGTGGTTGCCTGCTGAGGCGCAAATCACACCGCGATTGCGCTCTTCTTCGCTAAGTTGTTGCAGCTTGTTGTAAGCGCCGCGCAATTTGAAGGAGAACACGGGTTGCAGGTCTTCGCGCTTGAGCAAGACTTTGTTGCCGGTGCGAGTAGACAAAAGGCGCGCTTCATCAAGCGGGGTTTCTACCGCAAGATCGTAGATGCGGGCGTTTAGGATGCGTTTTATGTAGGATTCAGGCATAGGATTTCAAATGGTTGAGTGAATTAAACTGATCTGCATAGTAAACAATTTAGTCATATACCGCACAGACAGCTTTAAGTGTTTTGACATTTATATCTAGAATTTGGCCCAGCTTAGTGACAAGAAGCAAGTGTCGAAAAATTTTCCACTTCCACCCTGATTTGAGACGCACCTCACAAGTTAGCCCTCACTAACTATTTGGCATTAAAGGAAAAAAGGCGGTTTGGCACGCCTAATGCAAATGCAGATATCAGCGACATGTATTGCGCAAAGTAAGATTTAGACTACATATCAACAACTTAGGAATAACTTAATGAACGTTACTTTTAAAAAGCTGCTGGCATGCAGCACTATCGCTTTAAGCGCATTGGCTGCAACTCAAGCTTCAGCTGCACCTATTACTTGGGCAAACAGCGATTTTGAAGCAGGCAACCTGAGCGGTTGGAGCAGCGTTGGCAATGTATCTGCAACGCCTTCAACTAGCGTTACTACTTACGACAGCGTTGTTTGGTCAATCGGTGCTGCGGGCACAACTATGGGTCACTTGACAAGCAATGGCTCAAGCATTGGAAATATTGAGTCTGTATTGGGTTTGACTTCAGGTACTTTGAACGCTCTCAATACCAACCCAAACGGCGGAAGCTTGACTAACGGTTCTGCGCTGTACAAAACATTTACTGCGAACGCTGGAGACTCTGTGTCTTTCTCTTGGGACTACGTAGCAACGGATTACATTCCGTTTAACGACCCCGCATTTGCGTTGTTGATTGGTGCAAACTCTTCTGTGAGCGTATTGGCTTCTATTCACGGCGCTGGCCAAGCTGTTGGTACATCTGGCCATTCAGGCTGGCAGACTTTCAGCGCATCCTTCGCAACAGCTGGTACTTATACACTCGCATTTGTAACCACTAACGACAAAGACCAAGTGTTAGATTCACATTTGTTCATTGATAGCACCAACGGTAGCTGTACTCCTAAGTGCCCACCACCAGTGGGTGTTCCTGAGCCAAGCTCATTGTTGTTGCTCGGCTTAGGCCTCTTTGGTTTGGGCGCTGTTAGAATGCGCAAACTCGTTTAATTCGGTTACCCGAGTTACAAACCCCTGGTGAGAACCGGGGGTTTTTTGTTTTTGAGCTATTGAAAAAGCTATTCCAATTCCACAGACTTCATTGCATATTCAATGCATAGCCTTTTGACCTTCCGTTTGCAATCGCTTATTGAATGAAACATTTTTACTGCCGGCGTACAAACCTCTGTCAAAAATGAGAATGCCAACTTAAGCTTTAACCGCCTGTAAAAGGCATACTTTCCATTTCATGAAGTATTTATAAAATGACTCAAGACGAACTGAAACAAGCCGTCGCCCGCGCGGCGGTGGATTACATCACCCCCAAATTATTCAACGATTCGATTATTGGCGTAGGCACGGGCTCTACGGCAAATTTTTTTATTGATTACCTCGGCACCATCAAAACCAAATTTGCGGGTGCGGTGGCAAGTTCTGACGCGTCTGCAGAGCGTTTGAAAAAGCTGGGTATTGAAGTATTGGACTGTAATTCGGTAAGTGAATTGGTGGTTTATGTAGACGGCGCTGACGAAAGCAACGCGCAACTGCATTTAATTAAAGGTGGTGGCGCAGCGCTAACCCGTGAAAAAATCGTGCGCGCCATTTCCAAAGAATTTGTGTGCATTGCTGACGGCAGCAAATGGGTAGATGTGTTGGGTAAATTCCCCTTACCCGTTGAAGTGATTCCCATGGCGCGCTCCTATGTTGCGCGTGAGCTGGTCAAGCTGGGCGGCGCTCCCGTTTACCGCGAAGGCGTAGTGACCGATAACGGCAACGTAATTCTGGATGTTTACAACTTGCAGATCATCGACCCAGTCGGTTTGGAAAATACCATCAACCAAATTACCGGCGTAGTGACCAATGGCTTATTTGCCGTTAAGCCTGCAGACGTTCTGCTGCTGGGTACGCCCGAAGGAGTGAAGACCATTACTGCTTGATCCCTCGCCTTCTACAAGCAGATTCCCATTGATTCGGAATCTGCTTTGTTGCATTTTTGTTACACGTTTTCCTCCGCATTATTATCTGCTATTTATTCGAACCGCCTAAAAATTCACCAATCCTGACTATACTAAAAATTCTAAACACTGATTTGAAGGATTTTGTATGAACGGCTTATTTTCCAGCGTACAAGCTCGGATGACGATTCTTGTCGGCGGAGGGATTGGCTTGCTGCTACTGGTATCAAGTATCGCTGTTTTCCAGCTAAAAACTCATATCGACGAATTCAATGCTTTGCTCAGTACCAGCGTACAGGCTGAGCGAGAAGTGAGTCATTTAAACTTATCCTTTAAAACCCAAGTGCAAGAATGGAAAAACGTTTTACTAAGAGGCAAAGATCCCGAAAAGCTTCAAAAATATTGGGAACAATTTACGGTTCTGCATAAGGAAATTCAGACCAAGGGAGCGCTTTTGGTGAACGTACTCCCTAACGACGACAGCAAAAAGTTGCTGCAAGATTTTTTACGCTCTCATCAAGCCATGTACGCCAAATACGAAGCTGGCCTTAACGCATTTAAAGCGGCAGATTTTGACCCGAGCGCGGGCGACAAAGCGGTGACGGGTATAGATCGGGAACCTACTAAAATGCTGAGCGATGCCGCCAGCTTTATTAATAAGAATGCGACCACCACCAACAATGAACTCACTACAAGTAGTTCGCGCGTGGTGTTTTGGTCTGAGCTTTTGGTTGCGGGTTTTGGCTTGGCCATTATTGGCGCAGTGCTGATGACGCTTAAGAAAAGTTTCGTCACCCCTTTGCTAGCCGTGCTCAAGCACATTGAAGTGCTGTCGCAAGGCAAT
Organism: uncultured Cellvibrionaceae bacterium; assembly: GCA_964581625.1. Taxonomy (GTDB): domain Bacteria; phylum Pseudomonadota; class Gammaproteobacteria; order Pseudomonadales; family Cellvibrionaceae; genus Cellvibrio. The sequence goes on from CAZOPE010000040.1 coordinate 18,971, forward strand.
TTAACCACACGTTTACACCTCAACCAGCAAGGCGAACTGGGGGAACTCAATCGCAACCTTGATTGTATGCAGGACTCATTAATCAGGGTTATTGCAGCAGTAAAAGAATCGTCCAACACACTTAACCAGTCCTCACGAAAAATTATCGAAACGTCTCGTGCTATTTCAGAAGATACCAATAGCAGCCATAACGCTACCGACCAAGTGGCAACAGCTATTAATGAAATGACCGCTACAGTGCAAGAGGTTGCCAACAATGCATCCGGTGCGGCCGAGGCGGCGCAAGATGCTGACAATCACGCGCGTACGGGTATGGATGTAATGAACAGCACCCTCACCTCTATTCAGCAGCTAAGTCATGAGGTGGATAACGTCAGCGAAGCCATGACCCAGCTTGAGGCCGAAACGGGTCGTATTGGCGGGGTATTGGATGTGATCAAAAACGTGGCTGAGCAAACCAACTTGCTTGCGCTCAATGCCGCAATCGAGGCAGCTCGCGCGGGCGAACAAGGCAGAGGCTTCGCGGTTGTCGCGGATGAAGTGCGCGCACTGGCCAAACGCACCCAAGAATCTACCGCAGAGATTCAACAGATTATTCACGCCGTACAACTGGGAACCACCAAGGCAATGCAGGCCATGCGAGTCAGCCAAGACAAAACCAACAGTACGAGCCAAATGGCAGGTCAGGCGGGTCACGCCATAAGCGGCATTACGCAAGCGGTTGCTCGTATCCACAGTATGAATACCCAAATTGCAACTGCCGCCGAAGAACAAAGTTATGCGGCTGAAGAGATCAATAAAAATGTGGTACGAGTGGTCACTTTAGTCGAAAACGCCGCAACCAACGCACAGCGTTCTACGCACGTGGCCTCTGAATTAGACTCAGTTGCACGTGAATTACAAACACAAATCGCGCACTTTCGTTAACACCCTTCCAACACGCCCTTTATCGCCAACTCATGATTTAGCGGCGCCTGTGTTGTTCAGCGTACCGAAGCAACACAGGGCGAATGAGACCCTAAGTCACCTTTCGAGTTGGCCCCCTCATCTTCTATGCGCGCGAGGTAGCCAACAGGCTAAATGCCCTGTGGGGTATTGGATTTGGTCACGAGAGTTGGGCTCGCGAGTATCAACAATTAATTCGAGGATGAAATAATGAGACGTGTTTTTAGTAAGGCTGCTGTTGCGCTTTTTTCAGTCATGGCCTTTTTTTCTAACGCCAGTTTTGCCACGGTCATCACCGACGACCTCAGTATTTTGGGCCAACAAGCTACGCCCGGACAAATAAACTGGAGTTTTTGGGCACCAAGCGGCCCTGCCGATCTCAGCTTTGAACTGGCCGGTTACAGAAGCCTGGATGGATACAACAACAATTACACCGACATTTTCCACTTGTGGCTGAACGGGACGGAGATTTTTACCGGCTCGTTCAATATGGGTGGCGGTGGCCGAAACAACATTTTGTTTAACCCGAATGGCGGGACTGCAACAACAACTACCTACGGCGCCACTGACGATACTCACGATTCACGTCAGGTGACGTGGCTAGGTGGTTTAACCCAAATTATGCTGCCAATGAATTTGCTGGCCGGTGTAAATGATTTAGTGTTTTCCTACACAGGTTGGGGACAACCGCCTAATGACGAGTACTGGGGGGTTAATGCCATCAGTGTTACTACAGCCACTCGGGTAAGCGAAGCTAATAGCCTCGTTCTGCTAGCAGCCGGTTTACTCGGTTTGTTTACCCTGCGCCGCAAGGGGTTTTCGGGTTGAGGAATCAACCGAGCTCCCATAAAAAAACCCGGCAATTGCCGGGTTTTTTCTTTCAGCTAATTACTTACGGCGCAAACGACCAACCAGCATCAGTCCCAAACCCAACAAACTCAATAATAAGGTTGATGGCTCAGAAACCTTAACAGGTGGCTTCGGAGGAGTTGGTGGGGTGTAGCTCCAGTGGTAATCATGAATCTCGCCGTTGCCAATATATGACTTGGCAGCAATTGCACCGTTCAGGTTAGAACCCGTGTTGATGGTGGCGTTCAAAGCCAAAATCGAACCGTACCAAGAGTCGCCAAAGTTCAGCGCTGTCGCATCCGCAAAGTTCCACAACACATTGTTTGCTTTGCTTTGGAAGCCGTTAACATGGGCGTTGCCCGCGTTAAATACAGAGCCACTTACGTTGATCAATACATTCAAGGCTGAACCAAAATCAACGGACCAATTCAAGTTAGCAAGATCGGAGCCTGCAATGTTGAATACCGCCAAATCGGTAGCAGCACCGGTGTATTTGAAGGTCTTGTTGTTGCTATCACCCGTAATTGAGAAATTGGCTGAGGTTGAAAGACCTTTGAAGTAATTAGATTCATTGGTTAGTTCAGCCAAAAGAGCGTTTTTCTCTACCGTGAGCGAACCATCATTTACCTTTTTCAAGCAGCCGCTTTGACCCATACCGTTACCATTACAGATAGTGGTTGGACCAGAGAATGTTCCTTGGTAGGCAACATATCCCGCTTCAACATGCATAGCATTGTTGCTGGTGAAATTGCCCACAACTTTAACGGTGTCTGCCGTTGAGCTTTTATTAACGTGTTGAGCAAATACGGAACCATTAACCACATTGCCGCCAATAAAGGCCTTACCTTCGATATGACCACTTCCGCCGGATACGTTAAAGTCACCAGACAAGATAATGTTGTAATCGTTTAGAGGGGTTGCGTTGGTACTAACTGACGCCGCTACCAAACTCAGTGCAGCGATTCTTTTAATCGATTTAAAATACATGTTGAAACCTTTTTTGGATAAAAATGTACATGGCGCCGGAATGCAGATTTTGTGCCGTCTATCGCAAAGCCTGAATACAGAAGGGTTTCACGCCAAAAATGATAATTGCGTCACACAACTGTGTAAACAAATCCGACAGCGCTGTCAGGTCATTTCAGGTCACCTATGAATTTTAACTTCTCCGTCATTGGCATTATCCACTCCTGCTTCAAAGAGAAGTTTGGAATTCCCCGCCAGCCGGGACTGGTGCCTTTGGCGAAAGCGCAGCTGGAACTGTTGCCGCCTTACAATGACCGCGACGCGCTCGAAGGTTTGGAATCCTGCAGCCATTTGTGGATTCAATTTGTCTTTCACGCCAACAAGCGCGATGAATGGAAACCCAAGGTCAAACCACCGCGCTTGGGCGGGAACAAAAGCCTTGGCGTCTTCGCTACCCGCTCGCCAACGCGGCCATCGCCTATCGGCTTATCGGTGGTGAAATTGGATGGCATTGAAGAGCGCGACGGGAAACTGCTGATTCACCTCAGCGGTATCGATTTGTTGGACGGCACGCCCGTATTGGATATCAAACCCTACGTGCCCTACGTCGATCTCGTACCCACAGCCATTAACAGCTTTGCCGACACGGCCCCAGCCTGGGTTGAGGTGGTGTTCACACCGGAATGCCTTCTTTTTTGCCGAGACTACGGCAAGCAGCTGGAAGACCTTATCCGCCAAATCCTGCAACAAGACCCGCGCCCGCAATACCAACAGCCGGAACCCGAGCGAATCTACGGTATGAAGTTGTTAGATTTGGATGTGCAGTGGCGATATTTGATTCACAAGTATCAAGTCAGCATTTTGGTGGTGAATATCTGCAACGTCTAAAATCCCACGTTTCAGCGATTGATCTAAAACAATTGACCACAGGGGGCAAATAAAATAATATGTTGTACATACAACATAGTTGGTTATTTTCACATGTTTGATCGCTGCCTTTATTTCAACACCAATGTACTTGCCAGAAAGGTGGATAAACTTTGGGCGCAAGCTTATGGCGAGCTTGGGCTTGCGCCAGCACATGCTTATTTGCTTCGGCTCTTGTTGGAAAAACCTGGTCTCGTGCAACGCGACATAGCGCAAGAACTCTCACTGGAAAAATCCACCATTACCCGCTTCATCGACAAAATGGTTGAAGAAGATTACCTGTACAGAACAACCTCTCAAGGCAGCTTGCGCGAACAAGCTGTTTACCCCACAGAAAAAGCAATCGCTCTAAAAGACAAGCTTAACGAAACCGGCAACCAGCTTTATAAAAAAATGCAGCAGTTGTTGAACGAAGACGAACTGAAATCCATGGTTGGCAAAATTAGAACAGCAGGACAAAAGCTGTAATATTTTTTATTCTTAATGTTGTACATACAACATTAATCAGGAGAAAGTGAATGCCCTACATCAATATAAAAATTACCGATGAAGATGTCACGAGCGAACAAAAGCGAATGCTCATCAGCGGAGTAACGCAATTACTACAGGATGTTTTACATAAAAACCCCGCCACAACGGTTGTCATTATCGATGAAATTAATACGGACAACTGGGGCATTGCAGGCGAACAAGTGACGATTAGACGCTTGCGGAAATAATTTTCAATCAGAACGAGGAATATAAGATGTCTAGTAACTTTTACGTAATGTCAGCAATTGCATTAGATGTATTTATGATTGTGTATACACTCTGGGTTTTATCGCTCAATCAACAAGGCAAGATGCCCTGGAGTATTGGTGCTGGGCTAGTGGTTTGGCTAGTCGTCTTGCATTTTGGCCTCTCCAATCAATTATTATTTTCACCTCAAATATCCGGCATTGCGTTTTTATTCGTGATTTTTGGTGGTGTTGGTTTGGTAGGAGTAATGTTGTTTTCAATTAAATCTATTCGCACCCGCCTACTCGAACTAACGCAGGAACAGCTTTTGTTGCTTCAAGGCATTCGTGTCTTTTTTGGCGCTGGTTTTTTAATGCAAGCTGCACAAGGGCATATACCGCTTGTGTTTGGCGTTATAGACGGGTGGACTCATATCACCGCTGGATTTTTGGGGCTTGCTGCTGCATTTACTGTCTCCAAAAATCTCTACGGAAAATCGCGCATATTGTTTGCGAATTTATTTGGTCTGGCCGATATTTTAATCGTCGCTTCGTCGATTGCACTTATTCTACTTCCCGAATTAACACCACATCACACCATGATGTACGCCGTCTTTTTACCCGCACCACTCTGGCTATGGTTCCATTTAGTTTCGCTATGGAAATTAAAAACCCAACCTCAATTAGTTGTTGCTTGATATTAGGCTAGGTCTAAAACAGTTACGCCAATGCAGATAAAAAATTAAATCTCCAATGGCATAACATTTTACGGTCCCATTTTCTACTTGAGTAATTATTCAATGCATTTATCTCTAGCCGATTTAGTCACGCCGCTACGGATTTTAATTACCATCACCGCGCTGATTTGCTTTTTATGCTTTGTGTATGCGTTTAAACGTGGTGCATTGGCAAGCAAAAATTTACAACAGCAATTTTTTAATCGCTTGTATATCTGGGCATTTTTTGCAGCCACTGTCGCGCTGGTATTTACGCACAGCTCACTGATTGAAAATCCCGGCCAATATCTTCCTTTCGGTGTAGCACTGGGATTTGTCCTCGCCATCTGGAGTTTATTCTGGCAGCCGGCCATTACTACATTCGATAGACTGAGCGATAGCGATATTCAGGTGTTGATGTCATTCCGAGCGATATTTGGTGCCTTCCTCTATGCCGGAGCAGGTATGTCTTTGTTCCCTCCCCTATTTGCAATAGTCGCTGGAACGGGAGACCTCATTGCAGGATGGATTGCAATTATCTCCAAAAATACTCGCGCGTGGCGATGGGTAATGCACGGGTGGGGCGCGCTCGATTTGGTCGACGTTGCAATACTGGGAACATTTGTTGTCCGCCCTTGGCTCATGGAGACCGGCAGCCTTGGCCCATCCTTGCTTTTACCCTGGTTAGCCGTGCCGCTATTGTTTGCGCTTAATCTTCACGGACTTAGAAAGCTTTTGACTAAGACTAACCATTAAGGCTCAGGGTCGCTGTGTAAATTAGGGTTAAGCCTTGCTCAACCGGATTCGGGTTTATCTATCCTTATGAAGTTTATTCACAAAGAGAAAGCCCAATCACAAGAGAGCAATAATATGAAAACACTCCAACACATAATATCTGTGGCGCTGCTGATGTGCTTTGCGCAGGCCAGTTTAGCCGCTGATGAGCACGCCGATGCTTGGCAAAACACGCAAGGTTGGTGGAACGCCACCGATATCCCCGCATTTGATGCCAGTAAAATCACCACCCAATTACCCTTGGTAAAAGTACAAGGCAATAAATTTGTTGATGACAAAGGCAGTGTGGTGATTTTCCGTGGAGTGAATATTGCGGACCCCGACAAACTGGAAAAGCAGGGGCATTTCAATCGCAAACTGTTTGAGGCGATTAAAAGCTGGGGCGCTAACGTGGTTCGTGTTCCTGTTCATCCATCAGCTTGGCAAAAGCGCGGTAAGAAAGGCTATTTGCCCTTGCTCGATCAAAGTGTTCAATGGGCAAATGAGTTAGGCATGTACGTAATTGTCGATTGGCACTCCATCGGCAATTTAAAATCTGAAATGTTTCAAACGCCAAGTTACTACACCACTAAACCAGAGACGTTTGATTTTTTCCGTACAGTTTCTGCGCGCTACAAATTTGTTAACGCCGTAGCTATGTATGAAATTTTTAACGAGCCCACCGTGTACGGCGGCCAATTAGGCGTACTGAATTGGGCTGATTGGAAAGCTATTAACGAAGAAGCCATTACTATTATCCAAGCGCACAATCCCAATGCGATTTCTTTGGTAGCCGGCTTTAACTGGGCTTACGATTTAACGCCCATTGCTACCGCGCCTATCGAAAAAGAAAATGTTGCTTACGTGAGCCACCCCTACCCTATGAAAGTCAAAGCGCCATTTGAGAAAAATTGGGGACGCGATTGGGGTTATGTGGCAGATAAGTATCCCGTCATCACCACCGAAATTGGCTACCAATTAGCAACAGATAAAGGCGCGCATATTCCCGTGATTGACGACGGCAGCTATGGCCCACGTATTACCAACTATATGGCGAGCAAAGGCATTAGCTGGACTGCATGGTGCTTCGATCCAGATTGGTCACCACAGTTGATTAGCGACTGGAATTTCACACCCACTATGTCCGGTAAACATTTCCGCGAGGTGATGTTGAAAGAAAACAAGCGTTAAGGCTTGTAGCAATAAACAAAATCCCGCTCTGGCGGGATTTTTTTCATGAACTGAATCTAAACCTGCGTTACGCACATCTAAGATCAGGAATGCATTCAAAACACATAATGGAGATATCGTGAAAAATCTTACCCCATACAGCCTTGGCTGCTTGTTCAGTGCTTTTGTTATTTTGTTAGTCAGTTGCACTAACGGCACTAATGCTCATATAAAAGATACGCCTCAACATTCAACAAGCATAGTTGCGCCCGCCAGCTTGCAAGGAAGCGCACTTGCGTTTGACATCAACAAAACCGAATTAGTGAGCGGTGCAGAACAGCGCTTGTTCCAAGACGGTACTTTAAAAAATTATTTTTTTGCCGGACGCATGTTTAGCGATGGCCGCGATTACAACGGCTTTGCGTGGGGCTCTGAATTTACCTACACAACCCAAGGTAACCAAGGCGAAATCGTTCAGCTAATCAAAATTCCAGACAACGGCGCTACTGTCGAGGTCAAGGTAAAAACCCAGCTGACCTATCTAACCGCAACCACAGGCACCTTCGATTTGGATATCCACCAAACTCATAGCCTTGCCGGTACTGTGCACTATAAACATAGCGGAAAATTCCGCCCTATTGATAATCATTTAGAGATGATGGCGAAAGGGTTGAATCACTCCAACATGGATTTTATTTTCCAAAATATCAGCGCTAACGAAAACAAGATCGATATAAAGCCGGGCGCCAAAATTACAATGGTATTTAGCGATCCCCATGTGGCGAAATTCACGCTGAATAACAAAGAATACCAATCTACAGATTATCAATTAATTCCGGTAGATACCTTTAACAAACGTATTCAAGGTACCTTTACCGACGGCGCACCCTTCGATATAAAATTACATTTCGATCAATTTTATTTTGGTCAATTTGAAGTGAACGTGGGCAACAATAGTTTTAAAGCTAACGGCGTTTTTATGAGCTCGCGCTGGATCCCCGTTGCCGATTACAAAATTGAAGGTACGTTTACCGATGGTTTTAAATACGCATCCAAGCACACCAAAATCGAGTACCCCTACTCTGTTTATTTACCACCGAATTACAAACATTCTGGGAAGAAATACCCGGTACTTTATTTAACGGATGGTCAATGGGTAAAAGAATTCCACAAAGCTGTAGAGGCGCACCATAAAGAATTTATTGTTGTGGCTATAGAGCAGGGTCCAGAAGATCGCCGCGCCACAGATTATCAATTACCGGGTGCAAAAAATTACGTTCGCTTTTTGAAAGAAGAAATTATTCCGCACATTGAGAAGCAATATCGCACTAACAACAACCGGCTCTTTTGGGGCGCATCGCTCGGTGGAACATTGGGAGAAATTTTGCTAAGTCAGGAGACAAGCTCAACACCTTACTTTCGCACTTACGGTTTGAGCGATGGTGCGTTTTGGGCAAACTCGCCAGAGATGCAACAGAAGGTGCTAACGAGTTTAGCGAAGCCAAAGGCAGAGAAAATTTCTATTTTCACTTCTGGCACTCGCCAGGGAAATTATATGCCCAACCTGAATTTTGTGACGCGTTTGCAAGCACTAAATAACAGCGCTTTGGATATACGCAATATCGAACTAAAAGAAACGCATAACGAAATGGCTACACCTACTTTTGAACATTATATTGATTCCATGCAGTAAAGCTTCGTCACCCTGTGTAACCTTGGGGCTCTTACGAGCCCCTTTTTTATTGCGCCGCTTCCTTTTTTCGTTTTCCATTGAGCATCCATCCAATCGGCGTCCAGCGCACTAAAGCAAAATAGCTGGCGAGCCCTATGATCAAGGTCAACCCTAAAGCTACTCCCAACTTAACAATGAGATTCCAGCTTTTGTCCATAAGTTGGTATTGAATGGCAAACAGTAAAGGCACGTGAATTATATAAATCCAATAAGAGCTGTCTGACAACATTCGCATAAAGCGATTGTGAGAATTTAAATAGGATTTCCCTAACACCAAACACACCAATGTCATCGCAACAGCAATAACAGACTCGCAGGCGGTGATGGTTATTTTTTTCCACATTTCAACAGGTGCAGGTACCATTGACACTTCTTTTGGAATGAGCCAATAAAATATCGCGTACAAGGCAATGCTGAGTACTAATAAGAGCTTCCAATAAGGTTGGAATTTATCAATAAAATCGAGCTCACTGTAAACCCAATAACCCACCATAAAAAATAAGCCAAAAAATCCGAACGCCCATAGCTGCGGTAAAAAACTATCGGGTGCCGGGAAAGGCGCACCCTGCGAAACCAACGCAGGTAAAAGCAGTAACGAGAACGCGGCAATAAACGTGAAAGGTTTCAACTGCATAAAAAAATGACGGATACGCGATCCATCAAAAAGATAAAACACCCACGTTAAAATATAAAAAAAGACCAAGTTATACAAAAACCACAAATGCATGGTCGTGGGCGGCGGTGGTGGTACGCCCGGGTTAGCCATAGCGTAAGCGACCATTCCCAATACAGCAGATTTATGTTCAACGCTGCCTGCAGCGTGCAACAGGCTCGCAATAACAGCCCACATGCATAAGGGTAGAAAAATCACCAGCGGCAAGAGAATTCGCAGTGCGCGATTTTTGAGTAACCCACCTATACCCCGTTTATGCACGATGAGCGCCGCAAAAAAACCTGCGATTAAAAAGAAAAGTGGCATGCGAAATATATGCGGAAACCAAGCGATTAGATCAACGATTGATGATCGCTCAGCATTTGCCGAAGGCCATATATTTTGTAGCATGATGCTATGAGCCAAACTCGCGTGGAATACCACGCCTGCCATCATGGCTAGCGCGCGTAGGTTATCCATAAAATATAAGCGCTTACCTAAAGCTGATATATCTTGTTGTGCAACTTGCGGGCGAGCGTCATCCGTGGAGTTCATAAAACCACCTCATAAGAAAAATGTAGGAAGGTGACGTTTAACTTTTTAGCTTAAACGTCAGTGAAGATCAGTAGAACGATTTCTTTCGCGCGTGAAAGTAAAAGGAAGCGAATAAGACAGCAAAAATACCCACTATAGCCAACAATAATATTTTTATCGGCAGCCCGGTCCATACAATATCCGGCGAATTAATGTGAGTGTAGATTTCAGGAGTACGAACTAGAAAATAGAGTTCCGGATTTAACAAGCAGTTAAGTCCAATCATAACGGCAAGTACTGAACCTTCGTTTTCCCATGCCATGCCTGCACTCCATGTAATACAGTGATTCAATAACACTAGCACCGAGACAATTACAGCAAATGGAATTAGGCCATCAGGTAAGGCAGTTAACCAAACGACCAGCACAACAGACAACGTAATGAGAATCCAAGGAATTAAATAAGTAGTCATGGTTGAAAGTAACTTGGCCATTGCATAATCGGCCGGGGATACGGGGAGGCTCATCACAAACGACATCGTTTGTTCTTTTCGTTCATTAATGAGCGTAGTGCTAATTTGGTGATTCCCTAAACCCACTACCATGCTGATAAACAATACCGCACCCATAAAAAATTGCCATTCGCCTAAGCTAATGATGCTCAAACTTAAAATAATTCCAGCAACATAAACAGCAATGAGTTTTCTCATCAGGTAGAGATCTTTGTAAACCAGTTTCTTGATCACAGGGAAATTAAATGTCATGGACTGCTCCACTGTATTGGCATGACTAATTGCGAGATTCATAAGCTTGTATCTCCCTAACGCTGGCAATAAATATTTGTTCAAGTGACATGCGATCTACCTGAGTTACGCTTAAGCCTTTATCCGCGAGCGCAACTAAAATAGATTCATCAAAGTTTTTTACTTTTAGCTCATGCAAAGAGCCGTTGCTTTTAATGCCTGCAACATTAGCCAGTTTAAAATCGTCAGCGATGTTGCCCGCACACATGACTCTGCGCCAACCTTCGATATAGGTTTCTTTATCTTGCGACGCAAGCGTTTTACCTTTGTGCAAAAAGGTGATCGAATCTGAAAGCTGTTCTACATCCTGGGTTGTATGAGATGAAAATAAAACGCTACGATTTTCATCGCGCAAAATATCCGCCAGCTCACTTAAGACTTCGTAGCGCGCAACGGGGTCAAGACCCGTGGTAGGTTCATCCAGAATAACCAAGCGGGGGCGACGCGCCAACAACAAAATCAAACAGGCTTTTACTCGCTGACCATGGGAATAACCCAACACTTTCTGATCGGGATTCATATCGAATTTTTTAATCAGGTGTTCCGCATATACCTGATCCCACGAGGGAAAAATCGATTGGATAAACTGCATATGCCAACGCAAATTTTGTGTGCGATACAAACGCATATCTTCCGCGGTGTAGCCAATATCTTTTTTTGCCAATACTTGATGTTGCGGAAGGCGATAACCCAACACATCAACCGTGCCAGAATCCGGTTTTGTTAGCCCCAACAGTAAACGCAGAGCGGTGGACTTACCGGCACCATTCACTCCCACCAAACCCATGATTTGCCCAGTAGGTAAGGCGAGGTTGAAGTTATCCAGATAAAATTCCGGGTAGCGTTTGCAAACCTGATTGAACTCAATTGCGTTTTGCATGGTGACTTCCTTATTTAGCCAGCTGGTAGTCGAGGGTTTCTGTACACGGAAATTCGCCTTTGCTATCGGTATTGGCGCATTCAACTGGCCCCCCTCCGCGAATCCCTTTAAATTTACCTGTGCCACCCAAAATGTCGTTCACGCCTTTAAATTCGTTTTTACTGTTGATAGCGCTGTATTGAACAAACATATTGTCGCCGTCCTTATCCTCAAACGTGCAAAATCCAATCGTCTTGTTAATATCATCACGAGTAAAAATCGATGCGGAGCAAGCAACTTTTGCAAGGTGTAACGCACCACTACCGGCTTCGTTAAAAGTCACACCAGTTACGGTGTTATGGCTGTAATCGTCATTAAATTTGGTAGGTGACCCAGCTTTAAACATTGATTGGAGTGCAATGTGCCCTGCTTTTGGCAAGTCTGCTGAGTAAGCGCTTGCACATGCCGCCATGAGCAGCGCACTCACTATTTGAATAAATCCTGCTTTCATGAATCTTTTGTTCATATAACCCTCTGGGTGAATAGATTGGCTTAATTAGGATTCGCAAGAGCCCGTTGTAACAGCGCCACTATTTGCTCATCACCCAAACCGAGTATGCGCCCCGTACTCACAGCGCTGGTTAGCTGCTTTTCCAATTCGCTCTGTAATAGGCTTGTGTTGTGCAAATCAGTTACCTCTGCGACAAAGGAACCGCGGCCTGCTTGCGTGACTATCACTCCCTCTGCCTCCAACTCTGCGTAAGCACGCTTGACCGTAATCACACTCACTTTGGTCAGGGCGCTCAGTTCACGAATTGAAGGCAAGGCTTGACCCGCAGGCCAGTCGCCAGCCCGAACTTTTTGTTTAATTTGCTCCATGATTTGCAAGTACATGGGGCGGCTATCGTTTTGCGAGAGAAACAACTCGTCGGTCACGCACACCTC
>CAZOPE010000041.1:0-31317 GCA_964581625.1 uncultured Cellvibrionaceae bacterium
CGACTCCCTGCTTCACTAGCAAATTACAAATGTGGTGAGCACTTTTAGCCAAGACTCTTAACTGGCGCGCATTGTACAGGTTCCGTAACCTAATTTCTGCGCAAATTGGATAACAAGTTGCTCTTGCACCTCCGCAAGTGGAGGCGGATTTGATAAGAGATCTTGCATTTGCGTCATCGCCAAGCCTTGGTAACCGCAGGGGTTTATGCGCAAAAAGGGCGATAAATCCATGGCCACGTTCAAGGCTAACCCGTGGAAACTGCAACCGCGACGCACACGCAAACCGAGAGACGCAATCTTATCGACACGCCCTTGTTGATTCACATATACGCCGGGTGCATCTGGCTTGGAGAATGCCTCAACACTGTAATACGCCAAGGTTGCAACCAAGGTTTGCTCAATAGCTGTGACAAGCTCGCGCACCCCGATTTTCAAGCGGCGCAGATCCAGTAAGGGATAGGCCACCAACTGACCGGGGCCGTGATAAGTCACTTGCCCGCCGCGATCAGATTGCACAACCGGAATTTCGCCCGGAACCAGTAAATGCTCCGCCTTACCGGCCTGGCCTTGCGTAAATACGGGGGGATGCTCCACCAACCAAAGTTGATCTGCTGTATCAGCGGTGCGGGTGTTGGTGAATTCAGTCATGGCAGCCCAAGTTTGCTCGTAAGGCTGTAGGCCGAGGTTGATTACCTCCAAAAGCGGTTGGTTCACCAACTCAAATCACCATTTTGATCTTTTTACTTACACGCAAGTCCTCATGAATCGCCGACAACTGATCTATTCCAGTTGCGGTAATCCATACGGTCACTGACTGAAAACGGCCTTTGCTGGATTGGTTGACGGTGATGCGCGTTTGGTCAAAGCCGGGCGCATGGCGCTCCATAACCTCAATGACCAACGTGTGCATTTCATGGTCGGCATCGCCCAGTACTTTGATGGGGTAGTTTTCGCAAGGAAATTCAATTTTGGGAGGTTGTTGTTCTTGCTCAGACATGGGGAAACTCCGTGAGAGCGGCTGATTCCGCTCTCAATTCAGGAAGGGCTAGCTAAAAAGACCGCGGAAGAAGAGTTTGATCTTATCCCACATACGGGCGAAGAAGCTGGCCTCTTCCACTGGCTGCAAAGCAACCAAGGGCTGGGTGTTGATGATCTTGCCATCCAACTCAATGGTCAAGCTACCCAGTTCTTGGCCCGCCAAAATAGGTGCTTTAATGGTTTCGTTGACGTGCACATTGGCTTTTACGTCATCCAAATGACCGCGCGGTAAGGACATACGAACATCCTTTGGCAAGCCCAAGGAAACTTCCTGCGCCTTACCAGACCACACGCGGGCCTTGGTGATTTCAGTGTTGGCTTTGTAGAGGTTTACAGTTTCAAAATAGCGGAAACCATAAGCAAGCAATTTCTGGGTTTCTTCCGCACGAGCGTTATCACTCTTAGTACCCAAAACAACCGCAATCAGACGAGTATTTTCACGTTTGGACGAAGCAACCAAGCAATAACCTGCTTCTTCGGTATGGCCGGTTTTCAAACCATCAACAGTAGGGTCGAGGTATAACAACTTGTTGCGATTAGGTTGACGAATATTGTTGTACTTGAATTCTTTTTCCGCATAGAGCGGGTAGTGTTGTGGATGGTTGTAAATTACCGCACGCGCCAAGATCGCCAAATCGCGCGCTGTTGTGTAGTGCTCTGGCGCTGGCAAGCCGGCAGCATTTTGGTAATGCGTGGAGTTCATGCCCAGCTCTTTGGCTTTTTTGTTCATCATGTCTACGAAGGCATCTTCGTTACCGCCCACGTATTCGGCCAAGGCAACAGTTGCGTCATTACCTGATTGGATGATTTCACCGCGCAGCAAATCAATTACGGGAACTTGGGTGCCCTCTTTTACATACATGCGTGAGCCTTCCATTTTCCAGGCCTTCACGCTGATATTCACGAGGTTGGTTTCGTTGATGCGACCTCGTACCAATTCATCGATAACCAAGTAGCTAGACATCATTTTGGTCAAGCTGGCTGGGGGTAAACGTTGGTCAGCATTGAACTGCGCAAGTGTTTCGCCGGTTTCGCCGTCCACCAAAATATAACCTGTGGCGGCCAAGTTTGGCGCTTCAGGAATGGACACCTGAGGTACAGGCGCAGCACCGGCAGGTGCGCTTTGGCCCGGTACCGGTGTTGGTGCGGGCGGAGCAGCAATTGCCCCCAAACCAAATGCCATGCTGGAGACTAGGGCAGCGCAGCTCAGGGATTTGAGGAGGCGCGATGCAACCGAGTTAGGTGAAGATGTCATGTTGAGCATAGAAAAATCACTTAAGAATAATGGGCAAAATAATAAATACTAAATAGTAGTAATTAGCGTTCGCTTAGAACCGAAATTGGGCGGAATTGTACCACCCCTAATTCCGGAATTACTTATTGATAAACGACATGGCTTTGTAAAATATTTATTTTTTGCAGCTGATCCCGTGCATTTTGCATACTTTGCGCGTCATTAAAGGGGCCTATGCGAACACGGTACACTTTGCCAGGCGCTTTTGTTGCGCTAATAACTACAGGCAAGTTCAACGCACTTTTCACACTATTCGCAAATTGTTTTGCCGACGCTTCAGCACCAAAAGCGCCAATTTGCAGATAAGTCCCTTCGGGAATTTTAGTGTTTTGTGCGCTTACGCCCGCTTCAGATTTGGTCACTATGCCCGCTTCCTTAGCGCTTGCTGTCAGCTCTGTTTTGCGGGAGCGTAAAGGCGGGCGAGGATCGCCATCGGGCACCACAATTTCTACTTCAACGTTCCCCGTGCCCATGCGTGTAATGCCCAAACGCTGAGCGGCAGCGTAGCTTAAATCGATAATTCGACCATCATGGAAAGGGCCGCGATCATTGATTCGCACCACTACGCTTTTACCGTTATCTGTATTGGTAACGCGCACATAGGACGGAATCGGCAGGGTTTTATGGGCACCAGTCATGGAGAACATATCGTAGAGTTCGCCGTTAGAGGTTCGCTCGCCATTGAACTTGTAACCATACCAAGAAGCCTTACCGCGCTCTGTATAAGCGCGCTCATCGTCCATGAGGTAATAGGTTTTGCCCAATACGGTATAGGGGTTTTTGTTGCCCGCAATAGTGCGGTTTTCGTAACGAGGTACGGCATCAGGCACCTTGGACATGTCGATTTCTTTATCCGGCCCCCAATCTTTGTCTTTACCTTTGTATCGGCCGCCAGAGGACGAAGAAGACGAGGATGAATCGCCCGAGTCACCCTTCTTGACCGCGCTGGAACAAGCATTGAGCAGTGCGGCCAGCACCACCAAAACTCCCACCAGCGCCCAGTTGGATTTGCCCTGTGCCTGCACTAGTTTTTCCCCATATCAAACTTAATGGCTTGGCTCAGCTGGTAAACCGCCATAGCGTACATGGGGCTACGGTTGTAGCGGGTGATGGTGTAGAAATTCTGCAAACCAAACCAGTATTCAGCCCCGTTGCCCCCCTCAAACTGGAAAGCGATAACACGGGTTGTTGGTGGCAACCAAGAAATGGGGTTGATCCCTTGAGCGCGCCATTGGTCAATGGTGAGGCTGGGCGGGACTATGCTGTTGAGCTGGGGCGCTTGCATATCATCGGCGGCGTGAGCTTCTACGGTAACAGGCTCGCCCGTTTTCCAACCGTGTTCTTTAAAATAATTGGCAACACTACCAATAGCGTCCGATTGATTTTTCCAAATATCGGTAAAACCATCACCACTGAAATCAACTGCCCATTTGCGGTAACTGGATGGCATAAACTGCCCAAAACCCATAGCACCTGCGTAAGAACCTTTGAATTCAAGTGGGTTGTGTTTTTGTTCACGCGCGAGCAGCAAGTAATTTTCCAGTTCAGAACGGAAAAAAGGTGAACGCGGCGGGTAGTCAAATGCAAGCGTAGATAGCGCGTCAATGACGTTATAACCACCCATGTTGCGGCCGTAACTGGTTTCTACACCAATAATGGCTACGATAATTTCCGCAGGAACGCCGTACTCTCTTTCAGCACGTGCAAGCTCAGCACTATTCTCACGCCAAAATTTAACACCGTTTTCTACGCGAGCTGGCATTAAGAAAATCGGGCGATACTCCTTCCAAGTTTTGGACGCTTCCGCCGGGCGAGAGATTGCATCCAAAATAGCCTGCTTTTTCTCCGCTTTTTCAAACCAACCGTTTAGCTCGATGCGGGAAAAACCATTTTTGGACACCATTTCCGCCATGAATTTTTTAGCTTCTGGGTGCTGCGTGTAATCTGCCTTGCACGGCAAAGCCACCGCCGCAACCAATAATGAACACAGCCCAAGCCTATGTGACAACCGCTTTATCATTGAACAACCACGCTCTTTTGCCAGTTTCAAATACACCATTTAACTCTCACCTATGCCTTTCACTTCTGCGGATTCATTACCCGCTTGGGTTCTGTTGCTATTGCCATTAGGATTCCAAAACCAGACATAAGTGCCACAATCGCGGTTCCACCTTGGCTGATAAACGGCAGCGGCACACCAACCACGGGCAACATGCCCGCTACCATACCCATATTCACGAATACATACACAAAAAAGGTGGTTGAGATACTCGCCGCCAACAGGCGGCCAAAGTTATCTTGAGCGTTGATAGCAATGTACATACCGCGCGCAATCACCAAAATGTAAGCGAGAATTAACAGGATTACGCCTGCTAAACCAAACTCCTCAGACATAACGGCAATAATAAAATCCGTGTGCCCCTCGGGCAAAAAGTCCAAACGCGACTGAGTCCCTTCCAACCAGCCTTTACCGTAAACCCCACCCGACCCAATGGCCGTTTTGGATTGAATAATGTTCCAGCCCGCACCCAGCGGATCACTCTCAGGGTTGAACAGCATAAGCACACGCTTTTGCTGGTAGTCATGCATCATGTAATGCCAAATAGGCCAAAGACTCGCGCCTCCTATGGCAACTGCAGCGCCTATGTACCACCACTGTAGACCAGCATAGAAAAGCACCACCATGCCAGATACCAACACCAAAATCGCGGTACCCAAGTCTGGCTGTTTAATGATGAGCGCCGTGGGCACCGCAATGAGCGCTAGGGTGATACCAATATGCAATAAACGCGGAGGTAAATACTGGCGGCTCAAAAAGGCCGCAATGGTAATAGGCATAGCCAGCTTCATAATTTCAGACGGCTGAAAGCGAATCCCCCCAACACCAAGCCAACGTTGAGCGCCCTTAGCACCAATACCCACCACGAGCACAAGCAGCAAAAGAACAACACCGACAGCGTACATCCAAGGTGCAACACGGCGCATAAAATCTACCGGCACCTGGGCAATCACGAACATGGCACAAAAGGCGATTGCGAAAAAACTCCCCTGCTTTTGCAGAGCCAAAACGCTACTACTGCTCGCGCTGTAAAGCACAACCATGCCAAAGGCTGCTAACCCCATCAATAAAAACAGCAACACAAAATCGATATGAAAGCGCTGGGCAATACGATATGAACGGCTAAATTCGTAACCGGTTTTGGGCATGCGCCTTAAGAAATCCTGCTTACCCATGATGAACATACCTGATGATGTCGGCTGCGCGGATCATTGCGCACCTCTGTTAACAGAACTGGCGCTTGCCGAACTTGTGCCCACAGAACTCGTGCTAGCACTGGAATCGCCCGGTAAGACTTCTTGTGGATCATCCGCGTGCGTCTCCAACTCACTCGGCTCCGGCGGAGGCGCTACATCTTGCGGCTTGGCTTCTGGGAAGCCCACAGGTTGCCCAATACCGACAAAAATGCCGCGCAAATAGCCATCAAACAGACGACGCGCTAATAAACTGGGGTTTTCAGACGATTTAAGGTGATCATCATTTTCCAGAATGATCGCAATGGCGAGTTTGGGGTCATCCGCTGGCGCAAAACCCACAAACAATACGTGGTCGCGCTGGGCCACTTTCAGGGTGCCGATTTTGTATTTGGCATCCTGAGCGATATTTACCACTTGAGCAGTACCCGACTTAGCGGCAATGCGATAATCCGCCCCCATACCCAAATGGTATTTACGAAAGGTGGCGAGCCCCCCACCGTAAACCGCATCTTCCATGCCTTCGAATACAGCGTCCCAGTGCTCTTTTTTGATTTCAATGTGATCTTCAAGGATTGGTTTAGTTTCAACGCCATCAATCGCCTTTACCAAGCGAGGGCGATAACGATCTCCACGGCTGGCGATGGTCGATACCATTACGGCCAATTGCAAGGGCGTAACGGAAACATAGCCCTGCCCGATTCCGATACTTACGTTATCGCCCGGGTACCAAGGCTGTTTGTATCTAGAGCGCTTCCACTCGCGCGATGGCCAGATGCCAGGGCGCTCGTTAGGGATATCAATACCCGTCCGCACGCCTAAGCCAAAGTGACGACCAAAAGGATGGATATTATCCACCCCCATACGCCACGCAAGTTCGTAAAAATAAGTATCGCAGGATTCAGAAATGGCTTTTTTCAAGTTAACACTGCCATGCCCACCACCCAATCCCGGCGTGTTCAACGTCCAATCGCGGTATCTGTGCGAACTTCCACCCAGAGTAAAGTAACCAGGGTCGCTGATGGTGCGGTTAACGTCAGTGAAGCCCAAATGCAAACCCGCCAACCCCATTAGCGGTTTAATGGTAGAACCCGAGGGAAATTGCCCTTGGATAAAACGGTTGATTAGGGGAGTTTCGGGAGATTCGTTAAGCGCTTTGTAATCCGCAAAGCTAATGCCGGTTACGAACAGGTTGGGGTCAAAGCCTGGGTTGCTTACCGCTGTCACCACGGCCCCCGTTTTCACATCAATCGCAACGACCGAACCGCGACGCCCGGCAAGAGTTGTTTCAGCCTGCTGCTGCATTTTCAAATCAAGATTGAGCGTGACGTTTTTACCGGGTGTGGGATCAATACGATCCAATACGCGAATTTCACGACCACGCGCATTGGTCTCTACGTTTTTGCTACCGACTTGGCCAAGCAATTCGCTTTCGTAACTCGCCTCAATGCCGGATTTACCAATGGAGTGCGTACCACTGTACAAGCGCGCCTGCTCTTCAGTGAATTTTTCCAAATCCGATTCACTGATACGGCTCACGTAACCAATAGTGTGGGCGAAGGCATCACCGTAGGGGTAATAACGAACTAGCTCCGCATCTACCTGAACCCCTTCAAGGCGATATTCATTAACCGCCAAGCGCGCAATTTCTTCCTCTGTTAAACGGTAGCGTAGAGGAATAGGTTCAAGTGGATGGATTTGCTGCTTTTTAAGTTTGTAAAACTTTTCCAAATCAGCGGGCGTGATTTCAACCAGCGTGCGCAACACATTGAGTGTTGCATCTAAATCCATGGTTTTGTTAACAACAAGAGAAAGCGTAAAGCTCGCGCGGTTATCTGCCAGCACTTCACCATTACGGTCGTAAATGACGCCGCGCGTTGGCGGAATCGGCTCTACATGAACGCGGTTGTGTTCAGATTGAGTGGCATATTCGAGGTAATTGATAACTTGCAAACTGTAATAGCGATAAATCAATACGCTGAACAGCATCGCCATCACGGCCACCATCACACCCAAGCGGATTTTAAATATCCGCGCTTCGCGCTGATGGTCTTTAAAGTGATGGCTTTCAAACATGCGGGGGAAGACTCAACAAAGAAAAATTCAATATTAAATTTGTTATATCAGCGTGAGCTGCAATGTAAATTTTTCAGCCCTAATAGGCAAATCAAGATTGAAAAAATTACGCGATTTGTGACTTCGCTTTTTGTAAAAAGTTTGGTTCGTGAATTAGGTGAATAGGGAAAGCGTTATTTGTGGTACGGATGGTTTTGCAAAATCGTACAAGCGCGGTAGAGTTGTTCGATGACCAAAATTCGCACGAGTGGGTGTGGCAATGTTAAGGGAGAGAGCGACCATTTTACCGACGCCAGAGCCGACACCTCGGGCGCTAATCCATCGGGGCCACCTATCAACAAACAATAATTTGAACCACTCATTTTCCAGCTCGCCATGTTTTCGGCCAGCTGTTCCGTGCTCCAGGCTTTGCCTTTTACTTCCAGCGCAATAATTTGCTCGCCCTTACCGATTGCAGCCATTATGGCTTCGCCTTCTTTTTTCATGGCGCTGGCAATATCGGAATTTTTTGAGCGTTGCGCCAGCGGCAATTCAACCATTTCAACCACTAAATCGCGCGGCATACGCTTGGCGTATTCGGCGTAACCCGCCTCAACCCAATCAGGCATTTTGGTACCAACGGCTATGATTCGAATACGCACAGCGCTTCAGCCCAACACTTATTCTGCGCGACCCGCTGGCTTTAACGACCAGAGCTTTTCCAACTCGTAGTAAGCGCGGGTTTCTTCTTGCATCACGTGAACAACCGTGTCGATATAATCTACTAACACCCAGTCACCCGCATCCAAACCTTCAATGCCGTTTGCGCGAAAACCTTTTGCCTTGGTTTCTTCAACAAGATTTTCTGCCAAAGAGCGCGTATGACGGTTAGAGGTACCGCTCACAATAATCAGCGTATCCATTACATCAGTGAGTTCACGTACATCGAGCGTCACTATATTTTTGCCTTTGAGGTTTTCAAGAGCTTCGATGATCGCGTTGTTTAAATCAGACATTCAATTACCTATAAAATAAAAAATAAAATTCAATTTGCGCTTGCTGATGCAATTAATCCATCAGCGATATAACTGGTTCGTGTTGATGTACTGCCACACGCTATCCGGTACTAAAAATTGCGCCGAACCGCCCGCCGCAATCTGCTGGCGAATCTCCGTTGCCGAGATGGGCAACAAGCGCAAGGACTGCAACACAATCGAGCCGGCCGGATGTACTGCCAGCATTTCGGGATTTCCTTGGTGACGATTGATCAACTCACGTACTTCACCAGCTTGCGGAAGCGTCCAACCGGGGCGGGCAATCACCACAATATGCGCAAGCTCAATCAGTTCTTGCCAGCGATGCCAGCTCGGCAGGCCGGTAAAAGCGTCCTCGCCCATGCACAACACCAAGCTAACATCTGCGCCCAATTCCCTACGAAAATCCTGCAAGGTATCAAAGGTGTATGAGGGTTTATCGCGCGCCAATTCGCGCTCATCCAATTGCAACTCCGCGCAATTCTGCAGAGCCATTCGCAACATTTGAGCACGCTGCTCGCTACTCACTTGCGGTAGATCACGGTGCGGCGGCTTGTGGCATGGCAGCAGCCGCATTTCATCCAAACCGAGCTGCTGCTTTAGCTCCAGCGCCATGCGCAAATGGCCGATATGAATGGGATCAAAAGTGCCGCCAAAAATACCGATAGTTTTACGCACTTAACCCCCTCCCGACCTCCCCCTTAAAAAGGGGGAGGAGCTTAGACTCCAAGCTTTTCGGGAGACGCTTTTATCTCTCCCCCTTTTTAAGGGGGAGATTAAGAGGGGGTTGCTCTTATACACGAACGTGTCCGTCGCCAAACACAACCCACTTTTGAGAGGTCAAACCCTCCAAGCCAACTGGTCCGCGTGCATGGATTTTGTCGGTAGAAATCCCAATCTCAGCACCGAGGCCGTATTCAAAACCATCGGCAAAACGAGTAGAAGCGTTAACCATCACCGAGGCCGAATCCACTTCATTGATGAAACGACGGGCGCGAGTAAAGTCTTCAGTCACAATCGCATCAGTATGTTGCGAGCTGTAACGGGTAATGTGGTCAATGGCTTCGTCTAAACCAGACACAACCTTAATCGACAGAATCGGTGCAAGGTATTCCGTTGCCCAATCTTCTTCTGTAGCTGCATTCGCCTGAATGATTGCGCGAGTTTTTTCGTCACCACGAAGCTCTACACCTTTCTCGGCATAAGCTGCCGCAAGGCGAGGTAGAATTTGCGCAGCAACCTGCTCATCAACCAAGAGCGTTTCCATGGCATTACACACACCGTAACGATGGGTTTTGGCATTCAACGCAATACTAAAGGCCTTGTCTAAATCGGCTTTGCTATCGACAAACACGTGGCAAATGCCATCCAAATGTTTGATGACGGGCACCTTAGCATCTTTGCTAATACGCTCAATCAAACCCTTGCCACCACGCGGTACGATTACGTCCACAAACTCAGGCATAGCAATCAATTCACCTACCGCAGCACGGTCGGTGGTTTCAATAATTTGTACTACGGTGTTTGGCAAGCCGGCAACTTTTAAGCCTTCTGCCAAACAGGCAGCAATAGCGCGGTTGGAGTGAATAGATTCACTGCCGCCACGCAAAATGGCTGCGTTGCCAGATTTCAGGCATAGGCTCGCCGCATCAATTGTCACGTTAGGACGGGATTCGTAAATGATGCCTACAACACCAAGTGGCACGCGCATCTTACCCACCTGAATACCAGTGGGACGGTAGTTCATATCGCTAATAGCACCGCAAGGATCAGGCAGGGCGGCAACCTGGCGTAAACCTTCAATCATGGCGTCGATAGTGGCGGGTTTTACCGCAAGACGATCCACCATGGCCGGCTCTAAACCATTCGCTTTGGCCGCAGCCAAGTCTTTTTGGTTTTCTGCCACCAAGGTGATGCGATTGCTATCCAGCGCATCCGCAATTGCCAACAACGCTTTATTTTTAACGCCAGTAGATGCCGCCGCAATTGCGCGGGAAGCCGCACGGGCATTGCGCCCCAGCTCAGCCATATACTCTTTTACGTTCGCTACTTCTGCCATAACCCGCAAATCCACATCCAAAATAAAAACATAACAGGGCGGCGATTATACCCTGAATAAGCTGCAGGTTTGGGGCTATTACTGCGTATTTATTATCCAAAAACAATAAAAAGTCCCAGCGGGTTTCAGCATGGATTCAGCTTCACAGATTTAACCTGCAAGTGAGCTTTAAAAAGCGGTAGCTAGTTTCTTGTTAACGTCTTTGTTCAAGGAAAACCATCATGAAAAATCGTCTGTTTGCTCGCAGTATCCTGGCCTTAAGCATGAGTATGTTTGTTGCTGGCTGCGCCTCTGCCGACCACGGCTACAGACGCCACCACCACGAGGATTACGCTTATTCAACTTACGACGCCTACAACTATGGCGATTATGGCCGTGTAGTGGACGCGCGCCCCATCTATCGGCAGGTTGCGATTGATGTTCCGCGCGAATCTTGCCGCGTAAGAACCGTTGCCCATGAACGCCGGAGTGGGGATTCTTTCGCCGGTACGGTTGTTGGTGGTTTGGTAGGTGCCGCTATTGGCCATGAAATTGGCAATGGTCGCGGTGGCGCGACGGCAGTAGGCGGTTTGATTGGAGCAACCATTGGTAACGATGCCGCCAGCGACCGCCGCGTGAGTTACCGCGATGAAGAAGTGTGCCGCACTCAATACCGCACCGAGTTTGAAAACCGTATCGTTGGCTATGATGTGACTTACCGTTACAACGGCAGAACTTACCAAACCCGGACCGATCGCCACCCAGGCGACCGTATTGCGGTATCGGTTGCAGTTCGTTCACGGGGTTATTAATTTGCAGCGCTATTAATTTTTCGCTCATGAGCGATTGAATTTTAGCGAATTGGAAGCGATAGTGTTCTGCAAACTCGCCCGCGGCAATAGCGTGAAGCCTACAGAAGTAAAACTGCACGGGAATGGAACAATAAAATCATTCCAGTGCGGTTTAAAGATAATCAGCGCGGTAAAGAGATAAAGCGCGGTTTAGCGTTAAAGCGCAGTTAGCGTTAAAGAGTTGCGAGGAATCCTATGCACGTTTCCCAAAAATTAGGAAAAGCCCTGTTGTCGCTCGTTGCGATAGCTATGGTGTTGGCTGCGCCTGAGGCTTTTGCCAAAAAGGATTTGTTCGCTAATGATCCCGGCGCAACACAGTCCCCTCACACGGAGCAACTGGCCCCCAACAGCTCAGCCGCTGTTGAAACTGTCCACGAACAAAACAGCGATAGCTCAACCAATACCAAAGAAAAAGAGCACACTGAAAAGCCTAAAGCAGCGAAAGAGGCCGAGAAACCACCATCGTACCTTGAGCAACAATTTTCTCGTTTCAAATCCAACTTAACTGAAGCGAAAGACGATTTGTTTGGTGGTAAAAAATCAGCCAAAAAAGAGGCTGCTTCTGTACCGCAAACCACAGAAGCGCTCGCTAGCGACACGGCAAACTCTACTGAAGAGATTAAAGTGCCAACGATAAGCGCCGCTGAGGCCGCACAACGTGCACAAACATTGGCGGAAGGCCAAGTGATTAATGTGCGCAAATATCAGGATGAGGGCAACCCGCGCTACGCGGTGAAGTTGCTACAAAAAAATGGCCGCATGAAAACCATTAATTTGGATGCGGTAAATGGCGCACTGATTGAAGACACACCAATAGAAGCCACACCACAATAATTGCGAATTGCACACACAAGGAAATTGCCTCATGCGTTTATTAATTGTTGAAGATGAAAAAAGCCTGCGCGAGCAAATCGAGCAAATCGTTATCAGCGAAAAATACGCGTGCGACACCGCCGCTGATGGACGTGAAGGTTTATTTCTGGGCAGCGAATACGATTACGACCTTGCCATTATCGACCTTGGCCTGCCCTTATTAGACGGCACCCAACTCATCAAACAACTGCGCGCAAAAGATCGCAACTTCCCTATTTTGATTTTAACCGCGCGCGGCAATTGGCAAGATAAAGTGGAAGGATTGGAAGCGGGCGCGGATGACTACCTCACCAAACCCTTTCACCCCGAAGAGTTGCGCGCACGCCTACACGCACTTTTGCGCCGCGCCAGTGGCCATGCTACGCCAGTACTGCGTTACGGCCCTGTCGCCATAGATACCAGTGCACGCCGCGTACACCGTAATGACCAAGAAGTGGAACTCACCAGCTTTGAGTACAACACACTGACTTATTTGGCGATGCATGCCGGTAAAAACATTTCCAAAACCGAACTGACCGAACATTTATACGCGCAAGATTACGACCGCGACAGCAACGTTATTGAGGTGTTTGTCGGGCGCCTCCGCAAAAAACTCGATCCAGATGGAAGCTTGAACCTAATTAGTACGCAACGTGGTTTGGGTTACAGATTCAACGCCGTTAAAGACTAAGTGGACATGCCTCTGTGCTGAGTAAAAAGCTGACTTCGATCACTGCGCGCCTGTTTTTTGCGTCGGCACTTTTACTGCCTATCTTTTTGGGCGTGACCGGTTTTTTTCTGGATCGCGCCTTTCAAACAAGTTTAATCACCGCTGAAAAAGCGCGCCTACAGCGCAACATTTACTTACTTTACAGCGCAGCAGATCTCCCCACAAAACCGCTCAGGAAAAATGAAAAACCGCGCTTGGTAATGCCCAAAGAGTTGCGCGATAAAGATTTCGAACGCATTAACTCCGGCTTGTATGCTTATTTGTTTAACGACAAAAAAGAGCTTATTTGGCAATCCAACTCGACCTCTTTGCAAACGCCACCTACTTACGACCAAATCTCTCCCAAGCTCAATGCTGATCAGTCGGCGGAGATTATTTTTGAATTTGAAAACGAAAATTATTTCATCGCCTACTCCGATATTTTTTGGGAAGTAGCCAAGAACCGCGAAGTTCCCTTTCGTTTTGTGGCAGTGCACGACAGCGAAGACTTTATTGCGGAACGAAACGCTTATCGCAACCAACTTTGGCAGTGGCTAGGCGCTGTAGGTATTTTGCTATTAATCGCCCAGACCGCGATCTTACGCTGGGGCTTAAGCCCACTGAAAAAGTTAGCGGTTGCCCTTAACGCCATGCAAAGTGGCGATACGCGCGATATTGAAGGCGACCACCCAGATGAGCTGCAAGATATTGTCGACAACCTCAACCAAGTGCTTGCGCGTGAACAAGCACTCCGTCAGCGCTATCGCAATAGTTTGAGCGACCTCGCCCACAGTTTGAAAACGCCGCTCGCGGTCATGCAGGCCAAACTCAGCCAATCATCGGCAGATGAAGAGCTGCAGCAACTGGCAGCCGAACAAGTCGCACGTATGAATCAGGTAGTCACTTATCAATTGCAGAGGGCTGTTTCCAGCCAACAACTGGGCAGCCATCAACGTGCGGATTTGGAGCCGATTGTCCACCGCTTATTCAACGCACTCCAAAAAGTCTACGCAGACAAAAATATGCAGGCAAATTATGAACTAGCGCCCCACTCCCTCTTTGCAGGTGATGAGCAAGACTTGATGGAAGTGATCGGTAATATTACAGAAAACGCCTTTAAATACGGTAAATCCCGCATCCATTTACGCAGCGAAATCAAAGATAAGAAGCTGTTGATTAGCATTGGCGATGATGGCCCCGGCGTCCCACCCGAGCAACAAACTCGTATCTTGGAACGCGGGCACAGACTCGATACCACCTTACCAGGCCAAGGTATTGGCCTATCGGTTGTGGCTGACATTATTCACAGCTACGGCGGCGAACTTAACGTAAGCCAATCGCCTCTAGGTGGAGCCCAATTCCAATTAATGTTGCCGCTCGCAAACTAGTTTTCCGGCATTTAGCCTAACCAAAATCTCCCAATATCCGCCGCCTGTGCGATATATCGCACATAACCTAGGTAGTCTGCCTCACACAAAACTCCGCCGTATCGACTATTGCATTAGCCACCAGAAGCCAATAATGGCACCACAGCGAGCCACCAAGGATTCTTCGATGGCCGCGCACTATTAGTTGATCGTTACTGATATGAGATCGTTGAGAGATCAGATCACGGAGAAGACACCATGACATCAAGAACTTGCATTGCGGTAGATTCAACTTGCGATCTGCCCGCTAAATTTATTCAGCAACACAATATCGAAGTGCTGCCTATTTACATTAACTATGAAGGCGGCCAAGCGCTGGATTATCGCGACCCGCAAACCATGCTGGATTTTTACAAAAATCACTCCAAAGAACAGTTTGGCTTGGCGCAATCTGATCCGCTGTCGGTTAGCGATATGACGCACATTTTGAAGGAGCGCCTTTTACCGAATTACGATTTGGTTCAGGTTGTGACTATCAATAGCAAGAAGAGCGATGTTTACAAGCGCGTATCAGAAGCCGCATTGGTAAACGAACCCAAATTCCGTGAGCTAGAAAAAAACGAAGGGCGCGCGCCGTTTAGAATTCGTTTGTACGACAGCATGTCCATGTTCACCGGTCACGCTTTATTGGTTTACGAATTGGTCAAGAAAATTCACGTGGAAAATATGCCACTCAATAAATCTATCCGCGCCATCGATAATATGCGTGATCAGGTTTACGGTTATTTGATTCCAAATGACCTTTCCTACATGCGCGACCGTCGCCATTTGCGAAAGGGTGACAACAACATTTCGTGGATTAACTTTAAATTGGCGAGCGCGCTAAACTTGCGCCCAATCGTGCAATTGCATCGCGGTAAAACAGACAAAATTGATACAGGCAAAGGTTTCTTGGGGGCATTAGATAAGCTGTTTGCACATGTTCGTAAGCAAATTACCCAAGGCTTAACAAGTGACGTTATTGCCATGAGCTATGGCGGATTGTTGGATGAAATAAAAGACGAACCGGTATTAGTTGAGTTCCGGGAGTTTTGCAAAGAGCATGATATTAAAACCATGCTGTCTATGATGAGCATGACGGGCGCAATCAATGTGGGGCCAAAGTCATTTGCATTGTCTTTTACGACGGATAAGGATTTGGTTTAATAATTAGTTGTATGTACGAAGGGGAATCGTCATCCTCGCGCAGCGGGGATCCAGCTCTTGTTGTTAATAACTTGTAACTCTTTTAATTTGAATATCTAAAAGCTGGATCCCCGCTGCGTGAGGATGACAACCCCAGAAACGAAAAACGCCGATCATTTGATCGGCGTTTTGTTTAAACATCGTATCCGTTAGGATTTTGCGACTGCCAGCGCCACGCATCTTGCATCATGCGCTCCAGGCCAAATTTTGCTTCCCAACCCAGCTCTGATTTCGCCAAATCTGCGTTTGCATAGCAGCTTGCGATATCGCCAGGGCGACGTGGGGATATTTTAAAGGGAACTTTGCGGCCGCTGGCCTCTTCAAACGCTTTTACCATCTGCAATACCGAGTACCCGGTACCCGTACCCAAATTGTACGCACGGCAGCCAGCACCCACTTTATCCAATCCTTTTAACGCCGCCACGTGACCTAGGGCCAAATCGACAACGTGGATATAGTCACGCACGCCCGTACCATCAACGGTATTGTAATCATCGCCGAATACAGAGAGCTGCGACAATTTTCCAATGGCCACCTGAGCAACATAAGGCAACAAATTGTTCGGGATTCCTGCAGGGTCTTCACCAATCAACCCGCTCTCGTGTGCACCCACGGGGTTGAAGTAGCGCAGCAATGAAATATTCCATTGGTTACCAGAAGCCTTCGCAAGATCACGCAAAATTTCCTCAACAATTAGTTTGCTGCGGCCATAAGGGTTTGTTGCCGACGTAGCGAAACTTTCATCAATAGGTACACTAACTGGGTCGCCATAGACTGTGGCAGAAGAACTAAAGATTAGCTTCCATACCTCAAATTCTTCCATCACCTCGGCCAAGGTCAGTGTACCTGCTACGTTGTAGCGATAGTATTTCAAGGGAATTTGGTTGGATTCTCCTACTGCTTTCAATCCAGCAAAATGCATAACCGCTTGAATATTGTGAGCGCCAAATACTGTGCGCAGCGCATCCTTGTCATTGATATCCACTTGGTAAAAAACGGGATCGGCACCGGTAATACGCACAACACGTTTAAGCGATTCTTCTTTGGAGTTACATAGGTTATCGACAACCACAGGTAGATAGCCGCTATTGATCAGCTCTACACAAACATGGCTGCCAATAAAGCCCGCGCCGCCGGTGACTAAAATGGCGGGACGCTGCAAAAAATCGGGGTGAGACATGGGGAATATCCTTAAAATAGTGGGCACTCTAAGCAAGGCCGCAGTATACCTGTTTATCCTAAACAGGAGCGTGATTCACACCACCCTCATTTAATTTCCACTTTTTTAAAAAGCAAAAAGGCAGACCGAGGTCTGCCTTTTTTGACGCCATCCCTGACTTAATCAATTACATGATTGGCAAGGTCAGGCTAACAACTACGTTAACATCATCATTAACATCTTCATCATTATCATCGATGAGTTTGCCAACGGTGAAGCTCAACTTGTCGTTGTACTTGTAGGTAGCGTCCACGTGCGCATAGGTCTTGTCGCCGTCATCCATGTGTTGGCCGTATTTGAACGCAAATTTTTCAAAGATCAATTCAGCTGTCGCATAGCTGTAGTCTTTGTTGCCCAATGGCGCATGATCAGCAGCGATCGCATCGTAATAGGTCAACTTGAATGGGCCGTAACCGATGGTTGGAATCAATTCAACGTAGTCACCCGGAGCGATTGAAGCATCCTTCAAGGTTGGGTAGTTGTAAGAAGTCAAACCCAAGCCGTAAGTGAAGTCGCCTACTTTGCCATTGTATGCGGCATACAAATCGTATTCAGTTCCTAAGGTGCCGTCACCAGAAGAGGTCCACAGGCCAGCTACAAAACCGTTGCCACTTACATTCACGTCAGCACTCAATGCTGCGCCACCCTCCAAGTCAAAACCACGCCAGTAGTACATGTTGGATACACCAACAGTTGCTGCGACATCAGCATGAGCAGCAGGAACTGCGAAACCGGCCAAAGCAGACAGTGCGGCACTAACAGCAACTAACTTTTTCATCTTCATGAGTAAATCCTCTCAGTATGTTTCTACATTTAGTTTTTGAGGTAGCCGAACCAACTAGAACGACATGACTGAGATATTGCAGGTTGCAAGCCAACTTTATATTTTCTTTATTTATCATTGCCTTATAGTAAAAATACCATCTTGCATACAAAATTAAATACACCTTAAGGCACTAAGTTAGCGCACGAAGCTGCGCCAACTTAATATTTCGCGCACCAATTTGGATCATTTGTATCTATCCACCACTGCTTTAACATCGCTGAGCGAATTATTTGACAGCGCTCCTCTCGCCAAACGCCGAAAAAACCAATGCCCCATAGGGAATTCTATGTAAAGCAGAAGTGCCAAAACGACTAATCCGGCTCCCATCCACAATTGCATACTGAGTCTTTCATGCGCCACGACAGATCCCAATATCAACGCCAAAACAGGCGTGATGAAAGTGACGAGCGACACGGCGGTTGGCGACATATTGGCTAACACATAAAAAAACAGCGCCGCACCAATCAAGGATCCAAAAATCGAGAGATAACCCACCGCCACCAAGGATTTAGCCGAAACCTGCGAAGGAATACTGCCATCCATCAACCACCAGGTTAACAACAAGAACGGCAAAGAGAATAGAAGCGTGCCGAGCGCTTGGTTAAATGCATCGACTTTCACATCCAGCTTTTTAACCAAAACGCTGCTCAATGAAAATAAAAAGCACGACGCCAAAATACCTGCAACACCGTAAACAGCGCGCGCATCAAACTTCAACTGATGATGAAAAATAACAACCAAACCAATTAGCGCCAGTAAAAAAGCAACAACTCTTTTGATGCTAAATGGATTCTGTTTGAGCACGAGCAACGTCATTAATCCCATCACAAAAGGTGACATAGCAAATACAACAGCCACCAAACCCGATGGAATAAATTGCGCAGACCAATAGACAACAGGCATGTTAGGGAAAATACCTATAGCGCCCGCTGCGTACACTTGCCAAACGTTAGGTTGCAAAAAAAGATTGCGACGCAAGATCGCATTGATAACAAGCCCAATGGCGAGCGCAACAGACATGCGCAGCAAAACGGCAGCAATAAAACTTAAGCTATCGCTGCTCCATTGAATCGTAAGCGGTGTGGTGGCCCATATGAGCACCACCATAAAATACGCGAGTAAAACTGCCATGCCCTTGCTCCTTTCCTGCGCAATCTAACTCGCAACAACCTATTGCGAGTTCATGAGGGCTGCAGAAGAAAACTGGCGGCAATTTTAATAAAAACAAAAAGGCCGCAGGTTTTATGCTGCGGCCTTTGATATACCTGAGAATACTTACTTCACTTTATTCTCGTTCAAATTCCGCCAATAAAAATGCGCCGACCGCCCAAAATAGGGGTCGCATTGCGCAAATTCGTTTAGCGGAATGATGTAGAGACATAAAAAATATTTTCTGAGAATTTAAGATGGAACGACTCTAAATGATCCTTATAATTATTTCCACCGTTTTTTGATTATTTTTTTATAAGGCCAAATCCCCTATACTCGAGCTACATTTCAACAGGCTGATCTATGAAAACCTATCTCGTTGGCGGCGCGGTGCGCGACAAATTGCTCGGCTATCCTTTCCATGAAAAAGATTGGGTAGTGGTGGGTGCCACGCCAGAAGAAATGGAAGCGCAAGGTTTCTCACCCGTGGGCAAAGATTTCCCTGTCTTTTTACATCCCACCACAAAAGAAGAATACGCGCTTGCGCGCACCGAACGTAAAACCGGTCGCGGTTACGCGGGCTTTAGTTTTTATTGTGGTGAAGATGTAACGCTCGAAGACGATTTGATTCGCCGAGATCTTACCATCAACGCCATGGCGGAAGATAAGCACGGCAATGTTGTAGATCCTTACGGCGGCCAGAATGATATTAAGAATAAAAAGCTTCGCCATGTTTCCAATGCCTTTTTAGAAGACCCCGTGCGCATTCTTCGAGTGGCACGCTTTGCTGCGCGCTACCATCACTTAGGCTTTACCATTGCCGATGAAACAATTGCCCTTATGCGTGAAATGGTCAATAACGGAGAAGTTGACCATTTGGTTTCTGAGCGTGTTTGGAAAGAAATGGAGCGAGCACTCAGCGAAAGCTCTCCAGAGGTTTTTATTCAGAGCTTACGCGATTGCAACGCACTCGCCCGTCTATTCCCTGAAATCGATGCACTCTTCGGTGTGCCGCAAACCGCCACACACCACCCGGAAGTGGATACAGGTATTCATACATTAATGAGTTTGCAACAAGCCGCGCGTTTAACAAAAAATACCTGCGTTCGATTTGCAACACTCGTTCACGATTTAGGAAAAGGCACCACACCAAAATCAGAATGGCCGCGCCACATTGCCCACGAAGATCGTAGCATTCCTTTGGTGAAAGCCTTGTGTGAACGCGCAGGCACCCCCAAAGATTTTCGTGAACTCGCATTAATTGTGGCGCAATGGCATACACACTGCCACCGCGCATTGGAATTGAAACCTACAACATTGTTAAAAGTGTTTCAGCAAACGGATGCTTTCCGTCGCCCAGAACGTTTTGATAACTTCTTAATTGCCTGCGAAGCAGATGCTCGTGGCCGTACGGATTTTGAAAACCGCGAATACCCGCAAACCAATTATTTTCGCGGCGCTCTGCAGGCTTGCAGCTCAATCGATGCAACGCAAATAGCAGCTCGTGGGTTCGTTGGTAAAGCATTCGGCGACGAAGCAGATCGCATGCGCATCGCGATGCTCACTGATTATAAAAACACATTTAACGCCCAGACCGAAGGGACATTATGATTCGCACCCAACTTCTCACCTCACAGGGTGAATGGCTAACAGGAAATGAAGAATTAATTGCGCGCTGGCATGAAGAAGCGAGCGGATTTATTTGGATCGATTTGGAAGGCGAGCGCCCTGCCGATGAAAAAGACATTTTGCAATCGCTGGGTTGTCATCAACTTGCGATTGAAGATGTACAACGCTACCGCCATCCACCCAAAACAGAGAATTTTGAAAACTACACCTTGATTTTGTATCGCGGGTTAAGCGAATTTAAAAAAGACCTAACCTTTAAGCAAATGACCATTGCGTTGTTTGCCGGAGATCGCTGCCTAATCAGTTGCCATCAACGTCCCTCGCGCGGCGTTACCTATTTTTGGGAGCATGCAAAACAAGAAAATCTTTTAGTGAGCCCCGGGTTACTTGCTTCGAAAATAATGCGTTTTTCCGTTGGTTGTTATTTGGATTCCATTCTTGAGTTCGAGCCCTTCTTGAACGAAATAGAAGACTCCATGCAAGAAAAGCCTAATGACGACATTATGAGAGAGCTTATCGCTTACAAATCTCGGCTACGTAAACTCAAACGAATATTCAGCTACCACGAACGACTGGTAACGAACTTAAAGAAAGATATACCGCAACGCCTAATTGATGAAGCCGGCGATATTGAACACGGGTTGCAGGATTTGTTTGAACGTTGCGAACGTTTAAACAGCTTGTGCACTATGTATTTTGAGATTTGTGGAGACCTGATTAATGGCTATCTCTCTATCAGCTCTCACCAACTCAACAACACCATGAAAGTGCTTACGGTGATTACCGCGATTTTTGTTCCGCTAACGTTTATTGTGGGCGTCTACGGCATGAACTTCGACAACATGCCCGAGCTGCATTGGCAGTACGGCTATTTTTATATATTAGGAGGAATGATGGTATTCGCCTGTGCAGCAACTGCTTTTGCGTTTAAAAAATGGCTGTAAGGTAATTAAAATCAATTGGCCACAGGGATTGGCGCTTGTGGTCGTAAGCGCCCCACAATTCGGCATAGGTCTTTTGCAAAGCTGGATGGCGATGAAGTGGAGCGATTTCAGAAAGCGGCAATAACACAAACGCATTTTCAGTAATTTCGGCGCGCGGCAGCTCTACTCCCGCCTCAACACCCACAAAATCACCGTAGGTTAAAATATCTATATCTAAGGTACGCGGGCTGTATTTAGGGCCCGTGCGAACCCGCCCGTGATCATCTTCTATTTTTTTTAAGGCTTCGGACAAAGCTCCAATGCTCAGCTCCGTTTTCGCGGAAACAACCATGTTGTAAAAATTGCTACCATTAAAGCCCACAGGCTCGCTTTCATAAACCTTAGAGAAAATCATATGCCCCAGCAGTGATTGCAACGCTGCTAAGCCGCCACGAATATTTTTTTCACGATCAAGGTTACTACCCAACCCCAAAAATATTTGCGTCATTCAAAGCGCTCAACTTTTTTGCCGCGCTCAATCACCAAACCTACGTCACGCGCTGCTCGCACTGCACCCGCTTTGCTAACTTGCAGCCGCAACCAAGGCACATTGAATTCGTTAATGATGAGCTGGGCAATTGCTTCCGCAAGTGTTTCGATTAATTGCGGATGAAAGCTTTCCACAAATGCAATCACGCGATCAGACACAGCCTTGTAATTAATCGTATATTGCAAATCATCGGTAGCAGCCGCTTGGCGAATATCTGTCGCCATATCTATATCGAAACTGAGCCTTTGCTTGATGTTGCGCTCCCAGTCGTAAACACCTATGACGGTGTCGATGCGCAAATCGCGGATGTAAACAATATCCATAAAAAATTGCCGAGTGAGTTAAACGCGAATGAGTTAAAGCGGAGACAAACTATCCAGCGGCCAGCGCGCTTTTACATTTACAGCCAAGGTTTCATGCTGACCAGCCAATAAACGTTGGCAACCGGCGTAAGCAATCATGGCACCGTTATCGGTGCAGAATTCGTGGCGGGCGTAAAAGACTTTGGCGTTAATTTTGGCGAGTGCAATTTCCAGTTCTTTGCGCAATTTTTTGTTAGCCGAAACTCCGCCAGCAATCACCAAAGTTTTTAAACCTGTTTGCTCAAGAGCGCGCTTGCATTTAATAACCAGCGTTTCCACTACCGCCGTTTGGAAGGCGCAGGCGATATCTGCACAGGTTTGATCATCTGGCAAACCATTTTCCTGTTTGTGTGCTGCAACGGTGGTAAGCGTGAAGGTTTTTAAGCCACTAAAGCTAAAATCCAAACCGGGGCGGTCCACCATGGGGCGAGGAAACACAAAACGTCCTTCCACCCCCGAATCGGCAAGCTTGGCAATTTGCGGCCCACCCGGGTAATCCAAATCGAGCATTTTGGCGGCCTTGTCGAACGCTTCGCCCGCCGCGTCGTCCAGAGACTCTCCCAACAACTCGTAAACACCGATTGCTTCAACTTTTACCAGCTGGGTATGACCGCCCGATACCAACAAGGCAATAAACGGAAACTCAGGTGGATTTGCCTCCAACATGGGCGCCAATAAATGACCTTCCATGTGGTGAACCCCAATCGCAGGCACATTCCACGCATAGGCGAGCGAGCGCCCCATGGATGCACCTACCATAAGTGCGCCAATTAAACCGGGGCCAGAGGTGTAGGCAACGCCATCAATATCCGTGGCGGCTGAACCACTTTCGTTCATAACCTGTTGAATCAACGGCAGGATTTTACGCACGTGATCGCGGGAGGCCAGCTCAGGTACAACACCGCCATACTCTGCGTGCAGGTCAATTTGGCTATACAGGGCATGGGCAAGCAAACCCTTTTCGCTGTCGTAAACCGCAATACCGGTTTCGTCGCAGGAGGTTTCCAGACCTAAAATTCGCATGGCAGCTAAAGCACTCTGTCTAAAATAAGGAGCGCCATCATAAAGGAGATAAACCCACAAAAATAGCGGCCAAGCCCGCCCATCGGGGCGAAATGGTTGCAGGCTTTTGGAGAAGTGTATAGAATCCGCACCCCTCGGATAGCTTCCTATAGCCGTCCACAAGACATCATTTTTCAAAACAGAACAGGTTAGAACATGCCTTCAGTAAAACTTAAAGAAAACGAACCATTTGACGTAGCTTTGCGTCGTTTTAAACGCGCTTGTGAAAAAGCAGGTATTTTGGCTGACGTTCGCGCTCGCGAATGCTATGAGAAGCCAACCACTATTCGTAAACGTGACGCTGCTGCAGCTGTTAAACGCCACGCTAAAAAGGTTCAACGCGAATCTAAAAAGTTTACCCGTTTGTATTAATTTTTGACTGATCGAGCTGCGCGCTGCGCCGAATCGATCATCTAAAATGATGCCTTGAAGACCGCGACTCACTTAGTGAATCGCGGTTTTTTGCTGTCCAGAAAACGTCTCTACAGCCCGCTCCTTGGCATTGCCTTCCCCACCCCCTCGCCATTGCTCACGTGATACAAAGCACCCGCTGATTCGTAGTACCACCAACACTCACGTTGGATGCCTACAATGACCACCGCCATTTATTGGTTTAGATACGATTTGCGCCTGCAAGATAATCCCGGCTGGAATCAGCTCGCAGACTCTCACGACAGCCTTGCAGGGGTTTTCGTACTACCGCAGCGCTGGCTTGATTGCGGCGACTACGGCACCAAGGGCATGGGCGCATTCCGCCTAAAGTTTCTGCTGGAGTCATTGCAAGATTTGCGAATGCGGTTGCGCGAACTGGGTAGCGACTTGGTGATGCTTGTAGGCGACCCCGCCACGGAACTCGCCACTTATGCTCGATCTATACACGCAGCGGCTGTTGCCGTGGGTGAGCATCCCGGCAGTGACGAACAGGATGATGTCGCCAAAGCGCAACGCCTACTTAACATCCCCATCGCACAATCCGAAAACTTCACGCTATTCAATCGCGCAGAATTACCTTTCGAGCTCAATGAGCTACCCGATATTTTTTCGCAATTTCGTAAACGCGTAGAAAAACAAACGATTCAACCGCTCGCCCCACCCCCAGCTCAGCCTCGTACAGCCTTCGAAAATTCACACCCCCTTTGCCAATTGGATAGCTGTATAGCCTCCATACAATCAGCAAATACTCACGAAAATGCACTGCCATTTGTAGGAGGAACTCGCGCCGCTCAACGTCAGTTAGATTATTTCCTATTTGGCTCCCACAACATAGCCACCTACAAAGAGACGCGCAATCAATTGGATGGCTGGGCGTTTTCGTCAAAGCTATCACCTTGGCTGGCGCTAGGCTGCATATCGGCTCGTGAAGTAGCGCATGCCATCACGACCTATGAGAGCGATGTCGCCGCCAATGAATCAACCTATTGGCTCTACTTCGAGCTGCTCTGGCGGGAGTATTTTCAATGGCTGGCCTACCGTTACGGTAAACGAATGTTCACGATGCGGGGCATACAACATAAAGCCCCTCAGCTACGCGTATCCCCTGAAAAATGGGCGGCATGGTGCCAAGGCACGACGGGCTGCGCGTTTGTGGATGCATTCATGAAACAGCTATTCCTTACCGGCTGGATGTCCAACCGCGGCAGGCAAATTGTCGCGAGCTATTTGATCAATGAACTTGGCGTTGATTGGCGTTATGGAGCAGCCTGGTTTGAACAGCAACTGATTGACTATGATGTCGCCGCAAACTGGGGGAACTGGCAATACCTCGCAGGTGTTGGAACAGATCCGCGTGGCCGTCGGCATTTTAATATCGAAAAACAGTGCGACACTTACGATCCTGATTTTCATTTCACTCACAAATGGACAAAGTGATTCACCCGAACCTTACAAAATGCAGCGCAAAGTAAGTAAGCGCTAATCACTCTCTCGCTTACAATCGGCTACACTAGCCCCCCAACTTTCTCCGTTGTTGACCTTTATGTCCGGCATGATTCCGCAAAGCTTTATTGACGACCTGCTCGACCGCATCGATATAGTCGATACGGTGGATAGCCGCGTCAAATTGCGCAAAACCGGCAAAAATTACAGCGCCTGCTGCCCCTTCCACGACGAGAAAACCCCGTCCTTTACCGTAAGCCCAGACAAACAGTTCTATTACTGCTTTGGTTGTGGCGCAAGCGGGAATGCACTGGGTTTCGTGATGGATTACGAGCGGCTCAGCTTTCCCGAGGCGATTGAGTCTTTAGCGCGTGTAGCCGGATTAACCGTACCGCGCGAAGTGCAGACCGAAGCGCAAGTTAAGCGTGAGCAAGAGCGTAAAAGCATTTACAGCTTGCTGGAAAAAGCCGATGACTTTTACCAGCAGCAACTCCGCCATCACCCCAGCAAACACATGGCTGTCACCTACTTAAAAGGCCGTGGATTGGATGGCAAAACCGCTAAAGATTACGGTGTAGGTTTCGCACCGCCCGGCTGGGACAACCTGCTTAAAGCCTTGGCGCAAAACGATGAAGATAAGCATTTGCTGATTGAAGGCGGCATGCTTATCCATCACGAGCAGGACAAAAAGCTCTACGACCGCTTTCGCCACCGCATTATGTTCCCCATTCGCGATATTCGCGGCCGCGTGATTGGCTTTGGTGGTCGAGTTTTAGGTGATGATAAACCCAAATATTTAAACTCACCCGAAACCCCCGTTTTCCACAAAGGCCAAGAGCTTTACGGCCTTTACGAGGCACGCCAAGCCTATCGCGATTTGCCACGATTGTTAGTGGTTGAAGGTTATATGGATGTGGTGAGCTTGGCGCAATTTGGCATTCGCTACGGCGTAGCCACGCTCGGCACTGCCTGTGGTGAAGACCACCTGGAGAAAGCCTTCAAATACACCAATGAAGTGGTGTTTTGTTTTGATGGCGATAAAGCGGGCCGAAGCGCAGCGCACCGCGCTTTGGAAGCATCGCTCACCACCATGGCCGACGGCCATACGGTAAAATTCCTATTCCTGCCCGAGGGCGAAGACCCAGACACGCTGGTGCGCAAAATAGGGCCGGATAAGTTTGAAAATATGATTTCCATGGGCGTCCCGCTTGAAGACCAGCTGTTTGACGTCGCCGCCGAAGGTTTGAATATTCGCACCATGGAGGGCCGCGCCACCTTCGCCAAGCGCGCCGCCCCCATGTTGGATAAGCTGCCCAAGAGCGTGTTCCGCGAACTCATGTTTGAAAATTTGGCTACTCGCACCGGCTTGAGCCGTAATATTTTGCAAGATTTGGTACTGGAAGCCACAAAAAACCCGGAACCAAAACCGGAAGCTATACCTAAACCGGAGGCTAACAAAGCCCCACAGCGCGCGCCCGACGCCGTTAAACCTCCGCCAAGACAAACGCATATTCAGCAGGCGATTCAGCCTCAAACCTTTAGCGAGCCACCGCAATACCACGAAGACCCGGGCTGGCCAGATCATTACGACACCAGCACACCGCCACCCAACTATGATGAGTATTACAGTGGACATTCGTCGCGCAACGCTGTCTCAGATTCCTCCACCCATTGGAACACCAGCAGCAACAACCGTATATTGATGACACCCGCCCAAAAAGCCGTGGCACTCTTGGTTGCATCGCCCGAACTCGCGGCACTGGAGAGCAACTTCAGCCAGTGGCTGGAAAACGCCGACGCTGACTTACAGCGCCTTGGGCGATTGTTAAAAGTCCTTCACGAGCGCCCTCACTACAATTTTTCACACCTGATTGGCTACTGGCGCGGCATTTACGGCGAAGAGGAAACCGAGCGTTTGGCTAAAATAGCGGGCAGCGACCTACTACAGGCGACTAACGCACTCAGCATTACCCGTGACGATAAGGCCGCCAAGGTAGATTACGATAGCAAGGCCGCCTTTTTAGGTTGTATTGAAAGCCTAAAGCTGGCGCAGCAAAAGCAAGCGGTATTAGCGAGCCAGACAGTGGCGCATCAAACCGAATTTGGCCAACTGACAGATCAGCAAAAAGCTCAAATTAGAGCCTCTTTACGGCGCAAAGATTAAATAACGTGACCTAGCACAGAGTGCTATTTAGCGGCTGCGTCTCTATAATTGCCCACCTTTACACCATCCACAGATTTTCAAACGGAAGACAAATTCGTGGTTTCCACACAAGCCAATATTCAACATATTATTATCGTCGATTACGAAGCTACTTGTGCCGCAGGCACGGGGCTTAGTGCCATCAGAACTGCGATTGAGACCCAAACCTCTGGGCTGCGCAAAAATGATATTCCTAACTCAGAGCTAAACACTTGGATTGGCCGCGTTGGCGACATCGACAACTACTCATGGCCAGCCGATCACGCGGAATGGCAAAGCCGCAACAACGCGCTAATTGATATTGGGCTTCATCAAGGCAGCTTATTGAACTCACTTGAGCAATTAAAGACCCAGTGTGGTTCGGCGCGTATTGGCGTGGTGATGGGCTCTAGTACGTCCAGTATCGACCGCTCGGAAGAAGCCTACCACCACCTCGATGCACAGGGTAAATTGGCGCCGGAATTTATTCAGGACAAGGTGTTAAACCCCCACTCCCCCGGCTTATTCATTGCCCATCGTTTGGGCTTGGATGGCCCCAATATGACTATTAATACGGCGTGCTCATCATCCGCTAAAGTATTTGCCACGGCTGCACGCTGGCTGAATGCCGGAGTTGTGGATGCAGTCTTGGTAGGTGGTGCAGATACGCTCTGCCTCAGTGTTTTGCACGGATTTGATTCTTTGCAGCTGGTCTCTGAATCGCCCTGTCGCCCCTTTGATGCCAACCGCGATGGCATTAACCTGGGTGAAGCCGCCGGTTTTGCGCTCTTGGCTAAAACGAGTGTGGCTACACAACACAGCGGTGTGTGCTTGAGTGGTTATGGCGAAAGTTCTGATGCGCATCACATGTCACACCCTCACCCCGAAGGTGCTGGAGCACGTTTGGCGATTGAACAAGCGCTGCAGCAAGCCGGCTTAGCGGCCAGCGATATTGGCTACATCAACCTGCACGGCACCGCCAGCCGCGCCAATGATCACATTGAAGGCAACCTTTTAAAGGCTATGTTCGGTACCAATACCCTCGCCAGTTCTACTAAAGGCTGGACAGGGCACACCTTGGGCACGGCGGGAATCTTGGAAGCTATTTTGGCGATTGAAGCCCTCAAATCAGGCCTTGTGCCCGGCACACTCAACTTGCAGGAAGTTGACCCTGAATTTGACATTGCCATGAGCGCACACAATAAAACTGCCAGCCTGCGCCATGTTATGAGCAACTCTTTTGGCTTTGGCGGCAATAATGCCAGCCTGATTTTCAGCCGAACAATCTAGAAGGGATTACCGTGAATCAACCCACCTTAGACTTGCGCTGCGCGCTCACCGGTATTGGCGCTTGGGGCCCCGGTTTTAACGACTGGCCAAGCTTGCGTACCCTGCTATTGCAAAGCACTCCGCAAGATGAATCTACCTTCATTACCAGCACCCCCAAGCCAGAAGTGATTCCCGCCAATGAACGCCGCCGCGCGCCCTTACCCGTGAAGGCGGCGGTAGATGTATCCGCGCAGGCTCTACAACAAAGTGGTATTGCGTCTTCAGAAGTTGCCTGCGTTTTTGGCTCAGGCCTTGGCGATACC
Source organism: uncultured Cellvibrionaceae bacterium (assembly GCA_964581625.1). Classification (GTDB taxonomy): domain Bacteria; phylum Pseudomonadota; class Gammaproteobacteria; order Pseudomonadales; family Cellvibrionaceae; genus Cellvibrio. Next base: position 29,105 of record CAZOPE010000041.1, read on the forward strand.
GAAATTACCGATTACATGTGCCGCGTACTCACGACGGCAGAGAAACAACTTTCACCCACCAAGTTCCACAATTCGGTACACAACGCCGCCGCTGGATATTGGACAATTAGTACCCATTGCATGAAATCAGCAAACTCGATTGCGGCCTACCACATGACTGCAGGCTTGGCGGTGCTAGAGGCCATGACTCAATGTGTGCTGCATAATGAGCCAGTCTTAATAACCCTGTTTGATACTGCCGCACATGATGCCTACCGCCAAATTTTCGATTGCGAACACAGCTTTGCCGCCGCGCTCATAATCACCCCTCTAGGCTTTAGCGGTAACGCACCCCTAGCAGAATTGCAGCTCACCCAAGATGGCGAACTCGCGGCTCCGCCGCAATGGCAAAGCCCCACTTTAAACACACTTTACGAAGGCAACCCTGCCGCCAAAATCATGCGTTTGCTCACCGCCATTGCGCAATTTGAAACGAATAAACAAGAAAATGTTGCGCATCTGGCACTTAGTGCAAGCAGCTCAATTCGCATCGCACTTACGGAAGCCGCCTAATGAAAGCCTTTGATTTGGTTATTGCTGGCGGCGGTTTGGCGGGTTTAGGGCTGGCGCGTCAGCTACAGGTGTCCAGCCCTGAACTCAGTATCGCCGTCATCGAAAAGCAACAATTCCCTCGCCCGCGCGCCATTGCCAAGGTGGGTGAATCAACGGTGGAAATTGGCTCGCACTACCTAGCCAAACACCTTGGGCTCGCTGAACATTTGCAGCAACAGCATCTTAAAAAGTTTGGAATTCGCATGTTTTTTGGCGAAGCCGCTTCCGACTTTTCCGAGCAGGATGAACTGGGCGCAAGCCAAACCTTTGGCATTCCCACGTACCAAATTGATCGCGGCGATATTGAAAATCACCTTGCAGAACAGGTTCAGGCGCAAGGGGTTACGATTATTGAATCTGCTGACATCGCGACACTGGACACCAGCGGCACCCAAAAAATCATCGAATTAACCAACCCTAACGGCCAGCAATCCTTAAGCGCTAAATGGTTGGTCGATGCCGCCGGGCGAGCATCGCTACTCAAAAATCACTTAGGTTTAGCCGCGCAAAATGCACACAAATCTAACGCCATTTGGTTTCGCATTGATCGCCGCATTGAACTAGACAGCTGGACCACCAACGCAGATTGGCAAGCGCGCTGCAGCCCGCGCCATAAACGCTGGCTCAGCACCAATCATTTAGTCGGCCCGGGTTATTGGGTATGGATTATTCCGCTGGCATCTGGCGTTACCAGCATTGGCATAGTGATGGACGATATCGCCTTTAAAAGCAGCAATATCACCAACCAAGCGAGTGCATTGCGCTGGCTACACCAAAACCAAAAGCGCTGCGCCGAGGCCATAGGCGACGCTCACTTTTTGGATTTTGTGGTATTGCCTGACTATTCATACGACTGTAAGCAGATGTTTAGCGACCAAGGCTGGGCAATTACGGGTGAAGCCGGCATGTTCGCCGACCCCTTTTACTCGCCTGGCACAGATTTTATCGCCTTTGGCAATGGCTTCATTAGTGAGTTGATTCGCGCCCAAATGCGCGGAGAAGACATTCGTTTTAAGGCGCTGCTGTCAGAAAAACTGTTTAAATCCATTTATAGCAACACGCTTTCGCTCTACCAAGGCCAATATGGCGGCTTTGGCGATCGAGTGATGATGGGCCTCAAACTGCTATGGGATTATTCCTACTACTGGGGGGTATTGTCGCTACTGTACTTTGGTGATGCGCTGGTCAATCTGGATAGCATTCGCCCCCTTAGCCCAGCACTGCAAAATGCCCAAATGCTCAATCAGCAGGTGCAGGATTTGTTTCGTGCACGCGCAGCGCAGCGCCTGGTATTAAGCAATCGCGGCGTATTTATGGATCAATACCAAATCCCCTGTTTGCAATATTTCAATAAAGTACTGATGCAGCTAAATATACCTGCACAGGGCGACATAAATATAGCTACGCAACTGCAAGACAATATGGCAATTATTACGCAAGTCGCCGCCGCCGTGACGGACATGCTCAGCGCCAACCCCGCAACCACTATAAGCGATAGCGAACGGGATATTTTGGGGGATTATCGGTTGAAGATATTAGGCTGAAGCGAAGATAATACTTAAAATCTGATTGCGATAAATTGGTATAAGAGCGAGGGAGTCGTCATCTTCGCGCAGCGGAGA
>CAZOPE010000042.1:0-30912 GCA_964581625.1 uncultured Cellvibrionaceae bacterium
TTGGCGTGATATGACATAACTTAGCTGCCACCTTCTGAATTTCACCTGCAAAAAAATGACATCGCAGTACAAACAATCCAATACTCTGGCAGTTGTATCCACAATCTCACGGAGTTAGCGCCTAAAGCACCAAGCCTTAGTGTTTAGCAGTATAGCTAGGTTCACGGGCGTGTAAGACTTTATTAACAAACTCTGACAATTTTTTAGGTTATTTTTGGTTTATGCACGGGTAGAAGTTCTACCCCCCCTAAAAAACGGGCCTATAGTAGCCGCTCTTAAACACCATGAAAAGCGCTATTTAAGCCTAACTCGAGCTTTCTACTTAAATACTTGACACATAAATCTACAGAATATTTCTAGTTACAACTTTGGACTATAACCAAGCTCTCTTTCAAAGCAACCGGATATATAAACCGGTATTATCATTACATTCAACGCTTACAGTTGGATAAAAGCAATGTTCATTGGTTGGCCAAACGAGCAAGGAGATTTAACGCGGCCATTTAAGGATGAATTTTGCGCCACCAAGATCTGAGCGGCTGCAACTTGCGGAACCTAAATGCCAATCCATTATGCGTTTGACCAATGCTAGGCCAAGGCCAAATCCGCTTCTGTTCGGTAAATCACTGTAAATTCGAACAAAAGATTCAAAGATTCGCTCGCGATCTTCCTCCGCAACGCCAGAGCCGTCATCTTCCACGGTGATAGTAAAGTTATCGCTTTGAACTTCAAAGCTGACCTTAATCGTGCTTTTGGCGTAACCCAAGGCGTTATGAATCAGATTTTGTATGGCTGTTTGCATTAAAGACCATTCACACCGCATCGCTAGCCCGTTTGTTTTGTCGGTAATTTCTACTTCAATATTTTGATCAAAGTGATTTATAAGTCGACCAACAATTTCTTGAACTAAATCTTGGATATGCCCTTCACATTGATTTAATTGCTGCGATTGCGGATCAAACGCAGCGTAAGCAAGAAAGGAATTGATGAGCGCTTCCATTTCCACAATATCGCGTTTAATACTCGATATTTGGCGCAGCAAATTCGGTGGAGGACTTTGTTCTTCTGTCATTGCCAAAGCGAACTTCATACGAGCTAAGGGCGTACGCAATTCATGAGACACCGCGAGCGTCATTTCTTTTTGCGAACGCAAAATATCGTCAAGCCGTTTTGCCATAGAATTAAAAACCTTGGCAAAGGGATAAAGGATTGAGCGCGGCGAAATAGCGATGGTTGTTTGTTGTGATTCGCCCCCCATTTGCTGCGCATGTTGTGTTAAGCGCGCTAAATCGCGCGTTAAAGGCCAAACCCACAAAAAAATAACCACTGCAATAGCGCCGTAAAAGACGACAATAAATAAAATATAGACTTCGCTATGCCTACTGAATTCAGTTGCGTACGCAAGCATTAAAATATCATCGGAACGGGCAATGCGCTTGTAAAAGAAATTGGTATGCGAATCTGAAGCCGTAACAACATCGCCGCGCTTAATTTCTTCGGCTAAAGATGTTTTTGAAAAATCAGAGAGCGATATCAGGCTGGCTTTAAATTGATGATTTGTTGAAATATTTTCTAAGACTGCTTTTTTGTTCTGTTCTTGAGATTGTAGAGCTTGTTCAAGAATATTCAGCAAGTCCACTACCGCAGGATCTATAGCTTGTGGTGGATTGATTTCGTCCCAAAACTTGTTGAGTACAGCACCCAATAATAAAATTGAAAGCGCAATGATTAGATACAGCGATACAAAAACGCGGTTCATTGCGTTAGCTCCACGCATTTGCAACGAAGAGATAGCCTTTTCCCCAAATGGTTTTAATTCGTGTTGGATTTTCCGGATTGTCAGATAATTTCTTTCGAAGTTGGGAAATACGAACATCAATAGTGCGATCCAAACCATCGTACTCACGATTATAAATTTGATTAAACAAATATTCGCGACCAATAACTTGCCCTGCGTGTTTTGCCAGTGCTACTAACAAATCAAATTCGTGGCTGGATAGATTTATGTCTTGACCTTCCAACTGGACTTTACGCGCAGTGGGTTGGATCAAGAGTTTATCGAATACCAAATTTTCCTGCTCAACATTGTCTTGCTGGTAATAACGCCGCATTAAAGCACGCACGCGCGCTAACAAAACTCGGGGTTCCACCGGCTTTATAACGTAATCATCTGCACCAAATTCCAGGCCTAAAACTTGGTCGATATCTTCATTGCGCGCAGTGAGCATTAAAATGGGGCCACGGTACTGCGGGCGCAGCTCTTGGCAAATAGTTAAGCCATCTTTTCCGGGGAGCATTAAATCCAAAATCACTAAAGTAGGATTCAGTTGTTGGCACTGACGCAAAACTCGATTGCCATTGCCTTCCACCGTTACGATAAATTCATTCGTTTCCAGATAATCTTTGACTAAATCTGCCAAACGACGATCATCTTCAACCAACAAGATATGATTTTTCATCTTGATTCTCGTTTAAAAAAAACTCCATGGGTTGCGACGCGAGCGCTGAAATTTCTTTTGTGCGCTAATCACCTTAAATGCCTGCTGAACCACTAAGGTTTTACTATTCATTTCGCGCAGTTCGAACACGGTTGTTGTCGAAATTGCTTGGGTGAATTCTGCTTTCCCGGTGTTTACATTTTCCCAACATTCAATGGGTGTTTTCCTCGTTTGTTGGTACAAGCATAATGAATAATTTTTATTGTTATGAGCTTTCCATTCTGCGGTGAGTAGATCACGACACTGAGATTCAGACTCTGAAAGCACGCAAATGTTTGGCTTCATTGTAAATTCCACCACCGGCACCTTATCAGCGAAACATCTTTGATCAACCAAAACCGTACAGCCTATTATGCTTATTATGGCGAGCGATCTTCCTTTAAAAATGGTACACCCCCCCAGCAAATGCTGTAATCACATTGTTCTGGGTAACCAGCGGGCTATCTGAAATAGAATGGCTCAAATGGCGATAACTGGTAAAAAATCGCAAGCTCCAGTGCTCATCCAATTCATAGGACCAATCAAAACGCAGTAAACCTGTTAAGCCTGCGTTTGGTGTGTAAGAGAAATTTCCGGGCGAATCATTGTCCGGTAAACCGTAAAAATAATTAATTGTTGCGGAGTCTTGCCAATTAGCACCGAGCGTTAATTTTACATCGTGCTTCCCAAGGCTAAGACTTTTGCTTAACGCCATCCGAAGCTCGTTTCCATTGTAATAGCCCGTTGCTTCATGCAATGCCTGCAACTGAATATCCAAATCGTAAATATTGTGGTTGTATTCAATTCCTGCCAAGGCTGCCATGTGACGATCATGCAAGCGACTTTTGTCTATAGCGCGATTGTTGACCTCAAGTGAAGGACTATCTTTCGCACCGGCAGTCATGTTCGCCAGTGTAGAGCGATCAATAAAATTGGAAATGTCCCACTCATTGAAATAAATTTGATCGTAACTGGGCGTCAATAGCAGATTGAATGATTGCTGGTCATTTCGAAAAACCGTATAGCCTAGATCCAAATTTTGGATAAAAAAGCGCTCGCCTTGATAGCTGAACTGCGGGAGTATCACCAGGGGAATGTCATCGTTGTCCATCACGGGATTAGTGCGTACACCAAGACCTAAGGCAACACTCAATTGCCAACGTGGCTCAGCGTCTTCCGCATAGGCGTTTATAGCCAGCCCCAAAGTGAGCACAAGCACACCTAAAGCGGTAAAGACACGGTATAAAAATGGGTGGATGATCATGGCTTAGCCCTTTACGCATAACACGCTAGTTATACCGCCAAACCTCGTGGGAATCTGTAATCTTTTGTGAGTGGCCAGCAGGGCGCTGGCCAGCCGAATAGAACACTATTAGAAGCGATAATCGATATTTACACTTGCTAGATTTGGCTTACCGCTGATTTCTTCACAGATATTTTTATATTCAAGATTGATGTTGAAGTGTTCATTAATCACAAAACCAACACCCAAGCCGTAAGAATAGCCGGAAGCCGAATCATCGGAGCTGCTCACTAACTTTCCAGTGACGTCAAAGATTTTGCCTGAGCTATTAAGGTGGGTATAGCCCAGCAACGCATAAAGTTTGGCTTCGTCATTTACCAACTCGGGCTTGTAATAGATGCTCTGGTAGCTGCCGATATCGCGCTCAAGGCTGCCGCTTTGCAGTTTTCCAGTACTATCGAAGTAACGATTGCTATCGCCGGTAGTTTGGCCATTGCCCAAACGCAGTTCTACTCCAAGAGCCGCGTTATATTTATAACCACCAAAAAGCTCCACCGCACGGATCTGGCTGACGTTATCAATGCCATCTTGCAAATCGTCAATGCTGGCAACACCTGCACCTATATAAAAGCCGCGCTCGTTATCAGCCAAAGCAGGCAAGGTGAGGAGGCTGAGGGCTAAAACGCATAATTTTTTCATTGGCAATCCTGTGGTTGATTTCTAGCGATACGTAAAGCTTATGATAGCCATGTCACGCCCATAAAAAAAGCATCGGTATTAGCCGATGCTTTTTTGTGTCGCCCTACTGCTCATATGGGCGGAGCATTCTCAACGTTTAGCGATGCTTAATTTTATCACTCGCTTTCAAGCCGGACACGATCTCAATATTAATGCCATCCGATAAACCTGTTTTCACTTCTCGCTTTTCGAACTTCTGTGGACCAGTTTCTATCTCTACATAATTAGCTTTATCTTCAATGATTAAATTACCTTCATTGATGGCTAACACATTTTCCTTTTTCTCCAACACTATGTCGGCATTGGCACTGTAATTAGAACGCAGGAATAAATCTTTATTGAGTTTAACAGCAGCGCGAATTGTAAACTTGATGGTGCCTTGGTCAGTTACGCCTTTTGGCGATACATATTCCAATACTGCGCTAAACGGTTTGCCCTGCAATGCACCAATATTCAATACCAGCTCCATACCTTCTTTTAATTTGCCGACTTCAGATTCATCCACCAAGCCTTCAAAAATCATGTCGTTCATGTCAGCCAGTGTTGCGAGCGAAGTACCTGATTGAAAGGTACTGGATTCTACGATGAATGCACCTTCTTTATTAGGTACATCCAACACCATACCATCAACTGTGGCGGGAATAAGGTTAGATACTTTGTCAGAGTTTTTGGTCGCGCCAGATTTCAACAACAAGAGTGCATTCTCAGCATTGTTCACCGCTTCACGTTGCAAGTTATAGGTTACTAAAAATTTGTTGTATTCAGATTCTGAAATTAATTTTTGAGCGAACAATCGTTTTTGACGGTTGTATTCAACCTCAGAGTTTTGCAAATTGATCTTGGCGGTTTGCACTTGTGACTCTGCTGAGTTCACATTAAGCATATTGGGGCGCAAGGTTATTTTGGCGAGGATATCGCCTTTCTTCACGGTTTGGCCCGCAACAACATAGACTTTTTCCACTACGCCAGATACTTGCGATTTAACATCAATTTCGCGGCGGGGGATAACTTTACCTATGGCAACAGTCTTTTTGACAATTGTCGTAGTTACAGGACTATCTGTTTTGTAAACCGTGGGTGGCTGCTGGGATTTCTTATACAGAAAAACAATGGTGCCAATAAAAACAATGGCAACCAAACCCAGCACACCGAACATTATGACTTTTTTCATTTTCCCTTCTTACCTTTATAGAATTTACTAAATTAAAACCATTGGCCTGTACTGCGTACTATTCGTCTTGTAACGCGACAATAGGGTTAACTCCGGCGGCTTTTGCGGCAGGTAAGAGTGAAGCCAACACTCCTGCAACAACTAAAACGATGAGCGCCAGAATGGCAGTTTTAAAATCTACTTCAGGGTGACGAAACATTCCTGCTTTACCGCCGTTAGCTTCCATCACGGCGCTAACACCTTCCAAAATAAATACACTCACCACCAAACCGCAGTAACCTGCTACAGCGGTAATGAAAACCGCCTCTTGCATAATCATGGTGATAATTGAACTGGGTGTTGCACCTAAGGCTTTGCGCAAACCAATTTCACGCGTGCGTTCTTTAACCACAATTAACATGATGTTACCCACACCAATCGCGCCCGCCATGATGGTGCCAATGGCAACCACCCAACTAAATACTTTTATGCCGGTAAACAATCCATAAATTTTGTCGAATTCGTTTTGCAAATTAAAACTGCCAAATACGCCTAAATCTTTTGGATCAACCTTGTTTTTTTCTGCCAGATAATTCTTCACATCTTGCTCTGCTACAGCGGCGTGTATGCCGGGCTTTGGAATTACCACAAAACTACCAACCCAACTGATTTGGTTAAACGCGTAACGCAAGGTGTCATTTGGAATATAGATTTTTTCTTCTTCCGTACTGCCGGGATTAGTGTCTGTTGTTTTATAAACGCCAACCACTTGAAAGCTAATGCCCGATACTTTTATATCCGCACCAATCACTTTCTCTCCTGGCTTAAATAATTGTGTTTTGACGCGCGCACCAATAATTGCAACTTTGCGGTGTTTTTCATCGTCAATCTCATTAATGTAACGGCCTTCTTCAATCGTTTGCTGATGAATATTCATCATGCCCGCGTGAGTGCCTTGAACAGAAAAGCTACCGTTGCGATCTTTATAAACTGTGTAGGCGGGTGATCCTCCCCAAATGCCGACGCTATTCTGCGCGTATATTCTTCCCACGCTGGGAACGTTGTTGCGAATGCCTTCTACATCTTCTGCTTTAAGCGTAATGGTGCGACCAATTGGCATGCCCTTATAAGGAATTTGGGTTTTACTTTGCGACCAAATCCATGCAGTGGGTGGAACCGTTTTAAAATCTTCGATTACTCCGTTCTCTAATCCTTTTCCTGCGCCCAATAAAATGGTCAGCATGAAAATACCCCAGAACACACCAAAGGCCGTAAGAGCGGTGCGCAGTTTGTGTTGGCTGAGTGTGCTAAAAATTTCCCGCCATTTTTCAATATCAATCAGCATGGCTATTCCTTAATCTGCGCGCATGGCTTCAATGGGCATGATGCGCGCGGCTTTTAATGCGGGCACTAATCCCGCCAGCGCTCCTACTACCACGAGTAAAATAATGGCTGTAATAGCTACCTGAAAATCCACTTCTGGATTCTGAAAGAAACTGAGCTGTGCGCCTGATGTGCGCAGCCCGAATGCAACTAACTCCAAGAGCGCAACCCCTAAAACCATTCCCATATAGCCAGCAATACTGGTTACTAAAATGGATTCCATTAATAGCGTGCCGACAATACCTCTTGGTGTTGCTCCCAAAGCTTTACGAATACCAATTTCACGCGTGCGCTCTTTAACCGTGATGATCATGATATTGCTGATACCTACAATACCCGCAGCCAAAGTACCCAAGCCTACAAACCAAATGATGGCGTTAATACCAAAGAACAAACCTTTCACCATCTTGGCAGGTTCCGCCATGTTGAAGGAACGCACGGCACGTTTGTCATCTGGTGAAACCGTGTGGCGACGCTGAAGTAATTCAATAACTTTTTTCTCCAACGCAAAACCATCAGCTCCTAAATTTGGGCGCAACCAAATCGTTTGAACTTTATTGCCATTACCAAATACCTTGCGATAGGTAGTGTCTGGAATATAAATGCGTTCTGAATCGCGGCCACGATTGCCTTTATCGTGGAAAATTCCAACCACTTTTAAAACCACACCATTTACACGAACTTCTTTACCGACAGGATCAAAATCTTTACCAAAAAGTTTTTCTACAACGGCTGAACCCAACTCACATATTTTTCGGTTATCTTGCTGATCGAGTGCGTTTAGTTTTCGGCCTAAATTGAATGGAACAGATTCTTTAATTTTAAAATAATCATCTGGAATACCGTGCACACCAAAGTTGGCGATTTTCTTTTCGTAAGTGATGGTGGCGCCATCGGTTTGGTTTTCTGAGGCAATAAAACGTACATCGGGAATCTGTTGTTTAATGGCTTGAATATCATCCTGAGTTAACTGCACGTAACGGCCCAATCCCATGCCGTTATAGGCAACCGATGTTGCACCGGTGAATACCACAATAAAATCCATAACTTCGCCGCCGAAGTCATCGTAAACACCGTTTTGCATTCCCCTGCCCGCACCCAGCATGAGGATCAGCATAAAAATACCCCAGAAGACACCAAATGCCGTAAGCGCGGTGCGCAACTTGTTTTGGCGCAGGGTAAACAGAATTTCTTGTAAGCCATCCAACATAATAATTAACTCGGAATCTGCTCTTCTTGGTTTGCCTGCACGGGATTATGTTTACCCGCCACAATCAAGCCATCTTTCAAAATAATTTGGCGTTGGGTTTGGTCTGCAATGTCTTGTTCGTGGGTCACGATCACAATTGTGTTACCCATTTGATGGACATCTTTCAACAGCGTCATCACTTCCTGAGTGGTTTGGCTATCCAATGCGCCCGTAGGTTCGTCGGCAAGGATAACTTTTGGTTTGGTGACCAATGCACGCGCAATTGCAACGCGCTGCTTCTGCCCGCCAGACAATTCATTAGGCATAAAATTCGCGCGATGACTTAAACCTACCATTTCCAAATATTGCGCAGCGCGGTAATTGCGTTCCTTGCGCCCAACGCCCTGATAATAAAGTGGTAGCGCCACATTCTCAGTTGCATTTTTAAAGGGGAGCAAGTTGAACGATTGAAAAACAAAGCCCAGCAATTCATTGCGTAACTTGGCTGCAGTCTTCTCTTTTAAATTTTTGATTTCGCGGCCTGCCAGGAGATACTCACCTTCATCATGGGTGTCCAAAATACCCAAAATGTTCAGCAAGGTAGATTTCCCGGAACCCGAGGAACCCATAATAGATACCAACTCGCCCTCGCGGATATGCAGGTCTATTCCCTTCAATACATGTAAGGGCTGCTCCCCAGAGTGGTAGTACTTATGGATGTTATGCAGTTTGATCATGGCCCATTCGTCCTCTGGATGCCCTTTTTTAATTCACCAAGCTTAATCACTATTTAAAAGCTGGTTCATTTCTTTACCTTCGTTAACAAAGACATGACAAGTGTCAGCGCGTCAGTCCATTCAAAGGCTAGCTATAGTTACTTTGACGCGTGTAATTAGAGTTTGGATTCAGGAGTTTGTTTTTATTCATCCTGTAAGGCCAAAATAGGGTTCACCGATGCGGCTTTCGCTGCTGGTATCAGTGCTGCAAGTACTCCTGCCGTTATAAGAACTGCTAGTGCGATGAGAGCGGTATTAATATCCACGAATGGCTGTGAAAAGCGGCTATCGGCATGCCCTAATTTAATAAAAATTAGCTTAATTCCCTCAAGCAAAAATACTCCCACGGCTAAGCCAGCAAAACCAGCAAGGCTTGTAACAACTAAAGCTTCCTGCAAAATCATTAGGCTTATGTTAAACGGTGTTGCGCCCAGAGCTTTGCGTAAACCAATCTCCCGAGTTCGCTCTTTTACAATCACCAGCATGATATTTCCTATGCCAATGACCCCAGCGATAATTGTGCCTATTGCTACGACCCAACTAAATCCAATAATTCCGCTTACTAAATTTTTATCTTGCTTATAATCTTCACCATTGTCATAGGTGCCTATTACACCTTTGTCATCCGGATGAATTTTCTTACGTTCATACAATACCTTTTTAATTTCTTCAATTACGTGAGCACCACCTTTATTTTCCAATGGTTGATAGATTAAGAAGGTAAAGCCATTTTTGCTGTTAAATGCATTACGCAATGTATCGTTGGGAATATAGATACTCGCGGATTGAAAAGGGTTGTCTGGTTCAGTCGATTTATAAATACCGATGACATTAAAATATACTCCCTGAACATAAATTGTTTTTCCTAAAATATCCTTTTCATTTTTAAACAATACATCACGTACACGTGTTCCTATCACAGCAACTTTTCGTAATTCACGCTCATCGTTATCGTTGATATATCGTCCCTCAATTACACGTAATGTCATTAACGGTTCCCAACTGGCATGAGTGCCCCTCAACGTAAACGAACCGCTGGCTTTCCCATGGATAGCTAACTGGCCCCCAATTGCATTTACACCATCAACCATTTCTACGTTTGACGTTTTTTGTCGCAGTACAGCAACATCATCGTGGGTAAGATTTATATTGCGTCCCCTACCCAAGCCTTGGTGGGGTAATTGCGTTTTGCCCGATGGCCAAATCCAGATAATATTTTTTATACCGCTATATTGAGCTTCTACGCTATTGCCAAACCCCGTACCAAAGCCGAGCAAAATCACCAACATAAAAATTCCCCAGAAAACTCCAAATGCCGTTAGTGAGGTTCGTAACTTTTGTCGGCGAAAGCTAATTGCTATTTCTTGCCACTTGTCCCAGTCAATCATATCTACTTCCCTATTCCGCACGCATAGCTTCAACCGGCATAATTCGTGAGGCATGGATTGCAGGAACCAAGCCTGCAATAACACCGGTAGCTACTAATAATAGAAGTGCACTAAGCGCTACTGTTAAATCAACTTCCGGCTTTTGAAAAAAAGCTAACTCAAGATTAAGGCGAGTAAGCACGGCTGAAATCACTTCTAGAATAAGAACTCCAAAAATTAAACCTAAGTATCCAGCCACGCTTGTAACCAATACAGATTCAAATAGTAAGCTACATACAATTTTTCTTGGATTTGCGCCTAAAGCTTTGCGGATACCTATTTCTCGCGTGCGCTCTTTGACCGTGATAATCATTATATTGCTAACGCCCACAACTCCCGCGAGCAGAGTGCCTATTCCAACCACCCAAATAAATGCTGTTACGCCATTAAAGACAGATTTTAATTCCATCGTGTCCCGTGCGACGTTACTGATTTCAAGCGCACGCGTATCATCCGGTGCAATATTGTGTCTCTGCTTTAACAGAGCAACAACTTTATCTTCCAGTGAAAATGCATCTCCATTCTTTTGCGGGCGCACCACAATTAAGGATACAGCCTCGCCTCCACCAAAAGTCTTTTTAAAAGTACTCACCGGAATATAGACGCGTTCCGACATTTTTCCTTTATTGCCCTTATCGTAAAATAAACCTACAACACTGAAGGCAATCCCGTTAATTTGAATTTGTTTACCGATAGCGCTTTCGTCGGAAGGAAATAATTTTTCACTAACGTGTGTACCTATCGCCACCACTTTACGGTTATCGCTAGCATCAAGAGGGTCAAGACGTCGGCCATCAGTGAACTTTACTTTTTCTTTGATATTAAAATACTCGTCACCCACGCCTAACACATTAAATGTTCCACTTTTTAAACCGTAGGTCACGAGCGTATCCGGATTGACAAAATTTCCGAGTGAGTTTTCGCTCGACATAAAGCGCACATCGGGAATTTCTTGTCTAATTGCCGCCATATCAGATTCGGTGAACACAACCTCTCGGCCCACACCGAACCCTTTATAGGGTACAGAAGTGATATTGGGGAAAATCCAAATGCAGTCATTCATATCATTAAAACGACCTTCAGACATTCCATTCTGCAAACCTCGCCCTGCACCCAACAGCAGAACGAGCATCAAAATACCCCAAAACACACCAAATGCCGTTAGCGTTGTGCGTAACTTGTTTTGGCGCAGGGTGAAGAGAATTTCCTGTAAACCATCCATTGCGAGATCCTATTGCATTTTGGCCGCGAGTAGTCTGCAGGCTTTAGGCGTAAGACACAAATTTTTTCGCTTTGGGTTCGGCGAAGCACCGATAATAAAAAAGCCAGCTAAATGCTGGCCTTTTTCTTTCTTATTGGACTTTTAAATGTAAGTAAATATTTATCTAACAATATGATTACGGTTTACCCCATTAATCAAAGCCTTCACCGCCGACGTAATAATGTTGCGGTCTTGGCCTACCCCGTAGACGGATTTTCCGTTTATTTTTACTTCCACGTAAGTAACTGCAGCAACATCTGAACCTTCTCCAACCGAGTGCTCGTGGTAGTCAATCACGTTTACGTCCGTGCCTACAAATTGGCTAATCGCATGCGCGGCAGCATCAATAGGGCCATTACCACTGCCGCTGATTTTTACGGTTTCATTTTTGTGTTGCGCGTGAATGACTATATCAACCTGATGTGTGTCATCCTGTTCAGTGAACTTGCTGGATTGATAAGTGATCGGTGTTGTAACAGAAAAATATTCGTCGTTAAAAATTTTAACGATGTCTGCACCTTTCACTTCTTTACCTGTTGAATCACTCACTTTTTGAACGGCTGCGCTGAATTCAATTTGCAAGCGACGCGGTAATTGCAAACCAGCTTCTTGCTGCAATAAGAAACTCACACCACCTTTACCAGATTGCGCGTTCACACGCACCACCGCATCGTAACTGCGGTTCAAATCGGCGGGGTCGATAGGCAAGTAAGGCACTTCCCACAGCGTATCTTTTTTCTGTACCGCGAAACCTTTTTTAATGGCGTCTTGATGCGAGCCAGAGAATGCCGTAAAGACTAATTCACCCGCATAAGGATGACGTGGATGAACCGGCAATTGCGTACACTCTTCGTGTAATTTGCGCACCTTGTCGATATCCGAAAAATCTAAACCAGGATGAATGCCTTGCGAATATAAATTCAATGCAAGTGTCACCAAATCTACGTTACCTGTACGCTCACCGTTACCAAACAAACAACCTTCAACACGATCTGCACCGGCCATTACCGCTAATTCCGCCGCTGCAACCGCAGTGCCGCGATCATTGTGTGGGTGTACGCTAATGATGATGGAATCACGTTTGTTGATACTGCGATGAATCCACTCTATTTGATCTGCGTAAGTGTTTGGCGTATTCATCTCCACTGTCGCTGGCAAATTCAATATCATTTTCTTTTGCGGTGTGGGTTGCCAAACATCTACCACCGCATCGCAAACCTCTTTTACAAAATCAATTTCGGTGCTGGAAAAAACTTCTGGCGAATATTGGAAAGTCCAATCTACTTCCGGCGCGGTTTCGGTTAATTGTTTGCACCACTTAGTGCCTTGAATCGCAATATTTTTTACGCCATCTTTATCGGTGTTGTACACAATCTTGCGAAACGCAGGGGCCAGCGGATTGTACATATGCAAAATCGCGCGTTTGGCATCACGCAAACTTTGCACGGTTTTTTCAATTAAATCGAAACGTGCTTGCACCAATACTTCGATGGTTACGTCGTCGGGAATTAAATTTTCTTCAATCAACTGGCGAGTAAAGTTGTAATCAATTTCGCTCGCGGAGGGAAAACCAATTTCGATTTCTTTAAAACCAATTGCCACCAATTCTTTAAACATGCGCAGCTTGGTTGCAACCGACATAGGGTCAATAAGCGCCTGATTGCCATCGCGTAAATCGGTACTCATCCAAATGGGAGGTTTAACAATAAAGTTATTCGGCCATTGGCGGTCGGGCAAACTTACGCCAACGAAGCGTTGATATTTGGTGGATGGATTGGCAATCATGGCGAACTCCGCACTACATATTAAAGGGGTTGTACCTGAGGAGAATGCGTGAAAGTCATAGCGGGTTGGCGACGACTAACGGAGGAAAGCTAACCAGCACATGTATGCTGTGCTCCCTCCGCCCGGCATTGGCTTGTGGCCAAACTCCGCGAGGTGTACAAGTGACACCTCCATCAGGTTTTGAAAGTATAGGCAGACAGGTGTAGCAGATGATTGCTAATATTGTCTCCATAGATATTTTGTAACAATATTATGCCAAAATAATTATTTTTATTAGCATAATATTTCTTATTAACGGTAAACTGCGAATAACCCCACCCTAGCCCTCCCCTTGTAAAGAGGAGGGTATTAGTTCCTCCCCCCTTTCCAAGGGGGAGGTTAGGAGGAGGGTTAACAAGCATGTTTGAGGAAGCCGCTATGGAACTGGATCGCTACGACCGCCTGATTCTGGAACAACTCCAAAAGAACGGGCGCATGACTAATCAGGAATTGGCAGACGCCATAAGCCTTTCGCCATCGCCCTGTTTGCGCCGGGTTCGGCAGTTGGAAGAGTCGGGGTTAATTGATGGGTACCGGGCGCTGCTCAATGCACGCAAACTGGGTTTAACGCTTATGGCGTTTATCCAAATCAGTATGGATAAGCACACGCCGGAACGCTTCGATGCTTTTGAATCCACCGTTGCGCAATACGCGGAAGTGCTGGAATGCCACCTGATTACGGGGCAATCCTCCGACTACTTATTAAAGGTGATTGTGAAAGACATGGATGCCTACCAGCAATTTCTGCTGAACAAGCTAACCCGCATTGAAGGCGTTAGCGGCGTGCATTCATCCTTCGTACTCAAATCACCGGTGGTGAATACTGCCTTGCCTATGCCCTAAATAAAAAACGCCTTCCAGCCGGTGCGGGAAGGCGTTTTTAGGTAATGAGGCTTGATCGAGGCTTATTGCTTTTCAGATCGTCTATCGTTCTTTCTGCGATCTTCGCTCACCGGAATAGACTTTTCCTGCTTGCGTCTATCGTTGTTCTGGCGCTCTTCCAAAGCTTCTTCAATTTGGCTGAGCATCACCTTTACTACTTTTTTCTCACTCATTTTCGGAATCCGTTTGTACTGTTAATAAGAGTTGTGCTGCAAACACATCTTGATTATAGACCAAGCCCTCAAAACCGCCGGAAAGAAAATTGTAATTTTTAACAGTGTTTTGTTATAAAAATGTACACCTAACCGCCCCATCTGGTGCATGTCGCTTACTTCAGCTTGGGGGTTTCCCAGTTAATCCAAGCAGCTTTATCAACCGCAAATTCCTGATCGCTTTTGAAAATGGCAGTATCTGCTTTTGCATCATCCAACAAAAACTTTTGCACAAAGGCATTCATCTCCGGTACTTGGGCTTGTGGGTATTGGCAGTGGTTGTGGCCACCTAGTTGCGAAAATCCAAAGCTGCTCTCCTCGCCGTGAGCGCGCCAAATTTCACGGGCTGCAAGCGATGCCGTATAAGCACTACGATTCCCCAACCACTCCATAGAGGTATTTTCAATCACCAACAATCCACGTGGAGCCACCATTCCCATAAGGCTGTGATGATCAAACGGCAAGCGATTGGCCGATTGGCTGAATTGTTTAAAACTCTCGATAAACCAGACATTCTCCGTCACGATTTGCGCGGAGGTTTGTACGTTCTGACCTTTGGCTTTTTGGTCGTCGGACACACGCCAGCTAGAGGAACCACCCGAGCCGGATTCTTGCGGAATCGTCAACTTGATGCGCTCATCAAAAGCGCCCGCCACCAAAGCGCCTTTTCCGTTGCGCGAGCAACCCGTAACACCCAAACGGCTAGCATTAATCTGACTGGCTGGCATTTTTTCCAAACCATCAATCAAGCGGCTAACACCCCACGCCCATGCCATTAAGGCGCCTGCAGAATGCTCCGAGCCGTAAAGCTCAAAGAACTTACCCTTGCCGCGCGAACTGCCGTTGAGCTGCTCGGCAATGTCATTATTGGGGAATTGGATAACCGCCACGCCTTGCTTGGCCAGTTCTTCGTTGTTGATCCAGGAACCACCCATACCTATCATGGCCGGGTAAGGCGCTGTGCCGGTTTTGGGATAGCTAATTTTGGCGGTAAAGGAAATGCTTTTACCCTTGTCAGCAACAGTTATGACCAAATTCTCGCCCTTTACCTCAGCGCTCACGGACTCAGGCGTACCGGGCTTGGTGCCTAATTCATAGGCCTGCGCCTCCGCGCCAATTTCAGCACGGCGACAGACCCACTCTTTTTTGGTTTTGATCAGCTTGCCGTTCATTCCCTTAAAAGGGTTGGGCAGTTCGTTTATGACGGGGAGTTGATCGTAGGCCGCGACTGCCGGGGTTTTACAGGCCGCTACTGAATTAGCTGGCGATTTAGTTGGCGAATCAGTCGCCTTGCAGGAGCTTAGGTAACACGCCGCTGCCACTATAAAAACCGAAGTCAAACGAATAGAACGCATGTCATCACCTGTTATTGAACTTATGGTTTTCAAAATAAAGTGTTCTTAGCGATATCTTAATAGACGGGCTCAACACACGTTATGTAGACGTGCGGCGAATTAGACATAGCCACTGATTGCTACTTTAATCGTCATCGCACAACTTCCCTAAGGTTAAAGAGGTTTACTTTAATAGGTTCCAAAAGTGTTTAAACAATAAAACTTCGTTTTAGATTATTTGCTGTCGAATCTCATTTAATGTGAAATTTCAAACCCCGAGTAAAACCAAAAGATTTCACACATTGTGAGAACTTTAAGCAGGTCATAAATCTCATAATCTGTAGTAGTTCTTCCAGTAAATCTCACTATTAGTGAAATACTCTTAGGATCAAATGGTTGCATGCGCTGCCGCTTCCGCAAGTATCGCAAAGTACGGAATAACCACCTATTGCGCCAGTAAACGCAAACTCTTTGAAGTAGTTTATGTCCGATGGAATTTGCTCCTGGATTAGGATTCGCTCGAAGTAAGTGCCCACCAACCCGAATAATTAAGCTACGTTCTAAATAAAATTGATAATTCTCTGGCTCGACGTGGCATAGCAACAACTCCTTTTGCTAAAAAATCTTTTTGTAGTTTAGATAAAACTAGTAGCGGCAAGATGATTGGTTAAAATTTTATTCTGCCATTGCATGTAACTCATCCAGACTATGACAATCCAAAAAAGCAACCATCTTTTCAAAATCCGTTTTATCCCACTCAACAACCCAGCCTTTGAATGATTCACGATACTGTTCTACAAGAGAATCATATTGCGGATTGTCAACTAGCTTGGCAAGCACAAGTCCTGAGCGAAATTTTAGCGGATGAGGATTGCTATTAGTAAGTGCTTCCAATGCATGTAAATTGGATATTGATTCCAAATAAGGCAATGCTTCATTTGTGAAGTAGGCGGAAACCTCTGCAACCATTTTTTTGGCGTCATCTTCGGTGTAAATATCATAATCTTTAACGGGATATTTTTTAGATTCCCAAAGTTCAGCCTGCCCACCGCCTCTTACAGGAAAATACGCATCCGAGATTCCTATAACATTGCCGAGAACACTCCCGACTAATTTACAGCTTAACATGTAGGCAAAAGTACTCGGATAAGATGTATCTCTATTTACGGACGATAATATAAATTTGTAAGAAAAGTCGTCTTTTATTTTTACGAATCCAGAATTATATTTTTTAAATCCTAATGGTTTAAGTTTTTCACGAAAACACGAATTCAACAACTTTTCTAAATCACTCTTTTTCATAAATCCAATGTCTTCTTAAAAATTTTGTAACCATTTACGGCCGAATCATTCACGTAAAAATCAATTGATTTATTTACAATAATCCCTGAATTAGGTATACCCGTACGGCCACCATCTGCAAAGAAATTCTCTGCACGCTTTCCTACCGGCATCACTTGAGTAACACTACCATTTGCTAAAGCTTCATAAAACGCTTTTTGGTTTTTAGTCGTAGCTGATTTCGCTAAGTCTGATGCACTGAGCTGGCTTAAATCTCTATTTATACTGCTCTTAGCATCTGC
The DNA here is from genome assembly GCA_964581625.1 of uncultured Cellvibrionaceae bacterium. Lineage (GTDB taxonomy): Bacteria > Pseudomonadota > Gammaproteobacteria > Pseudomonadales > Cellvibrionaceae > Cellvibrio. The sequence continues at coordinate 17,480 of CAZOPE010000042.1, forward strand.
GATGGTAAAACTACCGTCCGCCTTTACGACAAGATTGTCGATGATGCAACGCATTTTGCCTGATGTACCTGCTATAGAAATATCTACGGAAATTTGTGTCCCTACTTTACTCCCAACAGTATCTTCTAAGTATTTCATTACGTTGGTTTGATGCTGCACCCAGCCCGTAGGGCGTATTTAAAGCAAAGAGTAATACGCCACAAATATCCACAACAAAATATTACACAACATCAAACTCATTCTTCATTTGAAAGAAGTGGCGCACCACGCTCGCTTTGGGCACTCCCTTCCCTACTACCGCCACGCAAAATAACGAAGTGCAAATGAAAAAGGCCATCACCCGAAGGTGATGGCCTTTTGCAAAGCGCCAAAAATTTTTAATTATACGTCGAGGTTGGCTACCGCGAGTGCGTTGGTTTCAATGAATTCACGACGCGGTTCTACATCATCACCCATTAACGTGGTGAAAATTTGATCAGCTGCGATGGCATCCTGAATAGTCACGCGCAGCATGCGGCGGGTTTCCGGATTCATGGTGGTTTCCCAAAGCTGCTCAGGGTTCATTTCGCCCAAACCTTTGTAACGCTGAATGTTATAACCTTTGCGCGATTCCTTCATCAGCCAATCCAAACCTTCGGCAAAGCCGGTAAGCGGTTGCTTACGCTCGCCGCGCTGAATATAAGCACCCTCTTCAATCAAGCCATCCAAGGCTTCGCCAAGGGATACGATAGAGGCGTATTCGCCTGAACCGAAAAAGTCTTGGTTGAAAGGGAAGTGGTTGGAAATGCCGTGGGCAATGATTTCAACCATAGGTAGAAACAGGTGGCGCTCGGTGTCTTCGCGTACAACGATGTTGTATTTCTGGCTGCCAGCACGCGCATCTAAAGCGAAACGAGCAAGCATTTGATCACACCACTGCTGAATGTGACCTTGATCTGCCAAGTGTTCTGCGCGGAGCTCTGGCATGTAAATCATCTTCTCCAAGACTTCTGCTGGGTACAGGCGCGATAGGCGATCAATAGTTGCCATCACCTTACGGTATTGCTGCACCAGCTTTTCCAAGGCTTCACCAGCAATGGCCGGTGCGTTGGGATTTACGTAAAGCGAGGCACCTTCCAACGCGGCTTGAGTTAGAAATTCGGTCATGGCCGATTCGTCTTTCAAGTATTGCTCCTGCTTACCCTTGCTGATTTTGTACAGTGGTGGCTGAGCAATATACACATGGCCACGCTCAATCAATTCGCGCATTTGACGGAAGAAAAAGGTCAACAACAGGGTGCGGATGTGAGATCCATCCACGTCGGCATCGGTCATGATGATGATGCTGTGGTAGCGCAGCTTGTCTGGGTTGTAATCCTCTTTACCGATACCACAGCCAAGTGCGGTGATCAGAGTACCTACTTCCGCACTGGAAAGCATTTTGTCAAAACGCGCTTTTTCTACGTTCAGAATCTTACCTTTGAGCGGCAAAATTGCTTGGGTTTTACGGGCGCGGCCTTGCTTGGCAGAACCACCCGCCGAATCACCCTCCACTAGGTAAACTTCTGATAATGCTGGATCTTTTTCTTGGCAATCCGCCAACTTGCCGGGTAGACCAGCGATATCCAACGCGCCTTTACGACGAGTCATTTCGCGGGCTTTACGGGCGGCTTCACGGGCGCGGGCGGCGTCGATCATCTTGCCTACAATGGCCTTGGCTTCACCGGGGTTTTCCAACAAATAGTTGCCGAAATGTTCGCCCATCTCCTGCTCTACAGCGGTTTTCACTTCCGACGATACAAGTTTATCTTTCGTTTGACTGGAGAATTTAGGATCTGGAACTTTTACCGAAATGATTGCAGTTAAACCTTCACGGGCATCATCACCGGTGGTTGCCACTTTGGCAGTTTTACCCAAGCCTTCTTTATCAATGTAGTTATTCAAACCACGAGTCAAAGCCGCACGGAAACCCGCTAAGTGAGTTCCGCCATCGCGCTGAGGAATATTGTTGGTATAGCACAAGAGGTTTTCCTGATAGGAATCGTTCCACTGTAAGGCTACTTCTACACCTATGCCATCCGGGCGAGTCAGTGAAACAAAGTGCACCATCTTGTTGATAGCTGTTTTATTTTTATTCAGATGATCTACGAATGCGCGCAGGCCACCTTCATATTGGAAGACTTCTTCTTTGCCGCTGCGCTCATCTTTCAACACGATACGCACGCCAGAGTTCAGGAAAGACAATTCACGCAGGCGCTTTGCAAGGATTTCGTAATGAAATTCAATGTTGGTAAAGGTCTCAGCCGAAGGCTTAAAATGAGTTTCAGTACCGGTGGTTGTGGTATCACCCACAACTTTTAGTGGCTCATCTGGCACACCGTGGCGATAGATTTGCTCATGAATCTTGCCACCACGACGAATTGTTAACTTCAGATATTCAGAAAGTGCATTCACAACCGATACACCTACACCGTGCAAACCGCCGGAAATCTTATAGGTATTATCGTCAAACTTACCGCCGGCGTGGAGAATAGTCATGATAACTTCCGCCGCCGAGACACCTTCTTCGTGCATGTCTGTTGGGATACCACGACCATTATCAGCCACAGAAATGGTTTCATCGGGGTGAATAACTACTTTAATTTCAGAACAGTAGCCAGCCAAGGCTTCATCGATAGAGTTATCTACCACTTCAAACACCATATGGTGAAGGCCCGAGCCGTCATCGGTATCGCCAATATACATCCCTGGGCGCTTACGTACTGCATCCAAGCCCTTAAGAACCTGAATACTGGACGAGTCGTAAGTGTTCTCTTCTGACATAGCTATCTCCACTTTTTATTCGGTAAACCTTAATATCCGCACAATTTGGCACTAAAGCGCAGTTTAAGGATATGCATAAAATCTACTTTTGAAATTATGAGACTATATTAGTCACACAACCATGTTCCACGTGGAACATTTTTAAATCTATATCTGGCTTGTTTTGCCAAGATGCCAACAAACTAGCTTGCTCTACTCCGGTAATGAAAACCTGAGTCTCCATCCTATCTAACCAATGAGTAAGCAAGTCGCGGTGCTTCTCGTCTAATTCAGCTGGCAAATCATCAATCAAATAAACGGTTTTACGGCCAGTCATGCGAGAAAACACGTAACCTTGAGCAATCTTGAGGGCGCAAACCAAGAGTTTTTGTTGGCCTCGGCTTAATATTTCCGCCGCGTTTTGGCCGTTTACGGTAATGCGTAGATCTGCCCTGTGGCTACCCATGTGGGTATAGCCTTGCTGACGGTCGCGGTCAAAGCTCGCTGCTAGCACTTCTGCATAGGACTTTTCTTTGTCCCAACCGCGATAATACCCAATGGCAATACCATCAACACTGATAAATTCTTGCAGCAACTCATAGAAAGTTGCTTTAAATAATTCAAAGCAGTCGGCTCGGTAGACGTGCAGCTGTTCGCTAAGGGCAACAAGCTCTTGGTCCCAAGTCGATAATTCAAAGGGGTCTATTCTATCATGTCGCAGCAAACTGTTGCGGTGTTTAAGGCAGCGCTGGCAATCTTTCCATTTTTGGAAGAAGTTATGTTCCACGTGGAACACAAGCCAATCGATAAACTGCCTGCGAACCTTGGGGCTACCTTCCAATAGCAAAAAAGTATCTGAATTAATAACCTGCACGGGAAGGTAAGAAGCTAGCACAGCTGCTGAACTCACAAGGGTTCCATTGGCTTTAAAGCTAGCCGTTCCGTCCAATTGACGGTTAATACCTATGGGTATTTCGGCTTCGTCATCCGCATGTACTTTTCCGAAAACGGTAAAGGAATTCTGCCCGTTCAAAATCAGCGGTTTGTGCTTATGACTACGGAAAGATCTACCCAGTGCGAGAACGTTAATTGCTTCCAGGATGCTGGTTTTACCGGATCCATTTTCGCCATAAATAAGATTAACCCGGTGGGACGGTTGTACGTCCACCGAGTTTAGATTGCGAAGATTCTCAATAAACAGGCGCTTTAAGGTCATACGACCAACAGGCTAGAAGGAGCGGAAAAGACTATGGAATTCAATGCGCTTATTACAAGCGCATTGGCATAACAACATACAAGGAATCACTGTTGTCGGGTTCTTCTAACAATGCACTGGAATTAGCGTCAGATAAGGTGATTTTGATGTTTTCGTTTTGAATAACGTTGGTCACATCTTGCAGGTAACTCACGTTGAAACCTACTTCCAAACTATCGCCCGTGTAATCTACAACGACTTGTTCTTCCGCTTCTTCTTGCTCTGGGTTGTTAGCAACAATTGTTAGTAAACCATCAGACAACAACAAGCGCACACCGCGGTATTTCTCGTTCGATAAAATGGCGGTACGACCAAAAGCTTGTTTCAATTCAATGCGCGAACCAATAATGGTTTTATTGCCACCACGTGGAAGTACACGCTCGTATTCCGGGAATTTGCCGTCCACCAATTTAGAGGTGAAGGTATAGTCCACTGAAGTAACGCGAATATGGTTACCGCTTAACGTTACTTCTACTTGCGCTGTTGAATCATCTAATAAGCGAGATAATTCCAATACACCTTTACGCGGCAGAATAGCTTGAACAACATCAGGTGTAGTAACCGCAATTGCGCGCGTACACATCGCCATGCGGTGACCATCGGTAGCGACTACACGCAATTGATCTTGGCGAACTTCCCACAACATGCCGTTCAAATAATAACGAACGTCCTGCTGAGCCATGGCAAATGCAGTGCGTTCAATAAGGCGTTTAACTTCTTGTTGTGCGCAGCTAAAACGCAAATTACCGGGTGAATCTTCCACATTGGGGAAGTCAGAGGCTGGTAAGGTTGAAAGCGTAAAACGGCTACGGCCAGATTTTAATATTATGCGCTGATCTTCTTGAATAAACTCTAACTTTGAACCGTCTGGTAACGATCTGCAGATATCTACCAACTTACGAGCGGGAACCGTGATCTCACCAGACTCGCCTGCCTGCTCCAAGGTCACACGACCAATAATTTCGACCTCAAGATCTGTACCGGTTAAGGCCAGTTGATCACCGTTCAAGACGATTAAGACATTCGATAAAACGGGTAGCGTTTGACGACGCTCCACCACACCTGCAACCAGTTGTAAGGGTTTGAGTAGCGCCTCGCGGGATACGACAAATTTCATGTGATGGTCTCTTTTGTTATCGTCCGGGATCAAAGTTAGTCAGCAAAAAATAGCAACGTGTTTATAAATCAAGTTGTGAGTGAACGCAGCAAGTTTTTCATATCTTCGCGAATATCCGCCGTTTCTTCCTGCAATTCTTTAATTTTGCGGCATGCGTGCAATACGGTTGTATGGTCGCGGCCACCAAAGGCTTCGCCAATTTCCGGCAAGCTGTGGTTAGTTAATTCTTTTGCCAACGCCATAGCAACTTGGCGCGGCCGAGCCACTGAACGACTGCGGCGTTTGGATACCATGTCGTTCATTTTGATTTTGTAGTATTCGCACACCACTTTTTGGATATTGTCGATACCGACTTGTTTATCCTGTAGTGCCAATAAATCTTTCAAAGCTTCGCGAACTAACTCAACGTCAATTGGGCGGCCGGTAAAGTTCGCACTCGCAATCACGCGTTTAAGCGCACCTTCGAGGTCACGTACATTAGCGCGAATTCGTTGCGCAATAAAGAAGGCTGCATCGTGTGGTAAATCTATATTCACCTGCTCCGCCTTCTTCATCAAAATTGCTACGCGGGTTTCTAGCTCTGGCGGTTCAACAGCTACAGTTAAGCCCCAACCGAAGCGCGATTTCAGCCTTTCTTCCAACCCATTAATTTCTTTGGGGAAACGATCACAGGTAAGAATAATCTGACGTCCACCTTCAAGCAGCGAATTAAAGGTGTGGAAGAATTCTTCTTGCGAACGTTCTTTACCGGCGAAGAATTGGATGTCATCAATCAAAAGCGCATCCATAGAACGGTAGTAGCGTTTGAAGTCATTGATGGCATTGAGTTGCAAGGCTTTCACCATATCAGCAACGAATCGTTCGGAATGTAGATAAACCACTTTTGCATTGGGGTTCTTGGCAACCAAAGCGTTGCCTACGGCTTGCATCAAGTGGGTCTTACCCAATCCAACACCACCGTATATAAAGAGAGGGTTGTAAGCACCGCCGGGGTTTTCTGCCACTTGGCGTGCAGCAGCCAATCCCAGCTGGTTAGACTTACCTTCCACGAAGGTGGCGAAAGTGGACGCCGTATTTAAATAGTTGCTGTGTTTTAAACCACCCTCAACATCAGCCTCTTGCGCAACACGTTGAGCATCATCATTAGAGCGACGGGATTTTTCAGGAACTTCGTCAGCCTCTTTCTTAGCTACTGGCGTTACTTCCTTTATAGATGATGTAACAGCAAGGGGATTATTGGCCGCGGGTGCAGGAGCGCGCGTTTGTTCAAAAGCTGCTTGAGGTTTGGCACCTACTGCAATCACAACAGACAAGGGCGCACCTTCTTGAAAGTGGGCGACCAGCTCTTTGATGCGGGTTAAAAACTTTTCTTCTACCCAGTTACTGATAAAACGGTTGGGCGCCAACAAACGCAATTCGTTTAGGCTTGCGACTTCATCAATTTGCAAAGGTTTAATCCAGGTATTGAACTGCTGCGATGGCAATTCATCCTGCAAACTGGATGCGCATAATTTCCAAACTGACTGCGACAAAACAGAAACTCCCGACGATCTTATCTTTATCTATATATATCTATGAATAACTACATATAGGACTGTTATTGAATTGCAAACCTACATCTATGTGTAATGAGCAAAAAATAGCCAAAAACCGCTACAAAAAAGGGGTTCTGCAGAAGGTTTTTAGGGAAAGAATTTTAAAGAAAACGGAGTGTACTCCCAACAAAAAAAGTTATCCACAGTAAGACTCAAAATCTCTGTAAGATTTTTTACGTAAGGTTCAAAGTGCTAAAAATTCAACAACTTATAGTTTGAATAAAAAATAAGCGTAACAATGTTTATTAATAAAAACTGTGGATAAACTTGTTAATATTTTATGTATAAACTGAGTGTAACCAGTGGTTATTAACATTCAAATAGCAAACACCATAATAATTCCAAAACTGTTTGCTTTATAAACACAACTTCTTTAGAATCCCGCGTCTTTCACACACCGTGTGATTTATTGTGTCCCTACAACAGGTTTAGTTTCATGAAAAGAACATTCCAACCAAGTACTCTTAAACGCGCTCGCAACCACGGTTTTCGTGCTCGCATGGCTACTAAAAACGGCCGTTTGGTTTTAGCTCGTCGTCGCGCTAAAGGTCGTAAAGAGTTAACTGTTTAATAGTTAGCTATTTAAATAGTCCCTATTTGATGGATTCTTAGAGTGAAGCAGGCCATTACCATCGAATGGCAAACTGGCCGAAATCTCGGTCAGGCATTTACCAAATCGATGCGCCTGCTTAACTCTAAGGATTTTCAAAGCGTTTTCGATGACGCGCCGCTTCGCACCTCGCATCAACACTTCCTGTTTCTCGCTCGTCAAAACCAGCTCGGTCTTCCGCGGTTGGGTTTAGTTATTGCCAAAAAACATATTCGCCACGCTGTTGATAGAAATCGGATGAAACGTCTGATTCGCGAAACTTTTCGTGCAAAACAGCAACAATTGGCGGGTATAGATGTTATCGTGCTCGCGCGCAAAGGCATGAACGATTCAACCAACGCCGTGTTGATTGAACAATTAAATGGCCAATGGCAGCGTTTGATCCGCAAGCTTCAAAAAGCAAAATCGGAACCAACAGCATGAGTGCCCTAACTCCAAGCCGCATCGCCGTAAAGTGCATTCACGGCTATCGCTTCTTATTAAGCCCCTGGATTGGCAACCAATGTCGTTTTTACCCGACTTGTTCGCATTATGCGGAAGAAGCAATTAATACCTATGGGGTGACGAAAGGGGGTTATTTAACTCTTCGTCGCCTACTAAAATGCCACCCTTGGCATCCGGGTGGTTTGGACCCGGTAATAAAACCAGAACAGAATTCATTTCAACAACCTTTAGATGGCAGTCAATAAGATGGATTGGCAAAAAAACATATTGATCGCGGCAATTCTCGCCGTTCTTTTTATGCTGGCGATTCGCTGGAATACTTATCAGGAGCAACACGCACCCGTGGTCGCACCTGCGGCAACATCAGAAATTCCAGCATCAACTGCTGCCAAGTCTTCTGATATTCCAAGTGCAACTTCAACCGCGAGCCAATCTACACCTAATGTGCCTGCCGTTGTTTCAACCAACTTCATTAAAGTTGCAACCGACAGTTTGTTAGTGACTATTGATCCAGTGGGTGGCGATATAGTTCGTGTCGCTCTCCCCCGTCATTTAATAGACCTTAAAGATCCCAATTCACCGTTTGTGTTAATTGATAACACACCCGATCATCTCTACCGTATTCAAAGTGGTTTGATTGGCGCAAATGGTACCGATACCGCACAAGGTCGCCCAACTTACAGCGTTGAAAAATCAGAATACGCATTAGAAGATGGCAAAGATACATTAACTGTTGATTTAAGCCTGCAACAAGGCGACGTAAAAATTATCAAACGTTTTAGCTTTACCCGCGGCCAATATCTTGTGGGTGTTGAATATGTAATTGATAACCAAAGCGCTACTAAATGGAATGGGCAGCTCTACGGCCAAATCAAACGCGATAGCAAAAACTTCGCAAAAACCAACGCCATGATGATGAGCGCCTACTTAGGTGGTGCTGTCACAACGAAAGAAGAAAATTACAAAAAAGTTAAATTTGATGACTTACGAAAAGCGCCTTTTGAAACCACTGAACAAGGTGGTTGGGTTTCATTAATTCAACATTATTTCATTAGCGCGTGGATTCCCGATTCAAATACCACAAATACTTTCAAGCTGAGCCAACAAGGCACCAACGATGTTTTCTTGTTTAGCTTTATTGGTAGCCCTGTAGATGTAGCTCCTGGTGCACAAGGCAGTATTAAAGCCAATTTCTATGCAGGCCCAAAAGATACGGATTCACTTAAAACCATTTCACCTCATTTGGATTTAACAGTTGATTACGGCTTCTTGTGGATGATTGGTGAACCCCTCTTCTGGTTGTTGAAACACATTCACGCATTTTTGGGCAACTGGGGTCTCGCAATTATTGGTTTAACCGTAATTGTTAAAGCGCTGTTTTTCCATCTTTCTGCTACCAGCTACAGATCCATGGCGAAGATGAAAAAACTCGCCCCAAAAATGGCAGAGATGAAAGAGCGTTATGGTGACGACCGTCAAAAAATGTCGCAAGAAATGATGAAGCTCTACAAAGATGAAAAAGTAAATCCATTGGGCGGTTGTTTGCCCATGCTAATCCAAATGCCGGTGTTTTTGGCGTTGTATTGGGTGTTGATGGAATCGGTAGAACTTCGCCACGCGCCTTTCTATGGTTGGATTCAAGATTTGTCCGTCATGGATCCTTACTACGTGCTGCCGTTAATTTACGGCGTGACCATGTGGTTCATGCAAAAATTAAATCCACAACCAACTGACCCAATGCAAGCGCGTGTCATGCAAATGTTGCCCTTGGTATTTACCTTTATGTTCTTGTGGTTCCCAGCTGGCTTGGTGTTGTACTGGGTAACCAACAACATTTTGACCATTGCCCAGCAATATGTGATTACCAAACAAATAGAAAACGCTGACGCAAAAGCTTAAGCATGAATTTACATACCGATACCATTGCTGCAATCGCTACTGCGACTGGTCGTGGTGGTGTCGGTATAGTTCGCGTCTCCGGCCCAAAAGCCAAACTCATTTCTGAAACGCTTTTAAAACAAAAACTCCAACCACGCTTTGCTCACTACACGCCTTTTTATTCCAACCAAGGTGAAATTCTTGATCAAGGTATAGCGCTATTTTTTCCTGGCCCTAATTCATTTTCCGGTGAAGATGTTCTTGAACTTCAAGGCCATGGTGGCCCGGTTATTTTAGATGTGCTCTTGCGTGAAATTACTCAACTCGGCGTTCGCCTTGCGCGCCCCGGTGAATTTTCTGAACGCGCTTTTCTCAACGATAAACTCGATTTAGCCCAAGCCGAAGCCATTGCAGATTTGATTGATGCTACCAGCGAACAAGCTGCAAAAAATGCGCTGCATTCTTTGCAAGGCGCTTTTTCAATTCGCATCCATGAATTGGTTGAAGCACTCATCAGTTTGCGAATTTACGTCGAAGCCTCTATCGATTTTCCCGAAGAAGAAATTGATTTTCTAAGTGATGGAAAAGTCGCACATGATTTAAATACCATCCAACAAAAACTCAATCAGGTTTTTAAAGAAGCCAAACAAGGCGTTTTGGTTCGCGACGGTATGCGTGTGGTTATCGCAGGCAGACCTAATGCGGGTAAATCCAGTTTGTTGAATGCGTTAAGCGGGCGCGAATCGGCGATTGTTACCAGTATTGAAGGAACTACGCGAGACGTACTGCGCGAACATATTCATATCGATGGCATGCCTTTGCATATCATCGATACCGCTGGGCTGCGTGATAGCCCAGACGAAGTTGAACGTATTGGTATTCAACGCGCATGGCAAGAAATTCAGCAAGCGGACCGCGTGCTCTTGTTAGTGGATAGCAGCAGTACGCCAGAAACAGATCCTTTAAAAATCTGGCCTGATTTTATTGAGCGCTTGGAACACCCCGAAAAATTAACACTTGTTCGCAACAAAATTGACCTAAGTGGCGAACAGGCGGGAATTGTAGAATTAGAGACTGGTATTTCTTATATAAGCATAAGCGCTGCCAAAGGCCATGGCGTGGACGATTTAAAACAACACCTCAAAGACATCATGGGTTTTAGCAACACAGGTGAGGGTGGGTTTACCGCTCGCCGCCGCCATCTGGATGCGCTTGAACGCGCGCAATCATTTCTTGCCTCAGGTAAAGCTCAGTTGCAGGGCTATGCAGCGGGTGAATTGCTGGCCGAAGACCTTCGCCAAACTCAAAACGCCTTGAGCGAAATCACCGGTGAATTCACACCAGATGATTTGCTAGGCCGCATTTTTAGCAGCTTTTGCATCGGCAAATAAGTTACTTTCATCCTTAAAACCAATTTGTGCGAACATGAGCGCATAAAGCCGCTTATTTCTCTGGCTATACTGTTCACTCATTGATCAGATATTTGCCACCATGAGCCAATCCCCACTAGTCAGAATCAAAAGCGACGCCGACCCCTTAGTGGCCATCCAACTGCTTAAGGCATGCAGAATTTTAGTTATTAATGGCAAGGGTGGGTCTGGCAAAACTACCGTCAGCACCAACCTAGCCGCTTGGTTAGCACGGCGCGGCGAAACAACGGTGTTGGTAGACGCAGATCCACAGGGCTCCGCTAGTTTTTGGCTGGCATCCCGCCCAGAAAACCTACCTAAGATTTTTGGTGTAAAGATCGAGCCAAATAGCCGCACTACGCGCAGTTTTCAGTGGAGAGCGCCACGCTCAACTCGCTGGTTAGTAACAGATGCACCGCCGGGCTTGTCTGATTTAGCACTCAACGATCTGGTGCAAAACCATGACCTGATTATCGTGCCTGTCATGCCATCTGACATTGATACCCGAGCAAGCGCCCGCTTTATTGGAAACCTTATAACCAGCGCAAGTATGCGCGCTCATCCACGCCCTATGGCAGTGGTGGCTAACCGGGTAAAGCATCAAACCACAGCTTGGCAAAAACTCAGACGATTTCTATTAAGCCTAAATATTCCCCACCCTGCGACGTTGCGCGATACGCAAAACTATGTGCGCGCCTATGGTGAAGGCTGTGGAATTGCGGACTATTCACAAGAAGCCTTTGCTCGTGATCGCGAAGATTGGGAATTACTGCTTTGTTGGCTGGATGCACAACATTTATTACCCCAAGCTTTCACCCAGCACCTCATTAATAAAGATTTATTAAAAGTATCTGGCGCCTCTTAACTTCATCTAAATTGATAAACGAAACAACAAACATTCCAGTTTAAGTAATGTTTATACAGACTTATTTTCATGTTTTTCCACATACTTACACAGGTTATCCACAAAAAAATGTAGATTTACGTCATAAATAACTGTTTTTTATAGAATTTCGTTAATTATTCACAAGCATGTGTGTAATTCTGTGGGTTGACTGAACAAAAGCTTGCGATAGTTTTGGGGATAAGTCTGATTTTTGTCGTCGTTTGTATAACTCGCACTTCCATGGACAGCTTGCGGGCAGCTTACAAGGAGCTTTCCAGCAGTTTTCCCTAAGGGTTTTCATTGCTATAAGTGATTGAAATATAAATAAATATTAACCTTATACACAGAAATAACTCTGTATATTAATTACAACATCTTTTAACCTTCTAAATATCTCTATATATATTTATTTAATTATTTTCATCTGTTGTAACAGAACAATATTTTGTGCAAAAAATACGCTGATTAAACCCTGTACATGTTTTGTGCAATTGCTCAACTCGCTCTATAATGCGTGCCCTTTTCGCAAAAGCTATGATTTGGCTTTTGTATGGCAAACCCGTTTATGTGCAGCTTGGCTGCAAGGTTGTAGGTAAATGATTTTTCCAGAGCGTTTTGATGTAATCGTCATTGGTGGTGGCCATGCCGGTACTGAAGCCTGTTTGGCAGCGGCGCGTATGGGTTGTAAAACCCTACTGCTCACCCACAACATCGAAACCCTTGGCCAAATGTCCTGCAATCCTGCCATCGGCGGAATTGGTAAAAGCCATCTTGTAAAAGAGATTGATGCCCTTGGCGGTGCCATGGCGCTCGCAACTGACAAAGGCGGCATTCAGTTCCGCGTACTTAATGCGCGCAAAGGCCCGGCCGTTCGTGCTACCCGCGCGCAGGCCGACCGCATTCTCTACAAAGCGGCCATTCGCGAAACCCTTGAAAACCAACCTAATTTGTGGATCTTCCAACAAGCTGCCGACGATGTCATTGTTGAAAACGATGAGATTCGCGGCGTAGTCACGCAGATGGGTTTGAAATTTTTCGCCAATCAAGTGGTGTTAACGGCGGGTACTTTCCTGGGCGGTTTAATTCATATTGGTTTGCAAAATTATTCGGGCGGTCGCGCGGGTGATCCACCATCCATCGCGCTGTCAAAACGCCTGCGTGAATTACCGCTGCGCGTTGATCGGTTAAAAACAGGAACGCCTCCAAGAATTGATGCGCGTACCGTAAATTTTGAAGGCCTCGAAAAACAGTGGGGCGATGATCCGGTGCCGGTGATGTCCGTGCGTGGTAACCGTGCTATGCACCCGCGTCAAATTTGTTGTTACATGACGCATACCAACGAAAAAACCCACGATGTGATTCGCCGCAATCTGGATCGCTCGCCCATGTACTCGGGCGTGATTGAAGGTATTGGCCCGCGCTACTGCCCAAGTATCGAAGATAAAATTCACCGCTTCG
>CAZOPE010000043.1:0-28695 GCA_964581625.1 uncultured Cellvibrionaceae bacterium
TTCTTAAGAATCAACATCTTAGAATCCTAAAAGACAGATAATTCTAAATATTTTGGTCAGATCTATGAAGATTTTTGGGCATATTGGACAAATAAAGATAGATTTCGCCTAAAAAACAATAAGATATTGATTTATAAAGACATTTATATTTATGAATTAAATGATAAACAGCAATCCTAAAGAGGATGTATTGAGCTTAATTTCACGCTTTGACGATCAGTACTTGCAAACTATCTAGCCAGCAGGAATCAACAATTATGCTGGGTCAAGTTAAACTATATACTCCTTCATCCGCACCATTGAACCAGCTTAATAATTGAGAGATATCACTTGGGGAACCAATTTAAATATTGTTCAGCCAAGTGATTCAATATTACAGATCGAGGGAGAGGCTAGCCCCCCACCTCACACTAATTTACAGCGTGTCTAGATAAGTACAAAGTCCTCTATTGGCTTAAATCCTGTTACCTGAGCTTTATATTCATCACGGAAATTATGCAAAGGCTCAGCAGGAATAACATCAACAATAAACCCTGCAATTTCAACACTCACAAGCTTAATACGTTCATGTTTTATTATATCCCAAAGCTTTTTCCGCGGGACACCTAGTAATCTGGCCCCCTGTGAAATAGAGTAATATTCTCCATTCCTTGATGATAACAGACCCAAAAGTGTGCTGACACTAGTACTCCCCTGTAATATTTTTTGCATTAGAAAATTAAAATTTTTTAATGCAAAGCAAGATTTTCTAGTAGCCTTCTCACTTAATACGCATTCGATGGTCAGCCTATCTAAACCAGCTTGATCCGTACTTAATAACACAATAAGTTCTCGACGCTTAAGATTTAACCCAGGGCAATCTAATGGCAAATAATCTAAATCCAAATAAGAAAGAATGTCTTTAGCTACTTTTTTCGTTCTCTCGTAGCCATTTAACATAGGACATAAAAAATATATTGGATGTATTGTCTTTGAACACGTCTTTACTTCATCAATAAATATTTCAGCGGCGACGCGAATATTAGTAATGCAATAGTATGCGAAAACCGATGCCTTAATTGAGTCAAGTTTAAATGATCCAGAACCAGTAAAAACAGAATAATAAATCAGGTAATCATTGATAACCTCCTGATTCCGAGTATAAATGGAATTGATAAACCATTCAGAAACAGAAGAATCTGCATCAATTATCGGCAAATCTCTAATATCCTTTTCGCACCCACTGCATATGCAAAGAAAGCTGCGATCATGTTCTAACTGTTGACTGCAATGCCCGCATGATTCGTATAAATATGAATTATGCATACTACAGACCGTGTAAGGTCGCAACAGCCAATTCTTACGCCAATAAGCAGCTTCTCTTAAGCACTGCGGACAATATGCGGACAAAGACAACCTAAAAATATTATCCGGAATATGAACTCCATCAAATTCACGCCGTCTTCTAACAGATCCACCTTTTGCAATAACGCGCGTTGAAATATCACAAACCCCTATAAACTTAGTGATTCTTTCGTATTTTTCTTTGCTAGAAAACATGCTTTCAATTTTTTCACCAAAATATAAAATTCCGCTACCTCTCAACATATGATACAAGTTCACATGGCCATTTAATTCCGCCGCTCTAGCTATTACACTCGTAGCCGTCTCATCAAAATAAGGGATCGGACGTACTGCTATTTTAAAGTCCGTCATTTTTTCACCTTTAAGTTATTTGCCAAAATGTTCATGGTCATTCGAAATGGATTTTCCTCAACACGACTTGCAGTAAATGTAATCCCGGAATCCCAGGCCAAAGCAAAATCTTCAATCGTCACTGAATTTCCTCCGTTCTTTAAAGCAATAATCAAGGTTTCTTTAATTAATGACATAATAAATGCGGGATTTCCGGACGTAGCTGCATCCATCTGATAAACCATTAGTCTGGAAGCTAAGTTTGGCATTGCGGACAATTTCAACTTAGATTTGCAATACGTTTCAACCTCTTCTAAAAATGCGCTCAATGAACCTAAATTATTAGCGACAACAGGCAGAGGGGAGAGAAAATATCTAAGAGGGAATCTGCGCGCTAGCTGTGAATCAGAACGAAGGATTGGTTCAAATTCGGGAAGCCCAATGAGGCAAAATGTCACCCTCACTCGGTTTACGAGATTTTTAATCCAGTTACATACTTTTAAGTTAAGCCGAGTGGATCTATTATTTATATCCATCAGATGATGAAATTCATCTAAAAGTATTATTTTTGTTTCACAAACCCTTAGTAAAAGACATAGCCTTGTTGTCATACTCTCCGTATTACCTACTGACGGGTTAGGATCATTGAGCTTCCTAAGCAATGAAGTTGCAACGCTCTTAATGGTTGCTGGTGATGGAATCTCTGCGTAAAATGCGGGAATAATTGTTTTTTCCGATGCGCCATCTTTTACTTCATAAGCTTTCATTCGTGACAGTATTTCTCTGCACACAGTACTTTTTCCCATGCCTCCATCAGCAACTAAAATGCAATTCATTGATTCACGATAACGCTGTGTTTTTATAATGCAGTTTTCTATACCATTCAGTGCAAGCAATAAACGACTATGACGTATCACCAATTTATCCAAGTTGGCAACTCTATCTAAAACTGATTCAATCTCATTCAATTTTTCCACCTCTTAATACTCCACTTCAATCGATTCATATGATTCGCATAATTCGTAATCCGATTCAGAAATATCAGTTTCTTCTATATTTTCAAGAGCTACGATTTTTTCTAAATTAGTGCAAGTTGTTGAATTGTATTTTCCTAACGGATTAGTTGATTCTCCATTGAATATTTTTCTTTTTAATCTCTTTGCTGCTGCCCCCATGTTATGAATTTTCTCAAGAAGCAAATATCTGGAAAATAGCCCTGAATATTTACCCAATCTTTTCAAATCAGATTTTGACATTTCATCCTTTATTTTCTTCGCCTCCTCATGTTCATACATGGAAAGTCCGCGTGTATACTCTGGATCCGTAGATTCACATTTAATATAAATTGATTTATCTTCAGGATGAACAACATAAACAAAATCTAAATTCAATTCATCAACCAAAGCAACTACAGACCTACCGTCATACTGAGAAAGAGAATGAGAGAAATACTCAATATATTTATTGACAATTTTTCCATTATGAACCGTTTTCTTAATCGGCTTTCTCGCAACTTTTTCTACATAATCAGAAGTTAATTTTAATGGGGGAAACATTTTTGTATCGTCCTCCCATGCAAGCAGCGGAGCTCTTCCTGATCGCGAATGCACCGTCTTATGATAAATCTGCGAAATCCACTCTTCTGTAAGCTCACGAATTTGAACGAGTGTTAACTCCGCTCTATCTTGCGAGTTATAATCGCCAAGCTGTGTAGTATTAGAAAAGGTAGTACCTGGAATTTTTTGTGTAATTCCATAAGTCAATGTTCTAAAGAAGCTCTCAATATGTGCCTTACCATTGGGATCTCGCACTTGTGCCTGAGAAATGGTAATGCCTAACTTTTCACAAACCGCAGAAAATGTCGTATTTTTTATCTCCGTACCATTGTCAGGAATAATCATTGAGGGAACCCCATAACTAACTAGCATATTCGTTAAAGCCCCCAAAAAAGTAACCGCACTTGGTGGATAGAGACTTATATACAGCCCAACCACCATCCGAGTTTTAATACAAAGGATGCATATTAAATATGGCCGACCAAGCACCTCTCCAGACTCGGGATCCACCACTAAAATATCCATATAGTGTGTATCTATCTGGACCATTGAGAGAGCAGTGCTTGCACCAAAAGCTCGCCCCGATGAACGAACAAAACGCTGCGCTGCGACGCTTCCTTTTTTTGCCTTTAATACAACATATTCATCAAGCAGTCTAAGACGGCGATTGATAGTCCTAATACTCGGAATTTTTATTTCATTGCCGACGTTATTCAGTAATCCCATCTCCATTGACTTTCCAACAACAAAAGCCAAAACGTCTAAGGCAGTTCGTCGCTCTCTAACAAGATAGACTTCATTTATGCCGTCATTAATTAGTTGTTCCACAATTGGATCAAATCTCAGAGTGCAATTTCCCGTTCTTTTTTTATCTATAAGTCCATCATCACTCTCAAGTTGGTAGGCCCTAATCCATTTAGATACTGCGCTAACACTCGGACAATTCACATCACTCATTTCTGCCGAAACTCTTGCAATAACACGAGCTAGCGGTCCTTTTGCAGTTGGGTGCAATAAAGTGCCTATAGCGGCTTCAACATATCTCCTGCGCCTTAATAATCTAGGGAGTAGTTCACCTACAAATAACCTAGCCTCACTGATAAATGTAATTGAGACTTTCCCAGATTCGCACAACTCTTTAAGCGAATTAAAACCAACTTTATAGGATCGTCCACCCGCCGTAGCCGAGTACCTGACTTCCCCATACTGCATATAGGTAATTTCATATTCTGCACCATGTAAAGTAAATCTGGTGCCGACCTTAAACATAGAGATATTCATATTTCTTTTCCTTTGATGAGTTACCCGCACCAATAAAAATTCTCCCATAAAATAGATGGAAACTAGCCAACTGAATTGGCAAACCATTCATAGAAAGGATTTGATATGCCTCATCAAGACCATTCAAACTCGCATTAATTAGCAATCGAAGAGATTGTTCTTGCTGCAAATTAGTCCACACACGAGAATGCCCATGAGAATAGAGCGCCAAAGTTTTCTCAACTTCGCGCCTAGATGGAAGCGTTAAAGAATCTACAACTCTAAATTTTATTCCAAACTTATTAATTAGCATATCAACCATATTTAATCTCTCTAACTCAACGCTCGAAAGATGTTCAAAAAATGGTTTTATTTCATGAACTTCTAAATCACCATTGCTCATTTGCACCACAAAATCTGGGACTGAATATTTATTTCCAGGAAGAGGAACAACCAGCGCTTGCGTGCGATAGTTTTTTACCGCCGGATCTTTTTCCAATGAAATTGCATGAGCCAATTCAAGTCTACTTTCGAGAGCAATCGCACCACCAGCTTTTCGGCTGGGAAATAAGGAAGTGCTTTTTCCTCTCTGCCCCTGAACAATGCGACGAACACCATGAATTGTTCCTGAAATATTTGGCTTACTTTCAAAAGAGTCTTTTATTTGACTCATAATGCAATATCTATCTATTTCTCTCATAATTAACCTTTACGTACCAACTCAAAATTTATTAAATACGCACTACCCTACCTACATTAAAATAAGTATTTGATTGAACTGACAATTAAATTAACAAGGGGCGATTAATAGGCTTGCTATAAAAACAGTAATTCTATTTTTTAATAGCGTACGAAGCCCTCAAAGGCATTTGATAATTTTTTAGAAATATTATTATGTCTAGCCAACGGGCATGCGCACTCAGTCAGCAAAAAAATATTCACTATCTATGTCATACATACCTCCTAGCGTTAATGATGTTTCAACTACTCAAGGACAAACGCAATAGACTTGTTGAGCCTATTGATAAAACCGCATAGAAATTCATTTTTAATACATACACCCAACAGACGCTCACTACATATTTGGCTTAGAGGACAGTTTAATAAAGTCACCTTGGGCATCCATAGATAACCCACCAACTATGAAGCCAGCTGCATGTGCGCCTTTTTCAGGCATGAAGAAACCCTTGAATTTGAAAAATTCAGTAATTAAGGGGTTGACGGAAAGGGATATGGGGAGGGATAATTATAGCCGCTACAGCAAGAGCCTCTCCAAGATCCTCTTCTCCTAAACCCCGATGTTTCTGACATCGGGGTTTTTGTTATTTAATGTTCATTTTTTCTCAACTTTTCCTATAGAGATAGCGTGTTCGATAAAGAACAAATATCTCAGTTAAAAAACACATATACCTCACACAAAAATAACTTTAGTTATTGATTTACCTGCAATGAAGTCATAAAAGCAGGCTTTATAAATTAATTTTTACTGGCTGTAAACCAATATTAATTCACGCCAAACTCCGGCCGATTAAAAAACATTTAATTCCTCATTACACTATATACACACTACGAAATTCTCATAAAATAATCGCACCGCACATAAAAAATATTTCCGAAATTTAAAAATAATTGATGCATAAAGCTAATTTGATTTCAATGAAATAGCGAATTATCATTAAAACTAGTTTTCCTTTCTTGCCAGAGATTTTACTAATCAATGCGGAACTGCATCACCTATAATCACGCAAAAAATTATATGCTTTTTAGCGGATTACAATATATTCGGTACTGTTAAATGCAAGCTCAACTGTTTAGTGATCTACATATCGAGTTCGAGGAACTTGACGTGGACTGCTCTACTGCGGATATTGTTATTTTTGCGGGAGATATTGATGTAGGCACTAAGGGAGTCGCGTGGATAAAGCGACAGAAGATAACTTGCCCAGTAATTTATGTACCTGGCAATCACGAGTTCTATCGACACTCACACCCAAGACTCATTCAAAAACTAAGGGATGCCGCAAGCGCTACCAATATTCATGTGCTTGAAAACACGTCAATCAATATTGATGGCGTAGCTTTTCATGGTGCTACGCTATGGACAGATTTCGAATTATTTGGCGACCCTAAACTAGCTGGGTATAAATGCCAAGAAATCATGAATGACTTTAAAGTGATTAGGCGAGACCCTTCTTACTCGCGACTGCGAACAATGGATGCTGCACTGATTCATAAAAACACTCTGCATTGGCTAGGGCGTAGTCTAGAGCAATCCAGCAGCGCAAAAAATGTGGTCATTACTCATCATGCACCCAGCAAAAAATCGCTCCCTAAAAAAAGCAAAGACCACATAGTTTCGGCTGCCTACGCATCCGACCTTGAGCATTTTATCAATACTCACAAGCCTGATTATTGGTTACACGGCCACATACACGACAGCTTGGATTATTTAATCAATGAATGTCGTGTAGTATGCAATCCGAGAGGATATGCAAAGGGGAAGCTTAATCCCAATTTTAACCCATCTTTAGTTATTGAATTGTAAGCACATGATTAGTAATTGCATCAATCGCCAAGCAAGATACAGACCTAGAAATATAGGTTTAGAGAAAGAGAATTAGTAACCGTATGTGTTGTGGTTAGCGTTCACTTTTTGATAGCAATTGCTTTGGCAATTTTTACAATATTCAACTGACCATAATTTTGCTCAACATCAGCAATTAGTAGATGTGTAAATTCTGCATAGGCATTCCATTTATTCACGCTCATGTGGGAGCCATCTAATAGGTTCGATGTTTTATCATAGAGTTTCAATAATCGAACCATTGCTGGTCGTTGCCACACGGTCTCTTTTTCAACGGCAAAACTGGTAAATGTCATTCCTTGGATTAGCTCATGCACCTCATCACTAACATCATCAGGGAGTTGTGCATGGGTATCTTCAAGAACGTCATGCCACATAAGTGCGAGATAACCATTTAAGCGCACAGATTCATCCAGCATGGTTTCGGTCATAATGGTCATGGCGCACCAAATAGGATGGACAATATAGGGGGTCGTGCGATCATGAAAGCGAACAGCATCTTCTGACGATATCGCCGAATCGATATGTGCGTATTTAGTAAAGGCAACACTATCTACGATTTGTTGCGCAATGTTTTGTGTATCCATGAAGCGTTGTCTACCTTTATTCATATGCACCAATATTAGCAACTAATCCCACGTGGCTGTACAGTCTTTAACTATTAACATATGAGCTGCACATCATGTTTTATCCTGAATTAGTTCATATCCCGCCAATACTGGACTTTGAAGCAAGTAGCCTTTCCGATACCAGTTACCCGATTAGCGCCGGATTAATTGTAGAGGGAAAGGTTTATTACTGGATCATTAAGCCAAAACCAGACTGGATTGATTGGTCATTACAAAGCCAGGCTATTCATGGATTAAAGCGCTCTTATGTTGAAGAGCATGGAATACCAGCTGATCAAGTATTTACTGAAATTTTGGATGCTCTTACTAACCACAATGTCATCTACTCCGATGCTCCCGACTGGGAGTCAATGTGGTTGAGTCGCTTAGGACAGCTCAATATTAAAATAGAAAGTATTTTTAATTTGTCGGAAATAGCCAAGGAAACCTTTTCCAATGAGATGATATTAAGTCTGCAAGCAAATCATTTGGTGCAGCACCGTGCCGACCATGATGCTATTGCGATTGCTCTAACGATTAAAAAAATGTGGGAAAAGGCGCGCATGCTTTGATGAAAGCGTTAAAGGCTCGCGCACATAGTTAGAGCTGTAAAGCGCGCGATGGTTAAAAATAACCTTCATCAACACTAAAGAGGAATTCTTCTACAATTCTTGCCCCACATTCGAGCTTGGTTAGCTCTATCCCAGATAGCGAGTCAAATGCTTTCCTAGGCTTACGCATCCACAATATTGCCTTTTCGTTATTCCCTAAAACCTCGATTGCTAAAGCGTGTATTTTCAGCAGACGAAGCAACTGTTCACTTTCACGAAGCGACATAATTGAGCCGGAAGCGCTCCGCTGAAACTTGTGCTTTGAAATAATCCATTCAAGTTCGTGCCATTCATATCCAATCTCCAGCAACTCACCAATTGCCGATGATGCGATCCCGCTTGATACAAGCTTCTGAAATGTTATTCCAGACTGAGGTATTTTAATTAGATCAAATACTCTATTAAAAGAACGCGCTGCAAGAGATGGATTGGCAGCGGGTGTAGGGGAAAATACTCTGTAGCCCATATATGTCCACCTATGATTGATAGCGGATTCATGCCTGCGAAAATACCGCGTGATGTTTACGCCGATATCTTTATTTGGATGAATTTAATCGCCATTCCTTCCAACAAAAAGCCCCCCAATTTCCGCTGATGCAAAACACGTGAACGGGCATTTTAGCTCTTTAATAGCTCACCCCAATGAATCCACCCAAAAAAATTACTGTTTTTGTGACGGTTGTCATTGAAATTTTCAGGGGTAGCCCCACTTCTTTGGTTAGATAATACACAGGGCTGGGGTTAGGTATGCAAGAAAAAAGTAACGAAGTTCGCATCTTAAGCCTAAACGGTGGTGGCGCAAGGGGTCTGTTCACGATAAATGTTCTCGCTGAAGTAGAGCGAATCATCGAGAGCAGAACTGGGGAAGTAAATGTAAAAGCCGGGGATTACTTTGATTTGATTACGGGAACCTCAATAGGCGGTATTTTGGCTCTTGGGTTGGCGGCAGGAAAAAGCGCGAGGGATCTGGAGATAGCTTTTCGAGAAAACGCTCCCTTGATTTTCCCTCGTAAAAGACCTTGGGTCAAAAAGCTCCGAGCGATGATATGCCCAATCTATGACAGCAAACCATTGTACGACACCGTTATTGAAATGATTGGTAAAGACACAACGTTTGATCAGTTGACTCGGAGGGTAATGATACCAGCAGTAAATCTATCGACTGGGAAGCCCCAGTTTTTCAAGACCCCTCACAATCCTGATTTCAATCGAGATGGACGCCTCAAACTGGTGGATGCAGCAATGGCTACTTCGGCGGCCCCGACTTATTTTGCCCCACATTATTGTACGGACTTAGATTCTTATTTTGCTGACGGTGGCTTAGTGGCTAATAACCCGAGCCTTATAGGATTGCATGAGGTATTTCGAGATATGACTTCCGACTTTCCAGCTACCGCTGTAGCTGATGTCAAAATATTGAACATCGGTACGTTGGGTGAAGAATACACTGTCAGCCCGTCCGCCCTTTCTTCTGTTCGAAATAATGGTTACTGGGGATTGTGGGGCGCAGGAGAAAGATTGGTATTAACCACAATGACAGCTAATCAGCTTCTTCACAAGGCAATGTTGTTGCGTGAGTTAAGATCACACGAAGCGCAAGACAATTATGTTTATCTGGACGACACCATTCCGAATGAAGCCGCTTCAGAAATTACTTTGGACAATGCTAGCGAAAGCAGTCTTCGAAATCTTGCCAGTCGCGGCAAACAAGTAGCGACAAACGAATTCACTAAAAACCCAAAAGTGCGAGCTTTCTTTGAGCGTCGTGCAACTCCCTTTAAAGACCAATAACCTGTGCTGAGGATTTAAAAATGAATTGGAGTTTTCACAATTACTACGCAAATAAAACCGATGGACTTATCAGCAAGTTACGATTGACTCAGGAACAAATGGCGGGTCTAAAATCGCTACGTAAAACTGTTCGAAATCGTATCAAGACTGTCTTTGATGAGGCCAAAACGCTAGCACAACGATCCGATTTGGCAGTGCTATCTATGGAGAGCTTTAAAGTTCAGGTTCAGAAAACTCGTCTTAAATATCTAGATCCTGCCGCGCAAGATGAAATTACTCGCCTTATCAAAAATATGGATTCATCGACGCGAGCGGCATTTCTGCAATTGTCGCCAAGATTCTGGACGCAGGGTAGCTTCCAGTACGACACACTCAATAGGCCGTACTTCGCCCCTCCGCAAGAAATGGACATCGATGACGGAACTTATTTGCCAATGACCATGTTTGAAGATAAGCCGGTCATTGGTCATCGGCTCCTTCTCCTCCTGGTCGATTCATCATTGAAGTCGTTGGTGCACGAAAATGAAGGCTGGGTTTTTGAGGCCAAGCGTACTTGTGCTCGCATTAAGATTTCAGAAAAGCACACACATATTGATGTGCCAATGTATGCCATTCCTGATGATGTCTTTAAGAGCAAAGAAGAAGCATCATTGGCATCTCTCAATGAAGCATTTGCAAAATCTCTTGATTCAGCTCCAAGCTTAAGGGCAAACAATCGTGCGTACTATACACTTGATTCCAACGCTGTGAATCTGGCGCTTCGAGGTGATGATGAGAAGTGGGCAACGAGCGATCCTAAAATTGTTGAAGATTGGTTTGAGGCTTGCTGCTTACGGATTGGCCAGCACTTAAAAGATGTGTGTCGTTACATGAAAGCTTGGCGCGATGTTCAGTGGCCGCACGGGAAAGGCCCTTCTTCAATCTCGCTTATGGCGGCAACCGTAAGTATTCTAGATCGTGTGCCACACGATATGAATGACTTAGGGACTACTATGAAAATCATTGCGCAGAATTTGTATGCCGAGTTTGCATCTGGTGTAGAAAGTCCCGATGACACTGATGAAAAGCCACTCTTTCCGCCACAACATGAGCATGGTGATCAAGAGAGAGATATTATGGCTAAAATTTTGAACCTAAATAATATTATGACGAAAGCTCAAAGCTGCGAAACTAAGGATCTTGCTCTTCAGACTCTCAACCAAGCGTTTGGTCAGCGGGTAATTCGGAGTGATTTAATTGTTAGGAAAGAGTCTGCTCCTGCATTTAAAAATGAACCCGACATTCGCGACAAACCAAAAAAAATATCCACCACAATGGCAAGCGGCTAATTTTAAATGTTGAGCGAGCTACATCAAATTCTGCTTAGTTGTGGCTATCGTTACGTTGATGCCAAACAGATAGTGGATAAATCCCCTTTGCTTGCTTTATGCAAGTCGAAGGGGTTTTATATT
Source organism: uncultured Cellvibrionaceae bacterium (assembly GCA_964581625.1). GTDB lineage: Bacteria > Pseudomonadota > Gammaproteobacteria > Pseudomonadales > Cellvibrionaceae > Cellvibrio. Next base: position 11,536 of record CAZOPE010000043.1, read on the forward strand.
AAAAATTATCAGACAGAGGGAGGTTCATTCGAAATTGCTTTAAGCCTTGAGGGTGACCCGTATATTGAGTTACCGTCGGCGCATGTTCTTCAATGCCCGCAGCAATATCTCGGACTTCTTCTGCCTCACATTAATATGGGATGGTATTTATGTTATGTCGAAGAAATGGAGGCTGATTGGGATTCTAATGATCTTCACGCAACATATTTGGCCGTTGACCACCAGATACATTTGACACTCCAAAACTCAATTGCTTCGATTGCTGAAGGAAAGCTCGAAGACCGAGAAATGGAAGGTGAATTTTCGGCATATTGGTTAGGCGATAAAAGTATCTACTTACTTACTGATGCGATAAAAGCAAGATCTGAACGATGTGTCATAGCTGTAAAAAAAGATAGCCAATCGAAGCCTGGAGAAAAACAGTATCAAGAATGGATTATCTTCGATCCAGATAATGAACATGAAGGCAATAACTGGCTGTCTCAAAGAGATCTTAACGTGAATGACGAAATGGATTTTGTTGTAGGCCATTTCAAGATAAAGCCAAAGCGTTTATGTGGCGTACAATGGCCGCCTAAAAATTTTGCAGAAATTATTTCATGGTTATCGAACGTTGATCCAGCGGCCAGAAATCACATCATCGATCACTTTGCAAGGAATCGCGAAAAGCGTCACGTATTACTTCTTGAGGTGTATAGGCAAGATATAGTAGGGCTTTCTGTAGAGTTGAATCTCAATGCGACAGGTTTAACAACCTACGTTAAAAAACGAAAAGTTAAACATAATAATTTAGCATCTATTCTTTCAAGTAAGCTTGCGGTTAATAAGTTTATTCGGCTCAGCGTAATTAAGGCTGATAGAAAAACTGTGCTAAGCCGTAATCGATCTCGACCTGAAGTAGGCGATTTAAGTAATAAAAAAATTGCACTTATTGGTTGTGGAACCGTCGGTGGTTACCTTGCTGGCTTATTAGTTCGCGCAGGCGCAGGATGCGGGACAGGACATTTACATCTTTATGATCCAGATCGTTTTCATGCCCATAACTTTAGCAGGCATCCGCTCACAACCGCCGACTATGGCAAGAACAAATCAAAAGCGTTAGCAGATAGTTTAATTTCAGCCACCCATCTCGCTAATAATGAAAAAATACTTGGGAATCCTATACACTTTCCTATAACGAGTCATATTGATAAGTATGACATTGTAATCGATACAACCGGGCGACCGCCGCTATCAAAGCGTTTGTCTAAAACTGTACGGATGATTGGGGTGAAAAAAAGGCCTTTGATTATTCACGGGTTTAACGATGGGAATGGAAGAGCGTCTAAAGTCTTAGTGGATAATGGAAACGGTTGTTACGGCTGCATGCTTGCTGATCCGGCCTTCTATAAAGAAGGAATTGATTTAAGGTTCCAAGATATTGACCAAAAAGCCGAGAGGTTGATCAGTTGTGGTAGTACATACACTCCGTACGACGCTGCTGTTAGTGTTATTACTGCCAGTTTGTTACAGGAGGCGGTTCTAAACTCTTTGGAAAAAGAAAATTCTTGGACCTATTCTGAACACATGCTTGATGGGAATCGCTCAAGAAAGCCTTATCGTATGCCTCGCCACGCAAAATGTGAAATATGTAATGATTAACTTAGAGCGAACATTTCAGGACATTAATGGTTCGTTAGTTGTGATTATGCCGACGGTTCTTGAGCAGTTATTAAGTCATCGACAACTAACAATTTGTAGTCAAGAAGCGGCGGGTGTTTTGATTGGGGAGGCGCGCGGTTCGCATTTAATTATCCGAGAGCTGTCAGAACCTGGCGAAGGAGACATTCGTAGCCGACATGCTGTGGACAGGCGGGGAAAGCATCACCAAACCGCAGTTGATGATGCCTTCGCTCGCTCAGGTGGTGCTTTGCAATATTTAGGGGAATGGCATACTCATCCTGAAAACAATCCCTCTCCCTCCCCCAAAGACTTAAACAGCTGGCGTAAGGGGCTTCCTGCAAATGACGGTGCAGTTCTAATAATTGTTGGACGCAATCAAATATGGGTTGCAAAGAAAAGTGGTGCACGAATCAATCAATTAATTGAAATCTAAATCTATTTAGATCATGTTACTCTTTAAACTCTTCGCTGCTGAAAAACAATCTACTCCAGAACATTCACGTGATACTAAACTAAGCTCAAGATCACCATCTGTTGGTGAATTAGTCCAATAATTTCCTTTCAACTTTTTTCCTGCTTCGATAAGTTTTAAATCACCAGCGCCGGTCGTAAGTTTATTCTCACCTTTATATTGTCGTTTTAACTCAAACATGTAACAAACACGAGTAGACTGAGTTTTTGAGTTTTGAATTAATGCCTCAATTTTCGATTCACCATCCTGATCTTGGGTGAATGATTCTATGGATAAAGACATAAATGTTTGTCTAATTACAAATGCAATTTCGATGGGGCGATGCATACCTTTATAATTTGTGTTGAGCGTACCACGCCAAACACCATGTACAATTGGCTTGCCCAACCATTTCGCTAGTCGTTCCGATTTCCACGTCATATTGGCAAATAATCCCAAGCCAAAGGTAGAAAAAGTTATGCTGGTAGAAAAAGCCCTCCACAAGCTTGAAAGATTTAAGTCTCCATTCCACGCAATTGGTATTAAAAAAATTACCAAGCAAAGTACAGCGGTGATAATGCAATAAGCATAGAAAAGTCGCTTCAACTCCTCAATGGTTAGGCTAACTAAATTCATACGACTAGCTCCTTGAGTTCTACGACACCGTTTCTAAAAATACTTATTTCTCCATTCGAAGTTAACAAGCCTACACAATCTACTCCTGTCGAGTTGGATACTAGAGCCGCAGTCATATGTCGAGCACCAGAAGGGCGTTCACGCAAAGGGGTTGAATCATACAACTGCAATGAAGGTGCGATGAATTGGGATAAATGCGTCAAGGAAACTGGATTCGAACATATAAAGTGAAACCCATCATGCCAAGGCGAGGAAATGTCTGCCACACTCACTAATGTAAATATGATCTCCTCCACCCGATAAATGGGAAGGTGCGGACGATCCACCGTGGAGTGACCTAATTCAATATGAGAAACTTTTTTAAGATCTTGATAAAAAACTATGCCTATACCTGCGAATCCAGCAGTCCTATTCAATGAAAGTGACTTTAGTATTTGGTGAGCCTGGTCTGTAGAATAGATTTCCATTTTTACACTGAACCTTGATTTGTGTGGTAAGAACTTAGATATCCAGACGGATACATAAGCTCTGAACTTCCGCTTTGCACAAAGCTGACCATCTGGTTTCCAATAGTTTAATCACTCTTCACCTAACAGTTCCAATCTATCAATCGTCACCGATTCATCAGCGTCAAAACCTAAATCGTCAACGAACACGGAAATCTTTTTTCGCGCAGCGTAGACACGTATATTCATCAGCACCAATATCATGAGATTGGTGTGCTTTTGTACAAGCGTAGTTATGCCCCAGAATAAGACAATAAATTAGTTTAAGCACGCGATAGGCTCCGCATCTGATTCATTTATCATTTCCCAATCACTTCTGCTTTCCAATAATTAAGCTACACCAAAAAAAATGCAACAATTATCAATACCACAAACAAGATCGTATTGGCATTTATATTGAACATATATGGTAAATAGCTTTTTGATGCTTCTTCATGTAGCCTCGTTGGTAAGTCCTTGTTTTTAATTCTCTCTAAAGAACCAAGTTCATACCTAAGAGATAACTCTTGATAATTTACATCATCAGATTTAGATGCGCTGTCAAAAGCAATGCGAAATGCGTTTAAATTATTGTATACGTAAGCAACATCTTCAGCGAGACGCGAGCCTAACAGTCCTATATCTTTAACGCAGCTTTCAAAAACCTTGTCAGATGGTTTATCAAATGCGTTAAATTCAATTAATCCTACAGTTTTTGCTTTTTCCAATCAATATACGTATGTTCTTTTCAAGTAGCTCGAACGCATCTGAGTATGAAGATAGTTCGCCAGCTAACGCGCCAGCCAATGCTTTTCGACTCTGAAAGCGGCGATAGTTCTCAATAGCAAATGTATTTATAAAAACCACTATTAGGGCAGCGGATGCTCCGATTACCGCAGCCAACAATGGATCACTTAGACTCCCAATCATTGTTCCCAATTATTACTCCTTACATGTCTTCCAATATGGTTAATTTCGGCCAAAACCGGACGGTCACGATCATATCGTCATTCTCATTTCTCACTCCAAAGCAGACGATCAACAAACTAAACATCGAGCCTATTTAAATAGCTAATTCGTCAACACTAGCAGAGCGAGATCCTGGCAATGGTGGATTGTCAGCCCCATGATACGTAAACACCATAGAAAATTTTGTTTGCGTAGCTTGATTGCAACCTGCCGCATGAAATAAATTGCTGTGAAAAAGCAATGTATCACCCGTTCGTAACTGGATGCTGATGGCTTGTTTTAAGAGCACCTCATTTTCTGACATATCAGTGCGAAAAAACTGATCAGCATCAAGTTGGTTTTGACTTATTAACCACCGATGTGAGCCAGGCAACACCTTTAAGCAACCATTCTCAGGAGTTTCACGGCCCAGTGCGAGCCAGACTGAAACCAAATCGGGTCTTTCAAAATTCCAATATCGACTATCACGATGCCAACCAGTGACGCTCGAAAAGCGCGGCTGCTTTGTCATAATACAATTGTGGTGTACTTGCGATAAGTAAACACTTTCACCCAGCAACTGAACTAAACATTGTCGCAATCGCCATCCTTTAGCCCAATTCATGATTAAAGGGCTTCGTGACGCAACCTGCAAAATACGACGCGCAGTTTGGCCGCCCTCTGCCTCGCGGGATTCAGGTGCGCCGGGATAATGCGTATCCGCTTCGTATTCAATAGGGAATGCTTGCTCGCGTAAAGCGTGTTCCGCAAACGAAATGACGGTTCGGCAATACGCCGCATTGGCCATCGCAGGGACAACCAAATATCCTTGCGAGTGAAAGTGTGCAATCTGTTCTGCTGTTAACATTGGTGAAAACCTATAAAAACACTGTGCTAAAAATCGAACTACCTCTGAGCACAATGTTAAAGAAAGCACTTGCTACACTTTTTTACGTACGCCAGAGTTTTTAATGGCGTGATACTAGGCGCTTTAAAGAGCAATTTCCGCTGCATTTGCGGAACGAGAACCTTTAACGGGAGGATTGTCTGCGGCTCGATAGGTAAAGACCATTGAGTACATTGTTCTGTTGGTTGTGTTGCGTCCCGCTGCCTGAAAAAGATTGCTGTGCGTTAACAGCAAATCTCCCTTGTTCAATAAAATGGGAACAGCATTTCTAATTAAATCGATATTTCTATCAAAATCCGTTCTTAGAAATTGATGCTTATCGAGCTGATACTCATCAATCAGCCACTTATGGGAATTAGGGATAACCCACAAACAACCGTTCTCTTCGTGCTCATTGGTTAATGCTAACCACGCAGATACCAAATCAGGGCGCTCAAATTTCCAATTACGATTATCACGATGCCAGCCAATGCTGCTAGAAAACTTTGGTTCTTTTATCATGATGCAATTGTGGTGTGTTTGAGATAGAAAAATACGCTCACCTAACAACTGCCGTAAATTTTCTGTTAAGGGTTCGCTGGTTGCCCAATCCACCAATTGCGTACTGCGTTGTGTTGCACCCAGTAAGCGCCGTGCGGTATTACCACCTTCCGCTGAGCGCGACTTGGGCGCCCCTGGATAATGAGTATCAGCTTCATACTCGATAGGCATAACCTGTTTTTTCAGCTCGCTCCGCGCCAAGGCCACAGCGATTTCGCAATAATCAAGGTCTGCGAATTCGGGAATAACCACATAACCAAAGTTTTTAAATTGAACAATCTGTGAAGATGTTAGCATTACAATAACCTACTCAAAACTGCGTCTGTAAAATCCGTCGTTCCGTGCACACCACCTAAATCCCTTGTGGTGCGATCACCCGTGGCGATAACGTCACGCAGTGCGACCATAATTTTATCGGCTTCGGTGAACATACCTAAATGTTGCAACATTTGAACGGAGGCTAAAATCATAGAGGTTGGGTTGGCAATGTTTTGCCCCGCAATATCAGGCGCGCTGCCATGCACGGCTTCAAAAATGGCGTGCTCCTTACCGATATTGGCACCCGGTGCCATGCCTAATCCACCCACTAAACCCGCACAAAGATCAGAAAGAATATCGCCAAATAAATTGGTGGTAACAATCACATCAAAGCGCTCTGGGTTCATTACCAGTTGCATGCACGCATTATCAACAATCATTTCTGTCGTTTGTATATCGGGATAGTTTTTGGAGATCTCTCTAGCCACCTTTAAAAATAAACCTGAGGTAGACTTTAAAATATTAGCTTTATGAACGATGGTCACTTTACTGCGTTTTTCTTTGCGTGCTAGCTCATAGGCGTAGGTGGCAATATCCGCAGAACCTTTACGTGTTACTAGGCTACATGCTTGAGCAGTTTCACCATCATCCGAAACAGTTTGCCCCACACCGGAATACATACCTTGGGTATTTTCACGTACGGTAATGATGTCAATATTGTCGTAGCGCGCCTTCGTGCCTTTGAAAGAAAGCACGGGGCGAACATTGGCATACAGCTGATATAACTGACGCAAAGTCACATTGATAGAAGTAAATCCTTCGCCCACGGGTGTTGTTAAGGGGCCTTTTAAAACAATTTTATTGCGAGAGATGGAATCTGTTGTGGTGTGCGGCAGTAAATAACCTAATGTGTTGAGTGCGGTTATACCGGCCTCAACATATTCATAGTCAAAATCACACCCTACCTTGTCCAGCACCTGAATGGCCGATTCAACAATACTGGGGCCAATACCATCACCAGGAATAACCGTAATTGTTCTACTCATAACCACCTCTTTGCCAATAGGACTTCAGGGATATCTAAGGAATTAAATCTTCGAGCTTTTGAAATAAAGGTACGAAAGGCGTGCTTAACTCAGCTTCCATTTTTATAATTTTTGCCATAGCACCTTCAACATCGATATTTTTTGACTTGGTTGCGAACAAGATGTAATTACCCATTGCGCCAGGAACAATAAATACCTTTGAGAAGTACTCAATTAATGTGACAAAGAAAATAGAGCGCACATGCGGTAAGTGGTGGAAATTAATAACCAGCCAACCATCGTTATTGAGCACACGAAAGCACTCAGACACAAATTTCTTTTGTGTTTGAATGGGGCTCATAAAATAGGCATCAAACAGATCGGAGAAAATGATATCTGTACTAGCATCCGGAGACGCACGTAACTGAACTTTTGCATCTGAAATCGTATATTTAACGCGTTCATCAACAGGGATATCAAAATAGTATTTCGCCACTTCGAATACCTTTGCACGCAACTCAACCACATGAAATTGGCACTTATCTAAATGGTGGTGAATACTGCGCAATAGACTACCTCCACCCAATCCCAACAAGGTGACATGGCTAGGCGTTGTAAATCCAAGTACCAGCATCATAATGCGAGTATATTCATGCACCACAGAGTGTGGCTTTTCAAGCGAGTAGCCGCTCTGCTCATAGATAGAGTCAAAAGTAAGCACCCGATACTGCCGGTAATCCACCACCAAAATATTACCAATATGATCGCTAGTACTAAGCACTATTTGTCCGCGAGTTCCCATAAGAAGCCTGTTGTGTCTGTTAATGAGTACCATTGAGTTAAAGCTAAAAAATAACGGTCGCCTGTCTAAAACCAAATGATTTGAGCATATGAAAAAACTGTGTTGTGTCGGTTGATCGTATTAAAATATCGTCATCGCTGGAGAGCATAAAACTCTTACCAGATGACTCACGAATCCATATCAACCATTCGGTTAATTCAGCAGGATTGCGCATTACTTCTGCGATGAGTTCTTCGCCTAACATAAGCCTTTCTTTTACTTCGGTAATATTCATAAAACGCGTTTTCTCAACGGGGTGGGAAATCTCTATTAAGAGATTCGATGGCTAACTCAAGATTTGGATACAGCCGGAATACCCCTTCAATGGGTACCACACGACTTTTGGCGAGAGCTTTAAGGGGTTGAAACTGAAGGTCGGTTAATACCAATTGCGATTGTGTTTTTATGCAATGAGAGATGAGCTTATTAAGTGCGGATACGCCACCGGCATCCAACAGGCTTACGCTATCAAGGTAGACGATAACGCCTTTGTCTTTTTCACAGTACAGCGTGAGTTCAGCAAATATTTTATCGGCTGCTGCAAAAAATAACGGGCCGGTAATTTTAAACACGCGCCATTTTTTAGGTCGTGAATTCGGCAATAAATGCCTGTCATGTGTAATCTCGACTGCACGTGTCATGTCGGCCATTTCTTTCATAAAAAGAATCGCGGCCAAAATAATACCTGCCATAATCGCAACTACCATGTCGAATAAAATCGTGAGCGAAAAGCAGCACAGAAAAACCCAACGGTCGCTTGCTTGTGAGGTTTTAAGCATGTGAATGCTTTTATGGGCTTCACTCATATTCCACGCTACAACCATCAACAACGCGGCCATCGCAGGCATGGGCAAATAACCGAGCAAGGGAGCCAGTGCAACCAAGCCTAAGAGCACAACAACGGCATGAATCATGGCTGCAACGGGAGATTCCGCACCGGCTTTAAAATTTGCAGCGGAGCGCGCAATGGCGGCAGTCGCGGTAATGCCACCAAAAAATGGCGTGATGATATTGCCAATGCCTTGACCGAGTAATTCACTGTTCGCGCTGTGACGCTTACCGGTCATGCCATCCAGCACGACGGCGCAGAGTAGCGATTCAATAGCACCCAACATGGCTATCGCAAAGGCAGCGGGTAATAAATCTTTTACCATCGCCCAGCTAAACACCATTGCCTTACCATCCGCACCCGCTTGCGCCCATGGCCATTCAAAGCTTGGCAATATGGGCGGAATGCCGTGTACCAAAGTGCCGTTCGCAGCGGTATAGCTAAAGCGAGAATAAATAGTATCGACTTCAAAACCGGCATGACTCAGAACCAACGCAATCAAGCTGCCAATCACCACTGCGGGTAGGTGTGGCGGTATTGCCGATTTCAAGCGGGGCCAGAGCAACATAATAGCGAGCGTCAAGGCGGCAACGACGAGACTTGGCCAATGAATTTGGCCAAAGGTGCCTGCCAACAAACTGATTTTGTCGATGTAATGTTCGGGCATCGCCTTAATAGGCAAGCCTAAAAAATCTTTAACTTGCAGCGTAGCGATCACCACGCCAATACCGCCGGTAAAGCCGAGTGTTACAGGTTCAGGGATGTACTCAATTAAGCGCCCAAGCCGGAAAGCGGCTAATCCAACCAAGATCATGCCTGCCATCACGCTCGCCATGAGCAAACCGCTAAGTCCGTATTTTTGAGTAATGGGGTACAAAATGACGACGAATGCAGCAGTTGGGCCGGAAACACTAAAACGCGAGCCGCCGGTGAGCGCAACCAAAAACCCCGCTATTGCAGCGGTATAAAGCCCGTACTGTGGCGCAACACCACTGGCGATTGCCAGTGCCATGGCCAAGGGAATGGCAATAATGCCTACCGTCAAACCCGCCAGCACATCCTTCTGCAAACGCCTACCCGTGTAGGTTTCCTGCACGCAGCCTTCCCGCACAGCATGGCCAATACGTAATGAAAACAAATAGGCCCTGTGTGACATGAGTGTAGCCCTCCATAACAGGTCTACCTTAAACAGGACAACCAAATGATAACACTATTATAACAGCATTATAATGTTATGGTAATTATGTTATCATTTTTGCATTGAAGGTTAGCTGAAAGCTGCAATGAGTGGATGAGCCAGCGATTCCGAGCCGTTAGAATGGTGAGGGGATTAACACGCGAGACAAATGAGCGTTACTACAGCGCCGATAACAGACACCTAAACTGAGACTGATGCCATGGAACAAAAGACAGCGCGCCTGACCGTATTAATAGACCCCACCAAGAAAGAGGCCTTTGAACACTTGTGCAGCTCTCAAGATGTCACCCCATCACAGGTAGTGCGCCAACTCATTCGTGAGTATTTGGATAAGCACGGTGCGACTTACGCCAACCAGCCCCAAACGGCACAGGTTGACTAGCTAAATAGCTCGGTTGTTTTATCCCCTTAAGTCAGTTTGAAGTTAGAACATGAACACAATAAATTGGCTGTACCTGAGCGACTGTTTTGGTGTGGTGGTCTTTGCAATCAGTGGGGCACTTGCAGCTGGCCGACGCTCGATGGATATTTTTGGCGTACTGGTGATTGGGTTTATCACCGCACTAGGTGGAGGAACCCTGCGTGATTTACTGTTGGGCATTCATCCCATTAGCTGGATTGGTAACCCCACGTATTTATTTCTTGTGACCTGCGCTGTGATTGCCACCATGCTGGGTGGCCGAATCAGCCATCGTTTTGATGAGCGTCTATTTGTTGTTTCAGACGCATTTGGTCTGGCAGTGTTTACTGTCATAGGTGTTCAAGTCGCTTTACAGCAAGCCTTTATCACGCCACCTGTCGCCATCATTATGGGCATTCTCACCGGTACTGGCGGTGGTGCTATCCGCGACATTATTTGCAACGATGTTCCCTCCATCCTTAAACGTGAAATTTATGCCACGGCGAGCGCATCGGGCGGCATTAGTTATTGCCTGCTCAACTCACTTGGCGTTGATACCTTGATCAACACTCTGATCAGTATCTTGTGTGTCTTGCTTATCCGGTTGATTGCCGTGCGATCACACTGGGCACTGCCATCGTTTCGCATTAAGCCATAACATCACACAACTAATATGCCGATACAAAATTCATTGAATTGTCTTTTATTAAACGACCAACTTGAGAAAAAATTATGAGCGCCTTACCTAACTGCCCCAAATGTAAATCTGAATATACCTACGAGGATGGAGGTATGTATATCTGTCCTGAATGCGCCCATGAATGGTCTAAAGATGCAGCCAAAACCAGTACGGAGGATGAGCTGGTTGTGCGCGATGCCAATGGCAATGTATTAACTGAAGGGGATTTTATTACTGTCATTAAGGATTTAAAAATTAAAGGCTCTTCTTCGGTAGTTAAAGTCGGCACCAAAGTAAAAATTATTCGCTTAGTCGAGGGTGATCACGATATTGACTGCAAAATTGATGGCATTGGCCCAATGATGTTGAAATCAGAATTTGTAAAAAAAGCCTAGGCTTTTGATTAATCCCTGCTACAAATTCGGACGCGATGAAATGGCTAAAAAAAGCATGGTCTTTAAATCATTCTGTACCTGGGACGATAGCGTATTGGTTATTAACATCCTTGGAAAGCCCAGCTCAAAAGTTGATGCAATTGGAAAAGTGGTAGGCACTCAGCTTAAAGTAAGTGTAACCGCCAATCCAATCGCAGGGAGAGCAACCGATCATATGGTTCGATTTTTAGCGGGAGAGTTCGGCATAAAGCCGAGCAATATTGAAGTCGTCTTTGGGCGTATGAATGTCAATAAACAACTGCGTATCCATTCGCCGCAAAAGCTGCCAGGTGTTATCGCAAATTATTTAGACACCCTCAAAAAATGATGCGGCATCTCCACCTTCGTTACACCCCAAAAACTCTTTGATCCTCTTACACTTATTTTTGGGTTGTGTCCGGCATTGAGTAACTATCCTCATTATTAAAGAAGTGCGTGAGCGCGAATAACTACACCATTCGCATCATGACGATAGATGACTACATTGACGGCCTGCATATTTGCTATAGAAAATGAAGTAGAATAAATTTAAACAGCAGCATTGGGCGCAAAGTGCCCACTCGTACAAATATTGTCGAATTTTCAGCTAAAGATTTTTAGTTTAGTCGCCTTCGGCCGAACCGGACGGTCATGAAAATATTCTCAAAACCGTCTTTCATTCTAAAGCGGACGTTCAACAACTAAATATCGCATCTAATTAAATAGATATTTTTTCAACACCTTACCTGTCAATGCCTATCGCAATACAACTTGGATTGCATGACAGGCAATGATATTTTGGACCTATTGTTCCACATCATGAAATCTACCTTTGCAGAAGTTGTTTAAGCGTTTTTCCACCCAGCCACAATAATTCCCATACCCAATAGAGCAACAGCTGCACCCACCCAATCGTAGGCCGATAACTTTATCCCATCCACAAAATGCAACCAAAGTAGCGCGGTTGCAACATACACACCGCCGTAAGCCGCATAAACTCGGCCACTTGCAGCAGGGTGTAAAGTCAGTAACCACACAAATAAAGCGAGGCTCGCGGCAGCGGGAATGAGCAGCCAAATAGAGCCTTCTTTACGCAGCCACAAATAAGGTAAAAAGCAGCCAATAATTTCAGCGAGTGCAGTGAGTACAAATAAGCCGGTGGTTTTTAGCATGAACAACCTTTTGAATTGGTAGCTGGCGTAATGGACAGAGAGGAAGCAAGTGATGTGCTGAAGAGCGCATCTACAATTGTGCAGTCGGGTGCTTTAGCACTGGGGCAGCCGCACTGGCAGTTTTTCGCCATCACCAATAAAGAATCTTTTATCGCTTGTAGTTCTGCTAATTTTTCATTCACTGTGGCGAGGTTATTTTCAACTAGCTGCAAGGCCTCACTGCAAGAACGTTCATTATTCTCCGCAAGACTTAACAACTCGCGGGTTTTCTCCAAATTAAAACCCAAGCTGCGTGCTTTTAAAATGAAGCCCAAACGTTTTTGGTGGCTTGCGTTGTAAAGACGATGGCCTCCGCCCGTGCGCGGCGGTGCACTTAGTAGGCTTACCTTTTCATAATAGCGGATAGTTTCAATCGGGCATCCGGTCGCGCGCGATAAATCGCCAATTCCAAACATCGTAAATAATCCTATAAAAGGCTTGCACCTGTAGTTACTACAGATTTTATGCTGCTATCTCTCGCAATAAAACCTATTTCTCTCTGGAGTTTGTCATGTCGTCACAAAAATCTAAATGGATCATCTTTACCGCCGCTATTGCCTGCATCGGCTGCTGTGCTGCTCCGCTGTACTTGATCATTGCAGGGGTTTCTAGTGCAGGTGTGTTGGCTACTGTGACAAATAAACAAAATTTGGATGTATTAATTTGCCTTGCACCTTTGGTGCTGATTGCGGGTTATTTTGTGTATAAGCGACATCAAGTTAAAAAAGCTTGTTGTACTGTACCGACTGGCGAGTGCAGTAATACGCAATGCGATAGCAATAAATAAGTTGCCCAACTATACTCAATACCGCAGCAAGCCTACCCAGCAGGTTACAGTGTTGAGGACTTCAGATGGTTTAGGGTTTTAGCCGACAATACTCTGTCATTGCTTAGGTAGACTTTTCACCACCGCGCCTGCGGCAAGATTCAAAATATCTCACATATATACCCGAAGATATCATCGTGGATTATTGCTCGCAGCTCTGCGTTAAAGATTTATAGCGACCACTCAGCAACACCATCGCGTAAATGTACCGACTGAAAGCCCGCTGCGCGCAATAACTCCACGGCGTCCTTCGCCATTAAACAATAAGGGCCACGGCAATAAGCAACTACTGGGCGATCTTTCGGTAACTCATCCAAACGTGTGCGCAATTCTGCCAAAGGTATGGAGCGAGCAAAGGGTAAATGCGCACTTAGATATTCCTCTGTGGAGCGAACATCCAACACGACCACTTCACCTCGGCGCGCCATTTTCAACAAGGATTCGCGGTCGTTCGGCACCAAGTCATCGGGTGCAGCAGAGATTTTTTGCAGTGCAGATTGCAGTTCGATCAAACGGCTTTCGGCGAGTAAATGTAAATGCACCCACACTTGAGCGACTGCTTTATCCGCTAAGCGGTAGACAATATTTTTCCCCTGACGCTCTGTCGTCACTACATTTGCTTCACGCAACTCACGCAAATGAGAGCTGGCCAGCTTCATGCTAATTGCCGCTTGTTCGGCCAGCATCTCCACCGTTTTCTCGCTCTGACATAACAGCTCTATCAGCTCTAATCGCTTAGGGCTGGCAAAGACTTTACCCATTCTGGCGACTTGCTCGTAAAGACTGTCTTTGATGGCGCGTGCATCACTACTCATGGCTATAGTCCATAAAATCATAGATTGTTCAGTATACAACGAATAAATCCTAATCCAATTGACAGCATATCCATCAAATGATTAAATCAATCTAGCAATTACTAGATTGTTATGATTTGGAGTCAGCCCATGAAAACACTATTTATACTCAATGACGCACCCTATGGCGGCGAGCGCACCTACAACGCTTTGCGTTTGGCGGGGGCATTAGGTAAGGAAACCAGCAACGAGGTTCGTGTATTTTTAATGGGGGACGCCGTAACCACAGCGCACAACCATCAAAAAGTGCCCGAAGGTTTTTACAACACCGAAGCGATGCTGGGCAAGGTGATATCACAAGCAGGCAAAGTGTCCGCGTGTCATTCCTGTATGGAAGCGCGCGGCATGAGCGATGCAGAACTCAGTGAGGGCAGCACACGCGGCAGCTTGGCGCAGTTGGCTGAATGGACCGAATGGGCCGATAAAGTATTGGTGTTTTAAGGAGACGCTTATGTTTTTCAAACAACTACACGCAAAAGACGCCAGCCTTTCTTACTTTTTTGGCTGTGCCGGTAAAGGTAAAGCTACAGCGGTGGATGTGGTCGCAGGCGATGAAGACTGGTTTATCGCCGAAGCCGAAAAGGCCAATGTCAGCCTTCAATATGTAATTGATACTCACATTCACGCCGATCATTACAGCGGCGGTCGCGCGCTGGCAGAGAAATTGGGTGTGCCTTATGCACTCCATGAATCCGCCCAAAGCCTATTGAGTTTCGCGATAGAACCTTTACACGATGGCCAACTATTGGATGTCGGTAATGTAGTGGTAAAAGTGCTGCATACACCGGGGCACACGCAGGAAAGTATTTGTTTACTGGTTACTGACAAACGCCGTAGCGATGAACCTTGGTTTGTAATTACCGGCGATACGCTATTCGTGGGGGCGACTGGTCGCCCGGACTTAGCGGGCAGAGAGCAGGAAATGGCAGGCATACTTTATGACAGCATTCACAGCAAACTCTTAACGCTGCCCAATGAATTAGAAATATTTCCCGGTCACCAAGCCGGTAGCGCTTGCGGTGCGGGCTTATCGGGAAAACCATCATCCACTTTAGGTTTTGAGAAACGTTGGAATGCAGCACTCAGTTTGGATAAGGCCGCATTTATTGAACAGCTTGTGAATAGCATTCCGCCACGCCCAATTGATATGGACAAAATAGTTGCCGCAAATACGCGCGCATAATTATGAATAATCAACCCACTTTCACGCTCGGCATTAAAGCAAATTTCAGCCAATTTCTGCATCAACTTTTACAAGTTATGCTGGTGGGCTTTACCATCGGCATGATGCGCACAGCATTGCCTGCACTCGCCGAAACTGAATTCGGTGTACCGCGCAATTCGTTTATGTTACTCACAGCGTTTGTGGTCGGTTTTGGTTTTGTAAAAGGCGCACTTAATTTTGTCGCTGGTAGTCTTTCAGAAAAAATTGGCAGACAGCGTGTGCTCGTATTGGGTTGGGTATTTGCCATTCCCATTCCAGTTTTAATTTATGTAGCACCCTCGTGGAATTGGATTGTAGCCGCAACGCTTTTGCTTGGCGTAAACCAAGGGCTCACATGGTCTATGACGCAAACCTCGCAGCTCGATCTTACACGGCGAGATCAACGCGGTTTAACCTTAGGCTTAAATGAATTTTCTGGTTACGTGGGTTTGGCATTAGCAGGAGTCATTACCACTTACCTTGCTACCACAATAGGCACACGTCTCGGCATTTTAATTTTTGGTTTAAGCACCATTCTTAGCGCACTTTCTATTTCTCTGCTTTGGATAAAAGATACGCGCCCATGGATTCATTTACACTCACAAATCACTGACACAAATACAGAAACCACGCTTCCTGGTGCGAGTGAAATATTTTGGCTAATGACATGGAAAAATAAATCGCTGATGGCAATTTGTCAGGCGGGTCTGGTAGAAAAGTTTGTCGATGCACTCGTCTGGGTTTTCTATCCAATATTCCTCTATCAACGTGACGTTAGCTTAACCAATATAGGTTGGATCACTGGTATTTATGGATTGGTGTGGGGCTTCTCGCAATTATTTACCGGAAAGTTATCTGACCATATTGGCCGACTAATTCCTAATGTTGCAGGCATGTGGATTTGCGGTGCAGGTGTAGCCATGATGATGCTAAATGATGGTGTTATATGGTGGTCAATTTCCTCTGCGGTAAGTGGGTTTGGCATGGCACTACTTTATCCCAATTTATCCGCTGCTATCGCAGACCAAACACCACCCGAATGGCGGGGCACAGCTATTGGCATTTATCGTTTCTGGCGCGACTTGGGCTACGGTATTGGCGCGTTAGGTTTGGGTATTGTTGCGCATTTCACTGGGTCAGTCGATGCGGCTTTTTGGTTTGTGACTGTGGCAATGCTTTTGTCGGGAGGTCTGCTTTTACTTAACGGCAGGTCTAAGACAACAAAACTTTGACCGCCTGCTTTTGGGCACACAGTTCCCGTTCGCATAAATATTGTCACACTTTCGGCTAATTTTTTTAGTTTCAACGCGTTCGGCCAGAACCGGACGGTCACATTATTTTATTAAACCCGTTTTCCATTCCAAAGCAGCCCCTCAAATTCAATACTTTATCTTTTCTATAGTGTTCACCAACATCCATTCTCTAGCTTTGTTGACCCGAATCAATACAGCACAGATTGCAGGTGCTTTAATGGCATCAATCAAGAGGAGCCTGACATGAAAGAGCGAATTTACAAAAAAATGGCCGGTACGTCAGCCATATTTATACCAGCAGATTATGCAAGTGCTTCACCTGTTGAACGCGATGGATTGGTTTGGACTGATACCGAACTCAGCATGCCCTCTAGCCCCCAAACCTTACAATGGAAGCCACCACTGATGAGCACTTTAGCATTGGAAGGTTTAGAGGAATACGATCCCCCCTCAACAGACGATGCGCGCTATGTGAATAATCTCGACATCGCTTTTGTTTACATAGGAAAAATTCGTGGCTGGGTAGCTTTAACAAATTAT